>NZ_PVTP01000007.1 GCF_003003285.1 Yoonia maritima | reverse complement strand
ACGCTTGAAATCTTCACTGAAATTTGGCTTCCTCATAACAGCCTCCTTGCCTCAAAATTAGGGAAGAAAGCGTCTACAATACTAGGGGCTATTCAGTTTGAACAATCTCGTTTTTCCGCCACTCGAGACATTGTTGATCCAAACTAATTCGACTGCCGCTGAGACAGAACTCCACATGTTAGAAACGTGTAGCAATTCCGGGATGTTCAAATAACAGCTTGGCAACCCAGTCCTGAGCCATCAGATCTTCTTCACTGTCAAAAACGCCCTGATTAATCCAGACGTTTCCATCCTGGGTATCAAAACGTGGCCCAGCCAAAGCGTTTATGGTGTCGCGATAGATGTTGGTATCTAGGTTGTGTCCGAGAACGTCATTTCCATAGCGGCTCCAATTGTGGGCTAAGGTCGTCCAAACGTCACGCGTGAGGTCATCGATGGATCCGATTGCAACATCGCCAAGCAGATCGGACAACTCAATCATCCATGAAGAAACGCGGTTAATTGATGCCGTTTCCAGAAAGTAGATATTGGCCTGCGACCCCGGGAGATTTTCAATTTCAAAGGTTGGTAGCTTCCCTATCTTCCATGATCGGTAACCGGCCAAAAAGTGATAGCGATTTATCCAAGTCGCAAAAGTTCCCCCTACAACAGCGACGACCGGATTCCAGGTTACGCCAGCGCCCAAAAACCCGCCCACAAAAGGATTGCCTACAGTAGAACCGGCTGTGGCCCCCGCAGCCGTCGACGCGGCAATCAGACCCGCAACAAGGGCTGCCGCCATAGCTGCGTCGTTTCCGAGCGCGAAATTGCGCTTCAGGGTCTGCACGGCAAAACTGTTGTGCTGACTGTGGATGACGCCGACCCAATCATCATGAAGTCCAGTCGCATCAATTGTCGAAAAAAACGCGTCCGCCGCACCGAAAAATTGCAGAGAATCGCGCCCTTTGAATTGTCGGCCGGAGTGAAGAAAATTGGTGGCGATGTTGCGGCGTAGGAGTTCGACACTGGCATCGGTCATGTCTGGACCTTCGCCATCAAAAATTTGGGGAAATAGCCGTGTAAAATGGCTGAAGTGATCACCCTCATTGATGAGCGCGTGTCTGTCGGCAAAAAAGTAGACACGATAGCGATCTGCGTGCCATGCCCCAGTCCCATCTGTATGGGGATATAAAGGTGTGAACGGACCGTCCGCGCCGCTTGCGACAGACGAGATATAGTCAAGCGCCGAGACACCACCGTCAAAACCGAGTTCGGCGGCGGCCCCCCTCAGGCTCAATACCCCGTCGCCGAGCGTGTCGACCAAAAAACCACGTAAAGATGCCATGAGCTTCGCCCTCCAAAAGTATTAGCGCAACATGATCAGGACAGGGATCAGACCTTGACCGTTCTCGAGAGGTCCCAATGCCTTGCCAATAATAGCACCGGCTGCGGTCGCAGGGCTGGACGCGCGTTCGGCGTGGCCGGTGGTGGTACTGGTGGTCATAATATCTCCGGGGCGAATGGCGCCCGCACTGTCGGCATCAGCCTGTACCCATGCACGCCCGACCAAGGCCAAAGGGACCGCATCAGTTCCCGCGAGAGCCGTGCCCATCACAACGGCAGGCCGTGTCTTCCCGGCGCCTGCGACGATGCCCGCGACGCGGATGTCGGCCACTTGTGAGCAGGGTTCCAATTGACCAACACTGTTAAGTATAACAACCACACCAGACGTTATTGTCGCCACCGCGCCGGGCGCAGGATCAAAAAGCTCCGCCACATCACCGTTTGGCAAAACGATGTCACCGGCCTCTCCGTTCACGAAAATCGTGGGTTCACCTGACGAATTATGCACTTCGATTTTACCTGAAACATTCCCTGCTCCCGATCCCAGCACCAAACGCGCTTCAGATCCATGCAACCGAATTGCATCATCCCCGCCGTCCCCATTGGAGACAAAAATGTTACCGGATTTCCCCGACCCGCCGACGTCGATACTTGCCCGTTCGCCATTAAAGGAAAGACCAAGCCTGTTTTCATTGTCAAAGAGTGAAAGTGAGCCCCCATCATCGTGTGTTGTGCCCAGAGTGGAGCGCGGTCTCCTGTCATTCTTACTGAGCACCTCGATACGCCCGCTCATCTCTACGCCATTCGCATCGGATTCAGTTGTGTTTTCAGGAATTCCGGCATTCAGTATTACAGCAGGATTTCCAACATTATTGTTTAATATCAATTCATTGCCGCGTCCATTTATATGTAACGCTGTTTCGGACCCTGATCTGCGCACGATCAAATCCCCGTCTTGATCATCCCCGCCCAGAATTAAGTTCCCAGCGTTGCCGTCCAAGCGGACGGTTGTCTTGTTTTGCGCGTTGCGAACATGCAAATCACCTTCTTGGTTTGGACCGCCGACAATAACATTGCCCGTCTTTCCATCTGCAAAAAAGACACCTTTGTTTTCGTCATCATGCACAACCAGGCGACCTGTCCGGCCATTGCCGCCGATGATAACCGCAGCCTCGTCCGCGTCGATCAGTAGGGCTTGGTTGTCGTCTGCATCGACACAGACAATCTTGCCTGACCTCTGGCCCCCTCCGGCGCGAATAACACCTGCATCTCCATTCAGATGAATTGAGGCTTGGTCCACATCGGCTATATCTGTCGCTGATCTTGGGAATACCACGACATCGCCGTCACGACCGTTACCACCCAGTCTGAGGTTCGCGCCGGGGAATTCTGTATGAAAGACGATGTTGCCGTCTGCATCCCTTACACGGACACTGCCAGTTGAACTATCAATGCGAAGACGTTGGATGTTGTTGCGATCGACAAGAATGATATCGCCCTTAAAGATCGTGTCGTCGGATACGGTTCCGATTGGAAGGTTTGGCGCTCTGCCCATGATTTTGTCCTTTTGCGTTGATTTCGGAAAGCAGCCCTAAGCCCTTCAACAGGAGCCGGACTTGGGTATACACGTGTGCAGACTAAGAACCCGCTGGGTCGACGGCACACTAAGTGCCGTCAAAAAAATCGATCGCTAGCGGGCTTCGTGTTTCACTGAAATTGGCAGTCGCTCCGCAAAAACCGGGGCCGCCTGCCGTATTGAGTTATTGGTGAAAGGTTACAGGCAAGAAGATCGGCTCGTATTGTAAAAACCAGCAATTTTGATCGGACGTGACTGATGAAAAGACTTTATTCTCGGCACCCAGCGCCACCGCAGCTTAAGCGATATGTGCAAGCGTTCTACGTTGCAGATGCGTTAGATCTTGAAATTGACGTTGTCTCTCCGCCAACGGGATACCCGTTGCTGGGGCTCATTTGGCGTGGCTTTGCGGGTGCCGAGGTTGAAGGGCAACTATTGAAATTCGGTTCGATGCCAATAAGCCATTTTTCAGGGCAACTTTTTCGCAAGCACGCCCTAGTGCGGTGGCGTGGCGGAATAGGACATGCGGTTGCCGAATTTCGCGCAACGGGTTTTTTTGAACTCTTCGGATTATCTGGCAAATTGCTTGTGAACACGACCCGCGCCGTTAACGACGTCCATCCGCCGTTCGACCGGTCTTTTGCCGCGCGCAAAACCGAGTGTGTCACGCCCGATGACTATATCAGGACCTTACAAGACGCCCTCATTCGACAAATAGCAGATGCCTGCGAAGCCCCACCATACCTTCATAAAGCCATCAATATGATAGAAGCCGCTAATGGCGCTATCCGGTTGTCTGATGTCATCTTGGAGTGCGGCGTACAGGAACGTAGCTTTCATTTGAACTTCAAATCCGTGGTTGGACTAAACCCCAAGTACTTTTGCCGAGTTCTCCAGTTCAATCATGTCGCTCAGCTAATCTTGTCCGGCGCCGGCAGTCAACTTGCTGAACTTGCTGCCGATGCAGGGTTCTATGATCAAGCTCACTTCACGCGGGCATTCAAAGAGTTTGCTAAACAAAGCCCCCAAGCATTTTTGGAGAGCGATGAAATTAACTTGTCAACTTTCATTCGCCTGAATGAAAGTTGACAAGTTTCAGACGCTCAATGAACTCCGTTTTGACAACGGAACAGAGATACCTCCTTAGTGGCTCAAGCAGCGCATTAAACTGGAGCAACCCTCTGAATCGGAACAGTTCTATGATACTTCAGGTATACCCTCTCGGCCATGGTTCGCTCCAACGACGGTTCTTCGGGATTTTCTTCGTGCGCGCCCTGACCAGTTATGTTTGGTGGTGAATCAGAAAATGACCAGTATCGACCGCTATCACCTCACTCATCTAACGAATTCATTTGCATGATTATGGTGCGGTCAAAAGGTCAAAAGCGACCACAGCCCGCGCATACGAAAACTGAAAAATCCTATGCCACCACCATTGGAAAGATACCGTTTCGTTTTGGCACGTCTTTTGCCGAACCATAGAAGCCGACATTCGCACAAGTCGCAGCATAAAGCAGTTTGGGCTCAGTCCGGACATTCGCTGCGGTTGCGAACGTTGTATGGTTCAGTTTTGCACGCCGATGTCTGCTTAGCGGACAAAGCGGACATTAGGCGCTTGAGTTTCAATGTCTGGTTTTGGTGCTGCGCATTTCCGGAACCCTGCTTTTCGTTCAGTTGGCTGCATGACGGTTCAAAAATGTGCAGACGTCGCTCTGTGATGGTGAAACACCCGCAAAGAGTTCGACGTAGTGCTGAACCCTCTCCAATCGCTCGGCTGCGTTCTCAGTGACCTGCATCGAAAAATAGCCGATCTGTGTATAGATAACCGTCAGGCCGCGAACCTCGGCTTGTTCTTGTGAAAAAGCATGCCGCTCAAACATTTGAGTCACGGCAGATATCCGTCGCCTATCAGCTTCTTGGATGCGCTGTTCGAGGTCGGTATCCACCCGCGCCCAGTTCCGAATCGCGAGATCAAAGGGCGCATCAAAAAGCGTGTCGTCAAGCCAGCAATCCATTAGATTGAAAAGAGCTTCGCAGATATTTGAGGCCTCCAAATTGCATTGCTGAATGAGGTGACCGGTATTCTTACTTTCCCAACGCTGGACCAATGCGCCGTGGAGTTCGGCAATGTCTTCGAAGAACCAATAAAACCCGGTGCGAGACAAATTGAGCACTTTCGCCAAGGGCATGATTTTTACAGCATCGATGCCTTCTGCTATGAGCAGCTCATATGCAGCGTCAAGCCAAAGCTCTTTTGATCCGCGTTGGCGTGAGGTGGGTGACTTCATACCATTCATAATATGAAAACTTGACACAGGTGTCAATTGAGCGGCAGGATGCAAACACGACACACGTGTCAAGAAAACTGTGAGATGGACGAGATGACCAAGGACCCGCTGCTTCAGCCATACCAATTGAAACATCTGACTTTGAAAAATCGGATCATGACCACAAGTCATGAACCAGCCTATCCAGAAGATGGGATGCCGAAAGAACGTTATCGCGCCTATCACGAAGAACGAGCGAAAGCGGGTGTCGCACTCACCATGACAGCGGGATCAGCGGCGGTGTCAAAGGACAGCCCTCCAGTCTTCAACAATATCTTGGCTTACAAAGACGAAGTTGTGCCTTGGATTCAAAACCTGACTGATGGGTGCCATGAGCACGGTTGTGCGGTCATGATACAACTGACGCACCTTGGTCGACGGACAACGTGGAACAAGGGCAACTGGTTGCCTTCTGTTTCCTCATCTAAGCATCGCGAACCAGCACATCGCGCGTTCCCCAAGTTGATTGAAGATTGGGACATCGACCGGATAATTAACGACTTTGCGGACGCCGCCGAGCGCATGAAAGCCGGCGGGATGGATGGGATCGAGCTTCAAGTTTACGGGCACCTGCTTGACCAATTCTGGTCGCCGCTTTCGAACGATCTGGTCGGACCATATGGCGCTGATACACTTGAAAACCGGATGCGGTTCCCCCTTGATGTGCTTGGTGCAATTCGCAAACGCGTCGGTGCAGAGTTTATCGTTGGTTTCCGTTACACGGCCGATGAAGCGCAAAAGGGCGGTATCACAGCAGAGGATGGTCTCAAGATTTCCGAGAAACTTGCTGCGACGGGTCAGCTTGATTTTCTGAATGTTGTGAGGGGGCGCATCCATACCGACCCCGCGATGACTGATCTCATCCCTGTGCAGGGCATGGCAAACGCACCACATCTGGATTTCGCGGGTCAGGTTAAGAAGCTTACCGGAATGCCAACATTCCACGCCGCCAAAATCCCAGATGTTGCGACTGCGCGTCACGCTATTGATGCAGGCTTGCTCGACATGGTTGGTATGACCCGGGCCCACATGGCGGACCCGCATGTTGTCCAAAAAATCATTGAAGGACGCGAAGACGACATTCGCCCTTGTGTAGGTGCGACCTATTGCCTTGATCGTATCTATCAAGCTGGTGATGCACTTTGCATTCATAATGCTGCAACAGGCCGCGAACTGACAATGCCACACACAATCCCGGTGGCTGCAACCAAGCGCAAAGTTGTCGTTGTCGGCGCAGGCCCCGCCGGACTTGAAGCCGCGCGTGTTGCTGCCGAACGTGGCCACGATGTTGTTGTGTTTGAGGCGCAACCAGACCCCGGCGGCCAAGTGCGCCTCACTGCCCAAAGCCCACGTCGCCGCGAGATGATTTCAATCATCGATTGGCGCATGTCCCAATGTGCTGCGCGCGACGTTGTCTTCCATTTTAATACATGGGCCGAAGCGGACGATGTCACCGCGCTAAACCCTGATGTGGTGATTGTGGCGACTGGCGGCATACCAAACATAGAACTGTTTGAAAGCGGGAAAGAAGTGTCAAATGTCGTCACGTCTTGGGATATTATCGCGGGCGATGTGAAGCCTGCACAGAACGTGCTGATCTATGACGAAAGTGGTGACCATCCCGCATTGCAAGCTGCAGAAATTGCAGCATTGGCTGGCTCTGCGGTCGAGATAATGACCCCTGATCGGACATTTTCGCCCGACATCATGGCGATGAACCTTGTGCCCTATATGCGGTCGCTGCAAGACAAAGACGTAACCTTCACAGTGACCCGCAGATTGTTGGGCGTTGAGCGCACGGGCAACAAACTAACCGCGACCATCGGTACCGATTACAGCGACCACACAAGCACAAAAGAATACGATCAGGTCGTCGTAAATTACGGAACAATGCCTCTGGACGAATTGTATTTCGATCTCAAGCCGCTTAGCTCAAACAAAGGTGCAGTCAACCACGACGCCTTAATCGCAGGGACCCCTCAAACGCTCGTGCGGAACGAAGTTGGAACGTTCCAACTCTTCCGCATCGGTGACGCCGTATCAGCCCGCAATACACACGCCGCGATCTACGATGCGCTTAGACTCGTGAAGGACCTGTAGAAGATTATTTCTGGTTCGAATATCGAAACCAGACGTTCGCGGCGTCACAGAAATTCGGTAGATTGGGCTCCTTTCGGACCTTAGCTGCATTTGCACATCCATATGATATAATGCGACGTCAACGTCTGGTTTTCGCTGTGGGAGGGTATGGCGGATCGGAGTATCCATCATGCAAACACCAAACTTACCGGCCATTCGCGCGCTTCGGCCCGCTTGGAACAAAGGACGCATCGTCGGTCAAAAGCTCCCGCTGAAGCCTAAGCATGTCTGGGCAATACGCGTGCGGCTCGAGTTGGCGGAAAACCATCGAGACCTTGCCCTGTTCAATCTGGCTATCGACAGTAAATTGCGCGGCTGTGATCTCGTCCGGATGAAAGTCGCAGATGTAATGGCGTCAGGGCAGATCAAAGCGCGGGCGTCCGTATTGCAAAGCAAAACCCAAAAACCGGTTCGGTTTGAAATTTCGGAAGGTACGCGGGCATCGGTCGCAAAGTGGATGGAAGACCCCCTGACGGTCGGGTCCGAATTTCTCTGGCCTGGACGTTTCCACGAGCGCCTGCACATCTCAACGCGTCAATATGCACGGATCGTGCGGGACTGGGTTGGGTCCATCGGTTTGGAAGTTACAGCTTATGGCACCCATTCAATGCGACGGACGAAGGTCACACAGATTTACAAGAAGACAGGCAATCTGCGTGCCGTTCAATTGTTACTGGGTCACACCAAGATGGACAGCACAGTGCGACGGCTTGGCAGGATGTGCTCTGATTGGCGGGTGTCCGGCGGGCATAGGCAAAATTAGAACAAAAAAGAAACATAGCACAAATATGCGTTTCGACCGTTTCGGTCATCAAAAATAAATGGACGGCAAAAGGATACCTTGCACCTCCAGAATTATCCCAGATGCTCGAGGTTACTCTAAAGACCATTGCAACATGTACAGGTGCGTTATCTTGAGATCTCATTACTATTTGAAACGCCGTCCAGAGCTTCGTCGGTAGAATCCTGCTAATCCAACACACTAAGCTAAGGACATTAAGGAGTTCACAAACTAGAGTTATGCAAATGCTTGCTCGGCATCGAAGAATAACTGCGTCTCGCAACACCAAATTTTTGGGCGGGTTGTTGGCACCAATAACCCACTCATTTTCAAAATATCACTTAAAAACAATGCCTAATATGCATAATATGGAGGCGAGTACCGGAATCGAACCGGTGTACACGGATTTGCAATCCGCTGCATAACCACTCTACCAACTCGCCTTCTGAGCAGGTTCACTAAGGATCACGGCTCGTGGCGTCAAGCACATATCCCCTTTTGCTGCGCTCATCTTGCATATTTGTGGCATAGCGGATCTGAGCAATCGTCCAGAACCCAAATCTGCCTGCGGTTCTCAGTTTCCTTTTCACCTGCCTGCCGATAGTCTGCGCGGCAATATATCACTGATTTGGAGCCGCAATGTCTCGATCTATTCTATTCGTGACCGGTACCCGGGCAGACTTTGGCAAACTTGAGCCTTTGGCAATTGCCGCACGTGATCAAGGTTTTGCGGTGTCTTTCTTTGTCACGGGCATGCATATGCTGGATCGCTACGGGCTGACTAAGGTTGAAGTCCACCGCACCCCCGGCGTCAATGTGCATGAATTTCTAAATCAACGTGCTGGCGATCCGCAGGATATGATCCTTGCCAAGACCGTGATTGGCTTTTCAGATTTTGTGAAAGAACATGCGCCGGACCTCGTCATCATCCATGGTGACCGCGTTGAAGCGTTAGCCTGTGCTTTAGTCTGTGCAACAAATTACATCCGATGCGCGCATATCGAAGGCGGCGAAGTATCTGGTACGATTGATGAAATTTATCGTCACTGCAATAGCAAACTGGCAAGCAGCCATTTCGTTTCCTCAGATGACGCCGCCCGACGTGTGATGTCATTGGGCGAGGCCGCAGATGACATTCATGCGATTGGTTCGCCCGAGCTCGACTTTCACGCTGGCCCCTCCGGCGTAACAATGGAAGACGTCAAATCGCGCTATGATCTTGCCTTCGATGACTTTGGCATTTGTATCTTTCATCCGGTCACCTCTGAGGCCGCGACCATGGGTGCGCAAGCCGATGCGCTCTTCAGTGCATTAGACGCGTCAGGCAAAAATTTCATCCTCATCGCGCCTAACAACGATCCGGGTTCTGTCGATATTTTTGCCGCGATCAATCGTTTGCCCACTGACAGGTTTCGCGTGCTACCGTCGATGCGCTTTGCGCATTTTTCTGAACTCATGAAAAACGCAAGCGCCATGGTCGGAAATTCATCTGCGGGTGTCCGTGAGGCACCGTTTATTGGTGTGCCATCGCTTGATATCGGCACCCGACAAACCAACCGTGCGAAATCTCCTTCGGTGTTTTTTGCAGCAGCATCCGAGACAGATAAGATAGCCGCATTTTTAGCTGAACAATGGGGTAAATCACATCCGCGCCATGATGCTTTTGGTGGAGGCAGCGCAGCAGATCGATTTGCCGCAATTTTGCAAACGGATGCGTTCTGGAACAGTGCGCTACAAAAGACATTCCATGACGCCGAAAGCTAGCATGCAGCGCGGATTGGTGTTGCGCCTTTACTTGGGCGTCAGTCACCTCATCCCTGCCATTGCTGGGCGTGTGCTTCGCAAACGGCTCACGCGCGGCAAAGAACACCCGACACGTTGGTCTGAAAAGCAGGCACAGTCACTTGCTCATCGCCCTGAAGGGACGCTAATTTGGCTGCATGCCGTCGGATTGGGCGAGATTCTGTCCCTGCGCGGCCTCATTGCGCGTATGGCAAATGAACGGCCAGAGGCGTCTTTCTTAGTCACCTCAACGACACTTGCCTCGGCCGAAGTATTCGCAAAAAATTTACCCCCACGTACGCTCCATCAGTTCCTACCGCTGGATGCACCCCGCTATCGGCGGCGTTTTTTAGACCACTTTCGGCCCGACTTATGCATCTGGACAGAACAAGATATTTGGCCCGGATTTGTAAGCGACATCAATCGTCGCGGCATTCCGCAGACTGTCATTGCCGCGCGGATGGATGGCAAATCATATGCTGCACACAAGAAGGTCAAAGGTCTGTACCGCAATTTGTATCAGGCAATGGCGCTCATTACTGCGCAAGATCAGACAACTGCAGACCATCTTACCAAACTGGGCGCACGGCCCATTATTTCGGGGTCATTAAAACCTGCGGCCCCTGCCCTGTCATATGATGGTGACGAACTGGCAGCTTTGCGTGCCCACCTCGCGGGGCGGTTCATTTGGGCAGTGGCCCCTTCCCATCCAGAAGATGAACAGATCGCTATTCGCGCAAACGAAATATTGCGACAATCGCATCCCGATGCCCTGCTGGTTATCGTGCCAAGGTTTCCAAACCGCCGCGATGAATTTGCGGAAAACGCCCCACGTAAATCGCTATCAAAGCGACCAACAAAAACCGACTCACTGTGGATTTGCGATACCTTCGGGGAACTTGGGTTAATTTACAGGCTTGTACAGGCGGCTCTCATTGGTGGGACCTTTAGTGAAATCGGCGGGCATAACCCGTGGGAAGCTGCCGCGCTAAACACTGCCATTTTTCACGGACCCCAAGTCGACAACTTTGTGAACGACTATGATCAACTGGACACCGCAAAGGCCGCATTCATGGTTTCTACACCCCAAGATCTTGCCGATCATTTACGCAACGATGATCTGATCAACCAAGCGATGCGTGCAGCGGATTGTGTGCAAACAGCCAGCCACCAAACCGATCTGCTGGAAAATGACCTGCTGCGACTGCTAGACTCGACGCATGAATAAATTTCCACCGCTCAAACTTCGCATTGCAATGATTGTCTACGAAGCACTCTGGTGGCTTCTGCTTCCGGCGGCCTTGCTTTACCTGCGCAAACGTGGCCGCAAGGATCTGGTCTATGCACAGCATATCTCTGAACGGTTTGGGCGATATTCCAAACAGTTCAAGAACCCGGTTTGGGTCCATGCCGTGTCGCTTGGCGAAATGCGGTCGGCAACGCCGCTTATTCGCGCTTTGCTAGAACGGGGCGAAACTGTTCTGACCACGCATTTCACCCCCGCTGGACGGCGCGAGGCCGAACGCGAGTTCGCGACTGAGATCGCCGAAGGCCGTGTTCAGCCGGTTTGGGTGCCGCTAGAGCTTGGGTTTACCTATCGCCGTTTTCTTCGCCACTTCACCCCAAAATACGGGCTAGTGATGGAGATCGAAATTTGGCCGCGCATGATCATGGCTTGTCGCAAACACGGCACGCCGCTGTTCATGTGCAACGCGCAGTATCCGCAGAAAAGCTTTGATAAAGACACCAAAGGACTTGGCCTGCGGGCGGCCCTGCTGGGGGGCTTTGCGGGTGGTTTCGTGAAATCAGATGACCAGCGCAGTCGGTTCGCCGCTGCGGGCATGACCAACATCCATATCACGGGCGAGCTCCGCTTTGACCAGCCTATCCCACAGCACCATTTGGACACTGCCGCCGATGTGCGCGAGGCGCTAACCAAAGGCCGCCCTGCACTTACGCTAACATCCGTGGTTGAAGGCGAAGATCCGATTTACATCGACATGATCCGAAACACGCCGGATGCGTTTTTCGTCTATGTTCCGCGCGCCCCAGAACGGTTTGATGAAGTCGCCGATATGCTGCGCGATGCAGAGCTGAATTTCGCCCGGCGATCAGAAATTCTTGACGCTGATTTAAACCTGCACGCAAACGCCCCAAAAATCGACGTTCTGCTGGGCGACAGCATGGGCGAGATGTATTTTTATCTGTCACTTGCTGATCGCGCGATAGTAGGTGGCGGTTTTGTCCCCAAGGGTGCACATAACGTGATTGAGCCCCTCGCCCTGAAAAAGCCAGTGATCGTTGGCCCTCACATCTGGACCATCGCCTATCCCGCGCACGAGGCAATAGCCGCAGGTGTTTGCGACAACGTTCAAACGCCCGCGGCGCTTTTGCAGGCTGTCCAGCAGCCAACGCCAGTCACTGAAAACCAGATCACACAGTTCTACGAAGATCATGCCGGCGGCGTAATCCGGACGCTAGCCGCGATTGACAAGGCGCTTTAGCCGCCGATGTCCTCGGGGCCGACGGCCGTGGCCTTGATGATCGCATAGATTTGCTGCCCAACGGCCAGCTCCATCCGTCCGGCACTGCGTCTTGTGACCCGCGCAAGCAATTGATCGTCGCCAGCACGCAACCCAACAGCAACGCCCGGCCCACGTCCGGGCCGTATTTCAGTGATCGTCACAGGTAGCACGTTCAAGGCGCTCATCCCCGTGGGTGCCTCACGTGCAAGGATCACGTCCTGTGCCGGTATCCGTATCCGCAGCAACTGCCCTATTTCACCAAGCTGCCCCGGCATCAAAAGACGCCCACCTGAAAACTGCAGTTCCGTTAGATCATCGTCCAATAGGCGCCCTGCAACCCGCGTGACGATGACAGCACCCGCTGTCCGCGTACCCAGCAACGGTACAACATCAGGGCTCGAAAGCACCTGCCCAACCGGCCCGGAAATCGCAACTTTGCCCTCATCCAGAACCACCAAGGTCGTAGCGAGGCGGGCGACCTCTGACACGTCGTGACTGACATAGATGATTGGAACACGGGTTTCGTCGCGCAGGCGTTCAAAATAGGGCAAAATCTCCGCCTTGCGCGGGGCATCAAGCGCTGCCAGCGGTTCATCCATCAGCAAGATTTGCGGATCACACATCAATGCACGCCCCAGCGCGACGCGCTGGCGTTCACCGCCAGATAGGCCCGCCGGACGCCGATCTAACAGCGGCTCTAGCCCCAATATTTCAATCACATGTGCTGCGTCATGGTCACCGCCATAGGTCAGATTGCGGCGCACAGACATATGCGGAAACAGCCGTGCATCTTGAAATACATACCCCACTCGGCGATGGGGCGGCGGTAGGTTAACCCGTGCAGCACTATCAAACAGCACAGCATCGCCCACGACAATCTTACCTGCGTCAGGCCGCGACAATCCGGCAATTGCGTTCACCAATGTCGTCTTGCCCGAGCCAGACCGACCGAATATCGCCGTCACGCCAGCAGGCGCATTGATATCGACGTCCAGTCCGAATTGTCCTTGGTTTTCCTGAACACAGATACGCAGCATCAACGTCCCACCCTGCGCGCCATGCGGTGCGACAGCCATTCTGAAATGAGCAAAGCGCCCATGGCGAGAATAATGGCGACAGTCACCAATCCAACAACAGCAGGTTCGCTACCCGGTACTTGCAGCAGTCCGTAGATCGCGGATGGGATCGTTTGGGTTTGCCCTGGAATGGCCGCAACAAAGGTAATCGTCGCGCCAAATTCGCCCAGCGCCTTGGCAAATCCAAGAACTGCGCCTGCCAGAATGCTAGGCAAGATCAACGGCAAGGTCACCGTCATAAAGACCCTTGTTCGCGATGCACCAAGCGTCGCGGCAGCGTCCTCTAATCCTGGGTCGACAGCCTCGATCCCAAGGCGAATTGCACGCACCATCAGTGGAAATGCCATCACTGCGGCCGCAAGGGCTGCCCCAGTCCAACGGAACCCCAAAGAGATACCAAACACCTGCTCAAGAAAGCTGCCAATCGGTCCCTGTTTTCCAAAGGTCACCAACAGCAAATAGCCTGTCACGACTGGCGGCAAAACCAACGGCAAATGGACGATGCCATTTAAAAGTTGCCGCCCGAAAAACCGTTTTCGCGCCAGCAAATACGCCACACCAATCGCGAGAGGTAGCGCACAGATCACGGCCACGACTGCCACACGCAGTGACAGCATGATCGCTGCCCATTCGGACAGTCCCAAAAGGTCCATCATCGTGAAACTGGGGGCAGAAAACCTGCCTCTGCCATCATCGCTTGCCCTGCGGATCCCGTCACAAACCCCCAGAATGTAGCAGCGTTTTCATCTGCGTCAGGCGTCAACGCACCCGTATAGCGGATCGGTGTGTGGCTCTCTTGCGGAAAACTCGCAACCACGCGCACCGCGTCAGATATCCGCGCATCGGTTGCATAGACGATACCTAGCGGGGCTTGGCCTCGTGCAACGAGCGCCAGTGCCGCACGTACGTTATCGACTTCGGCCAATTGCCCGGCAAACTGATCCCACAAACCTAGATGGATCAGCGCCTCTTTTGCATAAATGCCGGCAGGCACCGCATTGGTCAGGCCAACGGCAATACGCCCTCCGCCCAGCGCAGTCGTGATCCCATCGGCGGTCAGCGGCACGTCATTTGACGTCGCAGGACCAATAAGAACCAAACCGTTGCTTGCGAAGTCACTGACCGTATGCGGCTGCACATGATCACCGTCGCGCAAGTAGTTCATCCAATCCGCATTCGCCAAAAGCACCACATCGGCTGGTGCGCCCTGACTGACCTGCCGCGCGAGCGTCCCGCTACCAGCATACGACACGACGACATCTGGGAACTGCGCGGCCATCGCATCCACAGGTTCCTTGAGGCTTGCGGCCGCAAATACCAAAACCTCTGCGCGCGCGGTCTGCGCACCGAAAAGCGCAAGGCAAATCATAGTGATGAAAGGTCGGATCAACATGCCGCGACTATCGAGGCGTTCGCAGCCATTCGCAAGGCCTAGACCCATTGCCGCGCACGTGCGGCCAAAACCTGCAAACCACTGCGAATGTCGGCGTCAATTGGACCAAGGCGAGGATCATCCCGTAGCGTTGTGATCCAATGTGGTTCGGGATGGCGGGTACGTTGCGGGGTCTGCCACGTTAACGCCTGCAAAACATCCTGTGCTACGTCGGGCACACGGTCTGGAATCTCAGCCCCCTGCAATGTCGCCCATACGCCCGCCCATAATCTGCCCACCGACCAAGGATTATATCCCCCGCCCCCCAATACCAGATAGCGCGGGGACATCGCGGCCAATGCCTGAACAATCGCCCAATGTGCGTTGTTTGACAGACAAAGCCGCGATTGCGGGTCTTCGGTCACAGCATCCGCACCGCATTGCAGGACAACAGCATCGGGCCGAAAACCCGCGACCAGTGGCAAGATCAAATCATCGCGGATCAATGCCATGGCATCGTCATTCATCCCTGCTGGAACGGGTAAATTGAACACCTGCCCTACCCCGCAATCAGCCAACGCACCTGTCCGAGGCCAGCGATTAGCCTCGTGTACAGAAATCAACAGGGTGTCGGGGTCAGCCGCAAACGCATGTTCAACCCCGTCAGCGTGATGGGCGTCAATATCAACATAAGCAATCCGCTGTGCACCATTGCGACGCAGCGATTGGATCGCCAGCACAGGGTCGTTCAAATAACAAAAACCATTCGCACGATCTGGCATGCCATGATGGGTACCGCCTGCCGGTGAATAGATAACACCACCCTTGGACAACAATTCACCCGCCAATAACGACGCCCCGGCCGAGGTCGCAGGACGGCGGTACATTTCAGTGAAGATTGGATTAGACGGCGTGCCAAGCGCATGACGCGCCCGTGTTTCATCACTCACAGCCTGTGCGGTTTCGGCTGCTTGTAAGGCAGCGATATACTGATCGGTGTGAAATCCGGTAAGTGCTGCGGGCTTTGCACGGGGACTTGTGATAAACTGTGCCGCAGGCAACCATCTCATTGCGCGGGACAAATCCATGACCGTCGAAACACGCGGCACACGTAACGGATGCCATGCGCCATAGCTCGAGTTCCGATAGATCTCGGACCCAATAAAGCGTGGGAAAGGGCTTGCCTGTGCAAGCGGGGCATGCGTAACGTCCTGCATCTTCAGCGGTGTACCGTAAATCAAGACTGGAACCATGGCAAAAATCGCTTTCCGCCAACTCCCTATTAAGCTTCGGGCTGGACGAAAAACGGACGTACGCGCGCAATTCGCAGCCCTATGTTGGCGGATGCACAACGACAACCTTGAGATCTGCATCGTAACGACCCGCAATACTGGCCGCTGGATTTTGCCCAAAGGCTGGCCCATGCACAAACAAACACCGGCCCAAGCCGCCGCAACCGAGGCCTATGAAGAGGCTGGTATTACCGGTGATGCGATCGATCACTGCCTTGGTGTTTACAGCTACGTTAAGCCGCTAAAATCCGGGACAGCACCTATTGTAGTGATGGTCTACCCCGTTCATGTGCGCAACGTGCTAAGCGACTGGCCCGAAAAAGGGCAACGCAAACGCAAATGGCTAAGCCCCAAGAAAGCCGCGAAAAAATTGCAAGAACCAGAGCTAAAACGTATCGTTGCTTCGTTTAAACCTCAGATGGTCCTGCACTAACGGCAAGCTTGCAAGCGCCAGTAAAACGCCTATTTAACAATCATGATCCGCTTCAATCTCAAATGTGACCAAGACCATGCTTTTGAAAGCTGGTTTCAATCCGGCGATGCTTTTGAAAAACTAAGCAACGCAGGGCTGATTAATTGCGACACATGCGGTTCAACGGCCGTGACGAAATCCATCATGGCACCTTCGGTTAGCACCTCGAACCGAATCGCGGCACGCAAAGCCACTGAAAACCCCATCGAAGAACTGCGCAATAAGGTCGAAAGTTCTTCTGAATACGTTGGCAATTCCTTCGTCAAAGAAGCACGCGACATGCATGACGGCGTAAAGCCAGAGCGCCCCATTTATGGCGAAGCAAAACTGGAAGAGGCTAAGAAACTGGTCGATGACGGTATCCCAGTGCTCCCGCTTCCTTTTATTCCTCGTAAAAAGACCAACTAGTCCCCCGTATTAGTGTCAGTTGCGCATTGCCCTTGGCGGCGTGCGCCTTTAAGACACCTGCGGAATTACTACAGGGGTGGAACGCCCCGGGGGACACGACCATGCCAACGCTTGTAATGAAATTTGGCGGCACATCGGTTGCCAATCTTGACCGGATCGCCCGCGCTGCGAAACGCGTCGCTGTAGAGGTCGCCAATGGATATGACGTCATTGTCATCGTTTCGGCCATGTCCGGAAAGACCAACGAATTGGTTGGCTGGGTCAACGAAACATCCCCGCTTTATGACGCACGCGAATATGATGCGATTGTATCTTCGGGTGAAAACGTCACCGCTGGCCTGATGGCGCTTCGTTTGCAGGAAATGGATATTCCTGCACGTAGCTGGCAGGGTTGGCAGGTACCGGTACAAACGACATCTGCGCATTCAAACGCGCGGATCGAAGAAATCCCAACCGACAATATCAACGCCAAGTTCGGCGAAGGTATGAAGGTTGCAGTTGTTGCAGGTTTCCAAGGGATCAGCCCCGAAGGCCGCATCACAACATTGGGCCGTGGCGGATCAGACACCACAGCCGTCGCATTTGCCGCCGCTTTCGGCGCGGAACGTTGTGATATCTACACTGACGTAGACGGCGTTTATACGACCGACCCACGGATCACCAAAAAGGCGCGCAAGCTCGACAAGATCGCATTTGAAGAAATGCTCGAACTGGCATCGCTTGGCGCCAAAGTATTGCAAACGCGCTCGGTCGAATTGGCGATGCGCTATAAGGTACGCCTACGCGTGCTATCATCTTTTGAGGAACCATCGGACGAAGCAGGTACGCTCGTCTGCGATGAGGAGGAAATCATGGAATCCAACGTCGTGGCCGGTGTGGCCTATTCCCGTGACGAAGCAAAAATGACCCTGATTTCGGTCGCTGACCGCCCCGGCATTGCCGCCGCGATCTTTGGCCCACTGTCTGACGCCGGTGTTAACGTCGACATGATCGTGCAGAACATCTCGGAAGAGGGACGCACAGACATGACGTTCTCTTGCCCGGTTGATCAGGTTGTGCGCGCCGAAAAGGCGATGCAAGAAGCCAAAGACAAAGGCGACATTAATTACCACGATCTTGTCGCGGATGAGGGCGTTGCAAAAGTATCAGTCGTTGGCATCGGCATGCGTAGCCACACTGGCGTTGCTGCGAAAATGTTCCAAGTTTTATCCGCTGAAGGTGTGAACATTAAAGTCATCACAACCTCTGAAATTAAAATTTCCGTGTTGATTGATCGAAAATACATGGAACTTGCCGTTCAGGCCCTGCATGATGCATTCGAATTGGAAAAGGCTAGCTGATCGCAAACGATCGGTTCGCCGTCGACGGGGGACCAATGCCAGAACGGATTGAAACCGAGAGCCGCAAGCTGCTTGGCCGCCTACGCGAGGCGTTGGCCGCCGATAACGAAGGTCAAGCCCGTCTAGACGAAGTCGTAGATCTTATCGCGACATCGATGATGACCGAGGTTTGCTCGATCTATCTCTTCCGTGATTCTGAAACGCTTGAACTGTGTGCGACCAAAGGCCTGCAAGCTGAAGCGGTCCACCAAACCCGGATGCGTCTTGGCGAAGGTCTCGTTGGTCGAACAGCCAAAAGTCGGACGGTAATCAACACAGCAGACGCCCCCGCCGAAAAAGGTTTCCGCTACATGCCGGAAACAGGCGAAGAACGGTATTCATCGTTCTGTGGTGTTCCGATTCAACGCCTTGGCGACGCCATGGGTGTGCTTGTTGTCCAATCTAAAGCTGCCCGCGAATTTTCAGCAGACGAAGTGTATGCGCTTGAAATCGTAGCGATGGTTCTGGCCGAGATGACCGAATTGGGTGCATTCGTCGGCGAAGGTGCCGCCCTATCTGCCCGCCATCAACAACACGTCATGCTCCGCGGGTCAGTCGCCCAAGAAGGTGCGAGCGAAGGCCGCGTATTCCTGCACGAACCGCGCGTGGTCGTCACGAATCCGATCTCGGATGATCCTGATGTGGAACTGGCGCGCCTGCGCGATGGTGTCGAAAAGCTACGCAAATCGGTCGATAATATGCTGCTCGGGGCGCGTTCCGCCGATGCGGATCAAGCTGAAGTTCTTGAAGCATACCGCATGTTCGCCAATTCTGGCAGCTGGATGCGCCGGATGGAAGCCGATGTCAGTAATGGCCTATCTGCCGAAGCGTCGGTCGAAAAAGAACAATCGCTTGCGCGTACCCGCCTAAACCAAGCCGGCGATGCATACTTACGCGAACGGTTGCACGATCTAGACGATCTATCCAACCGTCTGCTTCGCATCCTGACCGGGCAAGGTGCAGACGCGCGCAATGATATGCCAGAAAATCCAATTCTGGTGGCCCGCAATATCGGCCCCGGTGAACTGCTTGAATACGGGAAGGCCCTAAAGGGAATCGTTCTTGAAGAAGGGTCCGTCGGTAGCCATGCAGCCATTGTTGCACGGGCTTGGGCGATCCCATTGATCATCAACGCCAAAGGCATCACCCGAGAAGCGCTAAACGGCGATCCGATCCTTGTTGATGGCGACCAAGGAATCGCACACCTACGGCCCGACGAAACGGTCCATGGCGCGTTCCGTGATAAGCTCGCCATGCAAACCCGCGCCCAAGAACGCTATGCATCAATCCGTGACCTACCCGCGACGACAAAATGTGGCACGACGATCTCGCTTCAGATGAATGCGGGGCTGATTGCAGACCTACCGTCGTTGGAAGGTTCGGGTGCCGAGGGCGTTGGCCTATTCCGTACCGAACTACAGTTCTTAGTGCGCAATAAGATGCCACGTCGTGCCGAATTATCGGCCCTTTATTCACGGGTTGTGAAATCTGCGAACGGCAAACGCGTTGCGTTCCGCACTCTTGATATCGGATCAGACAAAGTCCTGCCCTACATGAAGCCCAACGATGAACCCAACCCTGCCATGGGCTGGCGTGCGATTCGTGTGGGGTTAGATAAACCCGGTGTGCTACGGATGCAGTTGCAGGCCCTGTTACGCGCCGCAGATGGCGGGCCGCTGGCCGTTATGTTCCCGTTTATTACCCAACTCGAAGAATTTCGCGCAGCCAAGGCCGAGATGGACAAAGCCATCGCCCGCGAAAAAATCTTAGGCCACAGCTTACCATCCTCGCTAGAGGTCGGCGCAATGCTGGAAACACCATCCTTGGGTTTCGCCCCCGATGTATTCTTCGAAGAGGTGGACTTTATCTCAATAGGCGGCAACGATCTGAAACAGTTCTTCTTTGCTGCTGATCGGGAAAACGAACGGGTGCGTAAACGCTATGACACGCTCAACGTCAGTTTTTTGTCTTTCATCAGCCAAGTGATTGACCGCTGCAATGCTTCCAATACCGCCCTATCGTTCTGCGGCGAAGATGCCGGACGACCGGTCGAGGCCTTGTGCTTTGCCGCGCTTGGGCTGCGTACGCTGTCAATGCGCCCAGCATCTGTTGGACCAGTAAAGCACCTGCTGCGTCGCGTTGATCTGGGCGAAGTTAAGGCCGTCATGGACGAGGCAATCGCACGCGGCGATCAATCGGTACGCCGTGCCGTTGCCGATTGGCTTGTTTATCAAGTCTGATTAAGTAAGGCGTTGTGAAACGCGTCGGTTACGACGTCCTGCCCGTGGTCCCGCGCGAGTTTGCGTAGGCCAAAATGCACATGTGCAAGCGCCACATAGTAATCGACAAACGCGTAATTGGTCCCTGCCCCAGCAGCGGCACCCAATATCGGCACGGTTTGGGTCGCCAGCTTTTGCGACATTACCGCCGCAAACTTTGGCGCGACCCTGCTAATAAGCCCATGCACCGCGGCACCTGACAGCCCAAGACGGGCCCCGATAAATGCCGTATCAACACCGTCATCCGCCGTTCCTGGGCCACCGGCCCCAAACACCGCAAGGCATTCCATACGGGTTTCAACAGATTGTGGATCTTCGCCATGACCTTCGGCAACATGAAGCACCGCGCGGAAGATTACGGTCGTCGCGACGGGCAATTCCGCCAGTGCTGTTGGCAAGCCACCCAGCCCACCAATCGCGCCTGTGATTGTTCCCATCGCCTTGTGAACCCGGTCCGAACCGATGTTCTTACCCAGTCCGTCGCGCGATTTTGCTGCAACTTCAAAGCTGTGTTCCAGCGCCTTTCGGGCAATGTCATCGACCTGAGACCGTACCGGCTTGGGCAGCAGCTTCATCCCGTCTTCGACCTGACCACCAACAAAGTTGATCGCCTTCATCAGCACACCACGTGCGCGCCTTTGTCGTTCGGCCAGCGCAATAATCTGCGCGCGCGCCTCGTCACTCAGCGGGGCGGGTAAATCTATTGGGTTCAGTGCTTTTAGGTCATTATCTGTTACGCTCATACAATCAAGATGGGGGCGCGACGACCTATTTGCAATCAGTGGCTTGCGTGACATGCCCTCTAATGCCGTCCCAAGCACCGTCACGCAGCGCCAGTCCCAACACACGATCAGGGTTGGTTGGCGGAGGCATTTCAACGCCTTGCAGCTTCTCAAAACCAAAGCGCCCATAATAGGGTGCATCGCCAACCAGCATCACTCGGTCCCATCCGTGATCCGCCGCGACGGCCAAACACTGCCGCATCAGCATGGCGGCAACACCTTCGCCTTGGCGGGTCGGGTGAACGGCAATGGGACCAAGCAACACGGCCAAATGCCCATGGATACAGACAGGCCAATTGCGCACAGCACCCGCCAAGATGCCATGTTCATCACGCGCAGTGAGACACAAGGGCGCAATCGGCGGAACGCCATCACGCAAACGATAGGACGACAACGCGGACCGACCGGGTGCAAAGCAAAGGTCGTACAGCGCCTCTACTTCCCACCAGTCACCCGCCGTTTCCTCGGCCATTGTCATTGGGGCTTGCTGCATTATTCTTTCATCTGGCCAAGTTAGTCGCGGCAAGCTACCTCTTAGAAAACCTAAGGAAAAGACAACACGATGTTTTACGAGCCAAAAAATGGGCACGGGCTGCCGCACAATCCGTTTAACGCCGTCGTTTCGCCCCGCCCAATTGGCTGGATTTCAACGCGGGGCACGGATGGGTATGACAATCTTGCCCCATATTCATTTTTCAACGCGGTTGCATACGAACCACCTCAGGTCATGTTTTCGTCGACCAGTACAAAACCTGACCGTGACGGCACCAAAGATTCGGTCGCACATATCCGTGAAACCGGCGTATTTGCAGTGAACATTGTTGAATATGCGGCCAAGGACGCGATGAACCAAACATCAGGCGCGTGGGACAAAGACACCGATGAATTTGCCCTTGCCGACATTGCCAAGGCCGAATGTAATGGAATCGCCTGCGCACGCGTGTCGAATGCACCCGCGACATTGGAATGCAAGCTCACGCAAATCGTGCAACTGCCCGGTGCGGCCAACTTCGCCGTATTCGGCGAAGTCATCGGCGTACACCTACGCGATGATTGCCTTATCGACGGCAAATTCGACGTGACAAAATTCGGGATGCTCGCCCGCATGGGCTATCAGGACTACGCTGTCGTGCGCGATGCGTTCACGCTCAAACGGCCTGGTTAAGCTCAAAACAATCAAAGATCACATCACCCTATGGAAATACACCCAAAAATAGAAAGTGCCGCATACATGCAACAATAAACGCGTGATTAATTCACTTCACATCTCCCCGAGGCAAACCACTATTGACGTTAGGACTAATCAGATGTTTCTCGCCTCTCATTGAACTAATTAATCAATGGAAACAATATGATACTGAACATTAAATATTTAGCCGTCGCAACCGCGGCTATTGCTCCCCAACTTGCTAGTGCAGACGAACTGGTTTTACGTGGTGGTATCGCATCAGGTTTCGCAAACGAATATACATATGCGTTAGAGGATGATGACGGAGAAACACCTATTAATACCGACTACGGCTTAGGTATGATGGGCTCTGCAACATACAGCATGGATAATGTTTACAAGAATATCGGACTAGACCTTAACTTACAGTTTGGCGTTCTCTTGGGTAAAGATGATAGCGGTGATCCATTGGATAACTCTTGCTATATCACTACTTACCTGGGCCTCATCCCCGATTGTCAAGATCGTGCAGACACCGAAAACCAGACTGCATATGCAGACCTATCTGCTTTGGGACGATTTGAGGTTGGATCAGGTCTGACAGAACTGCTTGCTGGGGTTTCATATCTGGGTATCAAAAACCAACTTGAAACGGACTATCTTTATCCCAATGGTTTCGAAAACTTTGTATCTCGGGACACTGAGTTCTCGGGGCTTGGCTTGAAAATAGGCGCGCGTCATCAAGTTCCTTTACAGAATGGCATGACCATACAAATCGAAGGTTTCGTCGCACAATACCGCGGTGATCGCACGACTGATATCGTTGATTTCGAAACGTCCAATGGGTCACCTAACGACGAACAAACCGCTTCAGCTACAGACACAATCGATGTCACCACATTTGAACTGACACCATCTGTCTTGATGGATGCAGCATGGGCAGGCGATGGTGCCACAATGGAATTTGGCATCAGCTATAAGCTGCTTTCAGGTGCCATTGATACACGTAACTTCGTCGATCATGGATCTATTGATCCATTCGAAGAAGGGGATGAATTTGACGATGTATCATCGACATCCATCTTCGCAGGGGTCACCATCCCGCTGCAATAATAACGCAGTTAAATTTAAAAAAAGGCGGGGCGCATATGCGCCCCGCCTTTTTTTAAATCACGATCCAAAAATACCGCCCGATCCCATAAACATAAAGCACCGTGAACAGCATGTTGATATACTTCAACTGCGGTTCCGTGCGCAGCCATGCGCAGTACATCCAGATTAAGCAAAACGGTAGGCTGAACAGCATCGCTGCCAATTGCCACCCCTGCACAACGCAAATTGTGCTGGCAACGCCCAGCACAAATGCGACCCATTTCAATTGCTGCTCATAAGCCGCAAATGCCATCAGTGTCATAGTCTATTATGTCTCGGTAATGTCCGCCGTGAACCCGGCGAGTGACAAAAACCAGATAGCTTAGTTTTCGGGTTCACGCAACAATTGCAACGACATACCCAACATAGGCCGCAACAAACGAAAACCCTGCCCAACGTGGGATCTGTCCACGAATGCGTGCAAATGCGGCAGGCGCAAGTGCAGCAAGGATGAATACAGCCAAGGTCACCCCTGCCATGTCGGCTGGAACCGTCAGCGGATAGACTGCGGCGGTAATCCCTAGGATACCCAGCACGTTGAAAATGTTGGACCCAATGATGTTACCAATCGCGATGGCGCCCTGCCCCTTACGCGCAGCCACCACAGAGGTCACGAGCTCGGGTAGCGATGTACCAACGGCCACAATCGTAAGGCCAATCACGGCCTCTGATACGGCAAATGCACGTGCAATTTCGCTGGCACCTTGGACGAGGAACTTTGCCCCGGCCATTACGCCCAAAAGGCCTAGCAGAAAGACACCAACGCCCGCCCAGACGGACATACCTTCGACCGGTTCTTCGGCTTCATCTTCGGGACGCTTGCTGCGGAAAGTGACAATCAGATAGCCTGCAAGCGCAGCAAGACAAAGCAGGCCCGCAGCCCGCCCAATATACCCAAACATAATAAGCCCCGCGCAAAGCGCAGTGGCCCCCAGCATCACCATACCGTCACGTTCAAGCAATGCGCGACCGGGCACAGCCCCCATCGCGGCTGTGACACCTAAGATCAGAAGGATATTCGCGATATTGCTGCCAACCACATTGCCCAACGCGATACCGGGAAGGCCTTGGAAGGCAGCGATAAGGCTGGTCATGAGCTCTGGCATAGAGGTGCCGAAACCAACGAGCGTCAAACCGATAACAAATGGCGAAAGCCCCGCACGCTGTGCAACCGCTACAGCCCCGCGCACAAGCACATCACCGCAAATAACCAAGGCCAAAAGGCCTCCGGCAACGTAAGCAATATCAATCAACATTTAGAAAGTCCGAGGCCATGAACGCGCAATTGCTGCGCCAGTAGCCAAATGGGCGCGCAACACATCTGTGTCGTCGCGCGCCCATATTCAAGGGGATTAATGTCCGCCAAGGATGCCTGTTTTAACACCGTAATCAACGGCCAGCGCGTAATCTGGGTCATCGTCACTATCCACGATCAGGTGCCCTGCTTTGGACAGCAGTTGGTGGCAATCGTGGCTGATGTGGCGCAACTGGATACGCTTGCCTGCGGCCTCGTATTTACCGGCAATCGCTTCGATCGCTTGCAGCGCTGATTGGTCAACAACGCGGCTTTCGTCAAAGTCGATGATGACCAAAGACGGATCGCTTTCGACATCAAACAGTTCGGTGAAACCGTCAGATGAACCAAAGAACAGCGGACCTCGGATTTGGTAAACCTTTGCACCTTCGGGCGTTTCATGTGTCTTGGCGTTAATGCGTGTGGCGTTGTTCCAAGCATAGGCAAGCGCCGAAACGATCACACCAACCACAACGGCGGTCGCCAGATCAGTCGCAACGGTCACCACGGTTACAAGGATCGTCACAAACGCGTCCATACGCGGTACTTTGCGCAAGATGGTAAGCGAGTTCCAAGCGAATGTGCCGATCACAACCATGAACATCACACCGACCAGCGCAGCAAGCGGAATACGTTCAATCAGGCCACTTGCGAACAAGATGAACGCCAACAAGAACAATGCCGCCGCGATACCAGCAACGCGGGTACGGCCACCAGATTTCACGTTAATCATAGACTGACCGATCATCGCGCAACCGCCCATACCGCCAAAGAAACCAGTGACTGTGTTCGCTGCACCCTGTGCGATGCATTCTTGGCTTGCGCCACCACGGTTGCCCGTCATTTCACCAACAAGGTTCAGCGTCAGCAGGCTTTCGATCAAACCAATCGCAGCGAGGATCAAAGCATAAGGCAAGATGATCTCAAACGTTTCCCATGTCATCGGAACCATTGGAATATGGAACGGTGGCAGGCCACCTTCGATGCTCGCCAGATCGCCAACAACTGGCACATCAAGGCCGAAACCAATCACGATGGCAGCAACAATACCGATACCAGCAAGCGGTGCCGGGATCGCATTCGTCAGCTTTGGAATGAAGTAGATAATCGCCATTGTTAGTACGACCAGCCCCAGCATCAACGCCATTGGACCGCCTGAAAGCCATTCGCCACCGCCAACACCATGGCCAACAGCCTCGGCTGTGCCGGGAACCTTGAATTGCCCCAGCTGCGCAAGGAAAATCACGATTGCCAGACCGTTCACAAAGCCCAGCATCACAGGATGCGGCACTAGGCGAATGAACTTACCCCAGCGCATGATCCCGACAAAAATCTGCAGCAGCCCCATCAGAACGACAGTCGCAAACAGATATTCAACACCATGCTGAGCAACAAGGCTAACCATCACAACAGCCAACGCACCAGTCGCACCCGAAATCATACCGGGACGGCCACCAAAGACGGCGGTGATCAAACCAACAATAAACGCAGCATAAAGGCCAACCAATGGCTGAACCCCAGCGACGAACGCAAAGGCAACCGCCTCTGGCACCAGCGCCAAGGCAACTGTCAGCCCTGAAAGCACATCAATGCGAAGCTGTTTGGGTGTCAAAGGTGCGTTCGGATCGCTAATCGAAAGACTATCTGCGAAACTCGCTAAAAGAGCGCGGGCCATGAGGATTCCTGTCAAAATGGGGATGTTACGCATGCCCTATCGGACCTGCGTGCAATTGTCACCCCTTGGGGCGCAGGTGCCTTATATTGTTGCGACAACGGCACGCCTGCAGGGGTTCACATTTGATTGGTTCCCAGCCAAAGTTACGCGGATCGAATTCAACGCAGGTGACTAAAATGCAAACGAAAATCGGCATCATTGGTGGTTCAGGTATCTATGATATGGACGGGCTAGAAGATCCAAAATGGGTCACAGTCGAAAGCCCATGGGGCACGCCATCTGATGCAATTCTGACCGGAACGCTAAACGGGGTCGCAATGGCGTTTCTGCCACGCCATGGCCGCGGGCACCTGCATTCCCCCACGACAGTGCCCTATCGGGCCAATATCGATGCACTGAAACGGCTAGGCGTGACTGACATCATCAGCGTTAGCGCCTGCGGATCGTTCCGCGAAGAACTCGCCCCCGGTGATTTCGTCATCGTAGATCAGTTCATCGACCGGACCTTTGCACGCGAAAAATCGTTCTTTGGCACTGGATGCGTCGCACATGTCAGCGTCGCGCACCCAACGTGCGAACGTCTTTCAGACGCTTGTGAAACCGCCGGCCGTGATGCGGGCATCACAATTCACCGAGGCGGCACCTATCTAGCGATGGAAGGGCCGCAGTTTTCGTCCATGGCCGAAAGCAAAATGTACCGCGAATGGGGCTGCGATGTGATCGGGATGACCAACATGCCCGAAGCTAAGCTCGCCCGCGAGGCAGAGATTTGCTATGCCTCTGTCGCGATGATCACCGATTACGATAGCTGGCACCCAGATCACGGGGCCGTCGACATCACCGAAATTATCTCAACGCTACAAGGCAACGGGACCAAAGCACGCGATCTTGTCTCTCGACTCCCGGCGCTACTCGGGGCAAAACGCGAGACTTGCCCGCACGGCTGTGATCGGGCGCTTGAATACGCGGTTATGACCGCCCCTGATAAACGCGACCCTGCGCTGGTCGCCAAACTAGACGCCGTCGCTGGCCGTATCCTTTAGAAAGACCACCATGAAAACCGTCCAAGACTACATCCGCACCATCCCTGATTTCCCGCACGAAGGGATCATGTTCCGTGATGTCACCACATTGTTCAGCGACCCGCGCGGTTTTCGGATCGCCATTGACCAGCTTTTGCACCCCTACGCGGGACAGCCAATCGACAAGGTCATCGGGCTAGAGGCACGTGGGTTTATCCTTGGCGGTGCAATCGCGCACCAATTGGGCAAAGGTTTCGTACCCATCCGCAAAAAAGGCAAACTGCCCGGCAAAACCATCGAACAGGCCTATACGCTTGAATACGGCGAAGCCATTGTCGAAATCCACGACGACGCGCTGCAGCCGGGTGAAAAGATACTGCTGGTCGACGACCTACTTGCCACAGGCGGCACTGCCGAAGCCGGAATTAAACTGATCGAACGCATGGGTGCCGAAGTCGTCGGCTGCGCCTTCGTCATCGACCTACCCGACCTAGGCGGCCGCAAACGACTGGAAGGCCTAGGAATGGACGTGCACGCGCTATGTTCGTTTGAAGGTGAGTAAACGATAAAAAAAACGGCAGCCATAATCGACTTGGCTGTCGTTACTCATAGGCTTTCAGCAACAAGCTGCTGTTCGACTAAGTCAAGCAAGCTGCAAAATTTCTGATCTATCTCGCAAGCTGCTAAACGTTCATTTGGCGCAAGGAATTTTTGCGTCGGATAAAAGCCATCGAACAAAAACCGTGTGGCAACCATTTGCTGGCCATCTGGCAAAGCCAAAATATCGGCAATAACCATACGCTTTTCCAACGCGAACAAATCGCGATACGCCGCCTGCAAAGCATTTACGTTATCAACGTCCCACTTCGCCTCAGCAGCGATCCCGACATATCGCGAGCTAAGCACGGTATGATCTGCAAATGTGCTTAACAAAGGCAGCGACGAAAACAAATCCTGTTCATACAACGCAGCAGCAACGCCATCTGAGTACCCGAAAAGACCGTTGAACACGCAAAACGTCGTGGGAAATTCGGACAGAAACGCCGTTGCCGCACCCTGAGATGGTTCGCTTAACAGGTTGTCCTGCACCTCAATGAAATGCGGGACATCAACCGCCGCGATCGCATCGTCACAAGCCAATGCTGCCAAAGGCATAGTTGCGACGCACGCCGATATAAACAACCTAATACAAATCATTCCATGTGCTCCTAATAAAAAGCCTTGGGAAACTGTTGATGGGATCGTTACCCACGCGCCCTTAGCACCGCCCCCGGGTTCATGATCCCTTGCGGGTCCAGCGCGTCTTTGATCGCGCATAGCATAGCAAGCTTAGCAGGATCACCGTATTTTTCCAGATCAGAGACTTTCAGCCGACCGATCCCGTGTTCGGCACTGACCGATCCTTCCATTTCTGACACCAGATCGTGCACCGTTTGCTTTACCGCGCCGCGCAAGGCGTCGTATTCGTCGCGGCTACGTCCTTGGGCCGGGAACACGTTGTAGTGCAAGTTGCCGTCCCCCAGATGCCCAAAACAGTTGATCCGAAAATCGCCAACCTCTGCCAGCGCCTTGCCACCCTGCTCAATGAAATCAGGAATGACGCTTAGTGGTAGGGCGATATCGTGCGAACTAACGGAACCGATCCTGCGGTTGGCTTCGGGGATGTTTTCGCGGATATCCCAAAGTTCCTGACGCTGTCCGCGGCTTTGCGCGATCACACCATCGGTAACCAGCCCTTGTTCAAAACTCGCTTCGAACAATCCTTCTAGCGCGTCTTCTGGGCTAAGCCCTGCGGGAAGCCCCACGTCGACCAGCACACACCACTCCGGCACTTCAGCAAATGGCTGGCGTAGCTCTGGGCCGACTTCTGTCAGAAAATCCATGCCTTGTCGGTGCATGATCTCAAACGCTGAAATCCCGTCACCGATACGCGCACCGGCAAGCGCCAGCAGATCAAGTGCGGCTTGCGGCGATGGCACTGCCATCATCGCAGCACCAATACCAACCGGACGCGGCGCCAGCTTGAGCGCGGCTGCAGTAATGATGCCAAGCGTGCCTTCGGCGCCGATCATCAGATCGCGCAAGTCATAGCCAGTATTGTCTTTGCGCAAACGGGTCAGCCCATGCCAGATAGTCCCATCCGGGCGCACGACCTCTAACCCCAAACACAGCGCGCGCGCATTGCCGTAGCGCAGAACGTTCACGCCGCCTGCATTCGTAGACAGCAAACCGCCAATCCGCGCAGACCCTTCAGATGCAAGCGAAAGTGGGAACAACCGATCCACATCTTCGGCAGCATTTTGGACATCAGCCAAGATAACACCGGCATCACAGACCAAGACGTTTTCAGTCGGATAAACGGCACGGATCTTGTTCATACGCTCAAGCGAGATAACGACAGACTTTGGCCCTTCGTCCGTCAACTGACCGCCAACCAACCCAGTGCCACCGCCATAGGGGATTATCCCGACCTTTGCTTCTGCACATGCCTTCACCAGCGTTGCGACCTCTTCAGTGCTGCTTGGTGCAATCACAAGGCCCTGCCCCGTCCAGCGCCCGCGCGGTTCGGACATATAAAGCGCAGTGTCATCCTTGAACGCTGCTGGGGGTAGCGCGGCACGCAGCTGTGCTTCGAATTCCGGCGTGACAGGGTTTAGCATGACGCGATCCTTTGTTGGTTAACCGACGTCGGTTTTACCGCGACGATCATGGCGCAGGTTGGCATAAAGCACATGGTTCCGCCAACGGCCGTTGATCTGCAAATAGCTTTGCGCGACGCCTTCGTATTTATAGCCACATTGTTCAAGCAACCGCCGCGACGGGTTGTTTTCTGGCAAACACCCGGCCTCAAGCCGACTAAGGTCAAGCGCCGTAAATGCGTGGTGCGCGACGGCCTGTAGCGCCTCGCGCATGTAGCCTTGGCGGGCGAAAGGTTCACCGACCCAATATCCGGTCGTTCCAGCCTGCGACGGGCCGCGCCGGATATTGTCTAAGGTGATACCACCGATCAACGCCTGATCTTCGCGGCGGATCAAAAACAGCGGCAGTGCAGTTCCATTCGCGATGGATCGCTGCGCCCAATAAACGCGATTAGTAAACGCCTTGCGCGTCAGATGATCCGTCGCCCAGGTCGGTTCCCACGGGGTTAGAAACGCAGCGCTATCATGACGCAACGACGACCAAGCGCGATAGTCGCCATGAATGGGTGGGCGTAATGTCAGCCGTTCGGTTTCAATCCGGACCTTTCGCTTGGTCCCCAGCATCAGGCCGCCAACCGTTCTTTCAATGCGTCCAATGTCGGTGCAGCCTTGGCTGGGCCATAAAGCGCAAGGCCCGTACCTGTGTCACCGGCCATTTTCTCGGCAAAGGCTTTGACGTCACCTGTCGTTACCGCATCGATATGCGCAATGGTTTCGTCAAGCGTTGGAATCCGGTCCCAGATGGACAGCAAGCGTGCAAGCCGTTCCGCGCGGTTTGACGGGCTCTCAAGCCCCATCAGCAGACCGGCCTTCATCTGTGCACGCGCACGCGCAACTTCTGCAGCAGTCATATCGTCAGCCGCGCGTTTCATTTCGTCGATGGTGATATTGGACAGTTCAGCGATCTGTTCAGCACTGGTCCCTGCATAAATCGTTGTCATCCCAGTGTCTTCATACGCACCAGTTTGGGCAAATATCGAATAACACAAACCACGGTTTTCACGGATCTCTTGGAACAGGCGCGACGACACACCGCCCCCCATGACAGAGCTATAAATTTGCGCGGTGTAAATCATCGGATCACGGTAATCTGGTCCCTCAAGACCCAGCGCGAAATGTACCTGCTCAAGATCTTTGATATTGCGGATTTCTCCGCCGCCAAATTTAGCGGGCTGAATCAGGTTTGGACCACGATCAAGCGCGGGCAGATGACCAAACAAAGCCTCTGCTTGGGCGACGATCTTTTCGTGATCAACAGCACCGGCAGCCGCCAGAATCATTTGGTTCGGACCATAATGCTCTGCAACAAACTGCTTTAGATCATCTTGCTTGAACGCACTGACACGTTCAGTCGGGCCCAAGATCGTGCGACCCAGGGCCTGATCGGGGTAAGACACTTCTTGCAGCCAATCGAACACCATTTCGTCAGGCGTATCGATGGTCATGCCGATCTCTTGCAGGATCACGCCACGTTCGATTTCAACGTCTTCAGGGCTGAATATCGAATTCATCAAAATATCGGCAATAACGTCCAAACCAAGCGGCACGTCATCTTCAAGCAACCTCACATAATATGCGGTCGCTTCCCTGCTGGTATATGCATTGATGTAGCCGCCAACGTCTTCGATGCTTTCGGCGATTTGTAGGGCACTACGCGTTTTAGTTCCCTTGAACGCCATGTGTTCTAGGAAATGCGCAATGCCATTTTGCTCTAGCCGTTCGTGGCGTCCACCTGCGTCGACCCAGATGCCAATGCTGGCAGATTTCAGGGTCGGCATGTGCTCTGTCACGATCCGAAAACCGTTGGACAGGGTGTGCAGTTCAATTGTCAAATTCAGATCCGTTCCCTGATGACTGCTTGCAATGCAGCAAGATCATTGGCCACGCGTGTGACCCGCTCTGGTCGGTCATATAGGTCCGCCATCCGAGGGGGAAGAGGTGCCGCGACGCCTGATGCCTCTTTCACGGCGTCAGGGAACTTGGCAGGGTGCGCAGTCGCCAGTGTGACCATCGGGGTCGCACCCAAATGTGCCTCGGCCACGTGAACACCAACGGCAGTGTGCGGGCAAAGCAGTTCGCCATTATTGGCGCGGTAAGATTTGATCGCAGCTTGCGTGTCTTCTTCGGATGCCCGGCCAGATTTGAAAGTGTCCTTCAGCATCTGATAGGCACCTTGGCTGATCTGGAAACCACCATTTTTCAGGTCTTCCATCTGACCAGCAACAGCTGCGCCATCGCGGCCGTAGGCATCGAACAACGCGCGTTCAAAGTTGGAACTCACCTGAATATCCATTGATGGGCTAATCGTTGGGGTCACACCTTCTTTGGTATAAGCGCCAGTTTCGAACGTCCGGTGTAGGATGTCGTTACGGTTGGTCGCAACAACCAGATCGGCAATTGGTAGGCCCATCTTCTTAGCAATGTAGCCAGCAAAGATATCACCGAAGTTCCCGGTCGGAACGGTAAAGCTCACCTCGCGATGTGGTGCACCAAGGCTGACAGCGGCGGTAAAGTAGTAAACCACCTGCGCCAAAACGCGGCCCCAGTTGATCGAGTTCACACCAGCAAGTTTCACATCTTCGCGGAACGCAAAGTCATTGAACATGTCTTTGACCGCTGCCTGACAATCATCAAAGTCACCGTCAACGGCGAGCGCATGCACGTTCGCTTCGCTAGGTGTTGTCATCTGGCGGCGCTGAACCTCGGACACGCGGCCATGCGGGAAAAGGATGAACACGTCGACATTCGATAGCCCACGGAAGGCTTCGATCGCGGCAGAGCCAGTATCGCCCGATGTTGCACCAACGATTGTGACGCGATCACCTGAACGCGACAGCGCTGCTTGGAACATTTGGCCAATCAGCTGCATCGCGAAATCTTTGAACGCGAGCGTCGGACCGTGGAATAGTTCGAGCAAAAAGTGGTTCGGCGCCAGCTGCACCAACGGCGCACGGGCCGCGTGGCCAAAACCAGCATAGGCTTTGGCGATCAGTTCACGAAACTGGCTGTCGCTGAATGTATCACCGATAAACGGGCGCATGACCTCAAAGGCGACTTCCTCATACGACTTGCCAGCCATCGCCGCAATTTGCGCATTGGTCAGCGTCGGCACCTCTTCGGGGACGTACAGGCCGCCATCACGAGCAAGGCCAGTCAGCATCGCCTCTTCAAATGTCAGCGCAGGTGCAGAGCCACGGGTTGAGATATAGCGCATAGGTCAGACGTCCTTTTGGCGGGTCGTACGGAAGATAAGAAACATAGTCATGGCAGCCCAAACAATAGCCAGCAAGAACCAAGTAATCGCGTATTCAAGGTGATCGTTCTTTATGCCCGAAGTTTCCACAGGCAAAGGGGTTAGTCGCGGATCGGCGGGCGTGGCGGTGCTAACCACGACCATAAATGGCTGGGTCGACAGGGCCGCGGCCATCATTTCGACATTCCGGGCGAACCAAATGTTTTTGGTGGTGTCAGGATCGGGCGTGCTGCTGTTTTGATCATCCGGCCAAAGCAAAGTACCCGTGATCTGCATCGGCACGATCAGCGGCGCGGCGTCTTTGATGTCGAGCGGCAAAAGACCAAGATCAAGAAGAATGTCGTTCCCGTCATCAAGCGTAAATTTCGAAATCACGCGGTAGCCGGTTCCCGCCGCAGTTCCAGAAGTCAGAACATGCAGTTCTTCGCCCGTGGGCGTGCCAGACAATGTGACCCGCGTATATTCGTTGATTTCTTCTGTGGCGCTAAAATCAAAAGGCTGCGGCGCGCCTGTCAGGCGGCTATCAAGCTCTGCCAAGATGCCCTCTTTCCAAGCGAGGCGCTGCACCTGCCAGACGCCAAGGCTGATGAGAACCCCACAGCCCGCGATTCCAAGAAGAAGAGGAAAGATTAACTTACGCAGCATTTTGCGCCCTTAATGAGAAAAACGCGCGAGAAGCCCCGCGCGTTTGGTATCAGGGGTGGTGGGCAAGACCCACCCTACGGACCGGGTTGGTCGGCTTAGCCGCCCCACACGTAAACAGCTGCGAACAGGAACAGCCATACCACGTCAACGAAGTGCCAGTACCATGCAGCGGCTTCGAAACCGATGTGCTTTTCAGGGGTGAAGTCACCCTTTTGCAGACGGATCAGGCAGATCAGCAAGAAGATTGTCCCGATGAATACGTGTGCACCGTGGAAACCTGTCGCCATAAAGAAGTTGGCACCGTAGATGTTGCCGCCGAAACCAAATGTAGCGTGGCTATATTCATAGATTTGGAACACGGTAAACACACCGCCCAAGACCACAGCAAGGATCAGGCCCCACTTCATGTCTTGGCGATTGTTTTCATGAACCAGCGCGTGGTGCGCCCACGTCGCAGCAGCACCTGAACACAACAGGATCAACGTGTTGATCAGCGGCAGGTGCCAAGGGTCAAACGTTTCAATCCCGGCAGGTGGCCAAACGCCATCCTGAATTGGGCTCATTGGGCCCATCGGGTACATTGCGTGTTTGAAGAAAGACCAGAACCAAGCGGCAAAGAACATGACTTCTGACATGATAAACATGATGAAACCGTAGCGCAGGCCGATACGCACAACTGGCGTATGATCGCCAACGCGGCTTTCGGCAACAACTTCGGCCCACCAAGCGTACATGACGTATAGAACGGCGGCGAGGCCGATCAAGAACATGTATGGGCCCGAAACAGTCACCGTACCAAAAAACATTGGCATCGGGCCAGCCATCCAACCGACGGCACCCAACAGCATGACAAATGCGCCAATACCGCCAAACATTGGCCAAATCGAAGGTGGCAGAATGTGATAATCGTGATTTTTTGCATGCGCCATGTGGTGCGTCCCTATCGGCTGGTCGTTAGTTCGTTTCTATGGCGTCTTGCGGCGCCGTTGTCAAAGTCGAGGACGTCACCGCAGCTTGCAGTTCTTCCTCGGGTAGGTCGATTTTGTAGAAAGTATAGCTGAGCGTGATCGTATGAACATACTTACCTTCACGGTCATCAACGATCGCTGGGTCCACAAAAAAGCTGACCGGCATCATCACCGTTTCGCCCGGCTGCAAAACCTGTTCGGTAAAGCAAAAACATTCAATCTTATCAAAGAATGCACCGGCTTCGTACGGTGTCACGTTATAAGCCGCCTGCCCTGCGATTGGCACATCAAGCGGGTTATGCGCCTCGTAATAGGCAAGGCCCGTTTCGCCGATCCGCAGTTCCATTTCGCGAACTTCGGGTTCAAAAGACCAAGGCATATCGCGCTCAAGTGACGCATCAAAGCGAACCTTGATGGTTTGATCAAGAATCACATCGCTGCCAGCATCGGCAACATTTGTGATTCCACCAAATCCAGTGACACGGCAAAACCAGTCGTAAAACGGTACCGAAGCGTACGCCAAACCGCCCATCATCACGACGACCGCGCTTGTCATAAGCGCAGTGCGTTGCGGACCGGGAAGGTTCGGAAACAGCTTCATTCGGTTCCCTCTTCGGGAACGATCTGAGGACGGGCCACGTGGTCAAATGTTTCGAACTGGCGCGCATCGCCAAGCTGCAGAACCTTAACCACCGTCAAGCCAAAGACGATCCCAACGAATCCGATAAGCAGCATCAAAACGCCGTAGTTCCGGTTCTTGCGACGACCGTGGACTTCATGTTCAACCTTGATCGCCATTTACCAGCCCCCAAGCCCATATTGACGCAATGCTGCCTCAAGCAATAGCGCGCAGAAGTGAGCGAAGAGATAATACAGCGAAACTTTGAAGACGCCGATCTCGACCTTGTGCTTATCTGCTTCACAGGCGGCATCGTCGCGGCGGTAAATATCAAATGCGCCCTTCAGGAACCAAGCGTTCATGACAACAGCGACAGCCATATAGATCGGCCCACCGATTGACGTAATGCCAAGCCCCAGCGCAACGGGCACCAGTAGAATTGTATAGATCAACACATGGCGACGCGTAGCGTCACGACCATGCGTTTCTGTCAGCATCGGCACACCAGCATTGCCATAGTCGGATTTCACAAATAGCGCGAGCGCCCAAAAATGCGGGGGTGTCCACATGAAGATCAGCGCAAACATCAGGATGCTTTCAATGCTGATTCCGCCAGTCGCAACCGCCCAACCAATCATCGGAGGGAAAGCACCAGCCGCACCACCAATAACGATGTTTTGCGGCGTCGCCCGTTTCAGGAACATCGAATAGACGACAGCGTAAAAGAAGATGGTGAACGCAAGAAGGAAAGCCGCCAGAAAATTGGTCGCAAGCGCCAACAGGATCACGGCGAAACCCGAAAGGGCCAAACCAATGCCCAGCGCTTCGCCCGGCTCTACCCGGCCCGAAGGGATCGGGCGCGTGGCCGTCCGTTTCATCAACTGATCAATGTCAGCGTCCCACCACATATTCAACGCGCCAGAGGCCCCAGCCCCAACCGCGATGCATAAGATGCTCACGAACCCAATGAAGGGGTGAACTGGCAGCGGAGCAACCAGCAGACCAACCAAGGCAGTGAAGACAACCAGCGACATGACGCGCGGCTTCAACAGGGCAAAGTAATCGCCCATGTTAGCCTCGTAATTGCTGTCTTGCGCGCTGATGTCGCTCATGCTGGACCTTTCCGCAGCGGCGGGTTGAAACCCACCTTACAAATTTGATCTGGCGTAGAGTGGATCTTGATCCACCCCAGCTCTTAGGATTTTGCTTCGGCCAGCCAAGCGTCATAAGTTTCTTGGCTTACAACTTTGACAGTGATCGGCATGTACGCGTGGTCTTTACCACACAGTTCAGAACACTGACCGAAAAAGATACCTTCACGTTCGGCCGAGAACCAAAGCTGTGACAAACGACCAGGAACCGCATCCTGCTTCACACCAAATGCTGGAATCGTCCAAGAATGGATAACATCGGCACCAGTTAACTGCATAACCACTGTTGAATTCACAGGAACAACAACGGCGGTATCTGTCGCCAAAAGATACTCATCTTGGCTGTAACCAAAGTCTTCCAGTTCATCACGTGCCAAAAGGAAGCTTTCAAACTCAACACCTTCGTCAACATATTCGTAGCCCCAGTACCACTGGTAGCCCGTTACTTTGATGTTGATGTCGCCTTCAGGGATCGTTTGCTGTTTGAACAAAACAGGCATTGAAAACGAACCAATGATAATCAAAATGACAATTGGCACGACAGTCCAAGCAATCTCAAGCGGGGTGTGGTGTGTAAAGCCAGCAGGCGTCGTCTGACGTTTTTGGTTATACCGGATAATAACCCATGCCAGCAGGCCGGTTACAAACAGCGTAATAATCGTAATGATCACCAGAAGCATACCGTCCAGCCACTGTGCATCACGGGCTAATTCTGTTGCGGCGGGCTGAAAACCAGTCGCACCGTTAATCGGGTGACCAACAATTTCCAGTTCCTGATTCACTTCTTGCGCTGTCGCGGACGCACCAGCCATAATCAGGCCAGTCGTGGCCCAGAGTGAGGTCGCAAAGGTTTTCAGTCGCATATTCTACCCTAACATCGTTGCGCCTCAGGCGCGTCTGGAACGGGGCTTCGCAAGGAATCCCGTTGTATCTGACCGCTCATGTCCCATATCTTGATGAACAACTCAAGAACTGCTGTTGCGGCAAAGGGCCGCTTTTGTCGATAAATTGCGCATGACTAAGGAAATTTGAATGTCAGCTGACCCCTTCCGTCCCTTTGAAACGAACCTTGATCGCGATAGCGCACTGTCTTTGCTGCGCGAAGCAACCCAAGGCGCCGACGATGGCGAACTCTTTTTGGAGCGCCGCAAATCAGAGGTGCTTTCGTTTGACGATGGCTGCGTAAAGACAGCCAGTTTCGATGCATCCGAAGGGTTCGGTCTACGCGCTGTTCGCGGTGAAACGGCTGGTTACGCCCATTCAACCACAATCGACGAACATGCGTTACGGCGTGCAGTTTCAACGGCGCGGCTCGCGGTAAGTGACGGCGGCGGCACCATGGCCCCGCCCCCTGTCGGCACCAATCGCAAACTTTATTCTGATGCAGATCCAATGCTTCAGGCGACATTCCCCGCGAAAATCGACGTGCTACGCGAAATCGACGCCTATGCCCGCGCGCTTGATCCGCGCGTTGTCCAAGTGTCCGCAACGCTTGCTGCTTCTCACCAAGAGGTCATGATCCTGCGCCCCGAAGGCACATTGGTCACCGATACCCGCCCGATGTCACGCCTGAATATCAGCGTAATCATCGAAGAAAACGGCAAACGCGAAAGCGGATCCATGGGCGGCGGTGGCCGCGCTGGACTGATTGGCCTGATTGGGCGCGATCACTGGGAACCCGTTGTAAAAGAGGCATTGCGCATCGCAATTGTGAACCTTGATGCAGAGCCAGCACCGGCAGGCGTTATGGATGTCGTCCTTGGACCGGGCTGGCCCGGTATCCTCCTGCACGAGGCGATTGGCCATGGGCTTGAAGGTGACTTTAACCGTAAAGGGTCATCGGCATTTGCGGGGCTTATGGGTCAACAAATTGCAGCCAAAGGCGTAACCGTTCTAGATGATGGCACAATTCCCGACCGTCGCGGTTCGATCACCGTCGACGACGAAGGCACGCCCAGCGCCAAGAACACCCTTATCGAAGACGGCGTTCTGGTGGGCTATATGCAAGACCGCCAAAATGCCCGGCTGATGGGCGTCGCACCCACGGGTAACGGACGCCGCGAAAGCTATGCCCACGCACCAATGCCTCGTATGACGAACACTTATATGTTGTCAGGCGATGCTAGCCCTGAAAGCCTTGTCGCTGACCTAAAGGACGGCATTTATGCAGTCGGGTTCGGCGGTGGTCAGGTCGATATCACCAACGGCAAATTCGTATTTTCCTGTACCGAAGCCTACCGCGTAAAAAACGGTGTGGTTGGTGCCCCAGTAAAAGGCGCGACCCTTATCGGGGACGGCGCAACCGCACTGAAACAGATTCGCGGGATCGGCAATGATATGCAACTTGACCCAGGCATCGGCAACTGCGGCAAGGCCGGACAATGGGTGCCCGTTGGCGTCGGTCAGCCAAGCCTGATGATTGGTGGGCTGACGATTGGTGGCGCGGCCTCCTAAGTTCACCGCTTGCCAGTATGCATTGCTGGCAGGGCCGCGACTAAGGGCTCCGATTCGACAAAAGTTGAAAGCGACGGCAGCAGTACAGATGTGCATACGCGGTGTGCACAGGTGCTGCACACAGTGTGACACAAACTTAAATAGTAATATCAGTCACTTAAAATCACAACATGCGCTGCACGCAATTCGACCAAACGATTCACACCTCGTTAACCGAGTAACCTTAAACTTGGTCTCGCAATAGGCGGAGCATTAGGATGACCGGAACACGCAATTCTTCCAATCACCCCCCACTCCTACCCACCACGGAAGAGGATCGGGTCAATCGGCTTCGCCTATTGCGTTCGCGCCGGGTCGGGATCGCGACCTATCGGCGACTGCTGGCAGAACACGGCAGCCCGGAAAAGGCGCTAGACGCATTACCGCTGATCGCCCGTGAAGCTGGTGTAAAAGGGTATGAAACATGCCCGATCGGCGTCGTCCAAGCAGAGCTAAATGCAGGCCGCGCAGCGGGCGCGCGCCTGATATCAGACGCCGACCCTCAATATCCTGCGCACCTACACAACATCGCTGATGCCCCGCCGATGATCTGGGCGCTTGGCAATCTCGAACTGTTATCGCGCCCGATGATCGCGCTGGTCGGTGCACGGAATGCTTCTTCGCTTGGCACGCGGATGGCAAAAAAATTAGCCGCCGAACTAACCGAAGAGGGATTCGTTATCGTATCCGGTCTTGCGCGTGGCATCGACACAGCCGCCCATATTGCGGCCCTTCCGGGTGGTACAATTGCGGTGCAAGCGGGCGGCGTAGATACGATATACCCTGTTGAAAACACCCAGCTTGCGCATGACATCGCGAAAAAGGGCTTGCGCATTTCTGAGATGCCGATGGGCATGCAACCGCAGGCGCGGCATTTTCCTGCACGCAATCGGATCATATCCGGCATGGCGCAGGCGGTCATCGTGGTCGAGGCCGCGGCGAAATCGGGTAGCCTGATCACCGCCCGCAACGCGCTTGATCAAGCACGCGATGTATTCGCGGTGCCCGGCCATCCGTTTGACGCACGCGCGGCTGGCTGCAACATACTGCTGCGCGACGGGGCAACATTGGTACGCAATGCGGCCGATGTAATCGAAGCAATCTCGCCTGTCGTCACTGATATTCCAGAACTGTCACTTGCTCCACCTGCGCCAGCCAAACGACCATTGCGGCAGACGGCAGCACTTCACGATGAAATCCTGTCGCGCCTTGGCCCTGCCCCCATCGCCGAGGATCAGCTGGTACGCGATGTTGCTGAACCGGCAGCCAAGGTCGCCCCTGTGCTTGTCGATCTTGAACTTGAAGGGCGGATCGCACGCCAACCCGGTGGACTATGGGCTACTGTAACGAATTGACGGTGGAACTGCCTGATCAGGGATCGGCTAAATCCGGGCAGGAATCGGACCTGCATAAAGGGCGCATTGACAATCCTATGCGAGACCCCACATCTTGCGCCACTATATCGCACACCATCCGTTCAAAGGATTCTCATGCCAGTTGTCGTTGTCGAGTCGCCAGCCAAAGCCAAGAAAATCGAAGGCTATCTTGGTAAGGATTATACAGTTTTAGCGTCTTATGGCCACGTGCGCGACCTTCCCCCGAAGGACGGATCGGTCCTGCCCGATGAAGATTTCGACATGAAATGGGAAATCGCCAGCGATAGCAAAAAACACATCAAAGCCATCGTAGACGCGTTGAAAAACGACAACGAACTGATCCTCGCGACCGACCCCGACCGCGAAGGAGAAGCGATTAGCTGGCACCTGACAGAGGCTTTAACGTCACGTAAGGCGATCAAGAAAGACACCCCCGTCAGCCGGGTTGTGTTTAACGCGATTACTAAAAATGCGATTCTTGAGGCGATGAAAAACCCGCGCCAAGTCGACGCGCCACTGGTCGAGGCATATCTTGCCCGCCGCGCATTGGATTATTTGGTTGGCTTTAACCTTTCGCCCGTTTTGTGGCGCAAATTGCCCGGCGCGAAATCCGCTGGCCGCGTGCAATCAGTAACTTTGCGACTGATTTGCGAACGCGAAATGGAAATCGAAGCGTTCCGGAACCAAGAATACTGGACCGTTAAGGCACTGCTGACGTCACCACGCGGCCAAACGTTTGAGGCTCGCCTGACGACGCTTGCTGGCAAAAAGCTAGATAAGTTTGACCTTGGCAACGAAACACAGGCCGAAATGGCTGTGCAGGCGATCAATTCGCGTGATCTGACGATCAAATCAGTCGAGGCCAAGCCGGGTACGCGTAACCCGTCACCACCGTTCATGACGTCAACGCTTCAGCAAGAAGCCAGCCGCAAGTTCGGCATGGGCGCACGCCAAACCATGAGCGTCGCGCAGCGTTTGTACGAAGCTGGATTAATTACATATATGCGTACCGATGGTATCGACATGGCCCCAGAGGCCGTGACTGGTGCACGCGATGCGATCAAAGCCAAGTTCGGCGATAAATACATGCCTGAATCTGCACGTGTTTACAAAAACAAAGCTAAGAACGCGCAAGAGGCCCACGAATGTATCCGCCCAACGGATATGATGCTGGCCACCGACGACGCGAACATCAAAGATGCGGATCAGCGCAAGCTGTATGATCTGATTTACAAGCGTACGCTTGCCAGCCAGATGTCTGCCGCCCGTTTTGAACGCACTACCGTCGATATCGCCAGCGCAGACGAACAGGTTATCATGCGCGCCAATGGGCAGGTCATGGTGTTTGACGGCTTTATCGCGATTTATGAAGAAGGCAAAGATGACGCAGTTGTTGATGACGATGATAAACGCCTGCCACAACTGACCGAAGGCGAGAAGGCAGATAAGAAATCGGTCACACCCGAACAGCACTTTACGCAGCCGCCGCCCCGCTACACCGAAGCCACACTTGTCAAGCGGATGGAAGAGCTGGGCATCGGCCGCCCATCAACATACGCATCAATCGTGACCACAATTCAGGATCGCGGCTATGTTGAGAAAGAAAAGAACCGCCTGATCCCGCAAGATAAGGGCCGTTTGGTTACTGCGTTCCTGTCGAACTATTTCCGCAAATACATCGGCTATGATTTTACCGCCGATCTGGAAAACCAGTTGGACGAAGTCAGCGCAGGCGATGCCGACTATAAGAAAGTGCTGGAACGGTTCTGGCGTGATTTCTCGGCTGCAATTGCCGAAACGGCCGACCTGCGGATCACCGAGGTACTTGAGAAAATCAACGAGGTGCTTGAACCGCATTTGTTCCCGCCAACCGAAGACGGCAGCGATCCGCGCCTGTGTCCGAACTGTGGTGCTGGCCGCCTGTCGATGCGCACTGCGCGTTCCGGCGGGGCCTTCATCGGTTGCTCGAACTACCCAGAATGCCGTTACACCCGCCCATTCGGCCCACCAAATCCAGAGGCAGAAGCATCTGCAATTCCACCCGAAGGCAAATTGCTGGGCGAAGACGCTGGCGATCCAATTCGCGTGTTCAAAGGCCGCTTTGGCCCCTACGTGCAACGCGGTGAAGTAACCGAAGACAATAAAAAGCCGCCGCGCCAAGGTGTGCCAGAAGGCTGGAACCCCGAAGAAATCGGACTTGAAGAAGCGTTGCGCTTGCTCGAACTACCTCGTCTGATTGGCACACACCCAGAAGATGGGGTTAACGTTTGGGCAAACTTGGGGCGTTATGGACCTTACCTTAAGCACGCCGAAAGCACATCTTTCAAAGGTGGCACAAACGCAAACCTCGAAAGCATCGAGGATGTTTGGACCGTGGGTATGAACCATGCTGTGCAGCTGCTGGCCGAAAAAGTTGCGAGCCGTGGCAGCCGTGGCAAAGCCGCTGTACCGATCCACGAACTGGGCGAACACCCAGAGGCTGGTGGCCCGGTCAATATCTATGACGGTAAATACGGCCCCTATGTGAAGTGGGAAAAGATCAACGCGACTATTCCAGAAGAAATCGCGCCTGCTGATCTGACCCTTGCACAAGCGGTGCACCTGATCGATGAACGCGCTGCAAAATCCGGCAAGAAGAAACCAGCGGCCAAGAAAAAGGCCCCTGCAAAGAAAGCAGCTGCGAAAAAGACCGCCGCCAAAAAGCCTGCGGCAAAAAAGAAACCTGCTGCTAAGAAGTAGCGGTTGCCGCAGCGCAGCAATTCCATTGACTTCCCCCCATTTGCGGGTCACGCTTCGGCTGATCACGAAATGGGGGGACATCTTACATGAAGAAAATCTATCCAAATGCCGCCGAGGCCCTAGATGGGCTTTTGTTTGACGGCATGTTTATTGCAGCCGGGGGGTTTGGGCTGTGCGGTATTCCAGAGCTATTGCTTGGTGCCATCAAAGACGCCGGAACCAAGGACCTTACCTTTGCAAGCAATAACGCTGGTGTAGATGATTTTGGCATCGGCATTCTATTGCAGACCCGCCAAGTCAAAAAGATGATCAGCTCTTATGTCGGTGAGAACGCAGAATTCATGCGTCAGTATTTGTCGGGCGAGCTCGAGCTTGAATTCAATCCCCAAGGCACATTGGCCGAGCGCATGCGCGCTGGCGGCTGCGGCATCCCCGGTTTCTATACAAAGACCGGCGTCGGCACAGTGATCGCCGAAGGCAAGGAACACAAAGACTTCAACGGCGAGACCTACATCATGGAAGAAGGCATCTTTGCCGATCTGGCCATTGTGAAGGCTTGGAAAACGGACGAGACAGGCAATCTGATCTTCCGCAAGACCGCCCGCAACTTTAACCCACCCGCCGCGATGTGCGGCAAGACATGTGTTGTCGAGGTCGAAGAGATCGTGCCTACGGGTTCTCTAGATCCTGACCATATCCACCTGCCCGGCATATATGTGCATCGCATTATTCAAGGCGATCACGAGAAACGGATTGAACAGCGCACGACACGCAAGCGGGAGGAAGCATAATGCCTTGGGTTCGGAATCAGATGGCCGCACGCGCAGCCGAGGAACTGCAAGACGGCTGGTACGTGAACCTTGGGATCGGCATCCCGACACTTGTTGCAAACTATGTCGGCGACAAAGACATTACGCTTCAGTCTGAAAACGGCATGCTGGGCATGGGCCCCTTCCCGTTTGAAGGCGACGAAGACCCCGACCTGATTAACGCGGGCAAGCAAACGATCACCGAACTAAACCGCACGGCCTATTTCGATAGCGCCACATCATTCGGCATGATCCGAGGTGGTAAGATCGCTGCCGCGATTCTTGGTGCAATGGAAGTTGCTGAAAACGGTGACCTTGCGAACTGGATGATTCCCGGCAAGCTCGTCAAAGGTATGGGTGGTGCGATGGATCTGGTCGCAGGCGTTGGTCGTGTGATCGTTGTTATGGACCACACCAACAAACATGGCGATAGCAAGCTTCTTAAGGAATGCACCCTTCCGCTGACAGGCAAAGCAGTGGTTGATCGGATCATCACCAACCTTGGCGTGCTTGATGTCGTCGAAGGTGGGCTAAAGATCGTTGAATGCGCGGACGGCGTAACCGAAGAAGAAGTGCGCGCCGCAACCGAGGCAACCATCGTATAATATAGTCAGAGGCGTCTACATTATATAGACGCCTCTAAACGCTAAATTCCGTTGACGTTAAAAACACAGCCATCTGTGATCAATTCAGGTGGCGTGCGGCATAGGCCCTTGGCGACTTGCCACGCGGCCAACACCTTTGGCACATAGGCACGTGTTTCCGAGAATGGCGGCACACCCGCATGCCGACGTACGTTGCCCTCACCTGCGTTATACCCAGCCAGCACGAGCACAGGATCATTTCCAAATTCATTTAGCAGCCAGTCAAGATAGGCGACGCCGCCTTTAATATTGTCGGCAGCATCTGTCCTGTCTGTCACACCGAACCGCGATGCCGTCGCGGGCATAAGCTGCATTAGCCCTGTGGCGCCCGCACTACTTACCGCATCACTCTTTCCTGCGCTCTCAACCGAAATCACTGCAAGGACAAGCGCCGGAGACACATCAGTACCAACCGTTTCCTTTAGAATCGCAAGCCCGTGCGCATTTGCGATGTTCTGGAGGCTTTGCAAGCGAGGGGTCGACACACCTTTACCAGCTGGCGGGTTGTTAATTTGGTGCAGCGCATGTTCCAATCGCGCGGGGGAGGAATCCGAGATGCCATAAGACACACCTTCCCAAAACCATTCAGAACCAGACACTGGCGGCGCTATAACAGGCGCCGAGGCTGGTTCAGGTTCGTCAGAATAGACGGGCCCAAGCCGCGGAGCGTTAGGATCAATCTGAACATTAATGCGGCTGCCAGCGCTGCCAGATGGTACCGCGACACGCCGAAATGTAAAATCTGGCTGCAAGCGCTCCACTTCTGCTAATGCGGGAACAGCGCACACAGAGAGGGCCAGAGCCATGAAAAAGGGAATCTGTCGATTCATCTGTCGTCCTGCTCGTCATTTTTTATGTCGTCGACCATGGCAGAAAACCGCCAAAAGGCCAGAATTTCGGGAACAATTATGTCATTTAGGGGAAATTGCAGACCTATTCGCAACGGGAGAGCAAGTCAGCATTCAGAAATTCCAAACAATTATCATTTATAATCAAATATTTAAACAAATATCGATCAGAAATGCTGCTCGCGCACAAAAAGAGCGAAACGCGTCAAACTCCCGCCCCAATCAACAGGCTATATAAGCTCATCCAAGACAGGGGCTCAGCTAAACAGTTTAGCTCTGCTGGCCTGGCGAGGAACGAAATAAACTCTAGTGATACCCTGAGGAGGGAATTAAATGCTTAACTTTATCAAAAACTTCCGCAACGACGAAGACGGTGCTGTAACAGTTGACTTCGTAGTTCTGACTGCTGCGATCGTTGTTCTGGGTCTTGCTGTTGGTGGCGCGATTGCTTCCGGCGCAAAAGGTCTAGCTAACGAAGTTGAAACAGCGCTTAACGACATGTGTGCCGCTGAAACTTGCTAATAATACTGCTTAGAACTAAATAGTTCTGAGATTACGCTGATGCGTGAACAAAATTGGGCGCACCACTTTAGTGGTGCGCCCAATGCTTTAATACAGGCAACCATAGATCACACAATATGGCTTTATGCCCTCCGCAATTTGGCCTTATTTACCAGTGATCATGCTGCCCAGAGCACCAAAACCTATGGTGTTAGAGATGAATATTACGGCGCGCGTGCGTCAGACGGGAGCCAGTGTGAAACATATAATCGCGCATTTTGCAGGTGACGAGAGCGGCGCAGTTACCGTAGATTTTGTCGTTCTGACCGCATCAATCACGATGCTAGGATTGATTGTCGTCACATCTTTTTCGGGCGGTGCAACAGAACTTGCCGATGAAATAGATACAGCACTAGATAACATCGACGTTACGCTTCCATAAGAAAAAATTGACGAAGCCGAGCACATCAGTAGCATAATTCTCAACCCTTGAGAGACTATATGCATGCAGACATTGCACACCATCTTCTGATTGGTCTAGAAAGTCATCAAATATAGCACGTCTTCAAGTCTACAAGTTCGCCTTTCTTAATGAATGCATAGATATGGCCGACTGCTTGAAAATCAGAGGATAATAATATGCGCGGAGTTTTTGGACTAGTTCTTGTGGTTGGCATGGCCCTAGCTGGTTTTGCTGTCTACATGGTTAACCAGCAAATTGAGCAAAAGAACAGTGAGTTGGCGCGTGCCCAACAACTGCGTGAAGGCGCAGTAAAAACAGTAGATGTGTATTCTCCCAACCGAGCATTCACATACGGTGAAGTGATGACCGCAGACGATGTAACCCTAATCAAGTACGCAAGTGACTTTTTACCCGAGGGCATCATCCAAGACGAGGATACACTCTTCCCACCGGAGCAACCAGCTAAGTCCCGTGTCGTGGTTCTTCCGATTCTTCCTAATGAGCCTCTCACAGAAAGTCGACTTGCGCCTCCCGGAGCGACCCGTGGCATCACCGCTCTTGTAGCTCCAGGAATGCGAGCGTTCCCTATTCAGGGACGCGCCACGGGCGGGTTCGGAGAGCTTCGGCCAAATGATCGAATCGATTTGTATTGGACTGGCCGACTAAGCAGCGGGCGCGAAGTTACAAATCTGATCAAATCAAGCCTACAGATTATTGCTGTTCCTGACCAACAAGGTGGCCGCAGCGGCACTGCAAATATTATCGTTCAAGTAACGCCCGAAGAAGTCGCGATTCTAACTCAAGCACAGGCAAGCGGCTCACTCACAATCTCTCTCGTTGGAGCAGGGGATTCTTCGCCAATCGCGTCTACAATCACTGTCGACACACAATCAGTCACAGGCGAAATTATCGAAGAGGTTGTCGTCGAAGAAGAAGAAGAGGCTCCAGAACTTTGCTACCGTTACGAGAGACGGGGAACAGAAAGAGTCGCAGTCCAAATCCCTTGCAACTAATGAACACCCATTAAATGGCTATATAAACAGTCAAAAAAGCGCTTAGATTTTCTAAGCGCTTTTTTTGTAGATCGATAGTGTTGCGCGTTGTCCACATTCGCTTCACCCTCCAACCTATTGATTATTGCAATAAATGCCCATCTACCGCATGGTCAAAAAATTATGGGCATTAAGACCCTACAACGAGGCGTGATCGGAGAGGCAGGTCACTTATGAAGTATGACAGATTTATCAAAGCCGCACTTACCGGCTTGACGTTGTCGCTAGCAGCGGCAGCACCCACCATGGCACCAGCAGAAACTTTGCGCGTATTGCGTGGCGCAGCGTCTAGTGCACTCAGCGTCCCAATGAACCGGGCCGTTGTTGTTGAAAGCGATGTTCCCTTTACGGAATTGTCTATTGCCAATCCCGGCATCGCTGACATCTCATCTTTATCTGAACGCACAATCTATGTGCTAGGTAAGGAACCCGGACGCACAACCTTAACGTTATTAGGCGCTGATGGGCGTTTAATCACTAACGTTGAAATTCATGTTGCGCCCGATATGGCGGAGTTCAAAGAGCGTCTGACCCAAATTCTACCGGGTGAGAACATCGAAGTTCGGACTGCAAACGACGGGATCGTGCTATCTGGTCAAGTGAGCTCTATTGCGCGCCTTGATCGCGCACTGGAACTGGCACAACGTTACGCACCAGATCGCGTTTCGAACCTGATGGTCGTTGGAGGAACGCAGCAGGTCATGCTGCAGGTTCGCTTCGCTGAGATGCAACGGTCAGTTCGCAAATCACTCGGCGCACAGCTCGGAGTCAGTGGAACCACGGGTGGAACTACTATTTCAGGTGCGACGTCGACTTCCGCGGGTGGTGCCAATGGCGCAGTAACCTTTGGTTTTGGCGCTGGCAACATGAACGTAAACTTAATGATTGAAGCGCTAGAATCGCGCGGTGTCGTTCGAACGTTAGCAGAGCCAAATTTAACTGCGCTCAGCGGTCAAGAAGCGAGTTTCCTTGCTGGTGGCGAATATCCAATCCCCGTCGCGCAAGATGAAGATACGATTACGGTTGAATTCAAACCATTCGGCGTGGAACTGCTTTTCATCCCCACCGTCATCGATGATGATATCATCAATCTTGAATTAGCTGCTGCGGTATCTTCAGTGGATACAACAAACGCGTTTACAAGTGGTACAGGACTATCAATCAACGCTTTCACACGCAGAGAAACGAAAACGACTGTTGAAATGCGTGATGGCGAAAGCTTCGCTATTGCTGGTCTACTGCAAGACGACTTCAACGACTTGAGCGAGCAAGTCCCTTGGGTTGGTGATATTCCAGTACTTGGTGCGTTGTTCCGCAGCGCGGCTTACGAACGCGAGCAAACAGAGCTCGTGATCATTGTAACACCCCACCTCGTCTCGCCCACACGTGGCGCAGCGCTTTCACTACCAACTGATCGTGTGAGACTACCTAGCGAATCCGATCTGTTCCTACTTGGTAAAACAACAGCTGGCACCCAGATTCCTGGTGGCGCAGGTGAAGTAGCACGTCAGGACTTTAGCGGTTCTTACGGTTACGTCATGGACGAATGAATTGGAGCACAGGTCAATGAAAAAACTTATGACAACAGCAATGGCTGCTGCTCTTCTCGCTGGTTGCTCAACAACCAGCGATGAATACGCGAGCCTTCAATACGAAGCTGGAGCCGTGATCGACAATGGCCAGTTCGGCAACGCGACTATGAACAACGTAATGGTTCAGTCTGCTCAAGAAGATTACCGCGTAAATCTAGCGCGCCGTTTCGCATCTGAGATCGAGTCAACGGTCACGTTTGAGTTCAACTCAACCCAGCTGGACGCAAACGCACGTCAGGTTCTGTCTCTGCAAGCAGATTGGATTAAACAATTCCCTGAAGTACGCTTCAAGGTCTACGGACACACCGATCTTGTCGGCAGCCAAGCGTACAACCGTCGCCTAGGTCTGCGCCGCGCCCAGACCGTTGTTGCATTCTTAACGGCTCAAGGCATCGACCGTAGCCGCCTCGAAGCAGTGGCGTCATTCGGCGAAACTCAACCATTAATTGCAACAAATGACCGCGAACGTCGCAATCGCCGTACAGTTACGGAAGTGTCCGGATTTGTGGAAAGTGAACCTATGGTTCTCGAAGGCAAATACGCCGAAGTAATATATCGCGAATATATTGCCAGCGCTGTACGTGCCACCACGATTGAAGGCGGCGGCATAAGCGAATAACGGCTTACAAATCACGTCTGCGCCAACCATAATTATGGCGCAGACGTAGTCTTTTACACTCTCAAATTGCAACATTCCCTATTTTATCGCTGTTTTAGTCCTAATCTCGACACGATTACCTTGGATAAAGTGAACTCCATTCACGCTCTACTCACGTGTGGTGGATATGGTACTCTACAGCTCTAGCGCATGTCGCTAAGTGCAGATTATGATAGAACAACAAAAGCGATAAGGACGACCAAGAATGACCGATAGCACGGCCGTACAAAACGATGCCCCACCTATTGTTGCGTGCACGATCAGCCGAGACGTCCAAATTTTCGACCTCCTCATTGAAGATATGGAAGCAGCCTTAGGCGACGCCTGGGGCGACCTGAGCTTCGAAGATGCCGTTGCGTTCCTAGGCCAGAAAGAAGCCCGAAGCCTGCAATTTGTCACAGTTGCAATGGATGCCAACGACGAAGACAATTTACCACTTGTCTCTGAGGTAATTGCAGTTGCCAAATCCGTTGGAATAAAAGTTATTCTGATAGCAGAAGACGTTAGCCCAACAGCACTACATCAATTGCTGCGCGAGGGCGGTGACGAGTTCGTTCCCTACCCGCTTCCCGAAAATGAACTTGCTCGCGCTATTGAACGCGTGCTGACAGCTGACCCCACTCCGCAGCACGCACCTGGCGACAAACAATTCAACGCAAGTGGCAACCACTCTGGTGTTGTCATTCCCGTACATGGCGTCGCCGGTGGTACAGGAGCGACAACGATGGCCGTCAACATGGCATGGGAGCTTGCGAACGTAGACAAAGAAGAGCCACCAAAAGTTTGTCTACTTGATTTGGATTTCCAATTTGGCTCGGTCTCCACGTATCTCGACCTTCCACGCCGTGAAGCAGTATTGGAAATGCTGACTGACACCGAATCTATGGATTCAGAGGCGTTTATGGCGTCGCTACTGACATTTGACGACAAAGTTCATGTTCTCACTGCGCCTACAGATATGATCCCGCTTGATATGATCACTCCAGAAGACATTGGTCGGGTGATTGAAATGGCGCGGGTTAATTTTGACTATGTGCTAATCGATATGCCGTCGACCATGGTCGAGTGGTCTCAGACCGTTTTGGAGATGGCGCATATCTATTTCGCAATGATTGAACTAGACATGCGGTCGGCACAAAACACCCTAAGGCTGAAGCGAGCACTCCAGTCAGAGGATCTTCCCTTTGAGAAAATTCGTTTCATTTTGAACCGCGCACCCGGTTTCACAGATTTAAACGGCAAAAGCCGCGTCAAACGTCTTGCTGATAGCTTGGGTATTTCGATCGACGTACTCATGCCTGATGGTGGAAAACCAGTCATGCAAAGCTGCGACCATGGTGCCCCATTGGCAGTTGGGATCCCGAAAAATCCATTGCGCAAAGAAATCGCTAAACTTGCCAAATCAATGCATGACGTTAACCAAGCCGAAGCGGAAGCCCGAGCTTAAGAGGCAATACTATGTTTTCAAAATATAAAAAGCCAAATGCCCCCAAGGACGCACCAAAGCCAGCAGCCGGGCGTCCCAAAGCAGCAGTAGCTCCTGCAGCTGCACCTAAGGTCGACGAAGCACGCAAATCGTTGATGAAGGCAATGCCTGAAAAACGTGCTGCCGATGCGGGGCCAGTCGACAAGGACAAGCGCCGCAAAGAACGCTTAGGTGAAATCAAGCTTGAGCTTCACAAAGCCCTGCTCGACAACCTCAACCTATCGGCACTTGAAACAGCGTCAGAGCAAGAGCTACGCAATGAGATTAACGCAATTGCAAACGAGACTCTCGAAGATATGGGCATCGTTCTCAACCGCGATGAACGCCAAACTCTTAGTCAGGATTTGTTCTTTGAAGTCACCGGGCTTGGCCCACTAGAAACCCTCCTGAAAGACGACTCCGTCAACGATATTCTCGTCAACGGACCACAGCAGGTATTTGTCGAACGTGACGGTAAATTGCAGCTAAGCGATGTTACGTTTAAAGACGAAAAACACCTTCTACGCATTATTGATAAGATTGTGTCCGCCGTGGGCCGCCGCGTTGACGAAAGTAACCCCTACGTCGATGCGCGTCTTGCAGATGGTTCACGTTTCAACGCAATGGTTCCGCCGATTGCCGTTGACGGCAGTCTGGTTTCAATTCGTAAGTTTAAAAAAGATAAACTTGGGATCGAAGAACTCGTTAAATTCGGTGCTTTTACCGAAGAAATGGCCGCATATCTGCAAGCCGCAGTTTCAACCCGCCTAAACGTCATCGTTTCCGGTGGTACTGGTTCAGGTAAAACGACAACATTGAACGCGTTGTCAGGTTTTATCGATGACGCAGAACGCATCCTCACAATCGAGGATACAGCGGAACTTCAACTTCAACAGACACACGTGGGTCGCATGGAAAGTCGCCCACCAAACGTCGAAGGCAAAGGTGGCGTATCACAGCGCGACTGCTTGAAAAACGCCCTGCGTATGCGCCCTGACCGTATCATCGTTGGGGAAACACGTGGTGAAGAAGTTATCGACATGCTGCAGGCCATGAACACGGGTCACGATGGTTCGATGACGACGATCCACGCCAACAGCGCCCGCGATGGTGTGTCTCGTCTCGAAAACATGATCGCTATGGCCGGTATTGAAATGCCGATCAAAGCGATGCGAAGCCAAATTTCATCTGCGGTTAACTTGATTGTACAAGCATCTCGGCTTCAAGATGGTTCGCGTCGCATGACATCGATCACCGAAATCACCGGGATGGAAGGTGACGTTATTTCGATGCAAGAAATCTTCCGCTATCAGCGTGTAGGTTTGACCTCTGATAACAAGATCATCGGCCACTTCACCGCCACGGGCGTGCGCAGTCACTTTTCTGAACGCTTCAAGCTGTGGGGCTACGATCTGCCACCAGCTATTTTTGAACCAATGGTTGCGGAGTAACCTCTGATGATTTCTGCTGCTCCTATTATCTACATCCTGATTTTTGTCGCCGTCGTCGCGATGGTTCAGGGTGTCTATCTTGTTATCTTTGGCAAATCGATCAGCATGGACGGCAAAGTAAACCGCCGTCTTGAAATGCTTGATAAGGGCGGAAGCCGCGAACAAGTTCTGGAACAGCTGCGTAAAGAAATGACGCAGCATATGCGGTCGCAAAGCATTCCCATTTATTCAATACTTGCGAGTAAAGCGCAGAAGGCAAATATCGTATTTACACCTCCACAGCTGCTAATTTTGATGGGCGTCATTAGCGTGGTTGCCTTCCTTATGCTAACAGTATTGACGCAACTCGGCGGACCAGTACGTGTTGCCGTGGCCGTGCTCATGGGCGTTGTTGGTGTGTATGTCTGGATTAGTCGCAAAGCCAAAAAACGGATGACAATGATCGGCGAGCAATTGCCCGAAGCCGTTGAACTAATGGTGCGTTCACTGCGCGTAGGCCACCCATTTTCAAACTCGTTACAAATCGTTTCTAATGAAATCGCAGATCCGCTTGGCACTGAGTTTGGTATGATTTCCGATGAAGCTGCTTATGGTCGTGACATGGGCGAAACGCTAAAAGCTATGGCGGAACGGCTTGACAACCAAGACATGCGGTTTCTTGCGGTCGCTGTAACCATCCAGCAAACATCTGGCGGCAATTTGGCGGAAATTCTCGATGGTCTTGCAAAAGTTATTCGTGCCCGTTTCCGCCTGTTTCGCCGCGTTAGCGCGATTACAGCTGAAGCTAAATGGTCTGGCAACCTCCTGTCAGCCTTTCCGCTGCTTGCGTTGGTGCTGATCACTTTGGTTAAGCCTGACTATTTCGATGAAGTGATGGAAAGCTCTTTTTTCATTCCCGCTTGTTTTGTGATTGCTGGGTTTCTCATTCTAAATATTGTGGTCATGCGATCACTTGTCGATATCAAAGTTTAAGGGTGAAGTTATGGAAGCGATTCAAGCAACACTCACAGAGTTCCTTGGGCCCAACGCGATACTAATTCTTGTTGGACTTGTCGGATTTTTCCTAGTTCTCATAGCATTACCAGTGCTACTAAAAAAAGAGGTTGACCCTCTTGATAGACTGAAGTCCAACAATCGAGCAGCCGATAAAAAAACGTCTAAGGGCGAAAAGCTTCGAACTGCAAATAGTAAGGACAAACTCGAAAAGTATTCGAGTTTCTTGGAACCCCAAAACGAAGACGAATACTCAGCAGTCAAACTTAAACTGCTCCAAGCAGGCTATCGCGGCAAAAATGCAGTGCGAACCTACCACTTCCTTCAATTTGCGTTAGGTCTACTAGGTCTTGCTATCGGTGGGATATTTGCAGTTTTCAAAATGTCGCAAGGAGATGTGACAACTCAAGATTTGGTTCTAACCATAATGATCCCCGGCGGAGCAGGATATATGCTTCCGAAGTATTGGGCGACCCGTCGTCAAGCGATCCGCCAAGGTGCGATCGAAGATGGTTTTCCTGACGCGCTCGATCTTATGCTAGTTTGTGTAGAAGCCGGGCAATCAATGGACCAAGCCATTATGCGTGTTTCAAAGGAACTTCGTTCTGGCTTTCCCGATATTTCTGACGAATTTGAGATGGTCGGCCAAGAAACCAAAGCCGGTAAGGATAAGACTACTGTTTTGAAAGATATGGCCGAACGTTGCGGCGTTCAGGATATCACAAGCTTTGTGACTGTGTTGGTGCAATCACAGCAATTTGGTACGTCGATATCAGATGCGCTACGGGTGTACTCATTGGAGATGCGTGACAAGCGTGTGATGCGTGCCGAGGAGAAGGCAAACAAGCTTCCAACGAAAATGACGCTTGCAACGATGATGCTGACGCTACCGCCACTCATGGCAATTTTGATTGGCCCTTCCATTTACGCAATCGCCAAAAATTTGGGCGCGGCATAGCAGCTGATGCGGACTCGTATAGCTATATGCGGGCTTGTTTCAATAAGCCTATTAGCTTGTACAGGAGATGTTAATCTTTCAGCCGATGGCGTTTATGCGCCCGGCATTGCTGGGCAAAGCGATACGGATGGTCTTATTGTCGGACACCGCCTCATGGCCGCTGGTGAATACGAGCTTGCTCTCAAGGCGTATAATCGCGCCGCATTCGAACAGGGACTAAATGTTGATACGATGTCCGCCATCGGATCAGCAAATCTAAACTTAGGCAGGCTTGGACAAGCGGAGCGCTGGTTAAGATCCGCAATTGAAGAAGATCCGGGCTTTCCACCCGCTTGGAATAACCTTGGTGTGGTCTTAATGGAGCAAGGTAAAACGGCTGAGGCTAGCGAAGTTTTTCGTCGTGCTTACGCTGCTGATAGTGGAAACTCGGACGAAATCCGCGACAACTTGCGCCTTGCACTCACAATGTTGGAAAACTCTGACAATACTGTGCTAGAAGATTATCAGAACTTTAATCTAATCCGACGTGGTGCAGGAGATTTTGTACTCATGTCGGACCTTTAAGATAAGAGCAGCAAAAGGACGCAAAAAATATGCGCCACTCTATTATTCTGACGCTATGCACGGCAACGATTATGCTTTCCGCGTGCGCAAAATCCGGCGAAGAGCAGGTTCAAGAAGCCATGAGTGACATTAACGTCATTGATGAATCTAACCTCAACGAGGTCATGCTGACAGTCGGCGACCCTGAAGAGGCTGTGCGCTATTTCGCCAACGCCGTTGAAAACCACCCTGAAAGAGTAGATCTACAACGCGGCCTTGCTGCATCACTCATTCGAGCCGGACGTGTACCTGATGGCATTGCAGCATGGGAAACTGTTATTTCCCATCCTGAGGCCACCAGTGAAGACACGGTTGAGCTCGCAGGTGCACTTATTCGCGCAAGCCGATGGGATGACGCAGCCGCACAACTCAATACGGTTCCGCCAACCTATGAAACCTTTAAGCGTTACCGCTTTGAGGCAATGGTCGCGGATAGCCGCCAGCAATGGGAAAAGGCCGATAGTTTTTATGAAACAGCAGCCGGACTGACGACGCGCCCTGCATCGGTTTATAATAACTGGGGCTATTCCAAGCTAACCCGCGGGGATTATCGCGGTGCAGAACGCCTGTTTACTGACGCGTTGCGCCACGACCCAAGGCTCTTTACGGCAAAAAATAACCTTGTACTCGCACGGGGTGCACAGCGGAAGTATACTCTCCCTGTCGTGCAGATGACGCAAGTTGAACGTGCCCAATTACTTTACACCCTCGCTCTTGCAGCGATTAAGCAAAACGATATTTCGACCGGAAAAACACTGTTAGCGGACGCAATTGAAACGCACCCAAGGCACTTTGAAGAAGCAGTTCGCGCACTGCAAGCCATCGAAAACAACGCGGTAAACTAGATCATGGGATTAACCGCATATGCCGCGCTTTGGTTTTTACCAGCAGTCATCCCCATTGCGATATTTGTCGCATGGAATGATATGCGCAGTATGAAAATCCCAAATATCGCGTCAGGAGCACTTTTGCTCAGCTACGCTATTTTGGGCATTTTCGCGTTACCCTTCGATCTTTATCTGTGGCATTGGACGCACTTTATTGTCGTGCTTGCCGTTGGTATTTTATTTTGGATGTCTGGCGTGATCGGCGGCGGCGACGTTAAATTTATGGCCGCAGCGTCACCTATGCTATCGGTCGCCGACCTTCGTGACATTATGCTTATCTATGCATCGTGCCTCATTGCAGCGCTGATTACACATAGAGCAGTAAAACACAGCCCCCTTCGAAGTTTCGCTCCAGATTGGATCAGTTGGGAAAAATCTAAATTTCCAAAGGGACTAGCCCTTAGCGGCACGCTTTTGTGTTATTTGTTAGTTGTAGCGATTTTTCGCTAACTCAATTATGCATCGTGCAATGCCTTTTACAGGCACATGTTTGTTCACTATTTCGCCACAATAGGCTGCAATCTTGTTGATACAAAATCGCATTTACGTGCGGATCCTGAATTATTTGCGATAGGCCAGAAAGAAATGAACGTGCAATCCTCTAGCGTAATGGCCCCCCCGGCACCACGCAGCCTTGACGGCATGCTGCTTCCGATGTCGATGATGCGTGATATCTTGCTGAAAACAATGTTTCGCATGAACCTTGACCAAGTATCCCTGCTAAGCCGGGCGATTTGTTTGCCAGTGCCCGTCACACAAGAGTTGGTCGACATGGCCCGTGGTCAGTTGCTTCTTGAAGCAACAGGTACGTTGAATGCTAACAGCGGTAATGAAATGGGCTATCAGCTCACTGATGCGGGACGCGCGCGTGCGCTCGACGCATTAAGCCAGTCTGAATATTATGGCGCTATGCCTGTCCCGCTGGATATCTATCGCGAACAAATTCAGCGCCAATCGATCCGCAACATTCAAATCACACGCGACCAGCTGTCGACAGCGATGGGGCATCTTGTGCTTCCACCTGATCTTCTGTCCAACCTTGGTCCAGCGGTCAGTGCGGGTCGTTCCATCCTGATGTACGGACCACCGGGCAACGGTAAATCCTCGATCTCGAACGGTATTCGTGATGCGTTGGGTGACAAAATCTATGTCCCGCGTGCGATCGAATATTCGGGTCAGGTGATCACGGTTTATGATCCAATCGTACACTCTGCTGCCGAAGATGACATAGACGACCCAAACAGTCTGCGCCGGACATCTGGTCGATTTGATACCCGCTATGTGCGCTGTGAACGCCCAACCGTTATTACTGGTGGTGAATTGTCACTGTCGATGCTTGATCTCGTCTACAACCCAACAGCCCGGACTTACCAAGCGCCTTTGCAGCTTAAGTCCACTGGCGGCATCTTCATCGTGGATGACCTTGGGCGTCAGGCCGAACCGCCACAGACTCTTGTGAACCGCTGGATTGTTCCGCTCGAAGAAAACAAAGATATTTTGGCCCTGCAATCAGGTGAAAAGTTCGAAGTACCATTCGACACGCTTGTTATCTTCTCGACCAACTTTCACCCGAACGCGATCTTCGATAAAGCGGCTTTGCGTCGTATCTTCTACAAGATCAAGATTGACGGCCCACACCAAGAAGACTTCCTTAAGATCTTCGCGATGGTTGCACGTAAACGCAAAATGCCGCTGGATGAAGACACGCTCGTTCACCTGCTGAATGTACGCTACCCTGAAATCGATAATCTATACGCTAACTATCAACCTATTTTCCTGATCGACCAGATGATTTCTATCTGCGAATTCGAAGGCATCCCTAACCAGATGACGCCCGAATTGATTGATCGCGCATGGGCGAACATGTTCGTTAAGGAAGAAGACATCGTTCACTAGTAGCATTTTTAATTCCCAAGCAACTGGCTTCCCTTTAACAAAGGGAAGTCTTTTTCTTTTGGGGGATAGAATGACAGAGCTGATAGGTGTTGCAGGGTGCGGCCGCATGGGTGGGCCGATGCTGAAGAACCTACAAAAGGTTGGGTTCAATGCGCGCGGTTATGACCCCAGTCCTGATGCCGGGGTTGGCACAGATATAGATGCCTTTTGCGATGGCCTTACGACCCTAATTACCGTCGTACGTGACGCGGCCGAGACGGATGCATTGTTGTTTGACGATCAGGCTGTGGTCGCACGCACAAAGACGCTTCGGACTATTGTTATCAGCTCAACTCTTTCCCCGAATTACGTCAAATCACTTCTTTCCCGTATCCCCGATCGGATCACGCTTATCGACGCGCCCATGTCCGGTGCGCAGGTACGTGCACAGGCTGGTACGCTTACATTCATGGTCGGCGGTGACCCTACCCCCATCATGCCACTGCTGCAGGCCATGGGCCAAGAAATCCACCATATGGGCGGCTATGGCGCAGGGATGACGGGCAAGGTGCTGAACAACCTTCTTGCGGCCTCTCATATAGCGATGACACGGCTTGTGTTGGACTGGGGCGATACACAGGGCGTGGACGAGAAAAAGCTACTGGCGCTCATCGGAACGGCATCAGGGCAGAACTGGCTAGCCTCTGGATTTGACGAGATCGAATTCGCACGTGACGGGTTCAGCGATGACAACAGCATCGGCATATTGGCCAAAGATGTTGGTGCCGCACTTGATATCGCACCAGATACGAACACGGCCCTGCCCGAAGCGGTTCAAACGGCAATCCGCCAGCTAAAACCGCGCCCCAAGCCGTAGGGTGGATTTTAATCCACCCGCCAATGATTAGGCGGTTAGCCCTTCAGGCTCCTTAAGCCCATTGGCGCGGCTACATGCGGTCACCGTATTGGCCAGCAAGCAGGCAATTGTCATCGGGCCAACTCCGCCGGGCACAGGCGTAATCGCACCCGCAACAGCTGCACAGCTATCATAGTCGACGTCACCGACCAGACGCGTGCCGCCCTCAGGCTTTTCGATCCGGTTGATACCCACATCAATCACTGTGGCGCCGGGTTTGATCCAATCACCGGGAATCATTTGGGGGCGTCCAACCGCAGCAACAACAATGTCTGCTTGGCGCACAACAGCGGGCAGATCTTTGGTGCGACTATGCGCAATCGTAACCGTACAGCTATCGCCCAACAGCAGTTGCGCCATCGGTTTGCCCACGATGTTGGACCGGCCAACCACAACGGCATTCAGGCCAGACAAAGAACCAAGGTGATCGCGCAGCATCATTAGGCATCCCAGCGGGGTGCATGGCACCATGCTTTTCTGTCCAGTGCCCAGCAGTCCCACGTTCGAGATATGGAAACCATCAACATCTTTAGCGGGGTCGATACTGTTGATCACCAGATCGCTATCCAGATGATCAGGCAACGGTAGTTGGACCAGAATACCATGAACCGCAGGATCATTGTTCAGCTGATCAATCAGCGCCAAAAGCGCTTCTTCTGATGTGTCAACGTCCAACTTGTGTTCATAGCTGTTCATGCCGACTTCGACTGTCATCTTACCCTTTGAACGGACGTAGACTTGGCTAGCTGGGTCTTCGCCCACCAGTACCACTGCCAATCCGGGGGTGATCCCATGGACCTCTTTCAACCGGGTTACATGTTCGGCGACTTTCCCACGCACAGTGGCGGCAAAGGCTTTTCCATCGATTACAGTTGCTGTCATTCTATCGTCTTCCCGGCAATGGTTGCGTGTGCAGGCAGCGCAGCCCTACCGCCAAATGCGGTGAGGCGCAAATACCTTGCCTATTCATCTTGAAATTAAACAGCGATCAAGTCGCGCGATGCCGGTATTCGACGCATAGGTAGCCAGAAACGCCAGCCGCTGGCCGTTAGTTTCGGATCAGAAACCTATGGCTGCCATGCGCGTTGGTCTGGCACATGTAGGCGTACCGTATCGCCAACTTTTACCCGACCTTCACGTTCGACCCACGCGGTCACTCCGCGTTTATTTTCGGCGGCAGCTTTAAATTTTCGCCCTGCCCCAGGAAAGTCGTTTTCGATCACCTTGGCAGGCAAATTGCACGGACGGTTTTCCATATCCACGACGATCACAGACCCGTCTGGGAACTGCAGGCGCGAAGACGGCGGCAAATGTGTGAAATCGGGGATGCCCTTCACGACCAACGATGCTCCGACGTATGCCGGCTCTAGCTGCTCCAAGCCAATCTCTGCCGCGATCTCGGCCAGTTCTTCGGTCGAAGTAACAGACAACTGGCGAACATTGCGAATCTCTGTCCCACGCGGATGCTGGCTCACGACACGTGAACAGGATGGGCGTGTCAGACCGCCGTGTTCTTCGCCAGGGATACCTGCAAAGGTTAGCTCTGCTTCAGTTTGGCCAGATGACTTTAGCGATGCATCACGATCAGGCACATGCCCGATCCAAACAACTTCGCCAGTGATTTCAGTGGGTTTCAGCGCGGGCATCGTAAACCTTTCATGTTTGCTTAACAGCAGACGTAAACCGCCCGAACAATCGTTCGCAATTCATCATTTGTGAAATGAGATATCAAGCAAAAACGCCGCCCTGAGATTGGGGCGGCGTTTGATCAGCTTATGCTGTTGGTTCAGGCTCTAGACCACCTTCTGGGGTCTGCGGCTTTTTCGGCTTAGTTTTCGGAATTGCCGTAACCGAAGACGTATCAGTCTTTGCAGCATCCCCGTCATCATCATCGTCAGCATGAGGCGGTTCACCAGCCATAACGCGTTTGATCTCAGCACCTGTCAGCGTTTCGTATTCCAACAGACCTTGGGCAAGGCGTTCGAACTCTTCATTCTTCTCAATGATGATTTCGCGGGCCCGGTCATAGCCATCTTGAATGAACTTACGGACCTCTTCTTCGATCAGTTCTTTCGTATGTGCAGACACAGACAGACCAGCGGTATTCCCCTGATAGCCTTCGTGCGCTTCAGCGTAATCGATATTGCCGATTTTGTCCGACATCCCCCAACGAAGAACCATCGCACGGGCCAACTGGCTGGCCTGTTGGATATCACCGGCGGGTCCGTTGCTGACCTGATCTTCACCATATTTGATGATTTCAGCGGCTTTACCCGCCATGGTCATGGCCAAACGCTGGTGGCATTCGTCCTTGAACATGTTCAGGCGGTCCATCTCTGGCAGGCTCATCACCATGCCCAAGGCGCCACCGCGCGGGATAATCGTCGCCTTATAGACCGGGTCACATTTTGGAAGGCTGATACCCACAATCGCGTGGCCAGCTTCGTGGTAGGCAGTCATTTCTTTCTGCTCAGCGGTCATGACCATCGAACGACGCTCTGCGCCCATCATGACCTTATCTTTGGCAGATTCGAAATCGATCATTGTCACAAAACGGCGGCCAACACGTGCAGCCATCAAAGCAGCTTCGTTCACGAGGTTCGCAAGATCGGCACCAGAGAACCCCGGTGAGCCACGTGCGATAATCCGCAGATCAACATCAGGGCCCAATGGGATTTTGCGTGCGTGCACACCCAGAATCTTCTCGCGACCTTTGATATCTGGGTTTGGTACGGTGACCTGACGGTCAAAACGGCCCGGACGTAAAAGCGCAGGATCAAGAACATCACGACGGTTGGTCGCCGCAACGATGATCACACCCTCGTTCGCTTCAAAACCGTCCATCTCGACCAGAAGTTGGTTCAATGTCTGTTCGCGTTCGTCGTTACCACCACCATGGCCAGCGCCACGTGCACGGCCGACGGCGTCGATCTCATCGATGAACACGATGCAAGGCGCGTTCTTTTTCGCCTGTTCGAACATGTCGCGCACGCGTGACGCGCCGACACCAACGAACATTTCAACAAAATCAGAACCTGAGATTGTAAAGAATGGCACGCCAGCTTCGCCTGCAATCGCACGCGCAAGAAGCGTTTTACCAGTACCCGGAGGACCAACAAGCAGCGCACCTTTTGGAATTTTACCGCCAAGACGGCTAAATTTTTGCGGGTTACGCAAGAATTCAACGATCTCTTCGAGCTCTTCTTTGGCTTCATCAATGCCCGCAACGTCATCAAATGTGACGCGACCGTTCTTTTCGGTCAACAGCTTGGCCTTTGATTTACCAAAGCCCATTGCCCCACCTTTGCCGCCGCCTTGCATGCGGTTCATAAAGTAGATCCACACGCCAATAAGCAGAACAAATGGAAGCAAGCTGATCAAGAATGACTGGAACAACGACGTTTCTTGACTGATCGCCGTAACAGGAACGTCAGCATCGACCAGAAGGTTAGTGATTTCAGCGTCTTCAGGTTTGATTGTCGTAAAAGTAGTTCCGCCCACAACGTAGCGAACACTTTCGCCGTCAATCGTGACTTCCGTTACTTGGCCAGCCTCAACAGATTCTACGAACTGCGTATAGTTTTGATTATTGCCACGTGTAGCGGACGGTGTACCGCTGAAGATTTGGAAAAGTCCAAGAACCATCAAAAACAAGACGATCCAAAAGACCATATTTCGCGCGTTGCCCAAGGGGAGCTCCTTTGAAATCGGGGAATGAATGCGACAGAGTCGCGTTCAAGCGTTTCATCTAAAATAGAGGCTAAACCTTAATCTTCAATGCCAAACGCTCTAGAACGGAAATCCGCGACAATCTGTGCGGTCCAACCGTTGGAAAGCCCGGCTAAAGGCGCGGCGATCAATGTGTCTTGGTGCCAAACCGACGGAGATGCCAACAGCGACAGCCGTAAAGCACCTGTTTGCCGCCAATCTTTGCAAGCGTTCAGCCCGTCACCAAGCGCCTGAAAGCGCAAGTTGTCGCGCATCGGCCCTTTTATACGCCATCGTTTATCCCAAAGTTCACCGCAGGCGGCCATAGAGCTAGCGGTCGCCGATGCTTCACGCACAAGGCGCATTCCACCATCAGACAGCGGCAGCATGATACATCCGCCTAAAGTCACCTGTTCGCCGTTTCGCACCTGTTCGACCCGCGCCAGCATGTTTTCGAATCGCGGCCGATACGTTTTGGTTGCCATCCACGAGAATGCTTCGGCCATGACGCGACGCGGCACGTCTTCGGCTTGGAGGTCGAGGGCTTCTGGTGAGAATACCAAATCACCCAAATCCTGCGTAACGTAAGTTTGCGCAAACTCATGTGCTGCTTGTTGGAGCGATCGCTGCGCCGCCCGCATATGATCTGCCGTTTGCAAAAACCGCTTGCGCGTGAGGCCAAGTGTTTCAAGTTGCGCATACATTTGACGTGCACGTACCCGATCGAACCGAACATCGTCGTTGCTTGGGTCATCGCTCCATTGGATTGCTTGTGAAACAAGCCATTCGCGCAAGGCATCGCGTGACATCCCGAGCAAGGGGCGCAAAATGGTCATACCATCGCGCCGGTCCAAAGCCGACATCGCGGTCAACCCATCAACCCCCGATCCACGTGCAAGCCGAAGCAACAGCGTCTCGATCTGATCGTCTTCGGTATGTCCCAAGCAAAGCGCGCCGACACCGGTCTCAACCGCCCAGTCTCGCATCAATTGCCAGCGTCCGTCACGCGCCGCGGCCTGTAGATTACCGGTTCTGTCCCAGGTCCAATCCAAAACTACATGTGGAATGCCCAATCGGCTGGCCTGCGCGCCGACCTGTACAAGTTCAGCAACAGCTTCCGCACGAAGGCCATGATTAACGGACACCACACGTAACCCTGTCGGGTCAATCATCCGCGCGGCCATGTGCATCATCGCAACCGAATCGCCACCACCGGACACCGCAAGTCCAATCAAACCATCAGGTACCGCCGTGATATGGCGTTCAAAGGCTTGTCCAAATTGATCTAGCAGGCCAGATTGCTTATCCGCTACTGGCATCCCAAATTCTGCATCGCAAATTGTGCGTCACCGACAGCCGGATCACCAGGAAAGCGGACGTTCACTTCTGCCAGCGTCAGACATGCATCCTGCGTTTGGCCGATCGCGCCAAGTGATGCGCCCAGTTTATAAAGCGCGTGAGCCGCCTGTGGTCCGTCAGGATCACCTGAAAACGCTTCAAGATACGCGCGCGCAGCTTCGGTTGGTTTTTCAAGCCCCTCCAACGCCTCGCCGCGCAGATAGTTCGCTTCTGGTGCTAGTGGGCTTCCCGGGTAGGTCGCGCCAAAGGTCTCAAACTGGTCCACGGCGCTGCGAAAGTCACGGTTAGCGAGCGCCTCCTGCGCTCGCTGAAAGTCAGTTTTTTCGCCAATAGCCAAAGCAGGCCCATCCGTGGCTGGGGGCAGGTTTGGTGCGGGAACATCAGCCCCGTTATCAACACCGCCCAAACTTGGCGTATCGCCCAGTTGGCCAATGTCACAATTAGTTTCCAGTTCGCACAGGCGGAATTCTAGATCACCGACCCGGTTGGTGCCATCAACGGTGATCCGGTTCACGCGAAACTCTAGCTGTTCGGTCTTAGAGGTCAAACGCTGCAACTCAGCTTCAATCGCGTTAAGACGGTCCAGCGGTGTATTCCCCACGATCCCAGAATTCAGCCCACCCGTCGTGGACAATTCACGGTGCAATCGCTGCACATCGACATAAAGAGCTGTCAATTGTTGTCGTATATCCGCGAGCGTCTCTTCCTGCGCAAAGGCAGGGATAGGTGAGAACAAAAGCGCGCAGACAACAACGATACGGTGCAACATGAAAGGTCCTTAGGTCTGGATTAGCTAGTCATAGCCGAGAAAGAGAGAACGGTAACCGCACGACGGTTTTTGGCATAACATGCCTCGTTCGAGCAAACTTCGATTGGACGGAGTTTACCATAGCTGATCACCTCAAGCCGGGACGACGGTACGCCACGCGACACAAGGTATTCGCGCACTGCGTTCGCACGACGCGCACCAAGCGCAAGGTTATATTCACGCGTGCCTTGTTCGTCGGCATGGCCTTCAACAACGGCGCGGTAATCTGCGTTGGTCAACAGCCATTGAACTTGACCGTCCAAAATGCGCTGCCCTTCTGGTGTGAGGGTCGACGTGTCCACAGCAAACAACACGCGGTCGCCGATAGCTTGGCTAAAATACGCAGGGCTCGTCGGATCACTTGCCGATCCAGCAAGTCCGCCATCAACGCCCGCCCCTGCACCGGCACCACCCGCGCCCGCAGCGCCACCAAGACGGTCCGGATTGGTACAGGCCGCTGTGCCCAATACCAAAAGCAGCATCGTCGCTTTTGTCATCATATTCATCGGTTCAATTCCTGTTTATATCTGCTCGTTTTTGCCAGCATAGCATGGCTTCATCGTTCTGGGAATGTGGCATCTACTACGGCTGTAGCGGGCCCCATGATGGATCAGAGGCACCGCCTTGGACAGGGACCGCCTTAAGGTTCCGACCAGAGATGTCCACCGAATAGAGTGATGTCGTCCCGCTTTCACCTTGGGTTTCGCGGCTAAACATGATCACGCGTCCGTTTGGTGACCATGTCGGACCTTCATCAAGGAAAGACGCGGTCAACAGGCGCTCCTCCGATCCGTCCGTACGCATCACACCAATATGAAAACGACCCGCGTTTTGTTTGGTAAACGCCACCAGATCACCGCGTGGGGACCAAACTGGTGTACCATAGCGGCCTTCGCCAAACGAAATCCGACGTGCTTCGCCACCATTTGCAGACATGATGTACAGCTGCTGAGTACCTGACCGGTCGCTTTCAAACACGATCTGGCTGCCATCGGGTGACAAGCTAGGTGCTGTTTCAATCGAAGGGGCTGACGTCAGGCGAATGTATTGACCCGATGATAGATCAGAACGGAAAATATCAGTGTTCCCGCCATTCGACAGGCTATAAATCACGGACCCACCGTCGCGAGAAAATCGTGGGCTAAATGCCATTTCGCCCGGTGCAGTCTGCAATTGCTGGCGACCAACAGTGGCGACATTCAACACGTTGATGCGAGGAAAACCACTTTCGTAGCTCGTGTAAAGTACGCGATCACCGTTTGGTGAAAAACGGGGCGCAAGAACGATGCTGCTGCTATCGGTCAAATACTGCACATTCGCACCGTCGAAATCCATGATCCCAAGGCGCATCTGTCGGTTATCTTTTGGACCGCTTTCGGCGACATAAACGACGCGGCTGTCGAAATAACCGCCCTCACCCGTGATCCGGCTATAAACAGCATCCGCAACTTTGTGGCCCATCCGACGCCAACCATCAGTTGTGCCGGCGAACTGCAGACCACCACCAAGCTCCTGCCCAGAGAAAACGTCATACAAACGGAATTTCACCGTCAATTGGCCACTATTTACAGCAACAGCACCAATCACCAACGCCTGCGCATTGATTGCGCGCCAGTCAGCAAACTGGACCGGCTGCGAGAATGAAGAAACCTGCGAGATAAACGCGTTCGCCGGAATTTCGCGAAATAGTCCGGTGCCGGATAAATCCTGTGCTACCAATCGGTTCAGATCATTCGCCACCTGCGTCGCTTCGGCATTTTCGGCCTGAAACGTAGGGACCGCAAACGTGATCGGTTCGATCACACCGTCTGTGATAGTCAACCGAAGCGGACCACTTTGAGCCGCGACCGGCCCGGCCAATATCAGTGCTACCAAGAGTGTAAGAAGTCTTTTCATCATCTTTGCCTCATTTCGCATGGTCAGGTTTACCCTAATCCGCATTTATCGTTCCTTCATAGCAGGGGAGTGAAACCATTTCACTTCACCTACACGTGTTCATCATCAACGTAGCCGCATTCCGCTGGGGTCAAATGTAATTACGACATCTTTCCATTGGTCGTATTTATCAGCCGGCAGTTGGTAGCCGCCAGATTGGCATCGCAAAATCGCGCGGCGGGCAGCCTCAAACGCGGTATCCGCGGCGCTTTGGTCGCCCTGCGCACTGATGAGCCTCGGTTGCCCTACCACCAAACCATTGCGGTCCAGTTCAAAGCCAACCTCGACAGTTACCCGTGCCGCAACTGATCCAGGGTCAACGTTCCAGCAACGATTGACCGACACGCGAAAGCTATCGCGCTCTGAACCCGTCATCGGCGGACCTGCTGCAACGGCTGGCGCGGACGGTGCCTCAGCAGCCAACGCGGCAGCCAACGCAGCAGCAACAGCATCATCGCTGGCTTCGCTTGCAGGTGGTGTCGGTGCCTCAACTGGTGTTTCAGCAGTTTGGGTCGGTGCCTCTGGCTCGGCAGCGGGGGGCGTTGGGCGACTAGGACGCGCAACAGGACGCAAAGAAGTCTCGACCAATCCCGATGGCTTTTCATTTTCAAGGGCGATTTCAGGCGCGGTTTCTTCAGGTGCTGTCGGCGTAACCTCTTCAGTTACAACCTCAGCCGGGGCCGTTTCATCAGGAACGACCTCTTCGCGCACGATATCATCAATCTGCGTATCTGGCGGCGGCGGCGCTGATGGGGTCGACGCAATACGATCCGCTTGCGTTGGCGCAGGCGGTTCATTCACATCCACATTCGGCGATGGTGGGGGGGCTGCTGGCTCTGTTGGGGCGATAGGCGGTTCATCCGTTGCCTCAGTCACCAAAGGTGCCGGCGGAGGTGGCGGCGGTAATTCCTCGACAGGCTGATCGACTGGCTCTGGCGGCGGCGCAGTTTCGGCAGGTTGTTCTTCGGCTGGCGGCGGTGGCGGTGTATCGTCGATAGCTGGCTGAACTGGCGCAGTTGGTTCTGCGTTACCGGGCGTCGGCGTGCGGGCGGCCATCATCTGCTCGAACTCTTCGCCGCTCACCACAGATACATCCATAGCTGCAAACTCAAGCGGCTCGGAATCGAGCCCCCACCCAAGTATCAGCCAGCCAATTAGAACAATATGACCTGTGGCAGAGATATACGTGCCCGGCGTTTGCATGACTTAACCGTCCGACCCCGTAAAGGAAGGCCCACCAACATCGGTCACCAGACCAATGTTCGAAAAACCGCCAGCGTTCAGCGCACCCATGATTTCAGCCACTTTATTCCACTGGTTCGCACCATCTGCACGTAGGAAAATGCGGTCGCTTGTGCGTTCGGCTGCGATGGCCTGCAACTTTGCAACCAGTTCTTCTGGCGACGTTTCGGTTTCTTGGATCATGATCACACCGTCAGCAGTGATGGTCACCGTCAACGGCTCTTCATCATCACCAGGCAACGCATCGGCCGCCGTTTTCGGTAGTTCCACAGGAACGCCAACAGTCATTAATGGGGCAGCAACCATAAAGATGATCAAGAGCACCAGCATCACGTCAACAAATGGCGTGATGTTGATTTCGGCCATGGGCTGAACCCGGCTCCCGCGGCGGCGTCGGCGTCTTCCGCCCCCGTCACCTGATTTCATAACTCCCGCACCCATGATCAGCTATCCAACTGGCGACTTAGGATTGTCGCGAATTCGTCGGCAAAGGCTTCGTAGCCTGCGACGATACGATCACTATCAGCCGACAGTTTGTTATAGAATATCACGGCAGGAATAGCGGCCAGCAGCCCCAAGCCCGTCGCCAGCAACGCTTCAGCAATGCCCGGCGCAACGACGGCTAGGTTTGTGTTTTGTGCTTCCGCGATTTCGATAAACGCATTCATGATACCCCAAACGGTCCCGAACAAGCCAACGAACGGTGCCGTAGAACCAACGGTCGCCAACACTGGCAGACCCTTTTGCAGTTTCGCGGCCTCTTTGGCGATCGCAACATCCATGGATCGATCGATCCGTGCAGTCGCCCCGGCGATCAATCCGCCGTCTTGGCGATGCGACCTACGCCACTCTAGCATGCCAGCAACGAAAATCTTTTGGCTCGCGCCGTCCGGATCAGTCCCGATCTGGTCAAATAGACCATCCAAAGGTTCGCCTGACCAGAACTGGCGGTCAAAAACCTCGGCCTCTGCACGCGCTTTGCGATACTGAATAATCTTGTCCACGATCACGGCCCAGCACCAGATAGATGCGGCGATCAACATGATCATGACGAGTTTTACGGTGATTGTCGCGCGCGCAAATAGCGCCCACATCGTGAAGTCGGTTGCTGCTTCCATTGTGCCTGCTCTGCCTGTAGGCCCGATTGTGGGCTCTGATTACAACCATCTTTAACGCAAGCCGAAATTAAAATCCAATCAATCCGGTATCACAGGGCCGAAACTAAGAAAATTAATGCACCGACTGGCGGATCGCCGCCGGAAGGCGGGCCACGGCACCAGTTTCATTCATGCAGATAATGGTCACAAGGGCCGAAAACAGTATAACTTCCCCGCGCTTTACGTCTTGCTTGACTGTCAATCGCACCCCGGTACGTTCAGCTAGGCTGGTTTCAACGATCAATTCATCGTCAAAACGTGCCGGGGCAAAGTAATCCGCCTCGACGCGGCGCACCGCAAAGACAAAGCCATCCGCCTTCATCGCGACCTGATCAATCCCCATCTCGCGCACCCATTCACTGCGTGCGCGCTCGATGAACTTTAGGTAATTGGCATAGTAGACGATGCCAGCGAGGTCAGTGTCTTCGTAATAGACGCGGATTGGGAACGTATGGGTCATATCAGCCGTGCACCTAAGCGTAACGCATGGCTCGCATCACGTGCCGCGACGGGCATCACCGGATCATAGGCCGCGCGAATGACGTCACCGATTTCGGGGCGCAAGGCAACTTTGCCTTCAATCATCGCCAATGGCGGCACCTCAGAAAACGCTGTATCGGACCACAGCAAGATAACCTGCACAGCTTGGGACAAAGCCAGCGTATCCGCGGGGGCCTGCGCCATCTGATCATCCATGCGCATGAAAACAAACGCTGCCTGGATCGCACCCGCCTCATCAAACCGGAAGATACGGTATTGATTAGCATCGGCCGCCTGAAGACGCGGCACCAGCGTTCCCAACTCCGGCAACAGCTTATCTAAATGCGGAACGTCGAGCAGCTCATTCCAGTCCTGACAGAAGAACATCATCAGGTTCGCACCCAACTCCATGTCCGTCTCATCCATCTTGTGACCGGCTAATGCCACGACAGCCTCAATCGCGCCCTTGAACACAGCCAAGGTCGCATCATCGACACCAAAGACCACAGGCACAATCGGGCGTCCCCAACGGGCAAACACATAATCCCCGTCTGACCGTGTAAATAAAGGCGCTACATCATCCATCATCTTGCTCTAACTACTCCCCCGCCGGAGGCGTCCCATCTCTCAACCAAATAAGTCCGTCTGCGATTTCGGCGGATTCAGACCCAAATGCGCCCAAGCCGCTTGGGCCAGCATCCGCCCGCGTGGCGTACGTTGGATCAACCCCTTTTGCAGCAGATACGGCTCGATCACATCTTCCAAACTGTCGCGGCTTTCAGACAGTGCCGCAGACATGGTTTCAACACCAACAGGGCCACCGCCATAGCTTTCCGCGATAAGGCGTAAATAGCGGCGGTCGGCATTATCCAACCCCAAATGATCAACCCCCAACCGGGTCAGCGCACGATCTGCGATTTCTTGCGTTACCGTTCCGTCGCCTTCGACGATCGCAAAATCCACAACGCGACGCAGCAAACGCCCAGCGATACGTGGGGTACCGCGTGCGCGGCGGGCGATTTCTCGGGCTCCTCCATCTGATGCGGGCGCCCCCATCAAACGTGCACCGCGTGTAACGATCAGATGCAGCTCATCTTCGGTATAAAACTCTAACCGGGTCGGAATGCCGAAACGGTCACGCAATGGCGTGGTTAACAGCCCCATGCGGGTCGTCGCGCCAACCAAGGTAAACGGCTGCAATTCAATACGCACGGTACGTGCGGCGGGCCCTTCACCAATCACCAAATCCAACTCAAAATCTTCGAGGGCTGGATACAACACCTCTTCGACCGCCGGGTTCAAGCGGTGGATTTCATCAATGAACAGAACATCACGGGCTTCGAGGTTGGTTAAGATCGCCGCCAAATCGCCAGCTTTCGCCAACACAGGGCCAGAGGTCATTCGAAAATTCACGCCGAGTTCACGTGCCATAATCTGGGCCAGCGTCGTTTTCCCAAGGCCCGGTGGCCCGTGGAACAACGCGTGGTCCATCGCCTCACCGCGACGGCGCGCACTTTCGATAAAAATCTTAAGATTGGCCCGTGCGTCCGCCTGCCCAATAAACTCGTCCAGAGTCTGCGGCCGCAACGCGCGATCCGCATCTTCGGGCTGGGGTGCTGGGCGCAATGTCGGGTCAGGCTCGTTCATGGATTACCCCTACCCCTTTGGGGCAAGCAGCTTCAAGGCCGCGCGGATCAAAGTCGACGTATCAGCGTCAGGATCAGCGCCTGCGGCTTCGGCCACAGCGCTCGCCGCGTCGCCGGGCGCATAGCCAAGGTTTGCAAGCGCCGATAGCGTTTCGGCTTGTGCTGGGTTTGCTTTCTTAGCGGGAGAACGTTTTGCAGGGGTGGGTGTCGGAGCCTCAATTACCTCGTCGCCCAGTGCTTCGGCAACGGTTCCACCCATCGCCATAACGCCCGGCGCTTTATCCTTCAGGTCCAGAATTACCTTCTGCGCCGTTTTCGGGCCGACGCCTTTGGCCTTTGCGACCGCATTCCAGTCACCCAATGCAATTGCCCGACTAACACCATCCTCACCCAAGGTACCAAGGATAGATAGCGACGCCTTCGCGCCAATCCCTTGGACAGACATCAACATGCGGTGCCACTCTTTTTCAACAAGCGTCGTAAAACCAAAGAGTTGAAGATTATCCTCGCGCACCAGCAGATCGGTATATAGCGCGACCGCCTCGCCATTGCCGGGCAGCCCAGCCATGACGCGTTCAGAGACATAAACGATGTAACCAACACCACGGACATCGATCAGAACGTGATCTGTGCTGCGGTATTCCAAACGGCCTGCGATTTTACCTATCATGCGCCTGCCTTTGCTAATGCTTTGGCCAATGTGCCTGCCGATTGTAGATGGTGCGAATGACAGATCGCGATCGCCAATGCATCGGCAGAGTCAGCACCAGCGATTTTCACGCCCGGCAGCTGCAATTTCACCATATGTTCGATTTGATGCTTTTCGGCATGACCAACACCGACGACAGCCTTTTTGACCGCGTTCGGGGCGTACTCGCCGATGGCCAATCCCGCTTGCGCCGGAACCAGCATCGCAATTCCGCGCGCTTGGCCCAGCTTTAGCGTTCCGACACCATCCTTGTTCACGAATGTCTGCTCTACCGCTGCGGCATCTGGCTGCCACTGATGGATAACGTCCGTTAGTTGCTCATGCAGCGACAAGAGCCGCGCGCCAAGGTCAGTCCCGACTGAATGACAGATTCCATTGGCGATATGTGACAGGCGCGAACCAGACACTTCGATCACGCCCCACCCCATATTTCGCAGACCTGGGTCGATTCCCAATACGCGCATTGCTCGCCCCGATATTATTATTGCCTAAACTGCGGTAGCACAAAACGCGAACATAAACCAAGCCGATTTGCAAAAACCGCGAAATCAGTTCAGAGCACCACACATATATGCGTGAAAATCCACTAAAATCAGGTCACTATAAAGGCCCATAAAAAACAGGGATACTCGGTGCATGTGATTAAATAATAGGCATTCTAAAAACTCATACGAGCTATGCAAAAAAGACACTAGCCCGTGTAGTAAAAGCACCCTAGATGCCGCTCATCAAGTTAACTCTGCCTCGCAGAACCCGTCTAAGGAATGAGCCAATGGCCAACGTAAACACAAACCTTGCGGCGTCCAGCATCCTTGCCGGTCGCATCGCTTCCTTCTGTCATCAGTCTTTGCACAGCGTCGCACAGTGGAACGATGCACGCATCACTCGCAAAGCGCTGTCACGTCTTTCAGCACGCGAACTCGAAGATATCGGCCTGACGTTTGGCGATATCAATGCTGTTGCAGCACGTAAGTAACTCAGAACGACCACCGCCACTCACAAATGCGAAAGGCCGCGCCATATTTTGGCGCGGCCTTTTCGTTTTTACGAATTCAAAAGCCTTTACGGCATAATAGTTTTGACTTTTTCAGCAATATACATTGTCGCAACATCAGGCTGCATAACCCATGCACCTGCCTGCTCCATCACGCTACCAGCACTTAACACCGAAACGCGTTCTTGGTAAGCTTGGTCGCCCAAAGACGCAAAAAGAAAGCCTTTGAAAACAAAACCGGTCACAACAAGCGCAAGAATTCCCTTTAATGGGAACCGAGGGCGATACGCACGTGGACGTGCGACAATCAAACCATCTGCGGTGACAGTCTTAACAACACCATGAGACATACGATCATGACGGCGCACGATACGTTTTAGACGTTTATCGAATGGGACATTAGCTTGTGCCATATCAACACTCCCGAAAATAAAATGCTCAGATAAATTCCAAGCAACTTCTCCATCAATCAAAGCGGAAACAAGGAGTTTCGCAATAAATGAGTCACCAAACGGTTAAAGTGGTGCTTTCTTGCTCATCGTTAGCGTCGTCCAGTCAACAATAACATCTCTTTTGGCAAGATTGAACCCATTATCGATATAAACGGCAATCACCTCGTCGGCCTGCTCATTTAGAATCCCAGACAGAATCACTTGCCCTCCGGTTGCGGTATTCTTGCTCATCGCAGGAGCGAGCCCGATGAGAGGCCCCTTTAAAATGTTGGCAAAAATCAAATCATAAGGCGCAGAGGCCGCCAGATCGGGTGCATCGAATCCAGCAGCGACAACACAATTTACACGACCCTCAAGACCGTTTGCCGTCACGTTAGCTGCTGCGACATCGACCGCCACTGGGTCAATATCGCTGGCCAGTATGAGATCAGGCAGCACTTTGGCAGCAGCCATTGCCAAAACCGCTGTACCGCATCCGATGTCAGCGACGCGGCCAGTTGTGAATCCAGACGTGAACAATGCGTCAAACGCGCGCAAACAGCCAAGCGTCGTTCCATGGTGCCCTGTGCCAAATGCCATCGCCGCATCAATCAGCAACGGGATCTTTCCCTCAGGCACTTTGTCAGCGTCGTGGCTGCCGTAAACAAAGAACCGCCCTGCTTCGACCGGGGCAAGTTCACGCTGTACTTTGGACACCCAATCCTGATCCGGGATTTCAGATATGTTAAATGGCTTGGCTTTGTGCAGCGCGGAATAAACCGCCAACGCGCCCGCATCAGGTTCTTCAACGAAATAGGCTGCGACCTCCCACAGGCCGGAACCATCTTCGATCTCAAAAACACCGACGCCTGTTGGCTCTGGAAACAGGTCTTCCAAAGCTTCGGAAAGCGCGTAGGCGGCGTCTTCGCCAGTGATTGTCGTCAAAGCCGTGAATGAGGTCATCGCCATCGCCCTATGTGAGTTGCCTCGAGTTAGGCGCTACCTTCATCGGCGTCAAGCGAACCCTTTATACGCCGACGCCAATCGGGCAAGTCACCCCGGTTCCGCCGATCCCGCAATACCCGTCTGGGTTCTTGGCAAGGTACTGCTGATGATAGTCTTCAGCAAAATAGAACACAGGCGCATCTCTGATCTCGGTCGTGATGGCGCCATAGCCTGCTTGGGCAAGGCGCGGCGTGAACGCGACCTTTGATGCTTCGGCAGCTGCCTTTTGTTCCGGCGTGACTGTGTAGATGCCTGACCGATACTGAGTCCCGGCATCGTTGCCTTGGCGCATACCCTGTGTTGGGTCGTGGTTTTCCCAAAACACCTGCAGCAATTGATCATAAGAAATCACGCTCGGGTCAAAGACGATACGCACAACTTCGTTGTGACCCGTCTTGCCTGTGCAGACTTCTTCATAAGTCGGGTTTGGGGTGTAACCGCCAGCGTATCCAACCATGGTGGAAACGACACCGTCTAGCTGCCAGAAAATACGCTCAACGCCCCAAAAACAGCCCATGCCAAACATCGCCACGCCCATACCTGCAGGCGCGGTCGCCATTAGCTGGGTTCCAAAGACAAAATGCGGTTCGATCACAGGCATCGGCGTATCACGGCCGGGCAATGCCGCCTCTTGCGCTACCATTTCGGATTTATCGCGGTTCATGAAGAACATGATCAGTCTCCTCGTCTATTCTGTCAGATATAGAGTGTCCGGAAGGTTATTCTACTCTGCCGGGGCAAGTAATGCGCCTTGGAACACAGTCTCGTGTCCAGGGCCAGGATGACGCGGCACCAAAAGCGCAAGCCCAAATGAAGTCGCGGCCATACAAGCGGCAGTCACGAACACAGCGGCCGGCGACAACAGCCACAGATACCCAAGCCCAGCCGGCAAAAAGACAGCTGCGATATGGTTGATCGTAAAGGCAACAGCAGCGGTTGGTGCGATATCTTGTGGGTCGGCGATTTTCTGAAAATACGTCTTAAGCGCCAGGGCCAATGCAAAAAGCATGTGGTCAATGACATATAGTGCAGAGGCGATAATCACGCCCCAGCTAAAGAAGTACAATCCACCGTAAGCAAGGAACACAAGGATCAGGCCAAAGTATTCGAACAACAAAGCCCGCCGCTCGCCAAACTTAAACACAATCCGCCCCATCAACGGAGCAACGATAATGTTGACGACAAGGTTAATAGTATAAAGCGCCGTAATTTCGTGAACCTTAAAGCCGAATTTCTCGACCATCATAAAGCCAGCGAACACCACAAATATCTGGCGTCGCGCACCTGCCATGAATTGCATTGCGTAATATAGCCAATACCGCTTGCGTAGGACAAAGGTTTTCAGCTGCGGGTGTGGAGCCTCGAACTGCGGATAGGCGAACAAGCAAAACAGCGCGACGATCGCCGTGAACCCGCCTGAGACCATATAGACGAAGTTATAGCTAAGGTCGTAGGCTCGCCATGTCATCACGATAAGGATGTAAGCAACCAAAGTCGCACCTGATCCAGCGGCCATAAGCCAACCAATCGTTTGCGGGGCCTTCTTTTTATCGATCCACTGAAGCTGAAGCGATTGGTTCACTGTTTCGTAATAGTGAAAGCCGATCGACGACAGCATCGTCAGCGTCAGAATTCCGCCCATTGTTGGAAACTGCGCCGTAAGCCCCGTGGCCACGCCAAGCATCACAAGCGCGACCATACCCAACACCTGCTCACGCACGAACATGATGATGGCAATCACACCAATAGCTAAGAAACCCGGAATTTCGCGCACTGTGTGCAGCCAGCCGATGTCGCTACCGTCAAAGTTAGCGACATCGATAACAAAGTTATTCAACAACGCCGACCACGTCGAAAACGCGACGGGCATGGCCATTGCCATTAGGAATAAAAGGGCCGCAGGCCGACGCCAGAACGGTAAATTATGAGTATCTTCAAGGCGAATTATTTGCATGGCAAAAGCATTACGCTCGTTTTTTGACGTTGGCGATACCTTAAGATCGCAGATCGCTTGTGCGACAGCGCGCCACAGGCATAGCTTCGCGACTATTGATCCACATCAAAGACCTATGCGTTTGGCTCTTTAAAAGGGACGATGCGAACAGAACTAAAACCGCTAGGTCATCTTATGTCATCTACCGAGCCACAATCGCTTTATGCTGCGCGCGAACCAATATTTCCGCGCCGCGTCAAAGGGTATTACCGAAACCTTAAGTGGTGGGTGATGGCCGTGACGCTTGGTATTTACTATCTGACGCCATGGATCAGATGGGACCGCGGCCCCAACCTGCCGGATCAGGCAGTATTGATCGATATGGCGCACCGCCGGTTTTATTTCTTCTGGATCGAAATCTGGCCGCATGAATTCTACTTTGTCGCAGGCCTTTTGATCATGGCAGGCTTGGGCCTGTTTTTGTTCACATCCGCGCTTGGGCGCGTTTGGTGTGGCTATACCTGTCCCCAAACGGTTTGGACTGACCTATTCATCCTTGTTGAACGCTGGATTGAGGGTGACCGCAACGCGCGTGTACGCCTATGGAAGGCCAAGTGGGATTTTCGCAAATGGCGGCTACGCGTGACAAAGTGGGCAGTCTGGCTTGTTATTGCGTTGGCCACAGGTGGTGCTTGGGTGTTCTATTTCGCGGACGCGCCGACACTGGCCCGTGACCTCGTGACCTTTCAAGCACCTTCGATTGCTTGGGCCACTATCGCCGTTTTGACCGCAACGACATTTGTTTTTGGCGGCTTTATGCGCGAACAGGTCTGTAACTACATGTGTCCTTGGCCCCGCATTCAGGCCGCAATGATGGACCCTGAAACGCTAACCGTCGCCTACCGCGATTGGCGCGGTGAACCACGCGGTAAAAAACACGACAACACGACGGGCGATTGCATCGACTGCATGGCCTGCGTCAACGTTTGCCCTGCAGGTATCGACATCCGCGACGGTCAACAGATGGAGTGCATCACATGCGCCCTTTGCATCGACGCCTGTGACGACATCATGGCCAAGATCGGCAAGCCACGCGGGCTGATTGATTACTTAGCCCTGTCTGACCAAGAGGGCGAAGCGGCTGGCCAGCCTCCCAAACCCATCTGGCAACACGTGCTGCGTTTCCGTACCATGCTTTACACCGGGCTATGGGCGCTGATTGGGTTTGGCTTGGTCTTTGCATTGTTCATTCGCGCCGATATCGAAATGACTGTATCGCCTGTGCGCAATCCAACATTCGTGACCCTGTCGGACGGAACAATCCGTAACATCTACGATATTCGCCTGTTGAATAAGAACGGTGACGATCGTGAATTCCATCTCTCTCTCACGTCAGACGAAATCCTGCGGATTGAGCTTGAAGGCACAGCAGAACGAAGCATCACCGTCCCTGCGAACGAGACAATGTTGCAGCGCGTCTACGTATCGGCCCGGCCGGGCGATGCCCCTGCGACTGCAGACCGGACAGATCTGCGTTTCTGGGTCGAAGATCTTACGTCGGGCGAACGCGCCCATAAGGACACAATTTTTAACGGAAGGGCTGCACAATGACCCGTGAATTTACCGGATGGCATATGCTTGGGATTATGGTTGTCGCCTTTGGAACAATCATCGGCGTAAACCTCACACTAGCCTACAAGGCGGTGCAAACATTCCCCGGCTTGGAAACGCGCAATTCCTATGTCGCAAGTCAGTCGTTTGATGCTGATCGCGCGGCGCAAAATGCACTCGGCTGGACCTTAGAGACACATCTGACCCATACGGAACTGACGCTATCCGTCACCGATGCGAATGGCACGCCGATCACGCCAAAAGTCGTCAGTGCCACATTAGGTCGCGCAACCAACGTTGCCCAAGACATGACACCTGCGTTCACGATTGTGAACGGCGCAATGCACGCGAATGTGGATGCGGGCGCAGGCTATTGGAATTTGCGCTTGGTGCTTGAGGCCGACGACGGCACGATCTTTCGTCGTCGTATTCAGTTGACTGCGCAATGACACAAGCTGCTGCATGTCCGGCATGTATTGGCATGCCTGAAGGGACGCTTGAAAAGGCGGCCTCAAACGGCAATAGCCAGATCGTTTTGTCGTTGCCTGCCATCCATTGCGTAGCCTGCATTAATGGGGTCGAACGTGCGCTGCGCGGCGTGAACGGCGTCGCGAATGCCCGCGTAAACCTGTCGATGAAACGGGTGACGGTAGGGTTGGATCGGCCGATCGCGCCAGAGCAGTTAATCGACACTTTGGAATTAGCGGGATTTGAAGCGCGTCTTTTGGACACTTCCCTGCTTGGGGCCGACACCGACACATATGGTCGGGGACTGATGACCCGCATTGCGGTGTCGGGCTTTGCGATGATGAATGTTATGTTGCTATCTGTGGCGGTTTGGTCGGGTGCCGTCGGCGCAACCCAACATCTGTTCCACATGATCAGCGCCATGATCGCCCTGCCCGCGCTGATCTATGCGGCGCAACCATTCTTTCACAACGCATGGAGCGCGCTGTCCGTCCGCAAACTGAACATGGACGTTCCAATTTCACTGGCGATCCTTTTGACCGCTGGCATGTCCCTGTTCGAAACCTTTTACGGCGGCGCGCAAGCCTATTTTGACGCCGCACTATCGCTCACATTCTTTTTATTGATTGGGCGTTATCTGGATCACCGCAGTCGCAAAGCCGCAGCATCTGCCGCTGCGCAGCTTTCGGCGCTTGAGGTGCCGCGCGTCATGCGGCTGCGTGGCGATACACGCGAAATGATCGACTTTGCAGAGTTGTCCATCGGCGACCATATCCAAGTCCTGCCCGGCGGTCGTATTCCTGTGGACGGCATCATTGTCGAAGGGGCTAGTCAAATTGACCGATCCCTTCTGACTGGCGAAAGCCGTACAGCAGACGCTGGCCCAGATGCAGCGGTCACCGCAGGCGAGGTCAACATGACCGGTCCGCTGATCATTCGCGCGACCACCGTTGGCGAAGATACCACCCTACGCAAGATGGTGACCATGGTCGATCAAGCCGAGGCAGTCCGAAACCGCTATACCGCCATCGCAGACAGAGCGGCCGCAATCTATGCGCCCGTTGTTCATCTGCTGGCTTTGGTCGCGTTCTTGGGTTGGGTTGCCTATTCAGGCGATGTGCGCCTTTCGTTGAATATTGCGGTCGCGGTTCTGATTATCACCTGCCCTTGCGCGTTAGGCCTTGCCGTTCCAGCCGTATCAACAACCGCCGCCGGTCGGCTTTTCCGGGCGGGATTGTTGGTCAAGGACGGTACAGCGCTAGAACGGTTAGCCGAGGTCGACACCGTGATTTTCGACAAAACCGGGACACTGACCATGCCCGCTGCTGCACGCGATATGATGGATGAACAAACCCAAGCTCTTGCGCTTGCCATGACGCAAAACGCTACGCACCCAATATCGCAAGCCATTGCCGCCTCGCTTACTGGAGTGACCGCAGCAGTGGTCAGCGACCAGAAAGAACACCCCGGCCGGGGGATCAGCGCTCGATGGAACGGACAAGACGTCCGGCTTGGATCCGGCGCATGGCTTGGTACGCAGGCCGGCACGTATATCCAGATTGGCAACCAGCCACCGCAAAAGATCGCGCTTCGTTCAGAACTGCGCGAGGGCGCACGCGCGTTAATCCAAGCGTGGCAGAACGCGGGGCTTTCACTGCATCTGGTATCAGGTGACGATGCTGAAGAAACCGGAAAGGTCGCAGAGGCGCTTGGGATCACGCGCTGGCAAGCAAACACCACACCAGCCGACAAGATTGCCTATGTCGAAAGCTTTGCAGGCACAGGCGCGAGGGTGTTGATGGTCGGAGACGGGTTAAACGACACAGGCGCATTGGCCGCCGCATACGCATCTGTTTCGCCCGCAACCGCTGCAGACGCGTCACGCGCGGCGTCTGACGTGGTCTTGCTAAACGATAGCCTGACACCGCTTATCGAATTGCCCTTGGTCGCACGGGCCGCAAAGCGACGGATCGTCGAGAATTTCGCGATTTCGGCGGGCTATAACCTTATTGCTATTCCTGTTGCACTGATGGGATTTGCCACCCCGCTGCTTGCGGCTATTGCAATGTCTGCTTCATCAATCACAGTGTTGGCGAATGCGCTACGACTGCGAGGGCGGGTATGAATATTCTGGTCATCTTGATCCCGGTATCTTTGGTTCTTGGCGGGCTTGGGTTGATCGCGTTTTTATGGAGCCTGCGCAGCGACCAATATGAAGATCTAGAGGGCGATGCTTGGCGGATCTTGTCAGAAGATGAAGACAAGCCACACGAAGAAAACAACGACAGCACTAAGCCCTTTTGAATAATAAAACTGCTCTTTTTGGGAAAATGACAGGATTACTGGGGCGTGCTGTTGACTCGGGTTGAATGCGTGCCTAACTACGCTTCGTTATCACTCGAACATAGTGAGTGCTAACATGGGAGAAACACGAACTGGAGAAGTTCTGAAATGGCATTTACACCACTTCACGACCGCGTACTCGTTCGTCGCATTGAAGGCGACGAAAAGACTGTTGGCGGCTTGATCATTCCTGACAGCGCTAAAGAAAAGCCTGCTGAAGGCGAAGTAGTTAGCACTGGCGAAGGCGCACGCAAAGACAGCGGTGAGCTGATTGCAATGGCTGTTAAGGCTGGCGACAAAGTGCTGTTTGGCAAATGGTCCGGCACTGAAGTCAAGATCGACGGTGAAGACCTGTTGATCATGAAAGAAAGCGACATCCTCGGAATTCTTTAATTCCGTAGGTCGGTGGATTGAAATCCACCCTACGCATGTCACGCAATTAGAAATTTAAGGAGCACATGAAAATGGCTGCTAAGGACGTCAAATTCGATACCGATGCCCGCGACAAGATGCTGAAAGGCGTCAACATCCTGGCTAACGCGGTAAAAGTAACACTGGGCCCAAAAGGCCGTAACGTTGTTCTGGATAAATCTTTCGGCGCACCGCGCATCACCAAAGACGGTGTATCGGTTGCCAAAGAAATCGAACTCGAAGACAAGTTCGAAAACATGGGCGCGCAGATGGTTAAGGAAGTTGCTTCCCGGACCAACGACGAAGCTGGTGACGGTACAACAACCGCAACAGTTCTGGCCCAAGCCATCGTTCGCGAAGGCATGAAGTCGGTTGCTGCCGGCATGAACCCAATGGACCTGAAGCGCGGCATCGACATGGCAACAGCCAAAGTTGTTGAAGCGATCAAAGCAGCTGCACGCCCTGTCAACGACAGCGACGAAGTTGCACAGGTTGGTACAATCTCTGCAAACGGTGAAGCTGAAATCGGTCGTCAGATCGCCGACGCTATGCAGCGCGTCGGCAACGAAGGCGTTATCACTGTTGAAGAAAACAAAGGTCTGGAAACAGAAACCGATGTTGTTGAAGGTATGCAGTTCGACCGCGGTTACCTGTCACCTTACTTTGTGACCAACACAGAGAAAATGACAACAGAGCTGGAAGACGCAATCATCCTGCTGCACGAAAAGAAACTTTCGTCGCTGCAGCCAATGGTTCCACTGCTCGAGTCTGTAATCCAGTCTGGCAAGCCTTTGCTAATCATCGCTGAAGACGTTGAAGGCGAAGCGCTGGCAACTCTCGTAGTTAACAAACTGCGCGGCGGCCTGAAAATTGCTGCTGTTAAGGCACCTGGCTTCGGCGATCGCCGCAAAGCAATGCTGCAAGACATCGCGATCCTGACTGGCGGCCAAGTGATCTCCGAAGACCTCGGCATGAAGCTTGAGAACGTCACAATCGACATGCTGGGTTCTGCTAAGCGCGTTGCAATCACCAAAGACGAAACAACTATCGTTGACGGTGCTGGTGACAAAGCTGAGATCGAAGCACGTGTTGGTCAGATCCGTGGCCAGATCGAAGAAACAACTTCTGATTACGACCGTGAAAAACTGCAAGAACGCGTTGCCAAACTGGCTGGCGGTGTTGCTGTTATCCGCGTCGGCGGCATGTCCGAAGTGGAAGTTAAAGAACGCAAAGACCGCGTTGACGATGCTCTGAACGCGACTCGCGCTGCTGTTCAAGAAGGCGTTGTTGTTGGTGGTGGTGTTGCTCTGATCCAAGGCGGCAAAGCGCTTGACGGTCTGAAAGGCGCTAACTCTGACCAAGACGTCGGTATCTCGATCATCCGCAAGGCTATCGAAGCACCACTGCGTCAGATCGCTGAAAACTCTGGCGTCGACGGTTCCGTTGTTGCTGGTAAAATCCGCGAAAGCGACGACAAAGCATTCGGCTTTAACGCACAGACAGAAGAATATGGCGACATGTTCAAGTTCGGCGTCATCGACCCTGCAAAAGTTGTGCGCACTGCCCTGCAAGACGCAGCATCTGTTGCTGGCCTGCTGATCACAACCGAAGCTATGGTTGCTGACAAGCCGTCCAAAGATGGTGGCGCTGCTGGCGGCGGCATGCCCGACATGGGCGGCATGGGCGGCATGATGTAAGCAGAATTTCCGCAAGGAAATTCGGCTCAGACTGCAAAGCGGCAGTCGTTTCGCAAGAAACGATGAGAGCTTTGAAGTCTATCTGCCAAACAATGCGACGATATAAAAAGGGCGGTCCGATTTCGGGCCGCCCTTTCCATTTGCTCCATTAAAACGCGGATCACAAAATCCCTATCAGCCTTGGTCACAGCTAGACGCCGTTGTCACCCACCGTTACCGTCCGGCGAATGAACCTTTTCCAAACACCCGACTTTGCCCGCGACATGAAGCGCGGCGAAGAACCCGCTGTTGATGCGCTACTCGACCTCGCCTTTGGTGGTCCTGATGAATCGCGCCTTGTCGCTGCATTACGCAAATCGCGCGTGATTGCGGGCGAAACCGTACTGCCGATGGATGGTCAGATCATCGGCTACTACGCGCTATCCTATATGGTGAAACCGAAAGGCTGGCTCTGCCTTGCGCCTGTGGCGATTCATCCAGATGTGCAGCGGCGCGGCTATGGCAAACGTATGATAGGCGTGCTGACCGAGTGGGCTCGGCTGACGAAAACGCCTGTGGTCGTTATTGGTGACGCCAAGTTTTACCAAAGCGCTGGCTTTTCATCTGACGCCGCCAAGAACCTGCAATCATCGTATCATATTGAGCACACGCTGCTTGCAGGCGCTGGTGACGCGCAGCCACAACAAACGCTCGTCTACCCTGCCCCGTTTGCGGACATTTAGACTATGAAGCTCTTCTTAGCTGTGGCGCTAACCATGACCGCCTTTGCGGCAAACTCTGTTTTGAACCGGATCGGTGTCGCAAACTATGACATGAGCCCGATGAGCTTTGCTGCGATACGTGTCGCTGCTGGCGCTGCGATGCTTTGGGTTTTGATCGCGCTTCGCAAGACCCCCGCGCCGGTTATCGTATCACCAAAACGATTGGCGGGTGCTGTGGCACTTACCACCTATATGATCGGGTTTTCCTGGGCCTATCAAAACCTTGACGCAGGCGTTGGCGCATTGATCTTATTTGGTGCACTTCAAGTCGTCATCTTCGGTTGGGCCATCATTGAGAAACAGACCGTGTCGGCCCAACGCTGGCTAGGCATGTTCATCGCACTCGGCGGGTTATGCGTTCTGCTATGGCCATCAGAGATCCGCCCGATGCCTGCGGCCAGCATCATTGCGATGATCAGTGCAGCCGTGGGGTGGGGGGCGTATACCTTGTTAGGTAGGCGTGAGGCAGACCCTCTAGGCGCAACCGCGAGCAACTTTCTCTTATGCGTGCCGCTTGTCGCGATCGGCTTCATCAGCCGCGACCCAGTAGCGCCAATGGGGATTGTGACCGCCATCGCAGCGGGCGCTATCACGTCGGGGCTCGGCTATGCATTGTGGTACCGCGTTCTACCTAGCCTTCAGACGACCATCGCAGGCATCGCACAGCTAAGCGTTCCGGTGATCACTGTCGCTTTTGGCGTCCTGTTCTTGGGTGAAACCGTCAGCTTAAAAATGGCCATTGCAGGTGTGCTTGTGCTGGGTGGCATAGCAGTTTCGCTATACGCGCAAAAATGACGTGCCGTTCCCCTTTTACAATGCCAATGCAGTGCTAACTATAATTGCATGAAAACATTCATTGCCGCCGCCCTTAGTCTGTCCGCGACCGCCACTTCGGCACAGGAATGTGTTGTGCTTTTGCATGGGCTTGCCCGAACGGAAATGTCGCTTACCCCGTTGCAGTTGGTGCTCGAGGAAGAAGGCTATCAGGTTGTGAACCGCGGATACCCCTCGACCGAGGCTCCGATCCAAACATTGGTCGATGAATACGTGACCGAAGATGTCGCGGCATGTGGCGATAAACGCATCAACTTTGTGACCCATTCCATGGGCGGTATTTTGGTGCGGCTGTGGCTCACTGAAAACAGACCAGAGCAAATGGGCCGCGTCGTCATGCTTGGGCCACCGAATGCCGGGTCAGAGCTTGTCGATATCTTTGGCGATTTTGAACCCTTTCAATGGGTCAATGGCCCGGCAGGCCTACAGCTCGGCACAGAGCCAGATAGCGTGCCCAATAGCCTTGAATACCTACCCTATGAGATTGGGGTGATCGCTGGTGATCGCACCTTGAACCCGGTCTACTCCGCGCTAATCGAAGGCCCTGACGACGGCAAGGTATCTGTCGCGTCAACCAGGCTGGATGGGATGACGGACCAGATCGTGCTTCCCGTCACCCACACGTTTATGATGAACAACCCTTTGGTCATGGAAGAAGTCCTATTCTTCCTGAAAGAAGGAAGATTCGATCATGACCTCAGCCTGACTGGCGTTATCTTTGGTACGGAAAAGGCAGACTAAGTCGCTGCCTTAACAATCCGGTTCACATGGCCCATTTTACGGCCCAGCTTTACTTCAGCTTTACCATACAGATGGATCGCAGCGTCAGTCAGCGCCAATTCTGGAACGCGGTCCATATCGTCGCCGATCAGGTTTTCCATCACAACGTCCGAATGCCGCGAACCACTGCCCAGCGGCCAGCCAGCCACAGCACGGATGTGCTGTTCGAACTGACAGATCGTGCAGCCGTTTTGTGTCCAGTGACCAGAGTTATGCACGCGTGGCGCAATCTCATTCACGATCAAACCATTTGGCGTGACGAATAGTTCGACACCCATCACACCAACATAATCCAGCGCATTTAGAATATTAGCAGCCAACAGCACAGCATCAGTGCGCTGGCTTGGTGTTAGTTTGGCGGGCACAGTTGTTGTGCGCAAAATACCGTCTTCGTGGACGTTCTCGCCGGGATCATAGCAGGCAACAGCACCATCTGGGCTACGTGCGCCAATGATCGACACCTCGTGGCTAAAACTAATAAAGCCTTCCAAAATGGCGGGCGCACCTGCCATATCGGCCAGTGCCTGATCCGCGTCGTCTGGCGACATAATGCGGGCTTGGCCCTTGCCGTCGTAACCCATACGCCGGGTTTTCAAGATCGCGGGCGTACCGATTTCTGCAATCGCTTTGGCCAGATCATCCGCGTTTCCGACATCCGCAAAAGGTGCGGTTTGCAAACCAAGCCCCTGCAAGAATGCCTTTTCTGTCAAACGGTCTTGGCTTGTTGCCAATGCCTGACGACCCGGATGAATTGGCGCTAAGGATTCAAGTAAATCGAGCGCGCTAGTCGGGATGTTCTCGAATTCGTAGGTGATAACGTCAACAGACTTGCCAAAGGCGGTCAGTGCCTCAACATCATCATAGCTTGCCGTCGTGATTTTGTCTGCGACTTCGCCCGCTGGCGGGTTCGCACCCGGTTCAAAGATGTGAGTTTTGATGCCAAGGCGTGATGCCGCGACAGACAACATGCGACCCAGCTGGCCGCCACCCAAAATACCAATCGTGGCCCCGACGGGCAGCGGTTTATTCATCTGTTGGTTCATCCGGAATAGAGTCTGAAAGTGCTGTGCGCCAAGCATCCAACCGTTCGGCCAGCGCTGGATCTTGCAGCGCAAGAATACCTGCAGCCATCAGGCCGCCATTCTTTGCGCCAGCCGCCCCGATCGCCATTGTCGCAACGGGAAAACCGCGAGGCATCTGCAAAATGGAATAGAGGCTATCAACGCCCGACAGCGCATTTGTCTGAACAGGTACGCCAACAACAGGAACGCGCGTCTTGGATGCCATCATACCCGGTAGGTGGGCCGCGCCGCCTGCCCCGGCAATGATAACCTGCAGACCACGATCAACCGCTGTCTTACCGTAATCCCACAGTCGATCAGGTGTGCGATGCGCCGAAACGATTTTCGCCTCGTAAGGAACACCCAATTCATCGAGGACTTCCGCCGCTTCTCGCATGGTGGGCCAGTCCGACTGACTACCCATAATAATGCCGACCAAAGGTTGCGTCATACTGTTCTTATCCTCGGTTTCAAAAGGAAGCGGCACTATAGCCAAGGCGGTCAAACCTGCAACGGCCTATCAGGCGATAATATCAGGCAAAATGCGGTCTTCTAGTGCGACAATACGATCCTTGAGCATCAGTTTCTGTCGCTTAAGGCGCTTTAACGTCAACATATCCGCCGTCGGATTTTCATGCAGCGCCCCGATTGCAGTATCCAAGTCACGGTGCTCTTGTCGCAAAACTTCCAGTTTGACGCGCAAAACCTCAATCTGGTCCATTTTTGCCGAGTTATTCATCGAAAGTGCACCCAATTTTCATTCGTTAACTGGTCTATAGATAACGACGCGAAAGAAATCATCCAAATACTTACCCTTGATCAATTCGTCTTTGCCCCCCATATTTTTAGAAAGGTTGCCGAAATCGGGACCAAAACGCGACAGTCGCTTAATGAAGGGCATGTCTTATGACGAAATTGGCTTTGGGAACCCATCCGTTCCTTTTGGGGTTTGAACAGTTGGAAAGGCTGGTCGAACGCACCGCTAAAAACGGAAACGACGGATACCCGCCTTACAACATCGAACAGACATCGGATAATTCTTACCGCATCACATTGGCTGTTGCGGGATTCGCCGAAAACGATCTCGCTATTACCGTCGAAGATAATTCGCTGGTTATTCGTGGGCGGCAAGATGACGATGCCGAAGGACGTATCTATATGCATCGCGGCATCGCGGCCCGCCAATTCCAGCGCGCATTTGTGTTGGCTGACGGTGTCGACGTAGGCGAAGCCGTTATGGAAAACGGTCTGTTGCATGTGGATCTTACGCGCGCGGTCCCTGACCGCGTCGTACAAACAATAAATATTCGGAAAGGATAAACGCCATGGACACGAAATTCGATATCAACGAGCTGGCATCAGACATCGTATACGTGAAGCCCGTCCTAGCAGCGGATCTGCCCGAAGACATGCGCGAACAGGTCGGTGATTTGGAAACGCTATTTGCAGTGCACAATGCCGAAGGTGAACAGCTGGCGCTGGTTGCAAACCGCAAGCTGGCGTTCCACCTCGCCCGCGAAAACGACATGAACCCAGTGACGGTTCACTAAACGGAAATAATTAGGCCAGCCTAATCAATGGGCTGGCCTGAAATTTACGATAAGCGATGGATTAGCCTTTAATTAGGCCCATACTCTCCAGCTTCAGGATCACCTGATGCGCGCAGTTATCCACTTCGACACTTTCGGTCTCAAGACTGATCTCAGGGTTTTCTGGCACGTCATACGGGTCTGAAATACCTGTGAACTCCTTGATCTTGCCTTCGCGCGCTAGCTTGTACAGCCCCTTACGGTCACGGCGTTCGCATTCCTCGATCGACGTTGCAACGTGCACTTCGATGAAGGCACCAAACTGTTCGATATCCTCACGAACGGCACGGCGTGTTGACGCGTAAGGCGCGATTGGCGCACAGATCGCGATACCACCGTTTTTGGTAATTTCAGACGCCACATAACCGATGCGACGAATGTTCAGGTCGCGGTGCTCTTTGCTAAAGCCCAGCTCGGACGAAAGGTTCTTACGAACGATATCGCCATCCAGCAATGTGACCGGGCGACCGCCCATTTCCATCAGCTTTACCATCAACGCGTTTGCAATTGTAGATTTACCAGAACCAGAGAATCCAGTGAAGAACACGGTAAAGCCCTGCTTGGCCCGTGGTGGACGTGTCTTACGCAGTTCTTCGACCACAGTCGGGAAGCTGAACCACTCTGGAATTTCCAATCCTTCGGCCAGACGGCGACGCAGTTCGGTGCCCGAAATATTCAGGATTGTAACATCATCCTTGTCTGCGATCTCATCGGCTGGTTCGTATTGAGCACGGTCCTGCACATAAACCATGTGCTTAAAGTCGACCATTTCGATGCCCATTTCTTCTTGATGCTCGCGGAACAGGTCCTGCGCATCGTATGGGCCATAGAAATCGTCACCAGCCGAGTTCTTACCCGGGCCAGCGTGATCGCGACCAACGATAAAGTGGGTGCAGCCGTGGTTCTTACGGATCAGACCATGCCAAACCGCTTCACGTGGGCCAGCCATGCGCATTGCAAGGTTTAGCAAAGACATCGCTGTTGTGGATGCTGGGTATTGGTCCAGAACCGCCTCGTAGCAGCGCACGCGCGTAAAGTGGTCGATATCGCCCGGCTTGGTCAGGCCAACAACTGGGTGAATCAACAGGTTCGCTTGTGCTTCTTTCGCTGCGCGGAACGTCAGCTCTTGGTGCGCACGGTGCAGCGGGTTACGTGTTTGGAACGCAACAACCTTGCGCCAGCCCATTTTACGGAAGTAGGCACGCAGTTCATTTGGCGTGTCACGACGCGCACGGAAGTCATAGTGAACCGGCTGTTGGATACCCGTTACAGGACCGCCAAGGTAAACAGCGCCCGCATGGTTATGCAGATAGTTCACCGCCGGGTGTGCCAGATCATCAGCGCCAAATACTTTTTCAGCTTCGCGCGACTTGTTTGGCACCCATTTATCGGTGACAGTCATCGTCGCAAGGATAACCCCTTCTTGGTCACGCAATGCAATATCTTGACCAAGTTCGACCGTTTCAGCGAATTTTTCGGTAACGTCGAGCGTGATTGGCATAGGCCAAAGCGTACCATCAGCAGTACGCATGTTCTCAACAACGCCATTATAGTCTTCCTCAGAAAGAAAGCCCTTAAGCGGGTTAAAACCACCGTTCATCAGCAGTTCAAGGTCACAAATCTGGCGCGGTGTAAGATCGTGGCTGATCAAATCACCTGCGTCGGCTTTGAGTTTCTGTGCGCTGTCATAGGACACGTATAGTTCGGGGATCGGAGCCAGGTTTTGCGGCATGATTACTCTCTGACAATTAATATGCAATTTGAGGCGGGCATAGACCCGCACCACGGGCATTGTCTAGCATAGCACAACAAAAAAGACAGGCGTTCGCATCTTCAGCAAGGCGATAGAACCAAAGCGGCTACTAAGCGCCACAAATGGACTTTAGGTCTTTCAGTTTGGGTCGCGGATGAACGCGTTACTGATCTCATTGTCCACGTAACAAAAAATGCCGGACATTACGCCCGGCATTTTATTATCATTCAATTGTCGTTAGCCGTTATTCTTGCTCGGCTAAGAAGCGTTCCGCGTCAAGCGCAGCCATGCAGCCCATCCCGGCAGATGTCACTGCCTGACGGTAAACGTGGTCAGTCAAGTCGCCAGCCGCGAATACACCGGGAATCGCTGTGCGTGTGCTGCCCGGTTCAACCGCGACATAACCACCGCTGTGTAGTTCAAGCTGGTCTTTGACCAGTTCAGATGCAGGCGCGTGGCCAATCGCGATAAAGACGCCTTTGGCCGGGATATCTGTGATCTCACCAGTGGTAGTGTGCTTAACTTTGATCCCTTCGACGCCAAGCGGGCTGTCTGTGCCATAGACTTCGTCAACTTCATGGAACCAAAGGGTTTCAATTTTCGGGTTCTTCTCTAAACGATCCTGCAGGATTTTTTCAGCGCGCAGTTCGTCGCGGCGGTGGATCAGAGTCACTTTGGATGCAAAGTTGGTCAGGAACAATGCCTCTTCCACGGCAGTGTTGCCGCCACCAACAACAACGATTTCTTGACCGCGATAAAAGAAACCGTCGCAGGTTGCACAGGCGCTAACGCCAAAACCCTTGAACTTTTCTTCGGTCGGAAGGCCCAGCCATTTCGCACGTGCGCCAGTGCATAGAATCACAGCATCGGCAGTATAAACTGTGCCGCTGTCAGACTTTGCCGTGAATGGGCGGTTTTGCAAATCCAGCTCAGTAATGATGTCGCCGACAATCTCGCAACCCATCGCGCGGGCGTGTGCTTCCATGCGAACCATCAGGTCTGGACCTTGGACTTCGGTATCACCCGGCCAGTTTTCGACTTCGGTTGTTGTGGTCAATTGGCCACCGGGCTCAATGCCTTGCACTAGGATTGGTTCCAGCATGGCGCGGGCCGCATAGACCCCCGCAGTATAGCCAGACGGACCAGAGCCGATGATCAGAACTTTGGTGTGACGGGTATCGGACATGATTGGCCTCTTTTAAATGAATCCGCTTTGATATAGCGGTGCGCGTCCCGGGTTAAAAGACCGCGCATAGCAGGAATGCGCCGTACATTTATTACCGAGCATTGAAATAATATTGCGCTAACACCCACAACTGCGTAGTATTTGAAAAAATACAGAGGATCCCCGATGCCGGGCACTAAACTTGACGAAATTGACCGAATGATTCTGGCGGAACTGCAGGCAGACGGGCGTATGACAAATGTTGAATTAGCAAAACGCGTCGGCATTTCTGCGCCACCGTGTCTACGTCGTGTACGAACGCTGGAAGAACAAGGGTTTATCCAAGGCTACCACGCAGAGGTCAACTCGCGTGAGCTAGGCTTTGAGGTGCAAGTTTTTGCGATGGTCGGCTTGGTGAGCCAAGCCGAAATCGACCTCAGTGCATTTGAAAAACGGTGTGCTGGCTGGCCGCTGGTTCGCGAATGCCACATGCTGAATGGCGAGGTGGATTTCATCCTGAAATGCGTCGCACCTGATTTACGGACATTCCAACGGTTCCTGACCGAGGAATTGACCAGCGCTGACAACGTCGCATCTGTAAAAACATCACTGGTCATCCGTGGCGCAAAAGACGAACCCGGCGTTCCATTTGACGTGCTCGAAGCGCGGCTTGCACAAGAAGCCTAGAAACAGTGTGGCAACGTTAACTTGTTGCCACACTACATTAGATCAGCACTCGAGCGGGACCTGGACCGGGTTCGGCGTCAACTCTTGAGACGCACCTGTAGCCGCATCAACACCTAGACCAATCACGCCACCAACCAAGACGTTTCCAGCCAGCGCAGCGCCACCACCATTCGCAGTTTTATGTGTCACATTGACATTCACTGGACGACACCCAGGCTTAGCAATCGAAACTACAAACTCTGAACGTCGAGGCATTTTAATCGCACATGGCGTGCTGGCGCAGCTAAATCCATTACTTGTCTGGACCTGTGCTCCAGATGGTGTTGTGTTGACATTCAATACGTCATTCGTCCCACGCGTGACCGTCGCGCAACCGGACACAGATACAGCGGCACATAGAATAATAGTTGATATAAATTTCACTTAACTTTTCCTAACCTTTAATAGACGTTTTTTAGCGCCCCCACTGGCCGACTAACCTAGCTAATCACACAGCAGCAATTCCACTTGGCCGGAATTTCAAAAATCAATACATCCTGTAGTAGCCAAGCGACAACTCGCTCAACCAAAAAAGGGCACCCATTTGCGTGGGTGCCCTTCCTTCACTGGGTACGTACCGTTGCGCGAACAGATGGTACGGTGCCTGTGATCTTTATTCGCCGCCGCCTAATTGATGGACATAAGCGGTAACCGCTTGAATTTCAGCTTCTGTTAGACGCGTACCCCAGTTAGGCATCACACCAAAACGGGCATAGCGCACGGTTTCCTCTAGCGTCGCAGCGTCCCCACCATAAAGCCAAATGGCGTCGGTCAGATTTGCTGCGCCCATATCCCTGTTTCCAGCACCGTCATCTCCGTGACACGCGGCACAATTATCATAGAAAATTACGCCGCCTGTTTCGGCTAACGCCGCATCATGGTCTTGATTGGAAATAGCCAGCACATGCTGCACTACCGCGTCGATTTCATCATTGGTCAGTACCTCATCAAACGCTGTCATCTCAGAATAGCGCGCATCCCAGTCTTCCTCGTTTCGGATACCGTGACGGATAGTGTAGCTGATGTTTTCAAAATCACCGCCCCACAGCCAATCATCATCAAGCAGGTTGGGGTAACCCTTTGAACCCGCGGCACCTGAACCATGACACTGCGAACAGTTATTGCGGAACACCGCAGCCCCAGCCGAGGTCGCATATCTCATTAGCTCTTCGTTGTCAGACAAGGTCACAAGATCGGCTGAAGCCAACTCTGCTGAAATTCCAGCGTTAGCTTCTTCAAACCTTGCAATATCTGCGGCCACCTCTGCGCGCGTTGAGTAGCCAAGCACCCCCGCTGTCGCACCAGAAATCATTGGCCACGCTGGATAAGCAATCGAATATCCGATGGCCCAGACAATGCATAAATACAAAGTGTATAGCCACCACCGTGGGAGCGGATTGTTCAGCTCTTTGATACCATCCCAACTGTGACCTGTTGTGTCAGTACCTGTAATTTCATCGATATCTGTTTTATCGCTGCTCATGATTGCAGCTCCTTGGTCTTTGGCCGTTCTTCGGCAGGCGCTTCCACGCTGCCCGGCTTAACTTCGTTTCGAAAAGGGATGCTTGCGGTTTCGGCATGAACCTTGGCGCTGCCGGGCCGGAACGCCCATACAATGACCCCAAGAAAGAACAGTGTCATCGCCAGTAGAACCCAGCTATCGGCGAGTTGGCGTAAGAATGAATAGGTATCCATTGTTAGTGCTCCTTAGCGGCTGGCGTCTGGGGTGAAGGTCGAGAAATCAACCGTCGTACCCAGCATTTGCAGATAGGCCACAAGCGCATCCATTTCAGACACGCCGGGCGCGCCGTCAAAGTTACGGATTTGCGCTCCGGGATAGCGTTCAAGCAGATCATCATAAGAGTCACTGTCGGGATCAATCTGTGCCAAGACGTCAGATGCGGCGACCTCAATCATCTCTTCGGTATAGGGAACACCGACAATCCGATGGGTTGCCACGACGTCTGCCGCGTATTCAGCGTTTACAGAGACATCCATCAGATAACCGTATCCCGGCATCACCGATTCAGGCACCACGGATTGCGGATCAATTAGGTGATCCACATGCCAAGCATCTGAATACTTGCCGCCAACACGGGCCAGATCAGGCCCTGTGCGTTTTGAACCCCATTGAAACGGGTGGTCATACATCGATTCAGCTGCCAGCGAATAATGGCCATAGCGTTCGACCTCGTCACGCATCGGGCGGATCATCTGGCTGTGACAGACATAGCAGCCTTCGCGTACATAGATATCCCGCCCCGCCAGTTCTAGCGGGGAATAGGGGCGCACGCCTTCGACTTTCTCGATCGTATTTTCAAGATAGAACAAAGGCGCAATTTCCACGATTCCGCCGATGCTCACGACAAGTAAGGAGCTGACAAGTAGCAAGGTCGGGCTACGTTCTAGTATCCCATGCTTTGCCAGAAAACCTTTGGTTGGAGTTGTATCAGACATTGTTTCTGATCCTTATTCTGCTGGGACGCCAACAAAGGCTTTTTGGCGTGCGCCACCTTTGGCGGTCATAAAGATGTTCCAAGCCATGATCAGTGCACCAGTCAGGTACATGACCCCACCTAGCCCACGGACAACGTACATCGGGAACTTGGCGGAAACGGTGTCGGCAAAGCTGTTCACAAGGAAACCATTGGCATCGACTTCGCGCCACATCAGGCCTTCCATGATACCGGTGACCCACATGGACGCCGCGTAAAGAATGATACCGATTGTGGCCAACCAGAAGTGCCAGTTGATAGCCGACATCGAATGCATCTGCGCGCGGCCCCAGAGTTTAGGTGTTAGGAAATACAATGCCGAGAATGTAATCATTCCGTTCCAACCCAACGCGCCAGAGTGCACGTGTCCAATTGTCCAGTCGGTATAGTGTGACAGGCTGTTCACGGCGCGGATCGACATCATCGGTCCCTCAAAGGTGGACATGCCATAGAACGCGAGACTGATGACCATCATCCGAATGATCGGATCGGTGCGCAGCTTGTCCCATGCCCCTTGTAGGGTCATCAGGCCGTTGATCATACCGCCCCAGCTAGGCATCCAAAGGATGATCGAAAACACCATGCCCAGCGTCGATGCCCAATCAGGCAGCGCGGTATAGTGCAGGTGGTGTGGACCAGCCCAGATATATAGGAAAATCAGCGCCCAAAAGTGAATGATCGACAGCTTGTAACTGTAAACAGGGCGCCCCGCTTGTTTGGGCACAAAGTAGTACATCATGCCCAAGAAGCCGGCGGTCAGGAAAAAGCCCACAGCGTTGTGGCCGTACCACCACTGGGTCATAGCGTCTTGGACGCCTGCAAATAGCTGCACAGATTTGCTGCCCCAGATACTGACCGGGACGGATAGGTTGTTCACAATATGCAGCATCGCCACGGTAATGATGAACGACAGCAGGAACCAGTTTGCGACGTAGATGTGTTTTTCTTTGCGCTTAAAGATCGTGCCTAGATAAACAGCCAAGAATGCGACCCAAACAATGGTCAACCAGATATCAACGTACCATTCAGGCTCTGCGTATTCCTTTGATTGGGTTGACCCAAGCAAATAACCTGTCGCGGCAAGCACGATAAACAAGTTGTACCCCCAAAACACAAACCACGACAGGTTTCCTCCCCACAATCGCGCACCGCATGTGCGTTGCACGATGTAGAAGGACGACATGATCAATGCGTTGCCACCAAAGGCAAAAATCACCGCGCTTGTATGCAGTGGACGCAACCGGCCAAAATTTCCGAAGGGTTGCAGGAATTCAAAATTCAGCGATGGAAATGCCAGTTGAAACGCAATGACCACACCAACAAGGAAACCAACGACGCCCCAAAACGTGGTCGCAATGACCCCCGCCCGTACAACGTCATCCATATATCCATCGGTCGCGACCGCCCTAACCGGTTCATCAGTCAAGCGCAGCGTACGCACAAACAAAAAACCCGACACCAGCATAATGATGATCGCATGCACAACATAGGCGACATCTCTTCCCCAGTTTGCGCCAATAGCCGCAATCAGGGTGATTAGCCCTAAGACGACCAGCTTAATATAGTTCTCCATCAGAGAATCCTCTTCGTTTGCCACACCCAAAATCTGATGCGACAGCTATTTATGGATTCTCTTTTGCGCGGATGTTCCGCTGGGGTCTTTGACATGGATCAAGACTGAACTACTTGATTTATAGCATGCTGGGTTTAGGGAACGGTTTTGCGCGAACGACCGGACCAACGATGAAATCGATCAAAGGGATGCCAACAATGGCCTATAAGATCATCTCTACTATTCTTACACAAAAAGAAGACGTTGACGGACTGAATGCGGCGATCGCGCTTACCACACGGATGGATGCGCATCTCGACATATACGCAATCACGATCAGCCATTCGGAAACAGGCGGCTATTATATGGGGGCCGAGGCAATGCTTGCTGCCGACCAAACCCGCGAGGCCATTAAACAGCGTGATGTTTTAGAAAAATGGGTAAATGCCGAAATGCAGGGCGAAACTGTACGTTGGTCTTTGCAAGGTGCCGCTGTACAGGGACCAGCCTTATCCAGCTTCCTCGCCCGTAACTTGCGGTTTTCCGACCTTGTAGTAACAGCGCGCCCATACCAAGACAGCGAAGAAGTCGCCGCGATTGTCGAAGCAAGCCTATTTGCAGCCGAACGCCCCGTTCTTATGATTCCAAAAGGCTGCACAGCCCCAGAACCAGGCGGGCGCGTGATCGTCGGATGGAACGATGGCATCGAGGCGATGACCGCAACACGTGCCGCGCTTCCATTTCTGGCCGAAGCGGCACAAACCGACATCTGTATCATTGATCCACCCGTCCGCGCCGCCGATAGATCAGACCCCGGAGGGGCGGTCGCACAGTATTTAATGCGGCATGGAGCAAAGACTCAGGTTGACGTTTTGGCAAAAACAGAGCCAGATATCGCCGAGATACTGTTGCGCCGTACTCGGGAGGTTGGCGCACAGATGATCGTGTCCGGGGCCTATGGCCATTCCCGCCTACGCGAAGCTGTCTTTGGTGGCACAACGCGAAGCTTGCTGGAGATGGCCGACCGACCGATCTTGATGTCGCGCTAAGAACCGCGACACACGTAGGGTGGTCGTGTTTGTGTACTGGGAGGATCACAGGTTGCGCCCACCCTCACCCGAAGTCTTCGGTTCTGAATTGATATAATCGCCTTAACTTATTGCTCCGATGCAAGTTCACGGCGCAAACCTAGTCGTGTTTTTTCTTCCAACGACAAACGAAACGCCCGGTCTAGATGACGTGAATTATCTGGTTGGCGTAATGCGTGGATGATCCAGCATGAGCCAATCTGCTAAGTCGGCCTCGGTCGGCAGGCTTGGTGAATCTAACTGCGCAAATGGGCATAGGGACGCATTTGGTCCGACTGCAGATCCGCTACAGGCCAAATTCCAGTCGCAAACATTCACGATGAAGACGGCCAAAAGCATCACAGTTTAACAGTCCCTTGGTAATCGCACCGTCAGTTAGTGCCACCATCATCGGTAACAACGGAATTAAACCCGCTGCGATCAACTGCGCTTCACGCTGAAACTGCGGTGGTAAACGGCGCTGCAACGCAACCTTAGCCCCGGAAAAACATGCAAGAAAACAACAGGTAACTCTGCCCTAAGCGTCTTCGCCTGTTTCCGCCTTCAACGCATCAATCTGAGGTACGGTGATGTCTCGGCGGTCTGAAAATGCGATTAGGCCATCGCGCTTTAGCGCAGACATCTGACGGCTCACCGTTTCAATCGTCAGCCCCAAGTAATTCGCCATTGTTTCGCGGGTAATCGGCAAAGTGAACGTTGCTTCATCACCTGTTTTTTCCGACAGTTTCGCCATGCGGGTCGCAATCATATATAGCAGGGACGCAATTTTTTCGCGGGCAGTTTTACGGCCCAAAACAAGCATCCATTCGCGCGCGGCATCCAGCTCATCAAGTGTCATTTCCAACAACCGCTGACCAACATGTGGCGTGTCATTGATCAGTCGCTCGAAGGGCTTTCTACGAAAACAACACAGCATAATGTCCGTCTCGGCGACAACGTCACAATCAATCGTTTCACGATGCGGGCGCCCCATGAAATCACCCGGCAATAGCAACCCCACCATTTGCACACGCCCGTCAGGCATTGTGCGCGTCAAACTAGACACACCGGAGACAATCGAGCCCACAAATTCTAATGGATCGCCTGCGAAAAACACCGGCTGTCCAGCCGAGAACGAGCGGTAATATTTGATCTCTTCCAGCTCGCGCATTTCAGCGGGCTCGCATTTGGAACAAACAGCATTATACCGAATTGGACAATCATCACATGACTTCAGCTTTGGGACAGATAATTGCATTTTGGCGGCTCCCGACCTCTTGGCACGAAAATTATGTATGAAATCCGTTTGCAATACTACTCTAAACGCAGAAATGCCCGCCAAATTGGCGGGCACCCTTCACGCAAAGGCACGTGATGCCTAGCGCAGTGTCGAACGGCTGTTTGGCAAACGAAGCCATACTTCGACGCGACGGTTACGCGCGCGACCGATTTTACTATCGTTGCATGACAATGGTAGCAGCTCGCCATAACTTAGCGGCTGTAGGCCAAGTTGCTGAGTTGTTTCAACGTCTAGCGCAGTAGCCAAGATTTCGCGCACAGCACTTGCACGGGCCAGCGCCAAGTCTGTGTTGCGATGACGGTTACCAATCGAGTCAGCGAAACCAACTAACATCACTTCGAGACCAGCAAATTCACCAGCTTCCATCCGCGCAGCAAGTTCTTCAATATTGCGGATAGATTCAACATCTAAGACGCTTGACCCTGTATTGAAGCGGAACGAAACACTTAAGCGATCCGCGTCGCGTAGTTCTTGGATCATGTTAGAATATTGACGCCCATCAAAATCGGGTTCCACAGCAGCGGTGTGAAACAACATCATCCCCATATCTTCAAGCCGCATGCGTTCGAGTTCACGATCAATAAAGTGGCTTTCTTTGATATAAAGCTGCGCATCGCTTGTCAGCGTCCAATCAAGAAATGCTTGAGCTTCTGGGTGTACGCGGCCCGGCGTGGTGTACGCATATAACCGGCGTGAAAGCGCGTAGCCTTCGATCTTCATCCGAAAATCTGTCGGCGGTGACAACAGCCCACATTCCTCATGAATTTCAAGAAGGTTGACGTCGTTTGTGCGTGCAAGCCAGCGCCCAACAAAGCCGATACCACCGCGATCTGCGATGACAGCATCGACCATATCTTGATAGGCGCTCCAGCGTGTTACATCTGCTTTTTCGTCACGCCCGTTTGGACGCACAAGCGCATCCATCATAACCGCGCGGTCGCCCGAGCTTTCGCCGAATGAATTGACTGTGATCGGGAAATCCCCACCTCCGAATTCGATCCAGTTCGTTGCTTCACCGGACCAAATTCGTACAATATCTTCTGCGCTCAGGTTACGTACGGGGTTTTCTGGGTGTGTAATCATGATGATCCCATCAACACCCAAAACCGTTTCGTTCGCCGTGTCACGAAGGTCAGGAATACCCGCCGCCGCAATTTTTACGACATCGCTATCCTTCATACGGCGGTCAGCAACACCAATTGCCGCCACACGATCCGCAAGCGCCGGAAATGCGCTGCCCGATCCGCGTGTTTGCAAATCAATCTCAGCGCGCAATGTACCGTCAGCGTTTACCAAACGAACGATACGTTCCGCTGGATCGTCAGTCGGTAAGATTTCATAAGATGCGCCAACAGATTGCGCATATCCACGCAGCAAGTTTGGGATTAAAGTCGTACCAACAGTCCGCGACCCATAAATACCAAATTCCGGACCAAAGTCGATGTTCTCGACTTCAGTGGTTTCTGAAGCATCCGCAGAGGCACTCCCCTCTGGGCATACAGCACCCAAACAAATAACGCTGTCACGCTGAACCCGCACCGTGCCCAAATCTTGCGTTTCAACAACAAAAGTATCGCCATCGACGGAAAGCATATTTCCAACAATCTACATCGTACCATCCAAAGACTTCAGTTCGACAGGAAGGCTTTGCTGCGCGTTCGCCATGGTTCCGCCCATCACGCCTGCAGCACACACAAAAATACGCGCCAAAGTAGATACTTTGCGCGCATGCACATTAAAATCAGTCATTTTACCCCGTAAATCATTAAATTACACCACCTCCGCAACCAGAGGTCATTTCTTGCAATTCGAAGGACTTAGGGTGTTGCGACGTAACGTAACCAGCCCGCCAAACTGCAGGGCCGTGACTAACGAACGCGCTCCAAATAGCAAACTAAAATTCGACTAAAATGTTACGTTATATGAAAAAATCAACATTCACCCCACAGAAATACAATCTAAGGCTAATGCAGAGCAAGCACATTCACGTTAAGGGCCATCAAGGGTGAAACATCCCCAGATGGCCCTGCACGACGGAATCTACGCCTTAGTGACTTTTTGCTGCTGTTCACCCAGCCCATCAATCCCAAGCCGCATGACTTCGCCACCTTTGAGGTATGTTGGCGGTTTTTGTCCCATACCAACGCCAGGCGGCGTCCCAGTTGAGATCACGTCACCGGGTTGCAACGACATAAAGCGGCTACAATACGCGACAAGGAACGGCACCTTATAGACCATCGTCGCAGTAGAACCGTTTTGGTAACGTTTGCCGTCGACATCCAGCCACATGGACAGGTTATCAAAATCGCCGACTTCATCCGGCGTCACGAGCCACGGACCAGTGGGGCCAAAGGTATCGCACCCCTTGCCCTTGTCCCAAGTACCCGCGCGTTCGATCTGATATTCACGTTCGGACACATCGTTAACCACGCAAAAACCTGCGACATGGTTCATCGCGTCAGCTTCGTCGATGTAGGAACCACCAGTACCGATAACCACGCCGAGTTCGACTTCCCAATCGGTCTTAATTGATCCACGCGGGATCATGACATCATCATTCGGGCCCACCACCGCAGAGGTCCATTTATTGAAGATTACGGGCTCTGGCGGTACATCCAGACCGCTTTCGGCAGCGTGGTCGGCATAGTTCAAACCGATACAGATGAATTTTCCAATGTTGCCAACACATGCACCCAAACGCAGGCTTTCTTGCGGTGTCCCTTGCACAACTGGCAGCGCGTCCATGTCCAGCCCACGCAGCTTATCCATACCTTCGGTGGTCAATGTGTCGCCTGCAATATCAGATACGATGCCCGACAGGTCACGCACCTGCCCCTGATCGTCCAAAAGTCCCGGCTTTTCTTGACCCGCAGGCCCGTAACGCAACAGTTTCATCTTTGCCCTTTCCGCAAAAAAGTATTGGCCCGCTGACCATAGCCAGCCAAGAATTGAAAGCAATCAATCACGCTTAGATCGTGACGCCTCCGTCGACCAAAATGGCTTGCCCTGTGACAAAGCGGCTGTCGTCCGACAGCAGATGAATAATCGTTGGGGTCATGTCATCGACGGTTGCCAGTCGTCCCATCGGCTGACGCGCGATAAAGTCCTTTTCGGCCTGAACCGGGTCGGGTGCAGATGCGATCCTTCCCTGTAGTGACGGTGTATCGACCGTACCCGGGCAAAGCGCATTACAACGCAAACCGGTGCTTACGAAATCAGCGGCGACCGCTTTGGTCAGCCCTAGGACGGCAGCCTTCGTTGCGCCGTAAGCGGTGCGGAATGGGAACCCTTTGATCGAAGAGGCCATCGAGGACATATTCAAGATAGATGCGGTGCCTGTAATTTCTGCCCGCCGCAACATACCGGGAATAAATGCCCGACTTATCCGCAGCATTGAGGTTATGTTTACGCTGACCGACAGATCCCAATCGGCGTCTGACACATCTAGAATTGTGCCGTGGTGCACGATGCCAGCGCAGTTAAATAGACAATCAAGGTCTGGCAATTCCTCGGCAAGTGCCAGCGTCGCCGCCGCATCTGTCACATCAAAGTATCGGGTTTGGATGCCCTCAACTGCCTCCAACGTTTCCAGTGCTTCGCGGTTCACATCCGTGGCATAGACCTGCGCACCTTCTGCCGCGCAGGCAATCGCCGCAGCACGCCCCATCCCCTGCCCTGCAGCAGTGATCAGTATGGTCTTGTCCTTCAATCGCATTCCCGGCTCCCCCCGTTTTTGCTTACATCACCGCGCCGATTTGCCATGGCACGAACTCCACCCCGCCATAGCCCAACTCTTCGCTTTTGGTTTTCTCGCCCGAGGCCACGCGAATGAACAATTCAAACAAATCGCGTCCCTTGTCTTCGATTGATACGCCATCAGTCACGATATCACCGCAGTTCATATCCATGTCGTCCGACATGCGGGCATACATTTCGCTGTTGGTGGCGATCTTAATTCCCGGCGTAGGCATATAACCCGACACCGAACCCCGCCCGGTAGTAAAGGCAATCAGGTTCGCACCCGACGCGACCTGCCCCGTTACAGAACAAGGGTCGAACCCGGGGCTATCCATAAAGACAAAACCCGGTGTCATGATCTTCTCGGCAAATTTGTAGACATCCGCCAGTGGTGCACTGCCGCTTTTCGCGACCGCGCCCAGCGACTTTTCAAGGATCGTAGTCAGCCCACCGCGTTTGTTGCCGGGGCTTGGATTGTTGTCCATCTCGCCACCGTTGCGGGCACAGTAGTCTTCCCACCACAGCACGCGGTCGATTAGCTTTTGACCGACTTCTTGCGATATCGCACGGCGGGTCAGCAAATGTTCAGCGCCATAGATTTCTGACGTCTCTGACAGGATCGTTGTCCCGCCGTGACGTACCAACAAATCAGATGCCACGCCCAGCGCAGGGTTCGCTGTAATCCCAGAATACCCGTCAGACCCGCCGCACTGCATCCCAACCATGATCTTGGAAATCGGTGCTGGCTGACGGGTAACCTGATTGGCAAGCGCAGCAACGCCGACCAGTTGCTCCAAACCTTTTTCTATGGTTTTGCGCGTCCCGCCCTCTTGTTGGATGGTCATATAGCGCAACGCGCCGTCAGCCCGGATTGGGCGACCATCGACAAGCGCAGACAGCTGCATAACCTCGCAGCCAAGTCCAATCAGCAGAATGCCACCAAAGTTAGGGTGACACGCATAGCCAGACAACGTGCGGAACAGCGCGTCATAGCCTTCGTTTTCGCCCGACATGCCACAACCAGTGCCATGGGTGATTGGAACGATCCCGTCCACATTTGGAAACGCGTCCAGCAAACCTGATTTCTCAGCGGCCTCGGCGATGAATTTAGCAACAGAACCCGAACAGTTCACCGAGGTCAAAATACCGATATAGTTGCGCGTACCCACCCCACCATCTGCACGATGATAGCCATTGAAAGTCCGTTCTTGGGTGGCGGGTTCAAGCGTTTTCACTTCGCTCGCGAAAGCATAGTCTTGGGCATGATCGCCCATGCCAAGGTTTTGAACATGGATATGTTCGCCAGCCGCAATGTCTTTTTTGGCCTGACCAATCGTTTGGCCATAGCGAATGATCTTTTCGCCTGACGCAATGGCCCAGCGCGCGATCTTGTGCCCGCGGACAATCGATTGCGCCAAAGGCACCTCGACCCCATCAGCAACAGCGCCAGCGTCCAAATCTGCAAGTGCGATAACGATATTGTCGTCGTCGTGAAGGCAGATCACTTGGGGCATACTGGCGTCCTATGCTGGCATAAAAGAGTTCGTTAAAAACAAAATCACAATTAGCTTTACACGCAGCACCTGTCAACTAACATGTCAGTTAAGATCGGAGAACAGACTTGGCGAACACGACCAACATTAGCGTTGATACCTTAACGGACATTGACCAGCTTGATGGACCTCTTTCACAGCGGGTCTATACCGCCCTACGCGACGCGATCCTTGATATGAAATTGGTCCCCGGCACCGTCCTGCGCAAGGCGGCGATCTGCGAACAATTTGGTGTGTCGCGATCGCCAGTCGCCGATGCGTTAACACGACTGTCAGGCGACGGGCTCGTTGATGTGGTTCCACAATCTGCAACCCGCGTGACACGATTTTCATTGGACGAGATCCGCGAAGAATGTTTTTTGCGTGATGCGGTCGAAGTCGCAGCAGTGAAACGCGTCGCTGCGACCCGGACGCACGATCAAATCCTTCAGCTCAAGCGAAACGTTCACCTGCAAAAACTGCTGGTCGAAGACGAGGATTTCCACGGCTTCTTTGAGGCCGACGAGGCATTTCACAAAATGTTGTTAGAGTTTACGGGCTTTCGGTCTGTCGCTGCGATTGCTGGACAGCTCGCACTTCAGTTGCGGCGCGTCAGGATGCTGGTTCTACCCAAAGCTGGTCGCCCCGCAGAAACGCTTGCTGAACATGCTGCGATATTAGATGCGATCACCGACCAAGACCCACAAGCGGCGGCAAAGGCGATGCGGTATCACCTTGCTCAGTTGATCAACCGGATAGAGCCTCTTGAACGGCAGCATCCCGACTTTTTCTGCTAGGCTAGGCGATCCATCCGCCTGCCTTGTGACGCGCGAGTCCCTTGCCGTTGCGCTTTTTCCGAAAAGCGATCAAGTTCGCACCTAAGGAGAACGCATTTGATCCGCATTTTGCATACCGCTGATTTACATCTTGATTCACCGCTGAAATCGTTGGCCCTGCGCGATGAAACGATGCGTGACATCGTACAAACGGCCACGCGATCTGCATTTATTCGGATTGTGGACACGGCCTTATCTGAACGGGTTGCCGCGCTATTGATTGCTGGCGATTTATTCGACGGTTCCGCACGCAGCGCCAAAACTGCAGCGTTTCTTGTCACCCAGCTAGATCGGCTCGCGGATGCGGATATTCCTGTATTCTATATCAAAGGAAACCATGACGCCGAAAACCCCATTACCGGCGAAGTCGCCCTGCCCGCAAACGTCCACGTTTTTGACGGGCGTGGTGGCAAGGTGCAGTTACCAGAAACGAACATTTGGGTTCACGGCGTCAGCTTTAGCGGGCGGCATGCTCCCGATAGTCTGCTGGACAAATTCAACGCTCCAATAGCCGACGCAATCAATATTGGCATGCTGCACACATCGCTTGCAGGCGCTGCGGGCCACGACACCTATGCTCCCTGCTCCGAAGCTGACCTGCAAGGAATGGGTTTTGACTACTGGGCGTTAGGGCATATTCACAAACGGCGCGTTTACGGCAGTACCCCGTGGATTGTCATGCCCGGCATCCCTCAAGGCCGCGACATCGGTGAATCGGGGCCGCAATCTGCCACGATGCTCCATATTGATGGCCGTGAAATCACCCTCAGCGAAGTGCCAACATCGGCGGTCACGTTTATCAGCCATTCAATTGATATCAGTACATCTGACACCAACGACATGTTGCGCGATGTTTTGCGACAAACCCTTCGTGACTTAGGCCAAGCCACCGACGAAACCGCGATCTTGCGCTTGTTCTTTACGGGTCAGCCCAAACGTCATTGGCAAATCCTGCGCGATCGTGGTGTCTGGGAAGAAACCGCACGCGAACTGGCCCGCGAAACGGGGAAGTTGTGGATCGACAAAGTCAGCTTTGACCTTCAGCGACCGATATCGTCAGAGACGAACAACGCAACAGACGAGCTGGGACAAATAATGGACGGCATTCGCGGTGAACCGGGGTTTTCAACGGAAATGACTGGAATGGTGGATGCGATGCTGTCAGAATTACCCGCCCACCTACGTGCTGACATGTTACCGGACCAAGACGCGCTAACGACCCTTGCCGCAGACCTTGCTGATCGCGGCGCTGCACAGATGATTGCCCTCATGAAAGGCGCAACAGACTGATGCGATTAAAAAAGCTAAGCCTCGACCTGTTTGGGCACTTTGCAGGCAAATCCTATGACTTTGGTACAGGGAGCGAAGGTGAACCTGACTTTCATATTGTATACGGGCCGAATGAGGCAGGTAAAACCACCACGATGGAGGCATATCTGCGGCTGCTATACGGGTTTGACACACGCGAAGCCTATGATTTTCAGCATCAACGCAAAAACCTGCGGGTATCTGGCACGTTGGAAACCGCACAAGGCGATTTAACACTGACCCGACTACCAACCCGCGCAACATCTTTAGTAGATGCCAATGGCACGACCCTGCCCGAAGCAGCGATTGCCGCGCATCTTGGTGGATTAACGGCTGCCGACTATCGCAGTTTGCTTTGCCTCGACGATGAAACAATCGAAGCCGGCGGCGAAGAAATCGCGAATAGTAAGGGCGACATTGGGCGGTTGCTGTTTTCCGCTGCCGCAGGCGTCAGTGACCTAACGACAGTACTGGACCGCGTTGATACAGATGCAAACGCGCTTTACCTCAAACGATCCAGCAAATCTGAAATGGCGCAGATCAAGAAAGAACTGACCGACGTCGTGGCGCAAATCAAAGCCCAAGACGTGCCGGCCAGCGCTTACCGGAAATTACGACAGGCACTAACGACAGCAACGTCGCAAGAAACCGAAATCGGGGATGAACGCGCAAAACGGATGTCCCAACTGGCCAAGATAAGAACGCAACAAGCCGCGCTGCCACTGTTGCAAAAGCTGGATCAGCTTGAAGCAGATATCGCCCCGTTCGCAGACTATCCCGATACGCTTGATGTTGCGCCCGAAAACTTGGTGCGCATGCTGACTGATCAACGCCAAGCCCAAGCCGACATCGCCCGATTGCAGGATGAAGTGAACGAGCTTGGGGTTGAGCTTTCACAAATCGCGCGACAGCCCGATCAGCTATATCTGCAAAGCGCGCTAGCGGATCTTGATCCTGCACGCAGCCGGTTTGCGACCGCACAGCTGGACCTGCCCCGCCGCATAGAAACACGTGATGAAATCATCGCTGATATGACAAGAGCCGCGTCCGAACTGGGCGCACACGATGACCCGACCCAATTGATCATCGCCCCTTCGGTCCTTTCACAGCTAGAACAATCGCGCGAAGCAAAGCGCACAGCGGTCCAAAACCTACAAACTGAACGTGACGAGGTAACGCACCTGTCTGATCGGTTAGCCATCGTTTCAGAAAATCTGGCGCGGACCACGGCAGCGCACCCTGTTGGCACTACAATCGGGGAGATATTCGACCGGTTTTCAGCAGACAGCCTTGCGCCCGCATATGCGAAAGCGACAGCAGCTATCGCAACAGCGCAACGCCAACTGGCAATCGCGCTGGCGGGCCTTAGCATCAACGGGCAGTCGTTTAGCACGCTATCGCCATGCGCTTTAACGACCCAAGAAGTCGGTTCGCTTGCTGATACGCATAGCGAGGCAACCCGAAAGATCGCACAAACAAACGACGAGATTGATCAACTTAACGCAGAAATCGCTGTGTTACATGCGCAAATCGAACAGATGCGCAGCAGTGGATTAACGATTGATGACGCGACATCCGACGCTGAAATGCAGCAGCGCAACGCGCTTTGGCATGCACACCGTGACGCATTGAATGTCGAAACGGCCGACAAATTCGAAGCTGCGCTACAGCGCACAGATAATACCGCGCAGCAACGCTTCACACAGGCTAACGACATCGGGCAATTGCGCCAAGCGACCCAAAACTTGGCTGAAATCAAAGCGCGGGTCGAACACGTCAAACAGCGACTGGAGAAACAGCAAACCCAACAGGCCAGCATTTCAAACCAGATCAATACTGCGGCGCAACAAATGGGCCTCACAACACCCCCTAATCCTATCGCATTCGCCAAATGGGTTACGCAGGTCGAAGCCGCCCATGCAGCCCAACAGCAGCTTAACATCATACGCGATGAAAACGCCGCGATTTTGGAGAAATCTAGCCGTTTGGTCGCAGTCCTGAGTGAACATATCTCGTTAGACGCACCTGACTTTGACACTCTGCTCGCTGCGGCACGACAAAAAGACAAGGCCGCGCGCGAACTGCGCGAACAGCGCAACACCGAACAACGCGCCTTGGATGATCTGACGTCCGATCATAAGAAACGGGTGCAGCGGTGCGCTGAACTGCTTAGTATTGCGAATAGCGCTAGCAAAGACTGGGATAAACTGGTCGCGGAATGCCTACATAATCAGGTTGAACCAGATCGGCTTGAACTGTCATTCGAACCTTTGCGCACTCTACGCGAACTTGACGTGCGCCGCACGACAGCTGCCCGGCAGGTCGACGCAATGCAGGCTGATCAGGCTCAGTTTAGCGCAGCAATGGCAGAGCTTGCCACGAAACACGAGTTAGACGTCCGTGATGACCCCCTAAATGTCTTTGCCGCCTTAGCGGAGTTATCAAGCGCAGCGCAGAGCGCAGAAACGAACCATGCCGCGTTAACGGCCAAGGTCATCAACCAAAAATCCGCAATTACCCGCGCACAGCAAAGCCTGACCGATATCGACCGCAAAGTGGCAGAACTTGGAAAGCTATTTCCAAAGCATGTCGCGGCTCAATCTGTTGATGACCTGCGCCACGCCGTCGCCAAGGCCAAGGACGTTATTTCCGCCCGCCGTGAAGTGGATGAATTGGAAACCCAAATCGTCGGACAACTGGATCTGCATGATATGACTGAGGCACGGACCGCACTAGAAAATACCAGCCCTGCAATGCTCGATGCGCAATCTATGCAGTTACAAGGTGACCTCGATGAATTAGAAACCCGATATAGACAGGCGATCGCCGCCCGCGCCGAAGCGGCAAAAGATTTGCAGTCTGTTACTGATGACAACGTGATCGCCGAACTTGCCGAACGCAAAACCACGCTTGAACTCGCCATGCAGGATGTTGCCTTGCGATATGTCGAACTGCGCGCTGGCCATATGTTAGCTCAAGAAGCTATCAGACGTTACCGCGACACACACCGCAGTAGCATGATGGATGCCACACAGCTCGCTTTTTCTGAACTGACAAACGGCGCATATACGGCGCTACAAACGAAACCTGACGGGGCAAACGAAACCTTGATCGCAATTGATGCGTCGGGTCGCGCAAAACAAGCGCAAGACATGTCCAAAGGCACCCGGTTTCAGCTGTATCTTGCACTGCGTGCCGCCGCATATGAACAACTGGCCAGCCAAGGCACCTGCCTTCCGTTCTTTTGCGACGATATTTTCGAGACCTTTGACGAAGAACGCACAAAGGCCGCATGCAAAATGATGGAACGGATCGGGCGACGCGGGCAGGCGATCTATCTGACGCACCACCAGCATGTCGTTGATATTGCGCAGGAGGTTTGCGGTGACGGCGTGCGTGTGCATGAAATCTGACCTCATCCGCGACATGCGTGTCGGATCGGAAATCTAGAAGTGTCTATTCCGGCGCTTCAGGCGTCGCTTTGATGTAGTCAAAGGCGCAAGAACGCCATTATCACAAACGTCAGACACGACCAGACGCGGTCCGAACTAGCCGGAGCACCATTCGCCATGACTAACTTTGCCCTTCGCGTACAATGTAAATCGACCCGCGGGATCGTCGCCGAGACATCGACCTTTCTTGCTGAACAGGGTTGCAACATCACCGATAGTTCACAGTTTGACGACAAAGACACCGGCTATTTCTTTATGCGCAACAGCTTTCGATCCGAAGAAGGCGTGACCTTGGCCGAACTTGAAGAACGGTTCGCAGGCATCGCAGGCAAATACGATATGAAGGCCGAATTCTTTGATGAATCGGTTAAGCCCAAGGTTATCATCATGGTATCACGTTTCGGCCACTGCCTAAACGACTTGCTTTACCGTTGGCAAATTGGCGCGTTGCCCATTGAAATCGTGGCCGTAATTTCGAACCATATGGATTACCAAAAGGTCGTCGTGAACCACGACATCCCGTTCCATTGCATCAAAGTCACCAAAGAAAACAAACCGGACGCCGAAGCACGTATCATGCAAGTCGTCGAAGACACCGGCGCCGAACTGATCGTTCTTGCCCGCTATATGCAAATTCTGTCGGACCAGATGTGCAAGCAAATGTCTGGACGGATTATCAACATCCACCATTCATTCCTGCCTTCGTTCAAGGGTGCGAACCCTTACAAGCAAGCGTTTGAACGTGGTGTAAAACTGATCGGCGCAACGTCCCACTATGTGACTGCCGACCTCGACGAAGGCCCCATCATCGAACAAGACATTACCCGCGTCACACACGCGCAGTCCCCGAACGACTACGTATCGTTGGGTCGCGATGTAGAAGCCCAAGTCTTTGCCCGCGCGATCCACGCACATATTCATGGGCGCGTATTCCTCAACGGAAACAAGACGGTCGTGTTTCCAGCGTCACCCGGATCATACGCCTCAGAACGAATGGGATAGCGCGGCAACGCTTCTTCAAAAGTTTACCGACGTAGCATGTCATGTTATTGCTCGTTCCATGCAGCCGATAACACCTCTAAAGAACGAAACCCCACTAGACTTCGTCGAGCGCGCCGACGAATTAAACGTGGACGGAGTGGTGATAGATACAATTTTAGAAGAGTTTTACTCTCTTAGGGATGACGGTGAAATCAAAAAACTCAAATTGAGATCAGCGCCATTTTGGGAGCAATTTTACCGAAATCACGCCACGAACCTTTTCCAACGGGGGGCCGCGAAATATGCGGCGCTGAACTTCATCCGCAGAAAAAACGGCGCCAGCGGACAGAAAATGCTCTCAGACCAAGAAATCGAAGACCTCGTTGAGTCCGTTGGGGTCTGGAGACGCTGAAAACAACGCCCATCCAAATCCCTAGCCTTGCGTACAAATGACGCGCGTTCCCCAAGCATCGCAGCGGGCCTGCAAATTCTCAGATACAGGTCTATCGGTAAATATTGCGTCGACAGCCGCAAGTGACCCGATTCTTGCAGGGGCAGACCGGTGAAATTTCGTGTGGTCTGTGACAACAAAAACGTGTCGTGATTGCTCAATGATCGCCTGACTAACGCCCACCTCATGAATATCGAAATCAAGTAGGTCACCGTCATCATCCAAAGCCGAGCATCCGATAATAGCATAGTCGAATTTGAATTTTCGGATCGTGTCCGTGGTGATGCTGCCTACCAACCCACCATCTGACCGGCGCAAGCTACCGCCAGTGACAATGACCTGACAATTTGGGTTTGCGGCCAGAATATTTGCCACGTTCATATTATTAGTCACTGACATAAGGTTGCGGTGGTTCAATAATTCGGCTGCGACGGCCTCTGTTGTTGTACCAATGTTTAGGAACACCGAACAATCCTCTGGCAATTCGCTTGCGCAGGCGCGGGCGATGTCGACCTTTTGTTGATTGTTCAAAATGCGACGATCTTCGTAGCCAATATTTGTTGTGCTCGAAGGTAGGATCGCTCCACCGTGGACCCGTTCAAGCCGCCCCGTATCTGCAAGCTCTGTTAAATCGCGACGTATCGTTTGCAACGTCACGCCAAAATGCTCTGCCAGCCCCTCAACGGTCACTTTGCCCTCGCGTCGCGCAATATCAATGATCTCTGGCGCTCTGAATGTTTGTGCCATTGCCCCCCCTGTTTGCTGCGCGTTTGGTATCGTTTCTTGCGACAGCGCCCGCAACATTAGTTCGCTTTCGCAAAATTAGACAACAAAAATATTCGTTTATGTTCGCTTCTCGACATTTCGCACGATCCAAGCGATAGCGAGTTAAAACAGTTAGCAATATTTTACGTTTAAAATCAATATATTATCAAAAATCGAACACAAACGAACAAAATTCACTTCCATTCGAACGCGACTCGCTGCATAAATTTTCGAAATCCATCGGCTCTTGGTAGGGGGAGAACCAGTTGCCACATTCTCAGACATCAGAAGATGTACGCGATCTCTTTGTGATCGGTGGCGGCATTAACGGCTGCGGTATCGCACGCGATGCGGTCGGTCGTGGCTTAACGGTGACCTTAGCCGAAATGTCCGATCTGGCATCCGCTACGTCATCAGCATCAACAAAACTGTTCCACGGCGGATTGCGCTACCTCGAATATTTCGAAGTACGGTTGGTACGCGAAGCACTGATCGAACGTGAAACGCTACTGCGGGCGATGCCTCATATTTCTTGGCCAATGCGGTTCGTTCTACCCTACCACAACGACATGCGGTTCGAAGGTAGCACCCCAACATCCAAACTGCTGAACGTCATCATGCCTTGGCTAAAGGGCCGCCGCCCGGCGTGGCTGATCCGCTTTGGGCTGTTCATGTATGACAACCTAGGTGGGCGCAAAATTCTACCAGCCACGACGACGGTCGACTTGCGTAGCGGCCCTGAAGGCGCTCCGTTGGACGATAAGTTCGCCAAAGCATACGAATACTCAGATTGCTGGATCGAAGATTCCCGGCTTGTGGTGTTGAATGCGCGTGATGCTGTCGCACGCGGTGCACAAATCATGACCCGCACCAAAGTCATCAAAGCGGACCGCGTTGATGATCTATGGGAAGTGATCGTCGAGGATCTGGATACAAACGAAACCAAAGTCGTCCGTGCACGCATGCTAATCAATGCTGCAGGACCGTGGGTCGGCGATATCATTCACCAAAAGCTACGGGTAAACAGCACTGAAGATGTGCGCCTTGTACGTGGCAGCCACATTGTTACCCGTAAACTATATGATCACGATAAATGCTATTTCTTCCAAGGAACTGATGGCCGCATTATTTTCGCTATCCCTTATGAAACGGACTTTACCCTGATCGGGACAACCGATGCTGACCATGAAGACCCTTCTGTTTCGCCTATTTGCACCGACGAAGAACGCGACTACCTTATCAATTTCGCGAATGGCTACTTCAAATCAACGATCAAAGCCGAAGATGTGGTTTGGTCCTACTCAGGTGTGCGCCCGCTTTACGATGATGGGGCAAGCTCTGCTACGGCAGCCACACGCGACTACACTCTCAAAGTGGATAACACAGGTGGCGCACCCGTTCTGAACGTCTTTGGCGGAAAAATAACAACCTATCGACGACTGGCCGAAAGTGCTATGGATAAGGTTAAGGCTTATTTCCCCGATCTCCCCGACAAATGGACGGCAGGTGTTGCACTGCCAGGCGGTGATTTCGAGGTATCAGCGTTCGACACCAAGGTTGCCGAACTTTCGCATGACTATGCGTTTCTGACATCCGCACATGCGCTTCGTTTGGTTCGCGCTTACGGCACAGAAGCACCCACAATCTTGGGCACAGCACAAAGCTATACCGACCTAGGCAAAGACTTTGGTGCGAACCTTTATGAAGCCGAGATCGTGTGGCTGATGCGGAATGAATTCGCCCGCACAGCAGAGGATGTCGTCTGGCGTCGTAGCAAGCTGGGGCTCAGACTATCCGCCGACCAAATATCGGCATTAGATGAATGGATGCAGGCCAACCGTGCCGACGTCCTAAGGACAGACGCGGCCTAAGAACCGCCCGGGGGGAGAAAAACAAAAATGACGCTTAAAATGGAGGGAGTGTCTAAGATCGTTGACGGGAAGACGCACATCTTCCCGACAGATCTTACGCTTCAAAAAGGGACGATGAACGTCCTGCTTGGGCCGACCTCGGCTGGTAAAACATCGCTGATGCGGCTGATGGCAGGATTGGACGTACCCAACACGGGCAAAATCCTGTGGAACGATGATGATGTAACCGGCATGCGCGTTCAAGATCGCAAGGTCGCCATGGTTTACCAGCAGTTCATCAACTACCCATCGATGACTGTCTATGAAAACATCGCCTCCCCGATGCGGCTGATGGGCAAATCCGCGCAAGAGATTGACGCGGCGGTGAAAGAAGCAGCAGAGCTAATGCAGTTGTCGCCAATGCTTGACCGCAAACCGCTAGAGCTCTCGGGTGGCCAGCAGCAACGCTGTGCGCTCGCGCGTGCCTTAGTCAAAAAGGCTGGTTTAGTTTTACTGGATGAGCCGCTTGCCAACCTTGACTATAAGCTGCGCGAAGAATTGCGCGCTGAAATTCCACGTATTTTTGAAGAATCCGGTGCGATTTTTGTCTACGCAACGACCGAACCAGAAGAAGCTCTTCTACTTGGCGGCAACACGGCCACCCTATGGGAAGGTCGGATAACCCAGTTTGGCCTTACACCAACAGTTTACCGCCGCCCCAGCGATGCGACGACCGCACGCGTATTTTCCGATCCGCCCATGAACTTTATCAACGTGACAAAGTTCGGCAGCAAGATTTCCTTCGGTGATGGTCAAAGCGCTGCCGCACCTAGCCAATTGGCGGATCTACCAGATGGGACTTATATGGCTGGTTTCCGTCCGAACCACCTAGAGTTAGAGCCACAAGGCGCAGACACATTGGAATTCGCAACCCAGTTGACTGTGACCGAAATCACCGGGTCAGAAACATTTGTCCATTTAGACCACCATGGCGAACGCTGGGTCGGTCTTGTGCATGGTGTCCGCGATCTTTCTATCGGGCAACCGCTTAAGATTTATCTTGATCCTGCGCACGCGTATATCTTTTCGCCCGACGGCGCATTGTTGTCCGCTGCCCCATATGCAGAGGCTGCGTAACATGGCAAAAATTACACTTGATAACCTCGCGCATTCCTACCTGCCCAATCCCAGTAGCGAAAACGACTTTGCGCTCAAGGAATTAAACCACGACTGGACCGACGGCGAAGCCTATGCCCTACTTGGGTCCTCGGGCTGTGGGAAATCGACGCTACTCAATATTATCTCGGGGCTGCTGCATCCTAGTCAGGGGCGTATTTTGTTTGACGACAAAGACGTCACGCATGCGCCGACAGCTGAACGCAACATCGCGCAGGTTTTCCAGTTTCCCGTTGTCTACGACACAATGACTGTTCGCGATAACCTTGCGTTTCCACTGCGTAACCGTGGCGACGATCCTAAATATATCGCGCAACGTGTGAACCAAATCGCCGCGATGATTGGGATGGAAGACAGGTTAAACCAAAAGGCGCGTGGTCTAACCGCTGATGCAAAACAAAAGATTTCGCTCGGTCGTGGCATGGTCCGCGAAGATGTGAACGCACTGTTGTTTGACGAACCGCTGACCGTAATCGACCCGCATATGAAATGGGAACTGCGCACGCAGCTAAAGGCGCTGCACCACGAATTCGGTCATACGATGATCTATGTGACCCACGACCAAACAGAGGCGCTGACCTTCGCTGACAAAGTTGTGGTGATGTACGATGGGCGCGTTGTGCAGATTGGCACGCCACAAGAACTGTTCGAACGTCCCGCGCATACATTTGTGGGGTACTTTATTGGATCGCCGGGCATGAACCTATTTGATGCTACGATCGATGGATCGACCGCATCGATCTCGGGCACGCAAATTGATCTGGGCGCGGGATACACGCCGCAAACTGGCCGCACTCAAGTTGGCGTCCGTCCCGAATTCATCAAACTATCGACTGATGGCACCGGCATTCCTGCCCGCATCCAACGTATCGAAGACGTCGGGCGGCACAAAATTGTTCGCCTTGACGTGAATGGCCAGCAGATCGCAGCCATCGCTGACGAAGGCGCAAATATCGCAGCCGACACCAACCGTATCGTATTCGATCCCAAGGGTATCAACGTCTACGCCGACGATTGGCGCGTCCAACCGCAGCAGGAGGCCGCGTAATGAACAAGACTGTTAATCAAAAAGCATGGTTTCTGGTCCTGCCCGTTCTGGTGCTAGTCGCGTTTTCGGCGGTTATTCCGTTGATGACTGTCGTGAACTATTCGGTCCAAGACACATTCGGAAACAACCAGTTCTTCTGGGCGGGCCTCGAATGGTTCCGCGAAATGCTAGATTCAGAGCGCATGTGGAATGCGCTAACCCGACAGCTGGCGTTTTCAGCAATCATTCTTGCGATCGAAATTCCGCTTGGTATTTTCGTGGCTCTCAACATGCCGAAAAAAGGGTTCTGGGCGAGCTTTTGTCTGGTGCTGATGTCATTGCCCCTGCTGATCCCTTGGAACGTTGTCGGGACGATTTGGCAAATCTTTGGTCGCGTCGACATTGGACTTCTTGGCTATACGCTGGATAAACTTGGCATTTCCTACAACTACACCCAAGATTTCATCGCCGCTTGGGCCACCTTGATTGTGATGGATGTTTGGCACTGGACGTCTTTGGTTGCGCTGCTTGCCTATGCTGGCCTGCAATCGATCCCCGACGCCTATTATCAGGCCGCCAAAATCGACCAAGCATCGCGCTGGAAAGTCTTCCGCTACATCGAACTACCTAAAATGGCGGGCGTATTGATGATCGCGATCCTACTGCGGTTCATGGATAGCTTTATGATCTACACAGAGCCTTTCGTCGTCACAGGCGGTGGCCCAGGCAACGCCACAACGTTCCTGTCGATTGACCTTGTGAAAATGGCGATGGGTCAGTTCGACCTGGGCCCGGCGGCTGCTTTCTCGATCATGTATTTCCTCGTGATCCTTCTGATTTCATGGGTGTTCTACACCGTGATGACCAACCTCGATAAACGGGACGGTGTGTGATGACTGATGTAACAACACAGCCCATCTCGGGAGCAAAGACAGTGACACCCGCTGCAACCCGCCGCAAAACTTCACGGATCAATGGGCCTGCCATCGTGATGGGGCTTTATCTATTGTTCCTGCTTTTGCCGATCTACTGGCTGCTGAACATGAGCCTAAAGACCAACGCCGAGATTTTGGGTGGCTTTTCTCTTTGGCCGCGTGATCTGACATTTGCGAACTACACCAAGATTTTGACCGACCCCAGCTGGTACATGGGGTACGTCAATTCGATGATCTATGTCGTCATGAACACTGTGATCAGTATCACTGTGGCACTCCCCGCAGCTTATGCGTTTTCGCGGTATACGTTCCTTGGTGATAAGCATCTGTTCTTTTGGCTGCTGACCAACCGGATGGCACCACCTGCGGTTTTCGCCCTGCCCTTCTTTCAGCTGTATAGCTCGGTTGGATTGTTCGATACGCATATCGCGGTGGCCTTGGCACATTGCCTATTCAATGTACCGCTAGCGGTTTGGATTCTCGAAGGGTTCATGCGCGGCGTACCAAAGGAAATCGACGAGACCGCCTATATCGATGGCTACAGCTTTGGACGCTTTTTCATCCGTATCTTTACACCGCTGATCGCCAGCGGGATCGGCGTCGCGGCGTTCTTTTGCTTTATGTTTTCGTGGGTCGAACTGCTGCTTAGCCGGACACTGACTTCGGTCGACGCAAAGCCAATCGCGGCCACCATGACACGGACGGTTTCGGCCTCTGGCATGGACTGGGGCGTTCTAGCGGCAGCCGGTGTGCTGACCATCGTTCCCGGTGCTCTCGTGATCTATTTCGTACGTAACTACATCGCCAAGGGCTTTGCCCTAGGCCGCGTGTAACCAAGGAGACTGCACATGGCATGGATGGCTTGGACAACACCGACCGCAATTTTCTTTGCGGTTATCGCGACCCTGCTTGTGATCTTTACGATCCTTGCAATCAAAGTTCCCGAAACGCCACGCGTTGGCGTTCTTCGGATCGAAACGACCCGTGGTGATCGTTTGTTCATCACGCTCTTAGGATCAGCCTTTATCAATCTGATTTGGCTGGGTCTTGAGGTCGGACCCCAGCCATATGCGCTGCTGGTCTGCCTGATCTACGCCGGCGCGGTTTTTCGCTGGGTCTGATCAGTAGATATGCTGTGCGGCAACGATACATGCCGCATGGCCAAAATATGAAAAGTTCTACTATCGGGAGGAGATAAGATAATGAACTTACCTTTAAAATCAACGACAGCGATGGCACTGGCCTTTGCGGTACTGGGCAATTCCGCCCATGCTGATATGGCGGCCGCAATCGACTTTCTAGACAGCACAATTGAACGTTCGGCCATTAGCCGTGCCGATCAAGAATCAGAGATGCAGTGGTTTGTTGATGCAGCCCAGCCTTACGCAGGCATGGACATCCGTGTGGTTTCTGAAACCATCGCGACCCACGAATACGAAGCCAATGTATTGGCACCCGCATTTACAGCGATCACTGGCATCAACATCACCCACGACTTGATCGGCGAAGGCGATGTTGTGGAAAAGCTGCAAACGCAAATGCAGTCTGGTCAGAACATCTATGATGCCTATGTGAACGACAGTGACCTGATCGGTACGCACTGGCGTTACCAACAGGCGCGCAACCTGAGCGACTGGATGTCTGGTGAAGGCGCTGCCGTCACAAGCCCAACACTAGACCTTGCTGACTTTATCGGTTTGGACTTTACGACTGGGCCCGATGGTAAGCTTTACCAACTGCCAACACAGCAGTTCGCGAACCTGTACTGGTTCCGCTACGACATGTTTACCGACGAAAAGAACATGGCCGATTTCGCAGCCGAGTATGGCTATGATCTGGGCGTGCCTGTGAACTGGTCCGCATACGAAGACATCGCTGCCTTCTTTACTGGCCGCGACCTAAGCCACATGGGCATCGACACTGAAATCTATGGCCACATGGATTACGGCAAAAAAGATCCGTCACTCGGCTGGCGCTTTACTGATGCGTGGATGTCCATGGCTGGTATGGGCGACAAAGGCGAACCAAACGGTCTGCCTGTCGATGAATGGGGTGTGCGCGTAAACGAGAAAAGCCAGCCTGTCGGTTCATGCGTGGCCCGTGGCGGCGCGACGAACTCTCCTGCTGCCGTCTACGCGATCGAAAGCTACGTGGATTGGCTAACCAACTATGCCCCACCTGCTGCGGCTGGCATGACGTTCTCTGAATCGGGTCCAATTCCGGCGCAAGGTAGCATCGCACAGCAAATGTTCTGGTACACCGCATTCACCGCTGACATGGTTGGCGAAGGTGCTGCGGCCGTTCTGGACGAAGACGGCATGCCATTGTGGCGCATGGCACCAAGCCCACACGGCGCATACTGGGAAGACGGCATGAAAGTCGGCTATCAGGATGCTGGGTCTTGGACACTGATGGAATCCACACCATTGGATCGTGCTCAGGCTGCTTGGCTATACGCACAGTTCGTGACTTCGATGACGGTTGACGTTGAAAAGTCCCACGCTGGTCTGACGTTCATCCGTGAATCCACAATCGACCACGAAAGCTTTACCGAGCGCGCACCGCGTTTGGGTGGTTTGATTGAATTCTATCGTTCACCAGCACGGGTTCAGTGGTCGCCAACAGGCACCAACATCCCTGACTATCCAAAGCTGGCACAGTTGTGGTGGCAGAACATCGGGGACGCGTCCTCTGGTGCGAAATCCGCCCAAGAGGCGCTGGACAGCCTCTGTGCAGAACAAGAACGCGTTCTGGAACGTCTTGAGCGCGCAGGCGTACAGGGTGAACTTGGCCCGGTCATGAACGAAGAAATGGACCCAGAATACTGGCTAAGCCAGCCGGGTTCGCCAAAGGCCGCTTTGGAAAGCACTGACGAAGAGCCGGTCACGGTTTCTTACGACGAGCTGATCCAGTCTTGGCAGTAAATTGAAGTCCCGTCATGGGCGGCCTCCCTGCCCATGACACCAGTGGCGCGACGACGGTTTTTACCGCCGTCGCGCTTTTCCATCACGCATAAATAGGGATAGGATAGTCGCATGACACATATCCTTGCCATTGATCAGGGCACCACATCATCACGCACGATCGTATTTGATCGCGACATGAAAATCGTGGCCTCTGCACAAGAAGAATTCGAACAGCATTTCCCAAACTCAGGTTGGGTTGAACACGCCCCCGAAGACCTTTGGTCGACAGTCGCAGGCACCGCGCGCTCCGCGATTGAACGCGCCGGGCTTCGCCCCGATGACATCGCCGCGATTGGGATTACCAACCAACGCGAAACCACGGTCGTTTGGAACAAACACACGGGCCAAGCCATCCACCGCGCCATCGTTTGGCAGGACCGCCGCACCGCTGCGTTCTGTCGCGAACTGACGGCCGCAGGTCATGCTGATATGATCACAGCCCGTACCGGCCTACTATTGGACCCGTATTTTTCCGCGACTAAGCTGAAATGGATTTTGGATAACACCCCCGGAGCACGCGAAAGCGCACGCAACGGTGACCTGCTGTTTGGTACAGTCGATAGCTATCTCATCTGGAAAATGACCGATGGCGCTTCGCATGTCACCGACGCCACCAATGCGGCCCGCACGATGCTGTATGACATCCACAAAGGGCGCTGGAGCACGACAATCTGCGACCTTTTGGATATCCCACAAAATATGCTGCCAGAGGTCAAAGACTGCGCCGCCGATTTTGGTACAACACGACCTGACCTATTTGGCAGGGCGGTCCCGATTACTGGCGTCGCTGGCGATCAACAGGCAGCGACTGTTGGGCAAGCCTGCTTTGAACCGGGCATGTTAAAATCCACCTATGGCACGGGTTGTTTTGCGTTATTGAACACGGGCGATACTCCGGTCGCGTCGCAAAACAGATTGCTGACCACGATCGCCTATCAGCTAGATGGCAAACCGACCTACGCATTAGAAGGATCAATCTTTGTCGCGGGCGCGGTCGTGCAATGGCTGCGCGATGGGCTAAAGATTATTCGGGATGCGGCTGAAACCCAGCCGCTTGCCCAAACCGCAGATGAAAGCCAAGACGTGATACTTGTACCCGCCTTTACGGGCCTTGGTGCGCCCTATTGGGATCCTGAATGCCGCGGGGCAATCTATGGTCTAACCCGCAACACTGGCCCTGCCGAACTGGCCCGCGCCGCGCTTGAAAGCGTTGGCTATCAGACCCGCGACCTTATCGAGGCGATGCACGCCGATTGGCAAGGTGAAGGTGTCCAACCCACCCTGCGCGTTGACGGCGGGATGAGCGCGTCTGACTGGGCGATGCAGTTCCTTGCTGATATCATCGGTGCGTCCGTGGACCGACCAGAGGTCTTAGAAACCACCGCGCTGGGGGCTGCATGGCTTGCCGGACAGCATGTTGGCCTTTACCCAACCAAGACCGAATTCGCAGAGCGCTGGCGTTGTGAACGTACGTTTGAGGCGGCAATGCCCGAAGACGAACGAGCCCGACGCTATGACGCTTGGAAAAAAGCGGTGACCGCGACAATGTCGGTCACCGGGTAATAAAAAGGGCGGCAAGGTTTACACCTGCCGCCCTTTTCAATTCTAAAGCATTCGCGCCTTAGGCTGCGTCACGCTTTGGGTTTTTACCCATGATGATCATCGATAGGATATCATCTTCGGTCACGTCTTCGACACGTTCGTTACCGATCATCTGACCGTTTTTCATGACAGACACACGGTCACACAGTTCCATCATTTCACGTGTGTCGTGACTGATCAAAAAGATCCCCAAGCCTTGGGCTTTTAGTTCTTTGATCAGATCAGCAACCATCGCCGTTTCATGGACACCCAACGCAGCGGTTGGTTCATCCATGATCAGAATACGCGCATTAAAATACACGGCACGCGCAATCGCAACGGACTGACGTTGACCGCCTGAAAGTGACCGAACAGGTTCAGAGAACCGCTGAAAGTTGGGGTTCAAACGCGCCATGATCTTGCGCGATTCAGCTTCCATCTTTGCATCGTCAACTAACCCCAAAGGCGTTGTGATTTCACGACCTAAGAACAGGTTTGACGCGGCATCAAGGTTATCCGCCAGTGCAAGCGTCTGAAAGATCGTTTCGATGTTTTGCGCACGTGCATCACGCGGATTGTTGATCTCGACCTTTTTGCCATCGACAAAAATCTCGCCTTCGTCGGCCTTATAGGCACCAGCTAGAATTTTGATCAGCGTCGACTTACCTGCACCATTGTGGCCCAACAGACCAACAACTTCGCCAGGCATCAGGCTGATTGATACGTTATCAACCGCCTTGATACCTCCGAAACGGATAGAGATGTTCTTCATTTCAAGAAGTGGCGTAGTCATTATACGTCTCCCGTTTTGCGACGATATACGATGTCAATCCAGACGGCGAAGACCAAAACTGCACCAACAACGATGTTTTGTAGCGGGCTATCGACACCGACCATACCCATGCCTGATGTCAACGACTGCATAATCATCGCACCCAAGATAGCACCGTAAATCGTACCAGCGCCACCAGCCAAGGCTGTACCACCGATAACGGCAGCCGCGATGACACGCAGTTCGTCCAGCGTACCGATATCGGTCGTGTGCGACTGCAAACGCGCCTGCGCAACGATTGCCGATAGGCCACATAGGAAGCCCATGATTGCGAAAATCTTAACCGTCAGTAGGCGGGTATTGATCCCTGACAATTCAGCGGCATCAGGGTTACCACCTGTAGCAAAAATATAACGGCCAAGGCGCGTTTTCTTGGCGACAACTGTCATAACAACGGCGACGACAATCAAGATCATAACCGAAATCGGCAGACCGTGGCCTTGTGTGAACCCTTCGGGCATCACTTCGCCGCGTGCCTCGAAAATGCGACGCATTTTGCCTTTGGGAATATTGTACGCGTTCAACGTCGCCACAAATCCCAAGATCGCAACAACGAATACACCAGCAATTGTGCCATCCGCCCAAAGTGGCTTGGTTGGGAAACCATGTTCGGTACGGTTGCGGCGCGCTTTGTAAACGCTCCATACGGCGGCAAGTGACGCGACAATACCGACAATCCAGCTCCAGAATTCACCCAGCGTACCTTCGGCGCCGCCAAGCAGATTAAAGGTAGGGTCCAACGGCGCGATTGTTTGGCCTTCAGTCAGGAACCAGCCTGAATAACGCCAAACCATAAAGCCACCCAATGTGACGATAAATGCTGGAATTTTTTGGTATCCAACCAACACGCCATTGAACGCGCCGATCAAAGTACCGATCAACAAGCCCGAGATAACAGCAAGCGGCGCAATCCAAGGGGACCCAAGCTCAAAGCCAAAGTAACCAGGCAACCAACGCGCCTGCATCATCGCGATGACAGCAGAACAAATTGCAAGCAAAGCACCAACCGAAAGGTCAATGTTACGGGTCACAATCACGAAAACCATGCCCGTTGCCATGATCGCAACTGATACCGTCTGAACGGTTAAGTTAAAAATGTTCCGAGGCGTCAGGAAATTACCCCCGGTTGCGATGCTAAAGCCTATCGCGATCGCAATTAAGGCCCCAATCATACCAAGCAAACGTGCATCAAGCTCGAGGCTTTGGAAAATGTTTCGTTTCGTCTGGGCCGGGGTAGATCCAGAAGGTTGGGTGCTATCAGTCATATGCTGTCCCGCGTTTTCGATTTTTAAGGTGCTAGAGCGGATGCGCCGCCCCGATGATACATCGGAACGGCGCGCTCAACTCACAGATTAACTGCGATTAGTTACAAGGTGCTGGGCCGTTTTCGACGCCTTGGCACAGTGCTTCTTGAGTGATCCAACCCGCGTCAACGACGACGGACAGGTTATCAGCGGTTACTGGAACAGGTGCCAAGAACACTGCGTTCATGTCGTTGCCGCCCGGTGTTGTGAATGTCACAGCGCCGTCAACATCAGCAGGTGCAGTGCCACCGGCAAGTGCAACAGCGATTTCGCCAGCGGCTTTACCCAGTTCACGAGCATCCTTCCAGACAGACACAGTTTGTGTACCCGCAGCAACGCGGTTCAGCGCAGCGTGGTCACCATCTTGGCCAGACACAGGAATACCCTGCATGCCCTGCGCTGTCAGCGCGGCAACCGCACCACCGGCAGTACCGTCGTTAGACGCAACAACAGCATCAACGTTGTTGTCTTGCGCTGTCAGGATTTGCTCCATGTTGCGCTGTGCGTTCGCAGGCTGCCAACCATCGGTGTACGCTTCACCAACGATAGTGATCGCGCCAGAATCGATTGCGGCTTGCAGCACTTCTTGCTGACCGCCACGCAGGAAGTCTGCGTTTGGATCAGTCGGCGAACCTTTGATCATCACGTAGTTACCTGTCGGCTGAACAGCCAAGACGGCAGCAGCTTGCAAGCGACCAACTTCGATGTTGTCGAAGGTCAGGTAAAACGCACGGTCGTCTTCGATCAGACGGTCGTAGGCAACAACAGGAATGTCTTCGTCAACAGCAGCCTGAACCGCAGGAATAACAGCCTGTGTATCTTGGCCAAGAACGATTAGCGCATCAACGCCCTGTGCAATCAGGTTTTCGATGTCTGTCAGCTGTTTTGCAGCAGAAGACTGCGCGTCAGCTGAAACATATTCGGCACCGGCAGCTTCCAAAGCCGCTTTGATAGCACCTTCGTCTGTCTTCCAGCGCTCTTCTTGAAAGTTAGACCAGCTCACGCCAACGGTCATTGCATGACCTTCTGCAAACGTCATAGTTGCAGGCATTGCCGCAGCCATCGCTGCAGCGATAATAACATATTTGTTCATTTGATATCCTCCCAGAACTCGGCCTTCTAGGGCCGTAATATGCGGAAATATGGCTAGCGCTAACAGTTTTGTCAAACTGATAAAGAGCGTTGTAATCATTGAAAAATCTTAATACTGATTTACGCCGCCCTATCGACGCCCGGGCTCGTCTGCACCGTATAAACGGTAGCCGCAAGAGGGAAAAAACAATGTCTGAAAATAATACATTTCGCGCAATTTGCCCCCGCATCAAGCAACTACTTATGATGAGACCAGATGCGACCCCACATCAGGCGCCTTATAATTTTTGCAAGCTGATCATAGCGTTAACCTTTTCGGTGGCAGTACAGTCAGCACATGCGCAACCTCGCTTTGTCAACCGCGACTATAGCCTTAAGCCCGAACATATCTATGCCGGTGGTTGGGAGCATTTCGTAGGTGGAGGTGTTGCCCTTTTTGACTGCAATAACGATTCTCTGCCCGAGGTCTTTGCCGCTGGTGGCGCAAACCCCGCGCAACTTTTTATTAACACCTCAAAAACTGACATCGCCTTCACTTTAGGCGATATCGAACCGATTCTCGCCGTGACGGGTGCATATCCAATCGATATCGACAGCGACGGTATTGTTGACCTCATGGTACTGCGTAATGGACCCAATGTACTTTTGCGGGGGCAAGGTGACTGTCAATTCAGCGATGCAACTGACACATTCAACCTCCCCAAAGATGACCGTTGGTCCACAGCGTTTTCAGCCACATGGGAAGACAATCAGACGCTACCGACACTGGCCATTGGCAACTATGTTGATGCAAAAGACCCCGACGGGCCGTTTGGAACGTGCGACACGAATTGGCTCTTGCGCCCAGAGTACAATCTCTACGGCGAAACAACCGCACTTAGTCCGGGCTTTTGCCCGCTTTCGATGCTGTTCTCGGATTGGCAACGATCTGGCAATCCGATGCTGCGGATATCAAACGACCGCCAGTATTATGTTCGTAACGGATACGAACAGATGTGGTCGCTGGATCCGCTGCGCGAGCTTGGTGAAGATGACGGCTGGCCTGTGCAGCGCATCTGGGGCATGGGCATCGCCAGCCGTGACGTATCCGGAAACGGCAAACCCGATGTCATGCTGACCTCGATGGGTGATCAGGTGCTTATGTTCAACGACGGTCAACAATTCGCGCCCGTCCCTTATGCCACAGGCACCTACGCCCAACGCCCCTTTACCGGAGATGATGGCCGCCCCTCAACCGGCTGGCATGCCGAATTCGGTGACATCGACAATGACGGGCTGGCAGATTTATTCATCGCCAAAGGCAACGTCGATCAGATGCCGGGGCTTGCGATGCAAGACCCCAACAACTTGCTGATGCAAAACTCTGATGGCACGTTCACCGAGGCCGCCGGAATTGCCGGGATTGGCACTACCGAACGCTCTCGCGGAGCCGGACTGGCCGACCTGAACGCTGACGGATTGCTAGATATCGTCGTCGTCAACCGCCGCGCACCGCTAGAAATTTGGCAGAATACGAGCGTTGATACCGGCCATTGGGTCACCATAGATCCGCGTCAAACTGGTTCGAACACCTTCGCTATCGGAGCCTTCGTCGAACTGCGCACCCCAGACGGAACCCAAACCATCGAACGCACCATCGGAGGCGGGCACGTTAGCGGCAGCCTCCTCCCGCTGCATTTTGGGATCGGAGCGCATGAAACTGCAGAGGTCCGGGTGATCTGGCCAGATGGGGCAGTAGGCGGTTGGGAAACGGTTAGGGCGGATCAGACAATCCAGAAAGTGCGACGCTAGGCAATGTTTAACTGTTGCTGTGTAGGCTTAGTCGAATCTGACTATCAGTCCTAAAGCACAACATGGGGAAGGGATTTTGATACCACCTCATATGTCGTTTCTCTAATTTTCACGCTCACACAATGTGAGCAAAAAGAAATTAGTGCAATTCTTCCGGTAAGATCGCATACCAATCACTTGGGTCCGGATTATCAACTGGGATTTCTTCACTGAGAAGTAGTTGATGTGCGAGATTCCTTATCTTTGCCCACATTGGTTCAATTTTAAGCTCAGAATTCTTCCAGTTCTTTGCGGTCCCGTCATCTATTCTAGATCGTAGCAATTTATCAATTTCGATCACCTCCTCAAGAAACTCAGGAAGCAACGTGTAACTTCCACCTGTTTCCATGTCTGTGAAAGCAGTCATCCACGATTGAATAATCGCAAGTGGTATGTCGTCGATATTCCACCGACCATCGTTAATTAATGTGTCAGCTGGCTGAGCCATTATTTGAAGAACAAAAACTTGATAGTGTTTCAAATTATTATTACTCACCGAGGGTCCCGCCAATTACCAACATTGATAAATGCTCCTCGCTAGCATTAAAAAAACACAAGTTTTTTCCTACGGTGTACAGACAGGTTGGGCGCTTGCTAATCGGGTATCCCCCTCTTAGCTACCGCCTAAGGGGAGCGCCGATTTGAGCAAAAATAGGGCGCCCCAAGCGGAACGCCCTGTTTATTAATCAATCGTCCAGAACAAACGTGATCTTTAGGACGACGCGGTATTCTTGGATTTCACCGTCTGACACTGTGACTTTCTGGTCTGCAACCCATGCACCAGTAATGCCCTTCAGCGTTTTTGACGCACGTTTGATGCCATTTTCGACTGCATCGTCAAACGACTTTGATGAGCTTGAGATGACTTCTGTGACCTTAGCAATAGACATAACTATACCCCTTAGATTTTAGGTTACTTGAGTGAAATCATCCTAAACTACTCAACCTTGGCGACAAGCTCTAACAAGGTCGGTCCCAAATCTCGGACGATTAATGCCACCCCGCGCGGATTTGGGTGTAACCCGTCAGACTGTAGCAATGCCCCTAACTGCGATGGGTCGCTTACTTGTGCGCGCATTGCGGTGAGCATGTCTGGGTATAAAGAAACATTATATTTCTCGGCCAAATCAACATAGTTTTGCTCAAACGCCGTTTCATAGTCGGGCCCATAATTGGCCCCAACATTCAGCCCAACCAAAAGCATCTGCACACCTGCCGCCTGCCCTGCGGCCAAGATTGCATCTAGATTATCGCGACTTACCTTTGGGTCGATCCCCCGCAGATAGTCATTCCCGCCAAGCGCAATGATCATCGCATCAACGTCCGGGGTCAGTGTCCAATCGACCCTACTGCGCCCACCCGCTGTTGTGTCGCCGGACACACCGGCGTTGATGACGCGCACATCAGAGCCTTGTTCATTCAGCCAAGCCTGCATCTGCGCCACAAACCCATCGCTTTGCTGTAACCCGTAGCCAGCCGTCAGGCTGTCACCAAGCGCCGCGATCGTGACCGTTTCTGCCTGAACTGACCCGGTAGTTAGCAAAACCGCGATAGTAAGGTTGCGCAGCCACCGTGACGCACCATATCCATTGGACCAGATTTGACCAAAGGCCGCCTGCATGACCGATCCTGTTCTATCCATTTCCGACACTAATCTTTCACTTGATGGGAATGCGGGGCGCGTCGATATTCTGCACGACATCTCGCTTGATGTTGGGGCGGGGGAAACATTGGGCCTTGTTGGACCAAGTGGGTCGGGCAAATCGTCACTCCTTATGCTCATGGGCGGGCTGGAACAGGCTACGTCTGGCAGCATCCTGGCGCTTGGCCAAGAGCTAACGACGATGAACGAAGACCAGCTTGCGCGCTTTCGCAGGGACAATATGGGGGTGGTGTTCCAATCTTTCCACCTGATCCCGACGATGACCGCGCTAGAAAACGTCGCGACCCCACTCGAACTGGCTGGTGTGGCGGATGGCTTTGCACGGGCAGAGGCGGAATTGCAGGCAGTGGGGCTTGGTGACCGGATCAATCACTATCCCAGCCAGATGTCGGGAGGTGAACAGCAACGCGTCGCGCTTGCCCGCGCATCAGCACCGCGCCCTCGGATCTTGCTGGCTGACGAACCTACTGGCAATCTTGACGAAACGAATGGTCAGGCGATTATGGATTTGCTGTTTGATCTGCGCGACAAACACGGCGCCACGCTGATCATGGTAACCCATGCACCAGAATTGGCCGCGCGTTGTGACCGCGTTGTGCGGTTGCGTGACGGACGGATCGAAACCCAAGCACAGGCCGCAGAATGAGTATCCGGATCGCATCGCGCTTTGCCATGCGCGAACTACGCGGTGGCCTGCGTGGTTTTCGTGTTTTTCTGGCCTGCCTTGCGCTGGGTGTGGCCGCAATTGCCGCCGTTGGCACCGTGCGTGCCGGGATCGAGGCCGGGCTAAAACGCGACGGTGCAGCACTTTTGGGCGGCGATGCCGAGGTCGAGTTCACCTATCGTTTTGCCCGAGATACAGAATTAGCGTGGCTCAATAGTATCGCCGATCACGTCTCGGAAACCGTTGATTTTAGGTCAATGGCTGTAGTGGGTGACGAACGGGGGCTTACGCAAATACGTGCAGTTGACGATTTGTATCCGCTTATTGGGTCGGTCATCCTAGACCCACCAATGCCCTTGGCAGATGCACTTGCCGATTATGGCGGCGTGATGGAACGCGTCCTTGCAGACCGTCTTGGCCTGAAACCCGGTGATGGGTTTCGGTTGGGCACCCAAGACTTCACGCTTCGTGCGATCCTCGACCGTTATCCGGACAATGCTGCTGGAGGCTTTGGCCTAGGGCCGCGCACAATCGTTCTAACAGACGCTTTGGCGAATTCTGGGCTGCTGAACGAAGGCACGTTGTTTTCCACCAATTACCGGCTGGATCTCCCTGATGGAGCCAACCTGCCCGTATTGCGACGTGACGCGATGCGCCAATTCCGAGACGATGGATTACGCTGGCGCGATAGTCGGCGGGGCGCAGGTGGCACGGCACAATTTGTGAATAGGATTGGCGCGTTTTTGATCCTTGTTGGCTTGTCCGGGCTGGCTGTTGGCGGCGTAGGCGTTTCCGCCGCAGTTCGAGCTTACCTCGCAGGCAAGACAAACGTTATCGCGACCCTTAAGACGCTGGGCGCCACAAGGGCGACTATCTTTCAGACTTACTTTATCCAGATCGGGGTGCTCGCGCTGTTTGGTATCTGTATTGGCTTAGTCTTGGGCGCGGGCCTGCCAGTATTGTTCGCGCCAGTGATCGAGGCACGCCTGCCCATCCCTGCAGTTTTCAAAGTCTATTCACAGCCGCTAATTGAAGCAGCCATTTACGGCGTCCTTGCCGCGCTGATCTTTACACTATGGCCACTTGCAAAGACCGAGGACATCCGCGCAGCGACCCTGTTCCGCGATGCCTTTGGCAGTGCCAGAACATTGCCGCCACGAAAGTACCTAAGCACATTAACTGCATTGGTCATCCTACTCGTCGCGGCCGCGATCAAGTTTTCTGGAACAGCGTTCCTTACACTGTGGACGGCAGGCGGCATCGCAGGGTCGCTGTTTATCCTGGTAATCGCGGCGATCATAATCCGCTGGATTGCCCGCCGCCTGCGCACAACGGCAAGAGGCCGCCCCGCCCTGCGGTTGGCGCTTGGCTCCATTGGCGCACAAGGTGGCGAGGCCACTTCTGTGGTTCTGTCGCTTGGTCTTGGGCTAACTGTGCTTGCCTCGGTTGGGCAGATCGACGGGAATTTGCAGCAGTCTTTCTCAGATGAATTGCCCGCTGTTGCGCCCAGCTATTTCTTTGTTGATATCCAACCCGATCAAATCGACGGATTTAACGCGCGGCTAGATAGTGATCCAGCCGTCAGCAAAGTTGAAACCGCCCCAATGCTGCGCGGTGTCATCACGCAGATCAACGGCCAATCAGCCCAAAGAGCAGCCGGCGGGCATTGGGTGGTTCAAGGTGATCGCGGCATCACCTACACCGACGCCCAACCGACTGGGACAGAGATCACCGCAGGCGAATGGTGGCCCGAAGGCTATGACGGCCCACCCCAAATCAGCTTTTCCCAAGAGGAAGCGACTGAGATGGGATTAGAACTGGGCGACACGATGACCGTCAACGTGCTGGGCCGCGATATTACAGGAACGATCACTAGCTTTCGTAATGTCACATGGGAAGACGCAGGCATCGGGTTTGTCCTTGCACTCAATCAGGCCGCACTGGCAGGTGCCCCACATAGCTGGATCGCAACTGTCTATGCCGAAGAACAGGCCGAGGCCACCATCCTGCGCGACCTCGCGACAGCCTACCCCAATATCACGGCCATCCGTATCCGTGACGCGATTGACCAAGTCATAGAACTGATCGGCGGGATCGCGGCAGCGACACGATATGGCGCGCTAATTACGCTGGTTACCGGGTTCTTGGTACTTATCGGCGCAGCCGCAGCCGGAGAACGCGCCCGCACATTTGAAGCCGCCGTGCTAAAGACACTTGGCGCTTCGCGTCGGCGCATTCTAATCAGTTTCGCGCTGCGATCCGCCTTGCTAGGTTTTGCCGCAGGGATCGTCGCATTGGGCGCTGGCATCTTAGGAGGATGGGCCGTCATGACCTACATCATGGAAACAAGCTTTAGCGTCATCTGGCCAAATGCATTGCTCATTATCATCGGCGGAGTTCTTGCGTCTACGCTGGCGGGCCTTGGCTTTGCTTGGCGATCATTGTCCGCGAAACCCGCCCAAATCTTACGAGCACGCGAATGAACGATCCAGCATTCTTTGGTTACGGTAGCCTCGTGAACCTATCCACGCATGATTACCAAGAACCACGCCCGGCGGTGTTATCCGGGTGGCGGAGGGTCTGGCAAAGCACCACGACACGTGAAGTGGCCTATCTATCCGTCGTCCCCGACGATCAAAGTGAAATCGCAGGTGTTGTTGCCCGTGTACCAAATGCAGATTGGGCCGCGCTGGATGAACGCGAAGCCGCATACCGGCGACATGATGTAACGGACCAGACCAAACACAACGGCCTGCAAACTGCGACCGCAGTGTACCAAGTTAATCAAACGCTTCATTCCGGGCCGACGGTCTCGCATCCGATCTTGCTAAGCTATTTGGATGTTGTGGTGCAGGGATATCTACAAATGTTCGGCACAGCTGGTGTTGCCGCATTTTTCGAAACCACTGATGGATGGGGCCCAGTTTGGGATGACCGAAGCGCACCGCGCTATCCGCGTCACCAAAAACTAAACAAGGGCGAAACCGCCCTTGTTGATCGTCATCTACAAGACGTCCTCCGGATTTAATCCAGCGTCGGCTTAACCTGCAAAAGAGGCATAACGTCGGCCATCTCTGGTCCGCGTTCTAGCCCGGTGACCGCCTTGCGCAACGGCATAAACAGCCCGCGACCTTTGCGACCAGTTTCGGTTTTCACAAGGTTTGTCCAGTTACCCCAAGTCTCACTCGTGTAAGGTGGGTTATCCAACAGATAGAACGCCTGAGAAATAAATTCACGATCTTCATCGTCGACAAGCGGCGTCGCGCCATCGCGGAACAGAACCCACCAGCCAGCAACATCATCAAGCGTGTTAATGTTGTCGCGAACGACTTTCCAGAATGGCTCGGCCAATTCGGCAGGGACACCAGCGGCATTGATCGTTTCTGCGACATCTTCGTGCGAAAGCGTAGCAAGGTGGCGCGCGGTCAGCGGGCCGAGGTCTGCAGCATCGAATTTCGTCGGTGCCGAACCAAACTTGGAAATATCAAACCCAGCAATCACTTCGTCGATATTCGCGCGCAGTTCAACCGGGTCGGATGACCCAAGACGTGCCATCAGAGAAAGGATCGCTTCCGGTGCAATTCCAGATTTACGCAAATCGCGCAGTGCCAGCGTGCCAAGGCGTTTTGACAGCGCCTCGCCTTGTGGGCCAGTCAGCAGCGAATGGTGCGCAAAGCGCGGCGGCGTGCCACCCAGCGCCTGCATGATCTGAATTTGCGTCGCTGTGTTGGTGACGTGATCAGAACCGCGGACAACATCAGTGATGCCCATTTCAATATCATCAACGACAGATGCCAAAGTATAAAGAATTTGACCACCGTTCTTGAACAGAACAGGATCGCTCACGGATGACGCATCAATAGAGATGTCACCGATAATCCCGTCGTTCCATTCAATCCGTTCCAGATCGAGCTTAAAGCGCCAATGCGAACCGCGTTCAGCACGCAACGCGTCTTTTTCAGCGTCGGTCAGTGACAATGCTGCCCGGTCATAAACCGGCGGCTTGCCCATGTTCAGCTGCTTCTTGCGCTTTAGGTCCAGCTCAACCGGCGTTTCAAAACATTCGTACAGTCGGCCCATTTCGATTAAGCGCTGCTTGGCGATTTCGTAACGGTCCATCCGCAGTGACTGGTGCTCAACACGATCCCACTTGATACCCAGCCACGTCAGATCGGCTTTGATACCTTCGACGTATTCCTCTTTGGAACGCTCGCCGTCGGTATCGTCAATACGTAGTACAAACTGACCACCATTTTGACGTGCAATCGCATAGTTGAATAGCGCAGCGCGCAAGTTACCGATATGTATCCATCCAGTTGGCGATGGGGCGAATCTCGTGACTGTCATAACGCATTCTCCTGTTGGCACGCCCTTCTCATACTAGGTGCGGTTTGTCTACCGTTGGGGCGGCTTCGCCAAGATTTGGTACAGGTAAACGCCACACCCAAAGCGCCAGCAAGAAGAAAACCGTCGTCGAAAACATAATCGCAAGCGAGAACCCATGCGTGTAAACCGCTGCCGGATCCACCGCACCGGGTAATTCGCGCTGCACCGTGGCAAAGAACAACTCGCCCATGACGGCCAGCCCAAGCGCGCCGCCAACTTGGACAAATGCCTGCATCGCACCTGAGGCAGACCCAGTATCTTGGCCGTCAACATGCGATAGAACCGTCTGAAACAGCGGCGAAACCGCTGTCCCCAGGCCAATACCCGCAATAATCAACGCAGGTGTCAACGCGATACGCGACAGTTCCTCACCCGCGCCTGGGATCAAAAACTGAAGTGCGGTCATCCCGCTCCCCATCATCAAGGCTCCGGCGCAAACGCGTTCGCGGGGGAAGCGTACGCCAAGTTTACCCGAGATAAACGAGGCAATCAGCACCCCAACAGAGAACGGAAGCGTGGTGATACCAGACTCCAGCGGGGTCAGGCCGTTCCCCACCTGCAGTAGCATTGCCAATGTCAAAAAGAACCCTGGCATCCCTGAAAACAACATCGTCGCAAAGCCAACACTTCGGACAAAGCCGGAATTCTCAAGCAGGCTCGCAGGGACCAATTGCGGGCGACCATTCGCAGCTTGATTTTTTTGCCAAGTCACAAAAGCATAGATGAGCGGTAGTGACGCGACCATCATAGCCCAACACCACCATGGCCAACCGACCTGACGCCCTTCGATCAAAGGGAAAAGGACAAGTAGCAGCGCCACAGCCGCAATCCCGATCCCGATAAAATCAAGCCGCAGCGCCTTATTTCCTTCTAAGGACGGCACAAACCGTAGAGTCGCGACAACCGCAACGATCCCGACTGGGATGTTCACTAGGAAAATGGGACGCCAATCAAGGCCCCACAGATCGACAGCAATCAACATTCCGCCAATCAGCGGCCCAGCGACCGACGCCAACCCAGCAGACAAGCCGAATAACGCAAAAGCTAACCCGCGTTCACGCGGTGGAAATAGTGCCGGAACAATGGCCATCGTTTGCGGGATCATCATCGCCCCACCGATCCCTTGAATGACACGCGCCCCAACTAAGGTCCCGATGCTAGGTGCCATCCCACATAGCGTCGATCCAACCGTGAACACACATACCCCTGACAAAAACATGCGCCGCCGGCCAACAACATCGCCAAGCCGACCCATTGGTAACAGAAGCAATGCAAAGGTTAGAATATAGACTGCAACGACCCATTCGATCTGGCTATCAGTTGCATCAAACGCGTGTTGCATACTGGGAAGGGCGACATTGACGATGCTCACGTCTAGAAGGTTGATAAAGTTGGCCATCAACAAAGCAGCCATCGCGACCCAACGGCCAGGAAGCAATGCGGGTTCGTCTGGTGCAGTCATTTGGGAATACCTAAGGCTAAATGAAAATCGGCGCTGCAGTGCAGCGCCACGGCTAAGACTTAATCCTTCAACACGTTATGTCTACGGCAAAATAGGCGTGTTCACTCGGCCGTGATGGGCCAACGTCTGCCTAAATCATCAAGCCCCGCTTGGATAAGTTCGGCAAGCACGTCGATATCAACATCCGACAGTTTATTGATATACAGGCATGACTTGCCCAATTTGTGTTTACCCAAACGCCCTAAGATTACGCTAAAATCTGTGTATCCCGGCATGATATAGATAACCAAATTTGCTTTGCGCGGGCTAAATCCCGTTGCCAGAAAATCGCCTCCGCGTCCGCTGTCATAGGTGTAGTGATACTGCCCATACCCAATAATAGACGGCCCCCACATTCGTGGTTCCCAGCCCGTGATCTTTTGGAACAACGCGTTGAGCGTGACCGCATCATCGTGCCTGCGCTGCGGTTCCACCTTCGCGATGAATTCAGAAACAGCCTGTGCCGTGGGTTGGGTTTTGTTTTCAGCCATAGTTCAGCTTAACCCAGCCCACCCGTGTTTGTCAGGTATTGTCGCGCCAACGGTTCACGATCGGATAACGGCGATCGAGCCAGAACGCACGGTTCGACAAACGCGGCCCCGGTGCGGACTGGAAGCGTTTATATTCACTGATGTAAATCAGGTGCTCTACGCGTTTGACCGTTTCGCGATCATAGCCTGCTGCAATGCAATCCGCGACAGAAGCTTCCTCATCGACGAGCATCGTTAGGATACCATCCAGAATGTCGTAAGGCGGCAAGCTGTCTTCGTCTTTTTGATCAGGACGCAGCTCAGCCGATGGCGGCTTATCGATGATCGCAACAGGGATCACTTCGCCCTCTGGGCCTTTCATCCAATCGCGGTGGTTTGCGTTCCGCCAGCGGCATGTTTCAAAGACGCGCGTTTTATACATGTCTTTGATCGGGTTATACCCGCCCGCCATATCGCCATAGATCGTGGCATAACCAACTGCGACCTCGGATTTGTTGCCCGTTGTCAAAAGCATCTCGCCAAACTTGTTTGACTGCGCCATCAACAGCAGGCCACGAATACGAGACTGAATGTTTTCTTCAGTCAGATCGGCAGGCATATCACCAAACAACGGCGCCAAGGCCTCGGTCACTGCGGCGCGTGGTCCAGCTATATTGACGATGTCGTATTTTACACCCAGCGCATCTGCGGCCTTCGCCGCATCATCTAACGACCCTTGCGACGTGTATTCCGAAGGCAGCATCACACAGCGCACATTTTCTGGGCCCAGCGCATCGGTCGCAATCGCGGCGACAATCGCGCTATCGATTCCGCCAGAGAGGCCTAACAGAACCTTCTTGAAACCGGTCTTGCGCATATAGTCACGCAAACCGATGACCATCACCTGATAATCTTGAGCGATGTCGTCGGGCAACGTCGCCATTTCACCCGGTAACGCTTCCCACCCGTCATCAGTCTGTTTGAAATCGACATGAGAAATCGCGCTTTGCAAAACAGGCATTTGCATGGCCAGCTTACCACCTCGGTTCAAAACGAACGATCCGCCGTCAAACACCTGATCATCCTGACCACCAACCATGTTGATGTAGACCAGTGGCACGTCATTTTCGACGACACGCGCGACCATATTGTTTAAGCGGATTGGGAACTTATTGCGAAAGTAAGGTGACCCATTAGGGACCACCAGAATTTCCGCCCCAGTTTCAACCATCGCCTCGGCGACATCAGGATACCATGCATCTTCGCAAATCGGGCTACCAAGGCGCGGACCATCTGAAACCACATAGGGGCCAGAAATATCATCACTCTTAAACAGGCGGACTTCGTCGAAAACATTAAAGTTCGGCAGGAAATGTTTCTTCATCCGCGCCACGACTTCACCGCCACGCAAGATAAAGTAGCAATTGTATAGACGGTCTTCATCAAACTGCGGGCCACCAATCGCAAGCGCCGGGCCATCGGCGCAATCAGCAGCAAGCGACATGATATGCGCCATCGCATCAGCAACAAACGCAGGCTTTTGAACCAAATCTTGCGTCTGATATCCGGTGATGAACATTTCAGGCAATGCGACCATGTCTGCACCTGCTTCACGGCCTGCCTCCCATGCATCGCGCGCAAGCTGCGCATTGCCGGACAGATCACCAACGGCGGGATTCAGCTGAGCCATCGTAAGGCGGAACATTTTCGTCATAGTTTTGTCCTAATTCACCGCAATTTATGTAGCAGAATGACGCGTATTAGAAAGACGGCTGCAAAACAATGCATGCATTGTGCAACCTTAACCGTTGTCAGGATGCAGCACCTTTCATAAGCTGCAGTGCGAGCAAGTGATCGGAGTACACGAATGAAGACGTTTGGATTACCAAAGACAATGGCGGTGGCCCTGCTTACAGTTGGGTTGGCGACTAGCGCACATGCGCAAACAGTCCAAACAAAGCAGTATGACGACGGTGGCGTCTATGAGGGTGAATTCCTTGATGGAAAGCAGCATGGTACGGGGACTTATCGTCTTCCTACAGGCTATGAATACACAGGCGAATGGGTCAACGGCGAAATCCGTGGCCAAGGGGTTGCACGCTTTGCGAATGGATCCGTCTATGAGGGCGAATTCGTTGCAGGCAAGCCAGAAGGCAAGGGTCGAATCACATTTGCAGATGGCGGGACATTCGAAGGTGACTGGGTGGATGGAAACATCACCGGCCAAGGGGTCTCAAATTACGCAAACGGCCTAACCTACGAAGGTGAATTCCGTAACGCGATGTACCACGGTACCGGCACCATGACGAGCGAAAGCGGTTATGTGTACACAGGCGAGTGGGTCAATGGCATCAAGGAAGGCCAAGGACGGATCACTTATCCTGATGGCGCCGTGTACGAAGGCTCTCTTGTTGCGGGCGAACGTGATGGCATCGGCACAATGACTATGGCAGATGGCGTTATCTACAGCGGCGCTTGGGTAGATGGCCAAATTCAAGGCCAAGGCAAGCTGACCCAAACAAACGGCGATGTTTACGACGCAAATTTCGTCGAAAGCAAACGCGAAGGCGAAGGAACCGTTACTTATGCGAACGGCGACGTGTACACAGGTATGTTCGCAAACGATCAACGTCACGGAACGGGAACCCTGCGCGGTGCGGACGGCTATGTTTATGTAGGTGACTGGGTCGAAGGCCAAATCGAAGGTAACGGCGAAGCCACCTATCCCGACGGATCAGTCTACGTTGGTAGCTTTGTCGACGATCTGGCCCATGGCACAGGAAAAATGACGTACCCAGACGGGTCGACCTATGAAGGTGACTGGGACAATGGCGTAATCAGCGGCTCTGGCGTTGCGACATTCATCAATGGTCTGGTTTACGAAGGTGAATTCCTGAATGCCAAAAACCACGGCCAAGGCAAGATGACGTATACCGATGGCTACACCTACGAAGGGCAATGGTCCGAAGGTCAGCGCAACGGTATGGGACGCGCTGCCTATGCTGACGGCACAATTTACATCGGCGAATTCTCAAACAACCAGCGCAATGGCAAAGGTGAGATCACCCTTCCCGATGGGTTTAACTTTGTCGGCGACTGGAGCGAAGGCATGATCAATGGTCAAGGTCTTGCAACCTATGCCAACGGCGACGTCTATGAAGGCGCATTTGTACGCGGTCGCCGCGAAGGCGAAGGCACGATGACATACGCAACCGGCCAAGAAAGCACGGGCATTTGGTCTGACGGCGCGTTGGTGTCCGCAACAACTGAATAATAGGGCGAAAGCCATGACAAAGCCGCGCCCTTGATAATCAAAGGCGCGGCTTTTTTGTTTGCTAGACAGGCTCTTGGGCATCCAAGCGCGATAGCCAATCTGCAGCGTCTGACAATATTGTCGCCTGTTTATCATCGTCAAAACGATCCCACACACGATAGATATTCCCCATTCGACCATTGCCGGAAAACCGATCACGATGGCGATGCAAAAAATCCCAGTACAAAATATTGAACGGGCAAGCCGTCGGCCCAGTCTTGTCTTGAACGCGGTAACTGCACGTTCCACAATAGTTGGACATCTTATGAATATAGTTGCCAGACGACACATAAGGCTTTGACGCGATGATCCCACCATCAGCAAATTGGCTCATCCCGATGACGTTCGGTGCCTCAACCCATTCAAAGGCGTCAGCATAGACCGCCAAATACCATTGGTGAACTTGTTCAGGGTCTAGTCCAGCCAATAGCGCGAAATTCCCTATAACCATAAGGCGTTGAATGTGATGTGCATAGGCTTCGTCGCGGGTCTGCCTTACGGATTGCGCGACGCAGTTCATCTTGGTCTGTGCGCCCCAAAACATCGCGGGCAAAGAACGGTCATGCCCCAGTGCATTCTGCGACGTATAATCTGGCCCCTCTAAGAAATAGATGCCACGCATGTATTCACGCCAGCCAATGATCTGCCGTATAAAACCCTCTGCCGCGTTCAAAGGTGCATCCCCAGCGCGATATGCCGACTCTACTTTTTGACAGACGGTAATCGGGTCTAACAAGCCGATGTTCATATAAAGCCCAATCACCGCGTGGTACAAAAATGGCTCATCCAAGAGCATCGCATCTTGGTAATCCCCGAAATGCGGCAACCCGAATTTAAGCCAATGATCTAAATGTTCATTTGCCTGCGCGGTGTCTGTTGCAAACCAAAATGGGTGTAGCGATCCAAAATTTTCACCAAACTGATCAGCAACTAATGCAATAACGTCAGTTACAACCGCGTCATGTGCAAACTGCAACGGGCCGGAATAGTGAACAGCACCGGGCGCGGGTTTACGATTTTCGTGGTCATAGTTCCACTTCCCGCCCGCTGGCTTTGCTCCATCCATCAAAAGCCCCGTTTTGCGCCGCATCTCTCGATAGAAATACTCCATCCGCAAGGCCTTGCGCCCATCGGCCCATGTTTCAAATTCAGCGTGGCTTGCCACAAACCGATCATCGGACAGGCAATGTGTCCGCAACGGCAGTACGACCAGTGCGTTGATTAGCCGCCATTCACCCGGCTCTGTATAGACAACGCCAGCTGCATCATACTCTGCCGCACGCCGGATAAGCTCGCCTGTGATCGAACCTGTGTTCTCTGGATCATCCAGCTGACTATATGCAACACGCCATCCGTCTTGCCGTAGCTGTTCCGCAAATTTACGCATAGCGGCCAAAACGAGCACGATCTTTTTGGGGTGGTGTGGAACATAGCTCGCTTCGCCCATTACCTCTGCCATGACGACAATATCGGTCTTTTTGTCTGCTTTGCGTAACGCGGATAACTGCGGCGACAGTTGATCACCAAGGACAAGAACAATCCTCACCACGGCACCTCATTACCAGAATAATCGTAGAACCCACCAGTCTGCTGCGGCAATAGCCCATCAACCACGTGCATCAGATCTGTGGCGGCCTTGATCGCCGAAACTGTTTTGTGTCGCGCCGCATAGTTTTCGGTAAATGCCGTACGCACGGTTCCCGGATGAAGCGCGACGCAAATTGATGCAGGGTGGGTGCGCTTTAGTTCAATCGCGGCACCTCGAAGGATTTGGTTCAGCGCAGCCTTGGATGCACGATAAGAATGCCATCCGCCAATCTCATTATCACCGATTGACCCAACACGCGCGGACAACACGGCAACGACCGCACGCGTATCGCGCTGTAACAACCGTGGCAAATGACGCGCAACAATCGCAGGACCAACCGCATTCACAGCAAACACACGCGCCATGGCAGAATGATCCATCGCAGAAAGACTTTTCTCAGGCGCTTGACCGGGCGGTGCCAGTATCCCCAGCGCAACAACAATAAGATCATAACGGTCAGTGATCTGATCCAACATTGCATCTGCGCGATCAGGCTGCTCCACGTCAAATCCGTCTACGGATCGCGACAACGCTGTGACCGACACTCTGCGCGCTTCTAACGCATCCGCAAGCGCCCCACCAATACCGCCCGAGGCACCAATTATTAAAGCATTTTCCATGCTGATGAGTTAGCGCGACCAATCATTTCGACCAGTATTCGCTGATGACTTCGTTGCAATCTGGCTTTTTTGCTTTTCAACGTCGAAATCCCGCGTATAAATACCGCCATGTTCAACGCCCAACATATCACAAACCCGCAGCGCCTTCCGGCGCCGTTTGCGCGTGGCCTTGACCTACTCCTAACTCGCCTCTGAGCACGGCCTTGTTTGGCGCGCGTGCTCAGAGGAGTTGAGATACAGCGCTGAAAACACCCCATCAGAGTTAGGAAAAACCATGCAAGCCATTAATATTGCGCAAAAGCTATCGCTTTTTGACACCCACTGGGATCCCAAGGTGGTCGCCAGCTATAACAATAACGACGTGATGGTCGTTAAGTTTCAAGGCGAATTCCCCTACCACAAGCACGACAACACCGACGATTTCTTTCTTGTTATCGAGGGTCAGGTCACAATGGACCTTGAAGGCGCGGAAAGTGTGACTTTTAACGCCGGTGAGCTTTTCATCGTACCCAAAGGTGTCGTACATCGCCCTCGTGCAGATCAAGAAGCCAAAGTGCTGTTGATCGAACCGCAAGGTGAACCAAATTCCGGCGACGCGGATCGACCCGCCGCCCCCAAAGACCATATTTGAAGGAATGATCAGATGACCAAAGATAGAGTTCTGATTTTTGATACCACCCTGCGCGACGGCGAACAGTCACCGGGCGCGACAATGACACATGCGGAAAAGCTGGAAATTGCTGAACTGCTGGACGAAATGGGCGTCGATATTATCGAAGCTGGATTTCCGATCGCCTCTGAAGGTGATTTTAAGGCCGTCAGTGAAATCGCCCGTCTGGCAAAAACGTCGACGATCTGTGGACTGGCCCGCGCAAACTATAAAGATATCGACCGCTGCTGGGAGGCCGTGAAGCACGCGAAATCTCCGCGCATCCATACATTCATCGGCACGTCGCCACTGCACCGCGCCATTCCGAACCTGAACATGGATGAAATGGCCGAACGTATCCACGACACGGTCACCCATGCCCGCAACCTGTGTGACAACGTGCAATGGTCCCCAATGGACGCGACCCGCACAGAATGGGATTACCTGTGCCGCGTCGTAGAAATCGCGATCAAGGCCGGTGCCACGACGATCAATATCCCCGATACGGTCGGTTACACAGCGCCCGTTGAAAGCGCCGAGCTGATCCGCAACCTGATCGCAACCGTTCCCGGTGCCGATGAGGTGATTTTTGCAACGCACTGCCATAACGATCTGGGCATGGCGACTGCGAACTCTTTGGCTGCTGTCGAAGGCGGCGCGCGTCAGATCGAGTGTACCATCAACGGTCTGGGCGAGCGTGCCGGTAACACAGCGCTGGAAGAGGTCGTCATGGCCCTTAAGGTGCGAGGCGACATCATGCCCTATGAAACCGGGATCGACACGACCAAGATCATGAACATCTCACGCCGCGTTGCCGCTGTGTCTGGTTTCGCGGTACAGTTCAACAAAGCCATTGTTGGCAAGAACGCCTTTGCACACGAAAGCGGCATCCACCAAGACGGCATGCTGAAGAACGCTGAAACGTTCGAAATTATGCGTCCGGCTGATGTGGGCCTGTCTGGTACCTCACTGCCTCTGGGCAAACACTCTGGCCGTGCTGCGTTGCGCGCAAAACTGAATGAACTGGGTTTTGATGATCTGGCCGACAATCAGCTGAAAGATGTCTTTGTCCGTTTCAAAGATTTGGCTGACCGCAAGAAGGAAGTCTTTGACGACGACCTGCTGGCACTGATGCACCAAAACAGTGGCGACGAAGACCGCCTTAAGCTGAAATCGCTGCGCGTTGTTTGCGGCACCGAAGGTCCGCAAACCGCCGACATGGTGATGGAGATCGACGGTACTGACGTTAAAACATCAGCCACGGGTGACGGCCCTGTTGATGCAACGTTCAACGCGGTCAAGGCGCTGTTCCCGCACGGTGCCCGTTTGCAGCTGTACCAAGTACAAGCGGTCACTGAAGGCACTGACGCACAGGCAACGGTATCTGTACGCATGGAAGAAGAAGGTCGCATCGCGACTGGTCAGTCCGCAGACACCGACACAGTCGTCGCCAGCGCCAAGGCCTACATCAACGCGCTGAACCGCCTGCTGGTTCGCCGTGAACAGTCCGAGCCCGGGTACGATGTAAAGGGTGTCAGCTACAAAGACCGCTAAGGTCATATCGACTCGAATATTGCGGGCGGCCTAATCATGTGGGTCGTCCGCTCTCGTTTGTGTGAAGACGCCGATTTGCGTCTTGTTGCGCACTCACCACCACATAAGTTGTAAAAGTGATATAATTTCGTTTAATTTCGGGATTATACAGCAAAAAATATCTTAAAAGTTAAATTTGCGAAATGCCGCTTGGTTCGTTGAATGAAGGGCTTCTATCCCTGTTCATGCCGCCGTATAACTATCAGCAATGGGCGTCACGGGACGGCGCGGTAAAAACACAATCAGAACGGAAGACCACGAAATGGCAGGCTTCGGCGGATTATTTTCTTCAGACATCGCGATCGACTTGGGGACCGCGAACACGCTGGTCTACGTCAAAGGCAAGGGCATCGTTCTGTCAGAACCTTCGGTTGTCGCCTATCACGTCAAAGACGGCGTGAAGAAGGTCCTAGCTGTCGGTGAAGACGCAAAACTCATGCTTGGCCGGACCCCTGGCAGCATCGAAGCCATCCGTCCAATGCGCGATGGTGTGATCGCTGACTTTGATACTGCGGAAGAAATGATCAAACACTTCATTCGCAAGGTTCACCGCCGTTCGACATTTTCAAAGCCCAAGATCATCGTCTGCGTCCCGCATGGCGCAACACCTGTCGAAAAGCGTGCGATCCGCCAATCGGTGCTTTCTGCTGGCGCGCGTCGCGCTGGCCTTATCGCCGAACCGATTGCTGCGGCGATTGGTGCCGGCATGCCGATTACAGACCCGACAGGTAACATGGTCGTCGACATCGGTGGTGGTACGACCGAGGTTGCGGTTCTGTCATTGGGTGACATCGTGTACGCCCGTTCCGTACGCGTCGGTGGTGACCGCATGGACGAGGCGATCATCAACTATCTACGCCGTCAGCATAACCTGTTGATCGGTGAAGCAACTGCAGAACGCATCAAGACATCTATCGGCACCGCACGTATGCCCGATGATGGCCGTGGCCAGTCGATGCATATCCGTGGACGCGACCTGTTGAACGGTGTCCCAAAGGAAACTGAAATCAGCCAAGCCCAAGTCGCCGAAGCGCTCGCAGAGCCTGTGCAGCAAATTTGCGAAGCAGTAATGACCGCATTGGAAGCAACTCCACCGGATCTTGCTGCGGACATCGTTGATCGCGGTGTCATGCTAACAGGTGGCGGCGCGCTGTTGGGTCAGCTTGATCTGGCGCTGCGCGAACAAACTGGCCTTGCGATTTCGGTTGCCGATGAATCGCTGAACTGCGTGGCATTGGGTACTGGCCGCGCGCTTGAGTATGAAAAACAGCTGCGGCACGTGATCGACTACGACAGCTAAGTCAGACCGGGGATAATTGCCCTTGGCAAGAGACAAGAACACCGAAGACTTTGTTACCCCGATCCGCAGATTGCTGGTTGGGGTACTTCTGCTTGCGCTGTTTGGTTTGTTTCTTGTCTGGCGGATCGACAGCCCTCGAGTAGAACGGTTTCGGGCCGCCGCGATAGACAAAGTTGTTCCATCATTTGACTGGGCCATGGCCCCAATCAACGGCATTGTTGGGCTGGTAACAGATTTCCAAAGCTATCAGCAGCTTTCGGCACAGAACCAAGATCTACGGCGCGAGCTTCAGCAAATGAAAGCCTGGAAAGAAGCCGCGCTTCAGCTTGAACAAGAAAACGCAAAGCTGCTGGATCTGAACAACGTGAGCCTTGATCCGCAGCTGACCTATGTCACTGGCGTGGTTATCGCTGACAGCGGGTCACCCTTTCGTCAGTCTGTTCTGGTGAACGTCGGTGCCCGTGACGGCATCATCGACGGCTGGCCCACGATGGACGGTATCGGTTTAGTGGGCCGCATTGCGGGCGTCGGTCAGGAAACCAGCCGCGTGATGCTTTTGACTGACACATCCAGCCGTATTCCCGTAACGATCCAACCATCCGGCCAAAAGGCTATCTTAGCAGGAGACAACACGCTGAACCCACCATTGGAATTTCTTGAAGACACCGCACTTGTCCGCCCCGGTGACCGCGTCGTGTCCTCTGGTGATGGCGGCGTGTTTCCTGCTGATCTGTTGGTTGGACAAGTAGCGCTTGGCACTGACCAACGCCTGCGCGTTAGACTGTCGGCGGACTACCAGCGGTTAGAATTTCTGCGTGTCCTGCGCGCGCAACCCCATGAAACCATCAACGATCCGGGTGGGTTGCTTACACCCGAGGCCGAGTTTTATGGCCCGGCCGCGTTGCCAGCATCACCGCTTCCCCCTGTGGTATCTAGCGATGGCTAGCCCAGCAGACAACCAAGTATGGATCAAGCGTGGCGCATTTGTGTTCATCGCATTTGTCATCATGGTCTTTCAGCTGGTTCCACAAAGCATGGAACCCCGCGTGATCAGTTTTGGAACATGGCATCTTCGCATGGTATCACCTGACATCTGCCTTGCCGTGACATTGGCCTGGGTTGCGCGCCGCCCCAAATATACGCCTGTCTGGATCATCGCAGCGACCTTTTTGATGGGCGATCTGATCTTTCAACGCCCGCCCGGGCTATGGGCGGGGATCGTCATTATATTGACCGAACAGCTACGCAAACGCAGTCGTGAATTCCGATCAATGCCATTTTTGGCAGAGTGGGGTAGCGTCGCAATCGGCATCATCGCCATTACAATTGCAAATCGCTTTATCCTCCTACTTCTCGCTGTTGATGTGGCACCATTCGGCATGATTTTACTTCAACTGATTTTGACAATTGCGATCTATCCTTTGGTCGTCGTGATCATGCATTATGTTTTCGGTATCACCCGCGTCACACCCGGTGAAACCGGAAGCAGAGGACAGCGCGTATGAAACGACCACCCAAAGATGTTATCGAAAGCACGCGCACCATCAGCCGCCGTGCGTTGGTTGTGGGTACGTCACAAATCGCGATCATGGCGGTGCTTGGTTGGCGCATGCAATCAATGCAGGTCGAACACGCCGACGAATTTCGTCTGCTTGCCGAAGAAAACCGCATCAACATTCGGCTGCTTCCTCCATCCCGTGGATTGATCTTTGATCGGAACGGCGAGGCCATCGCCGACAATGAACAAAACTACCGCGTTGTTATGGTCCGCGAAGACGCTGGTGACGTTGGCGAAGTCCTGTCGAAACTGACGCAAATCGTCGATATCGCGCCAGAACAACTGACCCGTGCGATGGAAGAAATGCAGCGCCGGTCGCCGTTTGTACCCGTGACCATCGCTGAACGCCTGACATGGGACGATGTTGCCAAGATCAACCTGAACACCCCGGCCCTGCCCGGCATTCAGGCCGAAGTCGGCCAAAGCCGCGTTTACCCTTGGGGTGCCGACCTTGCCCATGTTGTTGGCTACGTTGGCCCAGTGAGTGACTATGACCTCAGCCGGATCGACGATCAAGACCCGCTTTTGCAAATTCCGAAATTCCAGATCGGCAAGTCAGGCGCTGAAAACAAGCTCGAACATACCCTGCGTGGCAGCGCTGGCCACCGCCGGATCGAGGTCAACGCAGTTGGTCGTGTGATGCGTGAACTTGATCGCCAAGAAGGTGACGCAGGCAAAGACGTTCAACTGACAATCGACAACCGGCTGCAAACTTACGCGCAAGCCCGGTTGGATGGAGAATCTGCCGGTGTCGTCGTCATTGACCTTGAACACGGCGATTTACGCGCGATTGCCTCTGCGCCGTCGTTCGACCCAAATCTATTCGTGCGCGGTATTTCAGTCAAAGATTGGACCGGTCTGAACGAGGATAAATATCGTCCACTGGCTGCCAAAGCTGTGCAAGGCACCTACCCGCCTGGATCGACCTTTAAAATGGTCACGGCACTGGCCGCTATGGAAGACGGCGTTATTAGCGCTGACGAAACCGTTTATTGCCCCGGTTACACCGATGTTTACGGCATCCGCTTTCACTGCTGGAAATCCGGCGGGCACGGCAACATCAATCTACATGACAGCCTCAAGCAAAGTTGTGACTGCTATTATTACGAAATCGCCCAGCGCGTTGGTATCGACAAAATGGCGGCGATGGCGCGCAAGCTTGGTCTAGGGATTAAACATGACCTGCCGTTGTCAGCCGTGGCTTCAGGGCTTGCCCCTGACAAAGAATGGAAATCATCGGTGCGCGGCGAAGACTGGCGGATTGGTGACACGGTCAACGCATCCATCGGTCAGGGTTATGTGCTTGCGTCGCCGCTACAACTCGCCGTTATGACAGCACGGATCGCGACAGGACATGAAATCACCCCTCGGCTAGTGCGGTTGATTGATGGCGTCGAACAGCCCAGCGGGCGCGGAGAGAGCCTTGGGTTGAACGAAAATACGCTGCGCCGCATTCGTGCGTCAATGAACGATGTTTGTAATAATAGGCGTGGTACTGGCTACGGTTCGCGTATTTTGACCGAAGGCTATAAAATGGCTGGCAAAAGCGGGACCAGTCAGGTCAGACGTATTACACCAGAAGAACGTGCCGCCGGGGTGACCCGCAACGAAGACCTGCCGTGGGAACGCCGGGACCACGCCCTATTCGTTAGCTACGCGCCTCTTGATAATCCGCGCTATGCTGTCGCTGTCATCGTTGAACATGGCGGCGGGGGTTCGAGTGCCGCAGCGCCGATTGCACGCGATGTCATTTTGCAGGCCCAATACGGCGGTGCGCCACCGCTGGACGCTTATCCGGCCAATGTCCGCGACAAAATTGCCGAACAGCAGCGCCGGATCGAAACGCGTATCCCGATGGGCGCAAAGGCGCAAAGCCGCGCATGAGTTATCTTGAACATAACACCAAACATGTCCCTACGGGGCTGCGCAAAATCTGGTACATTAACTGGCCATTGGTCATGCTATTGTCCGCTGTCGCCTGCGCCGGATTTCTAATGCTGTATTCAGTTGCGGGTGGGTCCCCCACACCGTGGATGGAACCGCAGATGAAGCGCTTTGGACTTGGTATGTTTTTAATGTTCGCGATTGCCATGGTTCCGATTTGGTTTTGGCGAAACATGGCTTTTGTTGCTTATGGCGGGTCGCTCCTGCTGCTGCTCGGAGTGGAGCTTTTCGGCGAAGTACGCATGGGGGCGCAGCGTTGGATTGATCTTGGCTTTATGGTTTTGCAACCTTCCGAGGTCACAAAAATCACCGTAGTTATGTTTATCGCGGCCTATTACGATTGGCTACCAAACGAAAAAACATCACGCCCGCTGTGGGTGGCATTGCCTGTTATTTTTATCCTTGTCCCTACGATGCTTGTGCTCAAGCAGCCTGACCTTGGGACCGCGCTATTGCTTTTGATGGGCGGCGCGACCGTCATGTTTTTGGCTGGCGTTCACTGGGCCTATTTCGCGACGGTTGTCGGCGCGGGTGTCGCGGCGATTGTCGCGGTCTTCGAAAGCCGAGGCACCACTTGGCAGTTGATCAAAGACTACCAGTTCCGGCGCATTGATACGTTCATCGACCCGTCAAACGATCCACTTGGCGCGGGCTATCATATCACGCAGGCAAAGATCGCCCTTGGTTCAGGGGGCTGGACGGGGCGCGGGTTCATGCAAGGTACACAGTCACGCCTGAACTTTCTTCCCGAAAAACACACTGACTTTATCTTCACCACCTTGGCAGAAGAGTTCGGTTTTGTGGGGGCATCCACGCTCCTATTGCTCTATCTACTGATTGTGGTGTTTTGCATTGCCTCGGCAATCGGCAACAAAGACAGGTTTGCTGCGTTGCTGACGCTGGGCATCGCGATGACATTCTTTCTATTTTTTGCGGTAAACATGGCGATGGTCATGGGGCTTGCCCCCGTGGTTGGTGTGCCGCTTCCGCTCGTCAGCTATGGCGGCTCTGCCATGCTTGTTCTTCTTGTCGCCTTTGGCCTTGTCCAAAGCGCCCACGTCCATAGGCCACGCTAATGATCAATATCCTATTTACCGGCAATGATGCATCTTGGGATGAATACGAGCCGCATCTACAAGCCGCATTCGCATCCTTGCCATTCGATGTTCATTTGTCACGCGATATCCCAGCCGATCAGGTCGACTATATCGTCTTTGGTGGTGAGGCCCCGATCACGGATTTCGCACCTTTCACCCGCGCCAAACTGGTGCAGCGGCTTTGGGCCGGTGTCGAAGATATCGTTGGCAATGAAACCCTGACAATCCCATTGGCACGGATGGTTGGCGGTGGGCTGGATCAGGGGATGATCGAATGGGTCACAGGTCATGTGCTGCGGCATCATCTGGGGATGGATGACCATATCAACGGGCAGGATGGCGTTTGGCGCAATGACGTCACTCCGCCGCTTGCGCAGCACAGACCGGTTACAATTCTGGGATTGGGTGCCTTGGGTCAGGCCTGCGGCCAAGCGCTCGCGCAGTTGGGCTTTCCTGTCACCGGCTGGAGCCGCAGTCAGAAATCTGTCGAAGGGCTAACCTGTGTTTCTGGGCCAGACGGGTTTGAAACGGCACTGTCCAGCGCACAGATACTCATCTTACTGCTACCAAAGACGCCAGCCACTGAAAACACGCTTGATGAAAATGCAATTGCAAAGCTGCCCAAAGGCGCTGTCGTGATTAACCCCGGTCGTGGCGGATTGATTGATGATCAGGCACTGCTTGCGGCACTTGATCAGGGGCAGCTTTCGCACGCGACGCTAGACACATTCCGCGTAGAACCACTGCCGCCCGAAGATCCATTCTGGGCACATCCCAAAGTCACCGTAACCCCGCATATTGCATCGGCCACGCGCGCTGATCTAGCAGCAGAGGTCGTCGCAGAGAACATCGCCCGTGGTGAGGCTGGCAAACCATTCCAGCACCTCGTCGATCGAAGCGCAGGATATTAAACGAAAATCAGTGCAGCTTTGGTGGCTTATTTGGGTCCATACCGGGCGCACCCGGCACATACGGTTTTTCGATCTCTGGTAGATCAAAACGCAGCCCAACCTTGGCCAAATGACCAGCAATCGGATCAGAGGCACGTATAAACATGACGTCCATCATACCCGCTTCTATCCCTGAAAAGGTCAACACTTCGCTCGCGGCATTCGCAAGCGCCTGTTCTGCACCCGGCGTTGCGTCAACAAATGCTAGAACGTGGCCACTCGCACCGCCCTCATAAGTAGCGGCGGCAAGGTAGGCAAATTTTGCCATTCCAGCTGCAATCGCCAGCTTGCGATCCAATCCAGTCACGACGGCCTCTGGCAAACCAGCAGGCGCGTTGATTTCGGTCAGCCGCGCCTCTGTCTCGTCTGGCGCATGTGCAAGCGTCTGAACCAGCCAATCAACAGCCTCTGCCGGGATCAACATCGCAGACGGAGCAACCTCTAGGTTCAACGCCAATCCGATCCCCTGCCCGGCCAACATCTGCACCAATCCGCGCCCCGGAATGCCAGCATAAGGTGCGGCGCGACCTACAAACTTAGACAGTCGTTCTTCACGGTCGAAAACAAGCGCAAATCGCTGGTCTTCGATTTCAAACAATTCAGGTGTGACTTGATCGCCTTCAGCCTCTTCCCCCAACAACATGAACAGCTCTGTGTCGGCAAGCCGTTCGTAAAAACGCAGACGCGCAGCATCATCTTCGGGGGCCGCGTCCATTGCGGCGTGGGCGGTATCAAGGTCAGTCATTCAGCACTTCTTTCACTTGAGACCGGAACGCGGGCAGCAAAACAGTCTCGAACCATCGAATTTTCTTACAACACCCGGTATTGTGCCCAGACCGATGAGGCAAGGGAAACACGCGCGTTTCAACGTCGCAAGCCGCCACGCTGTGTCAGGACTTACGATGGTGTTGTACTGGCCTAGGTCTGTGCTGGAACGGTCATTGCCGACAGTTCGACAGAGCGTTCAAATGCGTTGCCATCAACATCGAACAAGTGACAGTCCGCCGCCGAAAATGACACTTGAATGTCTTGATCATCCTTGATGATCTGCGTCCCCGTTAGAACAAAGCAAAAATTTTCCTCGCGATCAGGCAATGCTGCGTAGCCTAGTGTTTGCTGACCTAGATGCTCAATAACGGTGGGCCTAATCGTCATAACCGCGTCACCCGGTCCGATCGCGATATGCTCTGGTCGAATGCCAAGCGTGACCTTGGTTCCGATCAATGCGGTACGTTGATCCGCTGGTACATCGACCGCAATTGTCAGTTTTTGACCGTTAAAATCAATCTCCGCGCCCGTATCGGATACCGCGACACATTTAACAGGCATAAAGTTCATGCGCGGATTGCCGATAAACCCAGCGACAAAAGTGTTCTGAGGTTTGTGATACAACTCAAGCGGGGCACCGACCTGCGCGATATAGCCCCCGTTCAACACAACAATCCGGTCGGCCATAGTCATGGCCTCGACCTGATCATGGGTCACGTAAACCATGGTCGCCCCAAGCTGCTTGTGCAGGCGGGTCAATTCAAGGCGCATATCCGCACGTAGTGCCGCGTCGAGGTTCGAAAGCGGTTCATCGAACAAAAATATCTCTGGCTCGCGTACAATCGCGCGCCCAATCGCAACACGTTGCCGCTGTCCCCCGGACAGGTTTCCGGGTTTTTGTTTCAAACGCGATTCAAGGTGCAAGATTGCTGCTGCTGCTTCAACCTTTTTACGAATTTCATCTTCAGGTGCGCGTTCGACCCTTAAGGGGAACGCAATATTTTCATAGACGGACATGTGCGGGTAAAGTGCGTAGGATTGAAACACCATCGCGATGCCGCGCTTAACCGGGGCAAGATCATTAACCCGCTTGCCATCAATAACGATGTCGCCATCTGTTGTGTGCTCAAGCCCGGCGATCATCCGTAACAGTGTCGACTTTCCACAGCCTGACGGGCCAACGAAGACCATAAATTCGCCTTCGTGCACGTCCAAAGACACCCCTTTTACGACCTCAAAGTCGCCAAAAGTCTTTACAACATTCTTGAGTGATAGTTGGCCCAAGGGGTTCTCCTAGTGTTTAGTCAATTCAGTTCATAACCGGGGTTCACCGGAAAAATGTAGTCCAGCCACCACATGACAGCGGCTGGACCACGGGGGACCTACTTATATTCTTCAAGATCTGCTGCCGCTTCGGCCAAGGCCGCTGCAGGTTCTTCGTCGCCAGTCACGACCGACTGGACCATTCCGATCATCACGTTTTGGAAACCTTTGTAATCGGTGAACAATGGCTCTGGTCCGCCAAACGCGATACCGTCGATAAATGGTTGCCAATACGGGCCATTCGCCAACATTTCATCCACTGCCGGACCGGGACGAAGCGGTGTCAGGCTGGCAGCACCGCCACCTTCATAGGCTTCTTGCACGACCGGCGAGGTGATGAATTTAGCGAACTCAATCGCCTTTTCTTCAACACCAGAGCCGTCAAAGATCGCCAAAGAATCTGTGATCAACAATGTACCGGGACCTTCGGCGCTTGGCCCAACCGGCAGGTCGGCTACGCCCCAGCTGATATCAGTTTCGGGCAGCATGAATGCGGCACCAACAGATGTTTGGATCATACCCACCGATCCATCAAGAAAGATCGCGCGAATTTCGTTCTGCTCGTAAGCGGTGGCACCTTCAACGGAATAGGGCACGATGTCTTTATAGGCCTGCAAAGCCGCCAGCACTTCTGGGCTATCCATGGTGATGTTGCCGTCTGCGTCGATGATTTGACCGTTGTTGGTGTACACCCAGTGCAAGAACTGGTGCATCGTATTGTCAAAAGTCTTGGCAGGCAGACCATAGCCAGCAACATCAGTGTTCTCTGTGATCTGCTTTGCAAAGGCAATGGTTTCTGCCCATGTCGCTGGCGGCGTTTCCGGGTCTAGACCAGCCGCTTCGAAGATGTCTTTGTTCCAGTAAAACGCCTTAGTGGAAAACGCGATTGGCACGCCCCACTGTGTGCCTTCAAAGGTCACCGTATCTACGATGTTGGGGTAGTATGATGCTTGTTCTTCTTCAGTCATTGGCACAGGAACGATCAGTTCGTTCAGTGCAAATTCCTTGAGCGTGCGTGACCCGACATAGGCCATCGCAACCGGGCTGCCAGCTGCGGCCAATGTGGTGGCTTTGTCTTGGCACTGCGCCCAACCGACGACTTCGGGTGTCACGGTCCAGCCTTCGTTCGCGGCTTCCCATTCGGCGATGTATTGTTCGTGGACTGGGTCAATTGAATCGCCGCAATAGATCCAGCTAATGTCTTCTGCCAGCGCAGGCAACGCAGTTGTCCCAGCAAGCAGTGCGCCCAAAAGCGCCTTATGTGTGAGGGTTGTCAATTTTAGTCTCCCGTTTTGTTGGTTAAAAAATGTTGTTATTATTGTTTGATCGCGCCAGCGGTCAGACCACCGACAAGATAGCGTTGTAGAAAGAAGATAATGACCATTGCGGGTGCGATCCCGACAAAGCTCGCGGCCATCAATTCGTTCCAGATAACTTCTTGTTTGCCAAAATAGGCAAATAGCCCCACCGGTAGCGGCATGAATTCGGTCTTCGAATTGAACGTCAAAGCAAAGATGAATTGCTGCGCATAGGCACCGATAAAGGTCATAATCGCGACAACGATGATCCCCGGCCGCGCGATCGGCAATATCACCCGGCGGAAGGTATAGAACTGTGACGCACCATCCATATAGGCCGCTTCGTTCAGTTCGATAGGGATACGCATCATGTATGTCCGCAGCAGCCAAATCGCCGACGGGATCAGAAAGGCAGCACCGGGGACAATCATCGCGAAATACGTGTTCAAAAGACCCAGCGTCCGCATCAACCGAAACAGCGGGATCAATAGCACCGCGCCAGAAAACATCGATACGGCCAGGAATGCAGCCAGAACCATCGCCATGCCTTTGAACTTGAACCGCGCAAAGGCGTATGCCGCAGGCACCACAAGGATCAGCACGATGATTGTCGCGATGGTTGAGATCAACAGCGAGTTAAAGATGTAGCGCCCAAAGCTAGGAACGCTCACCCACATTGTGCGATAAGCCTCGAATGAGCCGTTTTCGGGAAGAAATGAATAGGGCGATGAAAATAGCTGTGCCAGCGGTTTCAAACTGACAAGGAAACCTTCGATAAAAGGGGCTAACATAAAGAACAGAAATAACGCAATTCCCACATATATGCCGACCAGTTCAGCCCAACTGTAGCGATCGATCATCGCCCGTGTTTGGTCTTTTTTGAACAACTTCAGTGCCATCTGTGCCCCCTATGTTTTCTCTGCAGCCGCGAGTTTGCGGGTCATGCGGAAGTAAGCGACGCAAAACAGCGACAAGAAGATGCAGATCACGACAGCGCGTGCAGCGCCTTCACCATATTTCTTCGATCCAATTGCCGTGGCGTAGGTGTCGATAATCATGGTAGTGGTGCTGCCCGATGGTCCACCTTGGGTTAGGATCCAGATGATATCAAAGCTGTTAAAAGTAGATATAAGCGACAGCATGGACATGGTGATCACGGCGGGGCCCATAAGCGGCAACGTAATCCTGCGGAACCGCATCCAGCGGCTAGCACCATCAGTCCAAGCGGCCTCATACAGATCCCGCGGGATCGACTGGATTGCCGCAAGAAAATAGATCGTGACCATCGGCACACCGATCCAAACATCTGTCACAATGGTCGACCAATAGGCCGTGTTCCCATAGGCTAAAAACGCAACAGGACCGTCGACAATGCCAAACCGTTGCAACAGCCCCGAAATCATCCCGAATTGACCGTTATACATCCAGCCCCACATGAAAATGCCAATGGCCATCGGCACGATCCAAGGTGGCATCGTAAGAATACGGAACACGTGACGCCCCGGTACGGCGCAGTTCAATAGCACCGCACCAAAGGTACCAATCAGCATTTTCAGCAGTACCGAAAAGAACGTCCAAGTGAACGTCCGGATAATAATCTCAAGGAAATCGCGGTCGAATATTTTCAGGTAGTTCCGCCATCCAACGTAATTCGTCGTTTTGCGCAGTGAGGCATCGGTAAATGACAGCCGGAAGGTCTCAACCAACGGCCAAGCAACAATCACAAGGACATAAATAATCGCTGGCGCAAGAAGAGCCCAAGCAAAGATCAACGCGGCACGATTTTGGGTCATGCAACGAACTCCTTCGTGGCAAAGGCGTTATCATATCGATCCCAAATCGGGCGCATATCGACCACTTGGCGACTGCGCCGCGCGTCATCCATTGAAAGCGCAAGAATACCCGCCTCGAGCGCATCAAGTGGCGATACCGGCAGCGGCCCGCCTTTCATCACATGGGCGATAACCTTTGCTGCCATCTCCTCGTCTGCACCGTAATGCTGCGAAAGAGCACTGGCCTGATACGCTTTGTCGATCTTCGTTTCTTCGGACAAAACGTCAGTGACCTTAAAGTTGGCGCGGATGAAATCACCTTCGGCCTGTCCTTTTGTACCAAAAACCGCGAAACGGCGAAATTGATCCGGGGCGTTTAGGTTCGTGTGGAAATTCATCCCAACGCCATTGGCATATTCAATTATCGCCACCTGATAATCGATAATATCCCCGTCACTGTCGAACACCTTGTCCGATCCGTTCCAACCCGATGGTTTCCGATGATAAATATCCAGGTCGTTGACACCTTCGTTTTTCGGGTCGTTCGCCGGAACAAAGGTTTTACGTCCACCAAAGCTTGCCACACGTTCAGGGCGTGCACCGATTAGGCCATTATAAAGGTCCAGATCGTGACAGCATTTTTCCAACATAAAACTGCCGGACCATTTTTCGTAACGCCGCCAGTCGCGCATGAAAAACCCGCCATGATAGGGATAGATATGTTCGGCAGCTTCGACCGAAACGATGTTTCCCAACATACCTGCATCACGCGCGGCAATCAGATCGCGGTACAGCGGCGCATAGCGTAAAACCAAACCCACCATCAAATTTTCGGGTCCGAATTTCCCCATCAAAGCGGAAAGTTCATAGGTTTGTTCAATCGTCGACACGATTGGTTTCTCTGAGAACACTTTGTTGCCAGCTTCAAGGCCAAGCCGGATGTGATCAAGGTGCATGTGATTGGGCGAACCAATCATCAAAAGATCGTAGCCCCCAGCTTTCACCAATGCTTCTGGCGATGGGTACGCAGTGCCAGCGCTGATGCCATGTTCGTCCAACGTGGCCATACCGGCAGGGACGGGATCAAAGTAACCGACAATCTCAAAGTCCGGGTCCATCTCACTAAAGACGTACCCAAGATACCCAAGCCGAAAGCCAAGACCGATGATGGCGACTTTCATGTCGCACCCCCTGTGAAGAAATTCTTTTTCTAAACTTGGGCCGAAATCGGCCGTTCGGTCAAGAATTTTTCATATAAATGTGACAAACTTCGGCATGATGTGTAATTAGTTTTCACAATATGCCAAAAAAACAGCATTTCAGCAAAATTTGCTTCGGTCTATGCGGCAACATTTTCATGACGCCGCAACCCAAGAATTGCCGCCCCGACCAAACCCGGCTCGACTGGGCATTGGGCCGGTACAATCAGTGGGCGTTCGAATCGGCGCAGGCATTTTTTTCGCACTTCGCCATCCAACGCCGCGATCAGCAGCGCTGAATTTGACAGTCCGCCGCCGACAGCAACCACGCCAGCACCCAACATGTTTTCCATGACAGCCAATGGCCCAGACAATACCGCAAGCCAGACAGCGATAGTTTTAGCCGCACGCGGATCACCGCTTTTCCAATCACTGATAACGTCTCGGCTATCGGCACTTTGACCGCCATGTAGATGCGTATGCAGCCGCTCCAGCCCGCGCGCCGAACAAATCGAATCCAAACAGCCCGATAGGCCACAGCCGCATGAAAAAGCGGGCAGCGTTACATTCGGATCGTCCAGAACACGTTGCGCAATGGGCCCATGCCCAATTTCACCAGCAAAACCGCCACCGCCATTAATCAGGTTTCCGTTGACCACGACACCACCACCAACGCCGGTCCCGAGAATCAACCCGAACACAACATCATGCCCACGCCCCGCGCCCACTGTTGCCTCGGCCAAGGCGAAGCAATCAGCATCATTTGCAAGGACGACAGGCAGGCCCAAAAGGTTCTCCAGCTCATGCTGCAAACGTCGACCAGTTAGGCACGGAATATTCGCCATCGTGGCCACCCCAGTTTCAGGGTCCAGCACACCAGCAAGCGAAAAGGCCAAAACGTCAGGACGTATATTTGCGGCAGCGACAGCATCGTTCAGGATTTCGACAAATGCATCAAAGTCATCCGTTGGCGTTGCGATCCGCCCCTTAGGTATAACCTTGTCCGTGCTATAGGCCTCAGCGATTTTGATCGCGGTCCCACCGATATCAAAGCACAAGATCATGCGTTGTCCCTAATATTTTGGCCCGAAATCCATGCCCCATCAGCAGTGATTTGCGGTGTCAAAGCAAAGAAATCAGCGCGCGCGCCCGCTTTAAGATGACCGCGATCATTGATCCCCATCGCCTGCGCAGGATGCAACCCGCCGAGGTTCAACGCATCGCCCAACCGTAGCCCAAGAGATTGGTGAACATACCGCACGGCGTCGATCAATGCGATATCCGCCCCAGCAAGCGTACCATCCGCAAGCGTCAATCGCCCATCCGAGCGAAATATCTCGCGACCATTCAACGTAAACCCAGTAAGGTCAGCCCTAATCGTCGACATCGCGTCCGACACCAAGAAGACATTCCCTGGGCCATTCTTTCCGCGCAGCGCAATGCGCATTGCGCTATCGTCGACATGATACCCATCTGCGATTAAGCCCGCCGAAAATCGCCCATCATCCAAAGCAGCACCAACCAAATTTGGCGCACGGTGTTCCAACTGACCCATCGCGTTAAACAGATGCGTCACCATGCGCGCACCCGCATCAGCATAGGCACGTGCGACTGAATGAGTGCATCCAGTGTGGCCCAAGCTCACGACGATTCCCGCTTCTGAAAGAGTCGCAACTTGGCCCACCGTCACAGATTCAGGAGCGACAGTGCAAATCATATGCTCAAGACGACCCTTCGCCGAGATCAAACGCGCCAAATCATCATCGTTCATTGGCCGGATCAGATCAGGGTCGTGCGTCCCCTTGCGCGATCGGTCCAGATGCGGCCCCTCAAGGTGCAAACCAAGCCAACCGGGAACATCGCTTGCATCCACAGCTGCGCCTATCGCCGCTGCAGTATGTGCAACCGTATCTGTGATCAATGTCACCATAACAGAGGTCGTGCCAAACTGCGCGTGCGCGGCGCAAATTGCCTCAACCCCGGACCGGGAAAGGTCATTGTTGAACAGAACGCCACCACCGCCATTTACTTGCAGGTCAACCAGTCCCGGCACGATTGCGCCCTTGACCTGAATGCCAGACGGCGCATCAACCGACGCCACTATCCCATCAACCCGACCATCAGCGACAAGCAAAGCAGCAGCGCGATGCCAATCGTATCCATCAAAGATTTGTTCAGCGTGAAATACTGTTAGATCTGTCATACCGCGACCTTACCAAACAGTACCGCGCGCAGCCACCGCTTCGACACGCGTCACGACACCCGACCGGTGAAACACCACACGGTCAAACAAGTTCGATACGACACAGGTGTGATTAGGGATAACACGAACCTGCGCCCCGACCGCGGGTGCTGCCACGGCGCAATGCGATAGATCAACAACGGCGTGTTCTTCCGAAAGCGACACGATACGTGCCCCGGGCAATTCAACAATCTCTCCGTGATCAGTAAACCCTAACAGATCAGACGTGAGCGCCTTGGACCCCGCATCCAGAACAGCGCGTGTCGGCGTTGGTCGTGAAACCACTGTTGCCAGAACGTGCATCGCAATATCATCCACCGTGCATTCGCCGGCGCGTACCATGGATCGGTCGCTGTAAACATATGTGCCTGCACGGTGCTCGGTCGCGCTAGGGACCAAATGCGCCGAAAACAAATCTGGGCTACCGCCATTGGAACGCACAGGGCAATCAATTCCAGCTTCAGACAACAAATCCAGAGTGTCTTTCATGAACGTTTCGACCTTTGATGCACCATCAACGGATGGGTAGGTCAGCAGTCCGTCAAAACGCACGCCGCCCGTCTGCGCGATATGCTTTGCAAGCGCTGCCGCATCGGCGGGTGATTGCACACCACAGCGCGCGCCACCAGTGTCACACTCCACCAAAACTGCAATTGGCAGACCTCCAGCAAACGCCGCTGCCAACCCATCGACAGTGACGGTACTGTCAGCGACCACTGTTAGCTTTGGCACCCTCGCATGCAACGCTTTTAGGCGCGCCAATCGCGGCGCACCCAAAACGTTATAGGTAATCAGGATGTCATCAAATCCAGCATCCGCGAAAACTTCGGCTTCGGTGACTTTTTGACAGTTAATACCAACGGCGCCTTCATCAAGTTGCTGCTGCGCAACGGCGGGGATTTTGTGTGTTTTGATATGAGGACGAAAATTCTTACCGTGCTTTGTCATATAAGCCTGCGCTCGCGCGATATTCGCGACAACGCGGTCCTCGTCGATGACAGGCATAGGCGTTAGAATGTCAGAAAAAGGCGTGCCGGGTTTCGGCCAAGGAGAAGTCAAAATCAGTCATCCTGTGCAAAGGGGTTATCAATACGCGGCCAAATGTCGGTGCGCACATTGCGGTAAGTATTCGTCGCCGGATCGTTGGGATAAGGCTTACCAGCAGAGCAGTACAACACCTGTGTCGCGATTGGCGCAAAGGACGCATAGAAATGATTAGTGGACTTTATCACCAATATTTTCTGCGCAAGCGGGTCAATCCCCATCACTGCAAACAATGAGGGATCATAACTTTGGGCCCGAACAGTATTCAAGATCACCTCTATTCCGACCTCGTTGCCACCTTCATCTAACAGTGAAATGCGGGCAGCGGGGCCGAACGGCACAACACTTTCGCCGAAAACCATGGCGGCATCAGCGGACACGCCAATAACTTTGATCAATGCATCAACTGGGTCCCCCGTCATCGGGGCCGATTTCGCGCCAAAGCGAAGCGGCATCACCGCACCTTCGCCAGCCGCCATACATAGCTTAACAGCAATAGGATCCCAGATCGTGCCAACCGCAACGCCGGTTGCGCCTTGGATCATCAGTTCGCGCAAAACAACCGTAGCATCACCCGCCGTACCGCCACCGGGATTGTCCCACATATCAGCAAGAACAACAGGCCCTGTGTTGGCGGCCATTGCAACAGCGACCGCTTCCGTTTGATCCATCGTTGGCATCATATGCTTGCCACGATTGGCAAATAATTCCTGCCCCAACCGTTCGGCCATTGCATCGCCATAAGGGACGTCACCGTCCGTGACCACAATCATCTTAGCGCCCATTTCAGGAACATCACCCGCCATAAAGCCGTGAATGGCAGATATCGACAAGACTTTGGGGTCATCCCGTTCAATCGCAATCATGCGATCCACGAAACTGCGCATGGGTTCGCGCGATGTAGGAAACACATCGATCATCCGGCAATCATATGTCGACATGACCGGGTGTATGTCCCCGTCCAGCCGCCCCACGACAAGCGCCCAAAGATCCTCTGCCCGGTCAACAAAATCCGTGTGGGGAAATTCTTTGAACGCCACAAAGAAATCGGCCGCAGACACCCGCTTTGCGGTCAAATGGCTATGTGGATCAAGTTCAGCACAGACGAGCACATCAGGCCCCACCATTTCACGGACCCGTGCGAGCAAGTCACCCTCTGGGTCAATGCAGCCCTGCGCAACCATTGCGCCATGCAGCCCCAAAACCACGGCATCCACCGGCATTGCCGCCTGCAACTGCGCCAGGATTTCGTCACGCAACCCGTGGTGAGCTTGCTTAGAAACAAGCCCCGCAGGATCAGCCCAAGCCGCCGTTCCTTCGATCAAATCCCACCCATTTTCAGCGCAAACCTTACGCCCGACGGGAATTGGCGCCGTACATAACGTCGCCGTCGACGGATGCATGCCCGGCGCGGCATAAAACGATTCCTCGAATGCCGTGCGATCAATCACGATCGGTGAAAACGTGTTTGTCTCGGTCGCCATTGCGGCCACAAAGATACGCCTTGCGCTGCCTTGGGTCATTATTATTCCTTGATGTGTGGAAGATATCCAACAAAGCCTGCAATTTTCCAGCGACCACCTTTGCGACGGCACCAGTATAATGTCTGCCAGTTCATACGTTCGGCGGTGCCATCGGTACGCTTAAGTTGCCCGTCAAATTTCTTGCGCACCAACGCAGCATCACCTGTGATCTCAATTTGTTCAAGCCGGGTAGCGCCATAGATGCCATCACGCGGATCACCGTCATACACCCCTGCATCGCACTGCGCGACAAAGTCTTGCGCCTGACGGGTCCAGTCGTCGCGGTACGCATCTAAGGTTGGATACGCTAAATCATATTGATCCGGGTCGCTTTGGAAATGACCGCTCACTCCTGTGAAATTTTCAACGATGAAATCGTCGGCCACCGCCGACCAATCCGCAGCAACAAATGCATCAATATCGCGCGGAACAAGCATTTCCCAAATTGCGCGCCGGTCAACGTCGGTCGCTGGGAACGGATTTAGAAAAGGGTCGCGTAGCGTCGTCATATGCACCATCCAATGAAATTCATTTCTATAAAGACACAAATATTTTGAAAAAATCTAGACGAATATGTGTAGTTTAGGGTAAATTAAGAAAATGAATTTCTTAATTGCCCAAAATTTGATCTCGACGCCGACCATGTTTGTCTTGCAGGGTAGCGAAAGACAGCATCGTGAAGGGGCCGCACGGCGGCAAGGAATAACATGACGAAACCATCAGATTACTCCCTTGCGTCCGGAACGACTTCGGCCAGCAACCTTATCGTCGCGCTTGCTGACGAAGATGGCAAACTATCGGCGCTTGAACGAAAGCTTGCGGAATCTGTCCTAGCAGATGTGAACTATGCGACCAATGCATCCATCACGGACATCGCGACGCGGGCGGGGGTGTCCCCACCAACGGTGACACGTTTCTGCCGCAGGCTGGGTTGTGCGTCATTTTCTGACTTTAAGGTTCAACTCGCCAAAAGTGCTTATGTCGGTCTGCGCTACCTTAAGCCCGAATCCGTTACCACGACACCAGAACAAGTTGCCGAGGACATTGTAACCAAAGCGCAAAACGCGCTTTATGAAATGCACCGCACGATTGAGCTGGACAAAATCAACGCCGCTGTTGCCCTACTTGCGAAGGCTGAAATGATTTATGCCTTTGGATCTGGCGGCAACTCTTCGATGATCGTGAATGAATTGCAGAACCGCCTTTTCCGGCTTGGCGCACGGATTTCCGCTTCAAATGATCATGGAATGAACCTGATGCTTTCTGCGGCGGCCCAAGCCGGAACTGTTGTGTTCGGGTCATCTGTGTCGGGACGAAACCAAGAACTGATCAGTTGTTTTTCACTACTGCGCGAACGTGGCATTCCAACGATTGCATTGACGCAAGGGGGGTCACCGCTAGCAGATGCCGCAGATGTGGTGATTTCGGTCGACCTACCCGAAGGTCAGAATATTTTTCGTGCTACATCAATACGTTATGCATCTTTAGCCGTGATCGACATTATTGCAAATCTTGTCGCCTACGAAGACCGTGCGCAATCCACACGCATTCTTCGCGGCATCAAAGAACAATTGGTCAAGCACCGCGACGGCGGCGACGACAGCCAGATTTTGGGCGACTAATCATATCAGATCGGCGTGTCGCGGCCGCGCCGGTCAGGTTCATCTTGCCGCGAATAAGAGGACAAAATGGCACCACGCATTGCCATCGTCACCGGAAGCGCGGGTGACATCGGGCGCGCAATTGCTGCGCGACTGAAACATGATCATGATCTCATTCTACTCGCTGACCTTGATCTTGCGGCGGCAGAAGATGCTGCACAACATTTGGGTGAAGGATTTAAGCCGCTTCAGGTTGACATAACCGATGCCGATAGCTGCACGACCATGGCAAAAACGGCCCAGTTGTTGGGCGACGTGATAACGTTGGTGAATAACGCAGGGGCATCTCACGCTCTTAGCCTGCAGTCCGCCACGCTTGACGATTGGCAGTTTGATCGCAGTTTAAACCTTGATGGAGCGTATATCGTGTTTCGCGCGCTGGCCGATCAATTGATTGCGACAAAAGGCGCTGTCGTAAATATCGCTTCGGTCAACGGAATAGGCGTTTTCGGACATCCCGCGTATTCCGCCGCCAAGGCGGGCATGATCCACCTCACTAAATTAATCGCAGTAGAATATGGCCGCTATGGTATCCGTGCCAATACTGTCGCCCCCGGCACAGTCAGAACCCAAGCATGGGAAGACCGCGCAAAAGCCAACCCAAACGTATTTGATGAGGCCGCCGAACATTACGCGCTTGGGCGCATTGTGCATCCTACCGATGTCGCCGAAGCAGTCGGCTTTTTGTCATCCCCTCTTGCTGCGGCCATTACCGGAACCTGCCTACCTGTCGATTGCGGATTAACAGCTGGCATTCCCGCGCTCGCCCGCACCTTTAGCCAATCAAACGATTACTGACGCTTTGCCAACAGGACACCCGATGACTTACTTTCTTGAAAACACTTGGCACCCGGAACCCGGCCCAGAAGGCACATGGACGGTCAACTTGACCAATTTGTCCGACACGCCACTGACTGACTTCAAACTTTCGCTCACATCAATCACCCGGATCATGCCGACCCACCTATTAACGGGTGCGAAATTCTTGCGCCGGGATGCCAACTATCACGAATTTGCACCACTCGATGACGCGGTCATTGCACCGGGCGCCAGCTGGACGTTTTCAGTAACCGGAATCAACAGATCGCCATTCCACCGTAACGACGCGGCCAAGACCGCTTGGGTTACCTATGCTGACGGCACCCATGCCAAGGTCCACGTTGGCGATCTGATGCATGATGGCCAAGCCCCTGTGCGACCCGCACCGCGCCTCCCCGAAGGACGGCTAACGCTGCCCTTCGCGCTACTGCCTTGGCCAAATGAAATTGATGCCACAGCCGGGGATGCACCTATCATTCTTCATGTGAGTGAAAACATGTCGATTGCAGATCGACGGCTTGTCGTTTCAATTGATGCGCTGCACGGGCGTTTATTCCCAACCGCCCAGCGCATATTTCAACTATCCCCGACACTGGGAAGCCGCGGCCTGCGGTTTAAACACGATAAAAGCATCAAAGAAGAAGGCTATCACATCGACTTTGGTGACGAGATAACCATCATCTCTGGCAGTGAAACGGGTCAACGCTATGGACTGATCGCATTGGCGCAAATGCTTCATGGTGCATCGATAGATCACGCATTTTCCTTCCCACAAACGGGCAGTATCGTTGATGCCCCTCGGTATGATTGGCGCGGTTGCCACTTGGACGTATCGCGGCATTTCTGGACCTACGACGAAGTCCTGCGCGTCGTTGATATTCTAGCATGGCACAAGATGAACACCTTCCATTGGCACCTCACCGATGACGAAGGCTGGCGCGCAGAAATCCTTGCCTACCCCGAGCTGACCCAAACAGGTGCCACCCGCGGCGCAGACGTGCCTACGATGCTACCACAGCTTGGCGATGGTCATGAAAAACGGCACGGCTATTATACACAAGATCAGATGCGCAGCGTCGTTGCTCACGCCCAAAGCCTTGGGATCGATGTTATGCCTGAAATCGAAACACCGGGACACGCCGCTGCGGTATTGGCGGCGCTCCCTGCGCTTGTGGATCCAGACGAACCCCCAAACAGCTACTATCCGGTGCAAGGCTATTTCAATAACGCACTAAACCCAGCCATCCCCGAAACGTTTACCGTGCTGGAACGGGTATTTGACGAAATCGCTGCGATATTTCCTTCAAAGTACATTCACATCGGTGGCGACGAAGTTGCAAATAACGCCTGGCTGACATCGCCCAAAGCACAAGAACTTATGGCCAAAGAGGGCCTAGCAGGCACATTTGAGCTGCAAAGCTGGTTCTTACGCAAGGTAAAAGCAATGCTGACCGCACGCGGCAAAGTCATGGTCGGCTGGAACGAAATTGCCCACGGTGGCGGAGTCCCACCAGAGGACACTTTGCTGATGGCATGGGAAAATCCAACCGTCGGGATCGAACTTGCCGCACAAGGATACGATGTAGTGATGACCCCCGGACAGGCATATTATCTTGATATGGTGCAGGGTGCCGATTGGCTTGAAAATGGCGCGGGATGGGCGGGCCCAGTCCCACCAGAGCAAAGCTATACCTACGAAGCCGAAGGTGACTTTCCCGCCGATTTACGCAGCAAGATGCGCGGCGTTCAGGCCTGTATCTGGTGCGAACACTTCACCACCAAACAGTGGTTCAACGACCTTGTCTTTCCGCGCCTTGGTGCGGTGGCAGAGGCCGCATGGACCCAAAAGGACCAAAAGGACTGGCTTCGTTTTGCGCGTCAGGTCCGCCTTCACCCTGAACTTTAACATATGGTTAGGCCGGTTCACGGCCTCGCCAGCCTCCCTCATCTTCCCAAAGGACACCCCATGCGCATTGCTGTTGGCGGTATTCACACCGAATGTTCGACATACTCTCCTGTACTTATGCAGACCGAAGACTTTCACGTCATGCGTGGCGACGCCCTGACCGCACATAACTATTTTTCGTTCCTTCAAGATTTCGAAGCCGAAATAGCACCGCTATTGCATGCGCGCGCGGTGCCGGGTGGGCCTGTGTCACGTCAAACCTATGACGCGTTAAAGACCGAATTTTTGGAACGCCTTGAAGCCGCAAAACCCTTTGATGCTGTCTATCTTGCAATGCATGGGGCAATGAATGTTGATGGCATGTTCGATGCCGAAGGCGATTGGATTTCGGCGGTCCGCGCCGCGGTCGGCCCTGAGATGCTGATCGCGGTCAGCTATGACTTGCATGGCAACGTGTCACAACGGATCGTCGATCAGATCGACATTTTCGCCGCTTACCGTACAGCGCCGCATATCGATGTCGCAGAAACCATGACAGCGTCATTTGCGATGCTCATGAGAGCATTAAAAACAGGCTGGCGCCCGGGTGTCATGCGTGCTGCAGTGCCACATCTTTTACCCGGCGAACGTTCATCGACCGAAGACGAACCAGCCAAGTCGCTGTATGCCGCGTTACCTGACCTTGAAAGTGCTGACGTTTGGCGCACTGATCTGATGATTGGTTATGTTTGGGCAGATGAACCCCGTGCAACAGCCTGCGCGGTGGTAACGGCCACAAACCGTACTGCCGCCGCAGACGCCGCCAGCACAATTGCCAATCGCTTTTGGAACGCCCGCGACGAATTTCGCTTTGGCCCGACGACTGGCCCACTGAACGAAATGTTAGACATCGCAGCACAGACATCAACCAAGCCCGTGATCCTTGCTGATAGTGGCGACAACCCAACGGGTGGCGGTGTCGGCGACCGAGCGGATGTGCTTTCATCACTCATTGAACGCAATTGGCAGAATGCGCTGATCGCGGGAATTACCGACCGCCCCGCCGTTGACGCGTGTTTCGACGCTGGGGTTGGCGCGACACTGCCTCTTACCATCGGCGCGTCGCTTGATCCTGCTGGCGGTCGTGTCACATGCCAAGTTAAAATATGCAGCCTACATCCGGGCGACACGGCAGCCGAACGACAAGTCGTCGTTCAAATTGATGGGGTCACTGTGGTTCTTGCAGCGCGCCGTCGCCCCTATCACAATATTTCGGACTTTGCCGGACTTGGGTTGGACCCAAAGTCATTTGGCCTGCTGGTGGTGAAATCGGGGTATCTGTCCCCCGATCTTGCGCCAATTGCAACGCCGAACCTGATGGCGCTAACCGATGGTGTCGTTAACCAAGACATCGCCCGTCTTGCAAATATCAACAGGGCAGAAGGGACGCTACCTTTCGACCAAAGAGACAGTTTCACCCCTAGCCCGCAAGCATCCGCGCGATTTGAAAACTAATCATGAGCGCATGGATATCGATACTGCGCGACCACAAAGTGGTGCGCGCGTCGGCAGCTGCGATATTCCTATATGGCTTTGCTGGCGGAGCGACATCGCCGTATCAAGCAGTCATTGGTATTCGCGAGCTTGGACTGTCTGATAACGCATATGCGGCGGTGGCGTTCATTGCATCTATCGCACATGTCACGATCGCAATTGCCAGCGGCTATTTGTCCGACAGGTTTCAAAGCTACCGACGACCGCTTATCTTTGTCGCGTCCTTCGGAATCATCGGCTACGGCACGATCTGGCTCAACCCGACACCACTGACGTTTGTTATTGCAACAATTGGGCCGCTCGCGCTTTTTCATGCGACAAATTCCATGTTGTTTGGCAATGTACGCGCCCACACCAACAGCTTTGCCCCGGACGAAGCCAGTATCGCGAATGCCCTGATGCGCATGATGGTGTCGCTTGCCTGGGTTGTCGTGCCGGGAATTGTGGGCCTGATATTAGCCCAACAAGACAGCATGATCCTGTCCTATCTCATTGCGGCCGTTGTTGCAGGCGGATGCTTATTGACTATCCTACTATGGCTTGAACCAGATCAAAATCTAGCAACACCTACGACAGCATATGCACCTGCGCTTTTAGAACTCGCTAAGGTTTTAGCGCCCGGTACCGTTCTTCGGATCATTGGCGTCGCGCTGATCACGCAGGTGCTTTCGGTGAATGCAGCGGTTTTACCGTTAATCGTCACGGGACGTGCAAACGGTGTCGCTGCCGATATTGGGTTTCTTGTCGGCTTGGTCGCACTGCTCGAAGTGACTTTTATCTTCTTTTGGGCGTGGGTCGTTCGTAAAATACACCTGACAACCGCGTTGGCAATTTCAGCAGGGCTATATTTCGTTTATCTCGCCGCGCTGGCCGGGGCGACAGCACCTTGGCAGGTTTATCTTGCAAGCCTGATTGCCGGGTTTTCGGCCGCTGGTATCATATCCCTACCGATTAGTTATTTGCTGGACCTGATTAAAGACCGGCCTGGGCTGTCGGCATCGCTCATTGCGGTGAACATGTTTCTGGGGGCAGCTATTGGGGCCGGCTTTTTTGCACTTGGGACATCATTGGGGGGATATGGCACCGCGTCAATCATCGGCGGAATCGGCGGATTGTTAGGCGCGACCATATTATTTTACCTAGAAAGGGTGCGATCTTGATTACGTTAGAAGTCTGTGTTGACGACACCGCAGGCATTTGTGCTGCAGTCGATGGCGGCGCAAATCGGATCGAATTATGTGCCGCACTTGGCGTTGGGGGCCTGACGCCATCCGCCGGGTTGATGCAAATCGCAAGCGAAGCCCCCCTACCCGCGATGGCGATGATCCGGCCACGTGCCGGTGATTTTGTATGGACCGCAACAGAACGCGCTGGATTGGTCGCTGAAATTCACGCAGTCCGAATGGCGGGACTTGCAGGGGTCGTGATTGGCGCATCTTTGCCAGACGGACGGTTAGACGGTGAAACGTTGGAACAGTTGGTTCAAGCTGCAGACGGATTAGACATCACACTACATCGCGCAATTGATCTTACGCCCGATATTGATGAAGCAATGCACATCTGCGCCGAACTTGGCGTCAAAAGAATCCTATCTTCTGGTGGCGCAAAAACGGCGCTGGCAGGTTTGGACCGGTTGGCGGCGATGGCTGAAAAACCGGACATTACAGTCATGCCCGGCGGCGGGGTCAACGCGGCAAACGTAACAGACTTCGCAGCAAGACTCCTCCTGACAGAAGTACACGCTTCTTGCTCAGTCAATGCCCCAGCACCACATAACCCCAAAATTTCAGACTTTGGATTTCAAACAACTGACGCGCGCGCGACAGACGTATCGTCTGTTACCGCCCTGCGCAAAGCACTTGATCAAATCGCAGGATCAAGCACCTCAGGGTGAACTTCTTCGTAATAGGCGCGCAATGCCAAACCACTTGCGGCGGCTTCATCCAAGACCACAGTCACTTTGCGATGCATTTGCAGAATTGATGCGGGACATGCTGCGGAAACAGGCCCTTCAATCATCTTAGCGACAACATCGGCCTTGCCCGCACCAAATGCGAGCAGAACAATTTCATCGGCACGCATAATTGTGCCAATCCCCATCGTTATCGCCAGTCGCGGCACATCATCAAACGCATCGAAATAGCGCGCGTTCGCCTCTCGGGTTGAACGAGTCAGCGTTTTGATCCGCGTATGCGACACAAGGCTTGAGGTCGGTTCATTAAAACCAATGTGGCCATTCGCCCCCAACCCCAAAAGCTGCAAACCGATATCACCGGCACCGACAATCGCGGCCTCATATCGGGCGGCTTCGGCCTCGGCATCCGGCGCGTCGCCATGTGGAAGAAACGTACGATCCGAGTCAAAGTCCACATGATTGAACAGCTTTTCGCGCATGTAGTGCCAATAAGAACAAGGATGATCCGGGGCCAGCCCAACATATTCATCCAAATTGAACGACTGTGCTTTACTAAAACTCACAGCCGCATTTTGATGGCGGGCGATCAGCCGTTTGTAAACAGCTTCCATTGTGCCACCGGTTGCCAACCCAAGAACCGTATCCGGCTTTTGCATTAGCCGATCAGCAAAAAGCCCCGCCACGCAATCCGCAGCGGTCGTTTGTGTTTGGTGAATGAGTACTTTCATCGGAACACATCATCCCTTGGGTTAAAGCGGTTTCCATGCCAACACGTCAATTTCGACTTTGGCATCAACCATGAGACGCGACTCAACGGTCGAACGTGCGGGTGGGTTCGGTCCAAAGTGTTTTTCAAACACGGCATTGAATGACGAAAAGTCGCGCGCGTCATCCAGCCAGCAATTCACTTTGACGATGTCCTCCATGCCACAGCTTGCCAGCGCGAGTACGTTTTTTATATTTGCAATGACCTGTTCAGTTTGCGCAGCAATTCCTCCGGTGACGACCTCACCATTCACTGTCGGCACTTGCCCCGAAATATGCACGTAATCTCCTGCGCGTACGGCCTTTGCAAAGGGGCGCTTTTGGCCGCCGGCCTGCGTGTCGGCTGTATCATATCGAATAATGCGCTGATTGGACATAAGTTACTCCAATTAAAGGGGGTTTATGAATTTAGGCTAGCCGATTTGACGGTAATAGATCAAGCGATGACAGGCATCAAACCGCACAATATCAGTGGATATTCCACTGATGTTTCCAAAGAGCACAAGAGAGGCGAACTTTCATATAGAACCGTTGAATTCCTCCGTCTTTATACGAAACTCAAGCGCCATTTTGATTAAGTCTTCGCCTTATGCGCGCCTAATATCTGGGCGCCTCCACGCTCGCTGCACATCTGCACTCATATATCATGTCCCTCACGACAAGTTAACGCCTGCGTAGCTTGATGACACGCCACCTTTGCTTTACTTGCGAATTAAATAAATTGGGGGATAGCATGTATCGCGTCTGGAACTTTTTAACCAACTATTCGCTGTTGTTGATCATTGGAGCGTCGATTGCTCTGGTTTGGGCCAACATTGATGCGACCAGCTATCACCATTTCGTCGAGTTTGAGCTGATCCATGATTCATGGGTTGGGCACGCGCATTACGATGAAAACGGTCAGGTTACCTACCGAACACTCACGCTCCACTACCTTGTAAACGATGTATTAATGGCGTTTTTCTTTGCCATCGCCGCCAAAGAAGTTTGGGAAGCCGTCATTCTTCAAAACGGCAGCTTGCGCGGTAAAAAAGCAGCGACACCGCTGTTTGCAACGCTTGGTGGTATGGTCGGACCCATTTCTGTTTATCTTGGTCTTGCGTATTTCTTAGGTTCAGAAACATACAATGCTGTTGCAAATGGCTGGGCTATTCCGACGGCGACGGATATTGCGTTCAGTTATCTTGTTGGTCGCCTTGTGTTTGGCGCCGGTCACCCGGCTGTTCGGTTCTTGCTTCTGTTGGCAATTGCCGATGACGCTGCGGGCCTGATTATCCTCGCGATTTTCTATCCTTCCGGCGAACTTGCTCCAGAATGGCTGCTGCTTTCAGTGTTTGCCGCACTCGCAGTCTTTTACCTGTTCAACCGCCTGCCGCGTCGCATGGACCGTGGTAATGAAATGCGCCCGACATCAACTTGGGTACGTAACAAACTATCGTTCTGGCCATACCTCGTGGCAGCATGCGCAAGCTGGTACGGCTTTCAACAGGCCGGTATTCACCCTGCCCTGGGTCTACTGCCGATTGTACCGACCATCCCACACGCAGATCGCGCATTTGGTATTTTCTCTGAGGCAGAACAATATCTTACCGATCTACTGAACCACATCGAACACATTCTGAAACACCCTGTTGAGGTCGTCTTGTTCTTCTTTGGCCTGCTAAATGCTGGTGTGGAATTTTCATCAATCGGGTCGCCAACGTGGTTGGTCTTGGCCGGTCTTCTTATCGGTAAACCGCTGGGGGTTATGCTATTTGGATGGTTCGCAGCACGTCCGCTTGGGCTGGGATTGCCTGACGGAATGCGCATCATCGACCTGTTTGTCATCGGTTGCGTTTCCGCAATCGGGTTTACCGTGTCGCTGTTTATCGCTGCAGTTGCCTTTGATAGCACGGTGATGCTTGGCGATATTCCGGTGCAAGATGCTGCCAAAATGGGTGCATTGTTCAGCTTCTTTGCGGCGATTGTTTCTATTGTCGCTGGGAAACTGACCAAGGTACAAAAACAAAACGGCTAAGCCTGTGTTGCGCCAAACGGCGCAGTCACCCACAGAAGTTGCTGTATTTATCGCTCATTTTTGCGATAGTACGGCGTAACGCTAAAATCGCGACCCAGAATTAACGACTCTGGGTCACGATGCGTAAGCCCGACCAGCGGGCTAATCGTGGGATAGAAATGCTAGAATTTGCAGAAGTCAGTAAATCCTTTTGGACAGGCACCCAACGCAAGGTGATCCTTGATCGCGTGTCTTTTCGGGTCGAACTAGGCAAATCTCTGGGCATCCTTGCGCCAAACGGCACAGGCAAATCAACGCTTATCAATATGATGGCGGGCCTCGAAAAACCGGACGAAGGACGCATAACCAGAGATTGTCGGGTGTCATTTCCGCTTGGGTTCATGGGGGGGGTTGTGAACAGCCTGACCGCCAAAGAAAACTGTCGGTACATTGCCCGACTTTACGGTTTGGACCCTGATTACATCGAAGCGTATTGCCGCTGGCTTTGCGGCTTAGAAGAATATTTCGATATGCCTATTGGGGTCTATTCAACCGGTATGAAAGCACGCTTTTCATTTGCTCTCATGCTCGCATTAGACTTTGATATATACCTTATTGACGAAGGTATGCCGGGGTCTACGGATGCGGAATTTAACCGCAAAGCCGGCGCTATTTTACGTGAACGTCTTGAGACCACAACGATGATTATCGTGTCGCATCAAGCTGCAACATTAGAACGTTTTGTCCGCACCGCTGCGGTGCTTCGAAACGGGCAGCTCTATATGTTTGACACACTGGAAGAGGCAAAGGCCGCATATGACTATTAAACCCAAGGTTAAAAGGTTTCGCATCCGCCGTGATGGGGTCAAATCTAAAACGAACGTTCAGGGCCAGAACCACAACCCGGAAAACCATCTAGAAGACCCCGATGCGATCGCAACCGAAAACGAAGCGATCAGCAAAGAACGTCTAACCGCGCGTCAATTGCGGATGGCACGTCGTGTCGCCCAAAAACGCGGCCTTACGTTTACCTCTGAATTTGATGCAGTACGGCAGTTACGTGCTGCAGGTATTGACCCATTCCAACAGAAATCAGTGCTCGAATTGGTCATGCCAGAAGATAGCAGTAACGCAGGCCAACCCGGACAGATACAGCTACCTCAAAAGGTAAACCCGCGGCACAAAGCCAAGGTCGCAGGCTCAGCCGGGCTGAAAATGAACCCCGAGCATGCCGCGGAAATCCGTCAAATTCAGGTTGATATTGCCCGCCGCCGCCGCCGCAAACTGCTGCTTATGTTTACGCGACTTGCCTTCTTTGTGTTGCTGCCGACATTCATGGTTGGTTGGTATTTCTATACAATCGCAACCCCAATGTACGCCACCAAATCAGAAGTCGTGATCCAGCAAGCGCAGTCGCAATCGGCAAGCCCTGCTGGGCTTTCTACGCTGTTTCAAGGGACTTCAATGGCGACGCAGCAAGACAGTATCGCGGTACAATCCTACCTCGCCTCTCGCGAAGCGATGTTGCGATTAGAGCAAGACCACGGTTTCAAAAAGCACTTCAGCGACGAACGCATCGATTCAATTCAACGCCTTCCTGAAAACGCGACCAACGAAGAAACCTTTAAACTTTATACTGACCATGTCCGCATTAGTTATGATCCCACAGAAGGGATCATCAAAATGGAGGTCATTGCCGCAGACCCCAACACAAGCTTTGCTTTCTCTGAGGCGCTGATTGGATATGCAGAGGAACAGGTCGACCAACTGACCGGCCGCTTGCGCGTCGATCAAATGACAGGTGCACTGCAAAGTTATGAAGACGCCGAAGCACGCCGCGCCGAAGCGCTTGCAAGCTGGCTCGAACTGCAAGAGTCGATGCAGCAGATCGATGCGGGCAGTGAATCCGGTGCGCGGATGGGGCAGATCAACGCGCTGGAAAGTGAGCGCCAGCAGTTGACGCTCGTGCTTCAATCACGGTTGAACGTTGAACGGCCCAGCGAAATCCAAGTTCAGGCATTGCGCGACCAAATCGCAAACATCGATCAGCTCATCTCAGAACTCAGAGAAGAATTAACAGGCACGTCCACCGGTGCAGTGTCGCTTGCTGCACGCAATACCGAACTGCGGGTCGCCGAGGAAAACTACAACTTCCAAACAAGCATGGTGCAACAGGCGCTTACCCAAATGGAAACCGCCCGGATCGAAGCCAACAGGCAGGTACGCTACCTATCGCAAAGCGTTAATCCGGTCATCCCTGACCAAGCATCCTACCCTCGTGCATTCGAAAACACCTTGCTTGCACTCCTTATTTTTGCGGGCATCTACTTGCTCATCTCCATCACAGTCTCAATCCTTCGCGAACAGGTAAGCTCTTAATGCATAACGTCGAAATCGGCCCACTCACGGTTAGCAATGACCTACCACTTTTGCTCATCGCTGGCCCATGCCAGCTTGAAAGTACCGACCATGCGCAAATGATCGCAGGTCATATGGCTGAAGTCTGCGCCCGTCACGGCGCCCAATTCGTATTCAAGGGAAGCTACGACAAAGCCAACCGGACTTCGTTGGGTGGTAAGCGCGGCCTTGGCATGGACGAAGGCCTAAAAGTGATGCAATCCGTGAAAGACAGCATCGGTTGCCCCGTTCTAACCGATATTCACGCGCCCGAACATTGCGCAACCGTTGCTGGAGTTTGCGACATCATGCAAATTCCCGCGTTCCTGTGCCGCCAAACCGACCTACTGCTTGCCGCTGGCGAAACAGGTGCTGTTATCAATGTCAAAAAGGGGCAATTCCTTGCGCCTTGGGACATGCCCAATGTTGTCGCCAAAATCGAAAGTACCGGCAACAAACGCATCTTATTAACGGAACGCGGTTCTTCATTTGGATATAATACGTTGGTTGCCGACATGCGCTCGTTGCCAACGATGGCGCGCACTGGCTACCCAGTTGTGATGGATGCAACCCACTCTGTGCAACAGCCCGGCGGCATGGGCGGCTCATCGGGCGGACAGCGAGAGTTCGCGCCGGTCATGGCCCGTGCGGCTGTTTCGCTTGGGATTGCGGCGGTGTTTATTGAAACCCACGAAGATCCTGATAACGCACCGTCTGACGGGCCTAATATGATCCAACTGGACAACATGGATGCCCTTGTCAAAAGCCTGATGGGATTTGATGCGCTCGCTAAGGCTGACCCACTGCGCGTGTAATAGGGGTTTTCCCCGACCCGCCATATTCATAAGGTCAGTCCATGTTATTTCCATGGATTGACCCTATGCGCGCTATTACCGTCCTATTTCTGCTTCTATCCTTTACTGCGCCCGCCACCGCCCAAGAGGCGAACGGCACGATTACGACCCAAGGTTATCACCAGCAAGATGCCGACATCGCTGTCCGCATGCGAGAGATTTTGCGTGAGCTTGGAAACTATGATGATGTTACCGTTCTCGTCAGCGAAGGCATAGTCACCCTGCGCGGCACAACAACATCGACGATGGAGATTAGCGCCCTCGACACCCTAGCCGCCCGCATAGAAGGCGTCGTTGCGGTAAAAAATCAAGTAACCGAAACCGCCGATATCAGTCAGCGCCTTAATCCCGCGATTGATAGGTTCATGTCGCGCGTGGATCAATTTATCATATTCCTCCCGCTTGCGGCCATTGCAGCACTCGCCTTTGCCTTGGTGGTTTTTGTAGGTTTCACACTCGCTCGCATGCGTCATCCGTGGGAACGCCTTGCCCCGAACCAATTTATCGCAGACCTATACCGGCAATTGCTTCGCATTGGTTTTGTTATCTTCGGCATTGTTATCGCTCTGGATATCTTGAACGCGACCGCGTTGCTAAGCACGATCTTAGGCGCGGCCGGGATCATCGGCCTCGCGCTTGGTTTTGCTGTCCGTGATACTGTCGAAAACTTTATCGCATCAGTCATGCTGTCCATCCGTCAACCATTTCGTCCGAATGATACAGTCGAAATCAACGGAGATCAGGGCAAAGTCATACGCCTGACCAGCCGCGCGACGATTTTGCTGTCGTTTGATGGGAACCATATTCGTATCCCCAATGCCACCGTGTTCAAAAGCCGGATCATAAACTACAGCCAAAATGCAGAGCGCCGTTTCAAGTTTTCAATCATGGTCGACAGCAATGCGGACCTCCAAGAAACTCGCAATCTCGTTTCTGAAACGGTGCAGGCCTTACCTTTTATCCTAGCAGAACCTGCCGCTGACGCGTGGATCGAAGCCCTACATCCCGCTGGTATTGAACTCGTTGTAACTGGCTGGGTTGACCAAAATAATAGCTCAATTGTTCGGGCCAAAGGTGAAACGCTACGGCAAGTAAAACTTGCGATTCTAAACGCTGGTATTGACATACCGGATGCGACCCAAGCCATTCAAATCATTCGTGACATACCTGAACCACCTCCAGCCGAAAGCACGCGCGTCCAACCTGTAAAAGCCGAGAGCGACGCCGCATTAACCCGGATCGTTGATGCAGAACGAGACCAAGACAGCACCGAAGACCTGCTCCGTGACGATAGTTTAAAAGAATGACATTTTTTGTCGAAATGGGGCTTGTGTACTGCGCATCTTCGCAGTATCCACCCCCTCGCTGATGGGGTGTAGCCAAGTGGTAAGGCAACGCTTTTTGGTAGCGTGTACCGTAGGTTCGAATCCTACCACCCCAGCCAGCTTTTCTATAACTCATTGATTTGATTGAGACGCGAAGCGCGTTTTGGGAATTGATTCCCAGCTGCATCTCGTAGGTGCATCTCGTCTATGCATCTCGCTCGGTTTGCGAACTAGAATTTCGACACCTTCGAATCCGAGGGGAAGTTGAAATGGCCGGACTAAATTATGTAAACGCCTCGCTTTCATTGAAAACAACCGGTTCGCGCGGATCTTCCAGCTCGACGAACACATCGACAGAGTCCGGGCATTCCTGACGCGAACCGACATCGCGCCGGAGGTGACGCGGATCGCGGAAGACATTGTCAGCGATATCGAGGGCGATGAGCCAGGTCTGGGGTAGGCAATCGGTTCAGCCGTCGCCGAAGGGACTTGAACCGAAGCCGCTTTGGTCGGATATAGACCCCATGACGTTGATACACACACCAAAGATTATCGCAGCACCCAAGCTGTAAACCAGGCTGATCGGCCTGGCCGATCACTGTGTGTCCCATGAACATCCTCAGATCCGTCGTGCCGATGACGCCATACTTGATGGCCCCCAAAAGGCATGGACAGATGACACATTACCTCAAAGACTTCACCGAACTCCTTCCCCGACGTCCCGATCTCGACGACGTAAAAGCCGACTTTCTGCAGAAAGCGGAAGCTGTTGGTATGATCGACTTCCTGCGCGATAACTCTGTTTCCCAAAAGACAGTAGAGCACCGTGTCAAAGAAGAGATCAGCGACTTCATGACCGCGAATGTGGCTGAGATCATCGAGCAGCGGGGGTTGATCGATCATGACCAGATTGAACTTCTTGGCTTCACGCATGAGGATCCGGACGAGGATTTTGTCGCAGCCATAAGAGATGCCGTGCAAGTCAGCTTTGTCTACGAGGCTGCAAGAGAGCACCACCGGAAGGAAACGGGCCTACATGACCGCGCCCTGAAAAACGCTGGGCCGAAGGATGAAGTGCAAAAGTTTGTGAAAGAGCTCGCGACCGCCCATCCGGTCTTAGTGGGGCCATCAACGCTGCACGCCGTTGATGAAATGATCGCCGAGCTGCATGCCTCCGCGCCGTGGATGTCCGATGTCTCAACATGGGCCTACAAAGCCCTACGCGCGCGATACAATACCGGACAAACATGGTTGAACCTGCCGCCCGTGATCCTGATCGGCCCGCCCGGATGCGGAAAATCGACCTATGCACGCAAGCTCGCCGCCTTGTCCGGCGCGCCCGTCAGGACGCTTGATGTGGGCAGCTCGAACGCAAGCTTTACAGTGGCGGGATGTGACGCGACATGGAGCAAAGCGCAGGGTGGCGTGCCCCTTCAGGAAATCGCCAAGACCGGTATCGCCAACCCAATCATGATTGTCGATGAAATCGAGAAAGCAGGCACCATGACCGCCAGTGGAGGGTCGCGGGTTTCGCTGCCGGACGCACTTCTGGGCCTGCTCGAACCGACATCATCGACAGCATGGGGCTGCCCCTTCACGCGCCGGACATACAATATGAGCCAGATCAGCTGGATCATGACGGCGAATGAACGTGACGGCATCCCCGCACCACTGCTCGACCGCTGCCGTGTGTTTAATATCGGGTATCCTGAAGGAAAGGATCTGGTTGACTTGATCCGTAGACTCTCCGCTGGCCGGATCTTTGAAGAGGTTGTTAACTGTTTAATTGCGCGGGTGTTGGCGGCGGTGGCTAGCCCAGTAGTCCTCGAACGCGAAACCGTAGTGCTCTTTGAGCCATGGCTCTTCGGCGAAAGGCGCGGCAATTAGAACGGCTATTCCTGCAAGGCCGACTAGCGCCGCTCCAGACGACGCGCAAAGCACGATCCAGCCGATAATCATTGCTATATCTGCGACGTATTGTGGATTGCGGGAATAGCGATACATGCCGCCCGTTCGAAGCGACCCCTTCGCGCCGCAAGTTTGGGCTATTCCGAACTGCGCGACCTCTGACCACACGATGACGTTGCCAGCAAAAATCAGCGGAATGCCAACTCCGAACCGCAGCCAAGTTGGGATTGGTAGGCTTCCCCAATTCATCAATCCTAAGACGATCAGGATGCCGAATAGCGTGAATGTCGGAACCCAAACCAAGACAGGAGTCGCCTTGGTGTATCGCTTTGGTGGCCAAAGGCGGCGCTCAAGGTATGCGATGGACCAAAGTATCGCGGCTAGGGTGGCCGCCGCGATCACAAGGCCGACGACGATCAAGACCGCCTGCATCACACTTCCATGTGCTTATGGTCAGTCGTTTCGCGCCGTTCTGCCAAGGCTTGGCGCACGATCTGGAAGGCCGATGATAAGAACAATCCGGCCATAATGGTTGCCACGATCAGGTCAGGCCAACCCGTTGCCGTGCCCCACACGCCGAGGGCTGCAAACATCACTGCTACGTTCCCAATCGCGTCGTTGCGCGAACACAACCAGACCGACCGGACATTAGCATCACCATCCTTGTAACGAACCAACAGCAATACGCTTGCCAGATTGGTGAGCAGCGCAAGAAAGCCGACGATACCCATGATCTCAGCTGTGGGGACGCCAATATAGAAGACGCGATAGACCGTCGATCCAAACACCCAAAGGCCCATCAGAAGAAGGCTGACGCCTTTGAACAATGCCGCGTTTGTTCGCGCGCGGAGCGATGCCCCGATGACTGCAAGTGAAATTCCGTAGGTCAGCGCATCGCCCGCAAAGTCGAGGGCGTCGGCTTGCAACGCCTGAGACTTGGCCAGATGGCCTGCTGTCATCTCGACAAAGAACATCGTCGCATTGAGGGTAATGACGATCCAAAGTCGCCTTTTGTAGTTATCTGAAACGCCGTCGAACTTGGCGTCATGTCCACAGCAGCCGGCCATCACGCGGCCTTCTTTTTTAGCAAAGTGGACTTGGCGGGCAGAAGATTCTCGTCCCCACCGGGTATCGTTGGGACACGTCCCGCACGCATCTGCGCAACCCGCCTGTTCATCCAATGTCGAATGATCAGTCGATAGACTAGCCCGCGAAATCCGGTCAGTTGCCGATAATTTGCATAGAAAGCATCTGGGCTGTCAAAGACCCCGAAATCCCGATTGATCCCAGTCTTTTGGATGTAGGTGCTCTTGCCGCTCCAGGCGACGTTCGGCGCTTGAAGGCAATCGGTGCCTGCCCCGTAAGCACAAAGCGAGTTACGATCTGGAAACGCGGCTTGAAGCGCCGTCAAAACGCCCTGATCCAGAATGAAGCCCTCAAGCTCTAACCATTCTCCTCGATGCTGTACCTCAACCCAAGAGTGGATGATGTTGCGTGGCGCAAGCGGATAGACCAACTCTGGTACCACGCCACGTTGCAGTCCTTTGTCGATGGTAAAGCCGCGAAACCGACAAGGGATGCCCAAGGCGCGCAGCAGCGCCATCAGCAGCGTGCCCTTGGTGTTGCACTGGCCATAGCCATCCGCCAGCACCCGTGAGGCTGGCAAGGCATCGTCAGAATTGTAGCCGAACAAGACTTCGTTGCGGACAAAGTCATAAGCTGCGCCGATACGCTCGCCGTCTGACAGCGCTGCCCACCCGCGTTGCGCGATGAGTGCCTTTATTGCGAGGTTCTGGTAGTCTAGGAGCAGCGTTTCAGACAAATAATCGTGGGGCATTTGGGACTCTTCTCTTGTTGTCCCAATTCGTATACAATCTCTAGTAACTAGAGGTTCAAGAGGTTTCTTTATGTTTTCTATCGGCGAGCTTTCGAAGCGCACAAAGGTCAAGGTTCCGACCATCCGGTATTATGAAGAAATGGGGCTCTTGCCTGAAGCTGAGCGCACGGCAGGCAATCAAAGGCGTTACGACAAAGCTGGGTTGGAGCGACTGAGTTTTATCCGACATGCCCGTGATCTTGGATTCTCCATCGAGGCCGTTTCATCTTTGATTGAACTCCAAGATCATCCAGATCGATCATGCGAGGCAGCAACAGATATTGCAGCGTCGCAGCTGGCGGACGTTCGAGCAAAGATCAAACGTCTACGAACGCTTGAGAAGGAGCTTAGCCGGATATCGAAAGGTTGCGACGGCGAAGGGGTATCAGAAGATTGCTACGTGCTTGCATCATTGGCTGACCACAATTTGTGCGACGGCGAACACCAGAAAGCGTAAATGCAGACATTGGATTGTCATGAATGAATGGCAACTATGTCCCGCAGACTGTGAGTTCGACCATTGCTGAATTTTGCGCTCGCAGCGAATGTCGGCAATGCGGGCTGCAACCGCAGCATCCCAGATCACCGGCCAATGTCCGCAAAGGGCCGTAAGCAGCGGCGAGCCTGCACCTGTGAAACTGGACTTGCTGCAACGCGGAGAACGGCAGGTTTGAGCCCACGTTGTCATATTTCCGCATTGCAGCTAACGCCTACTTTCAGGAAACTGGAAAATATAGCCCTCAAATCACGGCTCATTACGGACCTTGAGCAACGTTCCCTATGCTGCGTTGCAGCTTACCAAAATCGGACCTTCATCCCTCTCACTGCGGTCGGCTCGACTGAGCCTCACCTTGAATTCAACTTAGCTTCACGCGCACTGAAAATAGAACCACTTCGGTTTGCCGCAACACGGGAAAAGGGTGTCCTAAGGCTGGGTATTCATGGCGCGCAACTGTGATCACTTGGGCAGGCCGAAGGCCATTAGAGCATGGGCAATATCGGCTATTTACCAAGTCTGATCGAACAGACGCATCCAATTTCCGCCCAGAATTTTGACAATGCGCTCCTTACTCCAACCTCGGTTGTGCATTTCCTCAGTGAGATTGCCAAATTCACGATTATGACGAATGCCTTCGGGTTTTGAAATCTTGGCAGACCCGAAATCGGCGAGCGTGCTTCCGGTTCCTTTGTCTTTGTTGGCCCAAAGCAACCAAGGGCCGGGACGCGCGCGGTTGTGATTGAAATCGGTGCCGATGGCCACGTGATCTTCCCCAACGAGATCCAAGGTGTGTTCCATCGCATCAATCACATGTGCAACCGTGGCATCATTACCGGCAGCCAATCCGGGCGCGAACAATGATGTTCCAATAACACCGCCTTTAGCCGCACAGGCCTGAAACACCTCGTCGGGTTTATTGCGCGGGACATCAAAAAGCGCGCCAGGCAGACAATGGGTGATTGCGACCGGTTTTTTCGAATATTCGATGGTATCCAGCGACGTCTGAATACCAACGTGGCTCAGGTCGATCAAAATGCCGGCCTCATCCATTGCATCAACAGCTTCATGCCCGAAACGGGTCAACCCGCTGTCTCTTGTTTCCAGATACCCAGCGCCAAAGAAGTTCTGTGTATTGTAGGTCAACTGCATGATGTTCACACCGAGGTCCTTGAAGAGCGCGAAGTTATCAAGGCGATCTTCGACGGGGGATGTGTTTTGCCAGCCCATGATAATCCCGACCTTGCCCTCTGCTTTCGCACGGCGAATGTCGTCTGTTGTACGAATGAGCATGGCGATATCGGCGTTTTCTGCCAGCTTCTCGCGCCACATTGTCACGTAATCCATACCACCTCGAAAATTCTCCCAGAGCACGGAGGACGCGTTGATTGCGCTGACGCCGCCTTGTTGCGCATCGAGGAGGATTTCGCGGTTGAAATCGGAACTTTGCAAAGCATCGACAATGATGGAACTGGAGTGGAGATCTTTAGAGGTCATAAAGGAGCCTTTTGAAAGAGGGTCTAGTTGGCCGCAGCTAATGCAGAAGCGGGCCAGATATCAGGTTCGAAATCTGGGGTGTCATAGGTCGCAAAGCGATCAAGATGGAACGCCGCGTCTTCGGCAAATAATGAACGCACCAGGCCGCTCGAAAGCCTCCGTGCACCTTCCGTTGCAGATGGAATGCCCGATGTGACTTTACCCTGACTTGGCACAGCCGCGTAGGCAAAGCAGCACAGCCGCGCGAGGGCGGGGCATGTACCTGCCGTGCGCTCCGCGAAGGTGAAGTCAGCGTTTAGATACGGGTGCGCGGCGAGAACCGGGTTCTTTGCGGCCTTGTCCGCCCCAACGACATCGGCCCACGTGCGCCAGTGCCCAAAGAAATGAGACAGTTCGGGGCGGCTCTGTTCTGAGATACCAAACCCTGTTGCAAAGATGGCGACATCGGCCTCGATAACGCCTTGCGGCGTTTCGACGGATAGACCGTTTGCACCATGTGACATTCCATTGATTGGTGCGCCAAGGTGCAGGTGAGCATTTTTATGCCGCGCGACGCGTGCAACGGAATGGGCAGGGGGCGGCACAGGGAACTTGTCGCCAAGGTCCATGATCTCCCACTTTTGGGCATCCGTCAGCGCCATATAGCCCGCAGTCATGCCGCGTGACCCTGTGCCAGTGAACTTGTCGATGGCAGGAAGGGCGGGGCGGCGAATGAGGAGATCAAGCCGCGCGCATCCCGCTTCAAGGGCGGCAGCGGCGTTGTCCATTGCAGAGGCCCCAGCCCCAACCACAATCACGCGTTTGCCTTTCAGGCTGTCGACATCAAAAACATCTGCGGAATGGTACACGCTCCCCTCTGGCAATCCTTGGGCGACAGGTGGCAGTTTGGGGGCGCCTAATGCGTCCAAACCCGTCGCCAAAACCACGCGACGCGCCCAGATTTCGCCTGTGCTGGTCGAGAGGCGAAACAACGCGCCCTCGGGAACGATCTCTGTCACGTCACAGTCGTTGATGATGTCTGGTTTGGTCATCTTGCGATACCATTTCAGGTAATCCATCCACATCGTGCGCGGGGCGAGGGTCATGTCGTCCCATGCGGCGACGCCCCATTGCGCTTCGAACCAAGCCCTAAATGTTAACGCAGGTATGCCCAAAGCCGGACCTGCGGCTTCTTTAATAGTCCGCAGCGTTTCCATGCGCGCAAAAGTAATCCAAGGGCCTTCTTGGCCGGCAGGGGCGCGATCCAATAGGCGAACATTGCTAATGCCGTCCATCTCCAGGGCCGCATTCGCCACCAAACCGCAAAGCCCTGCGCCGATAATTGCAACATCAAGTACGGGGTCTCCGCTTGGGCCCTTGGTGACGGGCATCCAAGGCTTCGGTGGTAGGTTTAGAAGGGTGCGCTGGCGGGTGAAGTCGGCCTCCAACTCCGTCAGGTTAGTCGCGTCTGTCATGGTGCAGTCCCCGGTAAGGTTTTTTGACTTTGTGGAAAGGATGTCACGCCCTCGGCCATTTTCACGGTGCAATCGGGCACAGTTGCCAAGCAGGCTTTGTAAAAGGCATCAACGAAGGCGCTGGAATGTTGTGCCAAGGCCCGATTGGCGTCTCTTAGCAGCTCCCAAGAATACGGCATTTCAGTCGCCAGTTCGACGATCTTCACACCGTTTACAGGAACACCGTAGGCCGTGACGGGGTCCACAATTGCGATACCCAATCCAGAACGGGCCGCCATAATGGCGTTCAATGATGCGTTGGTGGCAAACTCCGAAGGGGGGATGATACCAGATTTTTGAAACGCCTGATCAATGGTGTGGCGTATGCGAAACGCGTTCCCGACAGTTATGAGGCGTTGGTCTGCGAAGACCGACAGCGGCAGAGGTGCGCGTGAGTGCGCCAGTGGTGATGCGTCTGACACCACGCCTACAAGACGGGATTCACAGACGACATGGCGCACCATGCCCGCGTGATCAATTGGACTGGCCGCTATACCAAAGTCCGCAGTTCGGCTGCGCAGGGCCCCGATAACGTGCTCAGCATTCATGGTTTGGACATTGATCTGCTGTGGAAGGAATTCACCTAACGCCGTCAATGTCGCACCAGTCAAGCCTGCGGCCATAGCGGGTGTTGCGGCGATGTCGATAGACGCAACTTTTTCCGTGCGAATTGCATCGGCGCGCTGCCCGATTTGGCGTAGGCCAGCAACAACACGTTCAACTTCCTCATGAAACCGCAGGCCGCGATCTGTGGGGGAAATGCGGGGGCCGTTGCGATGGAACAACTGAAACCCGACAGACAGCTCCAATTCTTTGATCATGCGAGTTACCGCGGGCTGCCCAATGCCCAAATAAACGGCGGCTCCCGTCATGGACCCGCAAGACATGGCCGCCAGAAAGGCTTCCAACACTTTGAGGTCAAACTTTTTATTATTTTCTATTGACATGATAGGCTCATCATTATGCTATGTTTGCATAATTGCAAGTCCATAAAGTAAAAAACCAAGGGGAGTCTCCAATGAACCGTTTCACTCGCTTAGCCGTCACCGCCCTTTTGAGCACAGCCGCGCTTCCGGTTGCCGCCGAAACATGGCGCCTTAGTTCCATGGTGTCGCCAGACAGCATCGAAGGTCAGGCCTATGAAATCCTCGCAGAGAAGACTGCGGAGTATTCGAACGGCGACCTGACCATCCGGATTTTCCCGAACTCGCAAATTGGTGAAATGGACGCGGTCGTCGAGCAGCTTAGCGCGGGTGTCATCCAGCTCGCGCCGTCCGCCATGACGTTCCTTGCACGCTGGGAAGATAATATTCGTTATGCGTCCGCGCCCTTTCTTTTTGAAGATTATGACCATTGGGCCGAATTCATACGTGGCGATATGGTGCAAGGCTGGCTTGACAATGTAACCGATGCATCCGGCATTTCTGTTTTGGGCGATGCACCTGCATTCCCACGTGGTTCGTTCCGCACGCTGCTGTCTGTCGATCCAATTACCAGCGCAGAAGACATCGCTGAACTTCGCATTCGTCAGTTCAACAGCCAGCTGGTGATTGATGTGTGGGAAAACCAAGGCGCCGAAGTTGTCGTGCTTGCATGGGGCGAAGTCTACGATGCGATCAACCGCAATATCGTAAACGCCGTGACGTCACCACTGGAGCTGATTGAAACCACGCGTTTCTACGAGGTTGCGCCCAACATCGTGCGTACAGATGAATACCCGCAGGCAATCGCGTTCATGATGAACCAAGAGGCATTCGAGGACCTTTCCCCCGAAAATCAGGATGCCTTGCTGCGCGCCCATGCAGATGCGTCCGCCTTCGCTTGGGAAACCATTTTCTCAGGCGCCGATGAAACTGTTGAACGGATCAAAGCCCTCGAAGGCGTGACATATTCTGACAGTTTCGACACCTCTGCGATCTTGGCGACAACGTCCGAATTTTACGCCGCGCGTGAGGCGGCTGGAGAATTGCAAGAGGGCCTGATGGACGCGGTTGAAGCCGCACGGGAAAGCGCGGAGTAATGAAAATTACGTTCTCCGTTCTCGGAGCGAGTTTGGACGCTATCGCGGCTGCTTTTAAAGCCGCAATAGCTCTATTGTTGCTCATCATGTTGGCGATCAATGCTTTCAACATCGCAAGCCGGTCTATTTTCGGCGGGGCTTATGACGGAGTTTTCCATTGGACAATGTTGTTGTTCATTTGGGCGACTTGCTTGGGTGTTTTCGTCTACATGCGAGAACACCGAGATGTGGTTGTTGACCTGATTGCGGCGCGTATGCCGTTGCCCATCCGTAAAGTGCTTGCCGTTTTTGCGGACATGATCGGTGTCTTATTTATGTATATGGTTCTGTCGCCAGCGATTGAATTGATTGGTTTGCAGACGGGCCACATGGAGACAATCGCGCTCCCCATATACGTGCACAGCCTGCCATTGTTCTTGTCTGCGCTGTGTCTTGTGGCTCATTTTGCCTTGCATGCCTTGCAGGTTTTGACCGGCGACATTGAGCCTTTTCCAAAATCCGATCCGCTTGAACATCTTGATACAGGAGCCGCAAAATGACGCTTGGCTTTGTCGTAATCGGCTCTTTCATGCTGCTGATGATGGTCGGTGTTCCCGTCACTATCGCCATTGGCGCGGGGGCTGTGGCTGGCTTGTATTGGGCAGACTTGATGGATTTTGCCCTCGTCTTCCCGCAGCAGATCATCGAAGGCGCGAGCAAGCCTGCCCTCCTTGCAATTCCCTTTTTCATCCTTGCGGGTAATTTGATGAATGCCGTCGGGATGACGGACAAAATATTCAATTTCGCGCTGGCGTTGATCGGCAGTGTGCGTGCTGGTTTGGCTTATGTGAACGTGATTGCCTCGCTCATTTTTGCCGGCGTTTCTGGCGCCGCGACCGCCGATATCGCGGGCCTTGGACAGATCGAGGTGCGCGCGATGCGCGAACGTGGATATTCCCATGAATTCGCTGCGGCTTTGACCGTGGCGACATCTCTGGTTGGTCCCATCGTACCACCGTCAATCAGCCTGATCGTCTATGCCTGGCTGGCAAATGAGTCCGTCGCCCGTCTTTTTCTTGCGGGGATCGTGCCCGGGCTTTTGGTGGCGGCGTCCTTCATCGCCTACATCCGCGTGATGTGCGAATTCCAAGACATGCCGCGCGAAGAACCAAAGACTCTGACGCAGATCAAGCACGCCATCCTTGATGGCATCCCAGCGCTTATTGCGCCCTGCATCATTTTGGGAGCGATCATTTTCGGGTTCGCGACGGCGACAGAGGCCGGCGTGATTGCCTGTGTTTACACGCTTATCGTCGGGGTGTTTTACCGCGCCGTTAGTTTCAATATGCTTTGGACCGCACTGAAAGAAAGCGCATTGCTGTCCGCGCTCATCATGATGATTATCGGCGCATCACAGACAATGGGGTGGTTGTTTGCCTTTGAGCAGGTGCCCCAAGCCTTTGCGACCGGATTCTTGGACGCCATCGACAGCCGCGCGATGTTCCTCGTATTTGTCGTGGTTCTGCTGATCGTGATTGGCTGCTTCATGGAGGCGACACCGGCTAAGATCATTCTTTTGCCGTTGCTTTTGCCAGTTGCAGATGCCTTTGGCGTCGACCGTGTGCAATTCGGCATGATCATCACACTGGCACTTCTGATCGGGATCGCGACACCGCCGATGGGCGTCGGACTGTACCTGATGTCTGCGGTATCCGGTGTAAAATTCGAACGGCTTTCGATCGCTATTCTACCGCTGTTAATCCCGCCTTTCGTTGCCTTGATTTTGATCTCTGCGTTTCCGGCAATCACGCTTTGGCTGCCCGATCTGGTGATGGGGCCTGCACCCCCGTGATCCGATTAATGTTCATCCCCGTTCCGGACAGCATCCGTGCTGGCTGTAAACTACCGAAGGTCTGACATGAAAACGAACAACGTCATCAACACAACACTCGGGATTTCCCCGAACGATGCTTTGTACGAGCTAAGAGCGTTCCGGCCGAATTTTGTTGACGGTGCAGAGGTTTGCCGTGCGGCTGTTCTGCATCCAGATGACAATCTTGGGCTGACTTCGGACGTGCGCTATGCCGTGGCCCGACGGGCGGCGGGGACAGGATCAAACCCTGATTTTCTTGCAAGTTATCCTGCGCCAAGCACTGCTGAACTCCGTGACTTCGCTGCGGGCGGCGATCCGCAGGACAGAAAACTTGCTGCGTTGGCGCGTCACACGGATCTCATTGCGAAAACGCCTTCCGATGCGTCGAAAACCCATTTGCAAGACTTGTTGGATGTCGGGTTTTCTGTGCCCCAGATCGTAGCCCTGTCAGAGCTTTTAGCGCAGGTGTGTTATGAAATGCGCATTGTGCACGGGCTCTCGCTTTTGAAAGACACCGATCATGCGTGATGATATCCCACAGATCAAAATCAAGCCGCTAAAATGGACACCGCATTTACCCCCGGTGGAAATTGAGGATGCCACCGAGCGCCAACTGGCTGCCATGCAGGTCACGCCGTCCGCCAAAAAAGTGTCGCCCTATGTGCGTACGCTTGTCCATGATCCCGATAGCTACGTGGCTCGCACGGAATTGTTCAACGCCATCATGTACGTTGAGGGTGGCCTGCCCCGTCCGGATCGCGAATTAGGCGCGCTTGGTGCGTCCTTGGTCAATGGCTGCCAATATTGCGCCAACGTTCATGCGCGCCAGCATGCCAAACTGGCGGGGCCGTTTGCAACCTCAGCGCTGTATACCGGGCGGCGAGATGCGCTGTGCGAGCGGGACGCGGCGATAATGGATTTCGCCGAAGCCTTGACCGCGACGCCGCCCCGTGCGGATCAGTCCCACATCAAAGCCCTGCGCAAAGCTGGAATGGACGAGGTCGAAATTCAGGACCTTATCCACTCAATTGCTATTTTCGGGTGGGCAAATCGGCTTATGCACCCTTTGGGTCATTCCAGCTGACAAGAGTCGCCGTTAGGCGGCCTTTGCATTGAAACGGGCCGTTGCCGGGTCGCAGTCGTATTTGCCCGCACTGTCCCGCGCGGTGCTGGCCAATTGCGTGATTGCACTCAGGATAGTCTCAACCTGTGCATCGCTGTGAAGGTAGCTGAGGTTAAACCGCACCCACCCCGGTTTTTCTATCTCGTGGCCGGCTCCCAACCGCGCGAAAAGGTCTTCGGATTGTGGTTTTTCCAGGCCGAGCAAGGCATGGGCATAGGGCCCCGCACAGGCACACCCGCCACGCACCTGAACGCCATAGAAATCTGACAACATGCGCGTGAACAACTGTTGGTGGACAGGGCCGCCGTCATCGTCCAACACCTGAAACGAAAAAATCGGCAGCGCGTTTACTCTTTCAAAGGTGCCCAACACTCGAATGTTAGGGCTATGCGCGAGGTGAGAGCAGGCCCTTTCACGAAGCAACGCATCTCGTGCAAGAATTTCGTCGGTCCCGATCGCATCTTTCACCAACATCACAAGGGCCGCGCGGATGTCGCCAACAACATTCGGGGTACCAGCTTCTTCGCGGGCCTCTACTTTGGAGGCATATTCATGACGCCAGGGTGAGACGAAACTCACGGACCCTCCCCCAGGTGCTGTGGGGGTTGAGCGACGCACGATGCTATCTCGCAGCACCGCAATGCCGGACGAGCCGGGGCCGCCGGGGAACTTATGGGGTGAGAAAACGATCGCGTCTTTCTGGCAGTCGGAATCGCCCATCTCCATCGGGAGATACGCTCCGCCACCGGCATAATCCCAAATCGCAAGCGCCCCATTGGCTTTGAGGGTGCGTGTGACCTCTGTTGTGTCGGTGATGATGCCCGTGACGTTCGAGGCCGCCGAAAAGCTGCCGACGATGAGTTCGGCATCCTGCGCATCCGCCAGTTTGGACCGCAATGCGTCCATATCAATGCCGCCGCCAAAGGCCTCTGGCACGACGATGAGTTCGGCGCCGGATTCCCGCCATGGCAGGATGTTCGAGTGATGCTCATAGGGGCCGATCAGGACGACCGCGCGTTTGCCAGCAGCGACCATTTCCCTGATCTGTAACAGACCTACAATGCGGTTTATTCCCGCCGTCGCGCCCGAGCCTGCAAAGATGACATGGCAGCTGTCATCGGCCTTTACCAAACGTGCGATTGTGGCGCGGGCTTCTTCGCGCATCCGTGTCATGGTCATCCCGCAAAACGAGGCTTCGGTGTGGCTGTTGGCATAGTAGGGTAGGACATTTTCCATCACAAAGTCTTCGACCTGCCGAAGCGCGCGCCCAGACGCCACGTAATCCGCATAGACGAGCTGACGTGTCCCGAATGCTGTTTCGATATCTGCGCCGTCCCCGATAAGACCGTTGCGTAAAAATTCAATAAGATCTGGGCGGGTTAGCGCGTCTCGAAAGTTTGTCAGGGCGGTCACGGGCGGTTTTCCTTATGTTGATTGCCCTTAGACTAATATATGTTAGATCGATATTTTATGTCTATTCTACCCAAAATAGCTAAAATTATGAAGGTTACGATCGAAAAATGAACCATAAGTTAGATCAAATTGATCGCGCCCTTATCCGGCAGCTTCAACGAGACGAACGGTTGAGCCAGCGCGAGCTGGCCGAACTGGTAGGGCTTTCGCAAAATGCCTGCTGGCGGCGCCTGAAATTACTTGAGGAACGGGGGGTGATTTCTGGGCAGCGCGTTTTGATTAACCGTCGCGCTTTGGGCAAAAACCTTGTGGTGTTCACGATGCTGCGCACGCGCAGTCACTCGAAAGACTGGCTAACAAAATTCCGGCGTCATGTGATATCAATTCCTGACGTTGTGGATTTTTATCGGATTGGTGGGGATTATGATTACATGATCAAAATTGTTACTGAAGACATGGAAAGCTTTGACAGTGCCTATCAACGGCTCATCGATACGATCGAACTTGACGCCGTCACATCCTACTTCGCGATGGAGGCCATCATCGAGGATCGCCCGTTTCCGGTCTAGGTCGGTCTTTGGCAGATCAACGTTCCAACCAGTTGTTGCGCGAGCGTTTGCATCCCACATGCATCAAATAGACCGGCACTACGTTCCCAATCAATGAAAATGTTGCGGGGCTGAGGGAGTTATTCACGTCGCTGCTTTTTCAATTTCAACACCGGGCGCATGAAGGCCCTTTGTTGAATTAGTGAAGATTTCGACCCCATCACTAGTAACACCTACCGAATGCTCAAACTGAGCCGACAAGGACTTGTCGCGGGTCACCGCCGTCCAGTCATCCGCGAGCATCTTCACGTCACCACGGCCCAGATTGATCATGGGCTCCACCGTGAAAATCATACCTTCGCGCAACTCCAACCCTTCCCCTGCTCTGCCGAAATTCAGGATATTGGGAGAATCGTGGAAAACCTGCCCAATGCCATGGCCGCAGAAATCGCGAACCACCGAACAGCGTTCCGACAGCGCATAGGACTGGATGGCATGGCCGATATCGCCAAGCCGCGCACCGGGGCGCACGGCCTCAATCCCGCGCATCATCGTTTCATGCGTGATCTGGATAAGCCGCTCTGCCGCCCGTTTGGGCTTGCCGACGGCGTACATCCGGCTTGAATCGCCGTACCATCCGTCAAAGATAAGCGTCACATCAACGTTGACGATATCACCGTCCCGCAGCTTTTTCTCATTGGGAAAGCCGTGACAGACAACGTGATTAACAGATGTACAGCAGGCATATTTGTAGCCCTTGTAGCCAAGGGTCGCAGGTGTCGCATCATGCGATGCCGCGAAGTCCAGCACGTAGGTATTGATGTCTGACAAGGGAAGGCCGTGGCGGATCAGACCGGCGACGCCGTCCAGACAAGCAGCGGTCAGCGCACCTGCGCGCCGCATTCCCTCAAAGGCGTCCGGTCCATAGAGCTTGATGCTTTCAGTCCGGCGCGCATCTTTAGCGGCAGGGGCGACCGGAACATTGATATAGCTGTCCATCTGGCGTTCTTTCCCTTTACTGGTGGCACATTACCTAATATACGAATTATATATGTTTCGTATATAAATCGTGAAGGGACTTTTCAATGGGCATCGTAAAAATCGGCGACGGGCTACACGAGGATATCCGCAAAGCCAGCACGGTCATGTGCCGGTCCATCAATGCGCAGGCGGAATTCTGGATAAAGGTTGGAATGCTTGCCGAAACGAACCCAAGCATGACGTTCAATGAGATTGTCGCCCAACAGCTCAAGGAAGCCGATGTAAGGCTGCCAGAGATTGAAGCGGCATAAGCAGACCTTGGAGCAGGCGCAGCGAAATGGCGCTTCGTCCGCATTACGGTCATGCCCCCCCGAAATTGCGGAACTCCCAAGCCAATGTCCGCTTCGAGGACGCTGCAATGCAGCGAAAACAGTAGCGATGAACGGCAGCTTTGGGCCGAGACCCGCGTTTTCCGCAGGGTCGTCCCGGCCCCTGTTGCAGAGTTGTATATATCGCACCTGTGTTCTTACCATCGCACGGGCATCAAACTCAAAACAGATGGTCGGAAAAGTTTTTCCTCTGAATTGATTTCGCCATAAGCTCTCGTCACATCATGGTGCGGGGATCAGTAATGGACGGTAACGTCGAGTGGACAGAAATGGGTGTCGCTTCAGGTCTCGATCATCTGGCGATGCTTTCACCCATCGAGAATTTCTATCAGGGACTCGTCCCGGGCTTCAGCTCAATTACTACTCGTCTGCGGCACTATTCGTTCCACGCCTGGTGGATCACGCATAACTTGAAGCACTCGCGGATCACATCTACCGATGAGTTCGATGCGCATGTTCGCCGTATCGAAGCACTCTATGCACTTGCTTGTGCGCAACACCCCTTTGAGACCGGCATCGCTGGATCAAGGTTCGCCAATCGGATGCTAAAAGACGGTAGTAGCGACAAGATAGACTTCCGTGCTGCGACAGACCTCAGCACTCCCCGGGAAAACAGATACATTGGCCCAAAGCGCGGAGATTTTCCCGGCACCTATTTCGGGCAGATGCGCGATTGCGGTTTGCTGACCCGTGCCAAGGAACATAAAATGCCAATCCCGACTGAGGTCGGCAAAATGCTGGCAGAAGCTTACGAGGAAGCCTTCCCTATTTCCATTGATCGGTTCTTTGAAGTCGCGCGAGCGGGTGTAGTGGACAAAAGTGAACTCGCAGAGATGCTTCCACTGGCACCGTCGGAGCTGGATCATGATGGTCAGGAGGCTGAGCTTCTTCGTGAAATCCTGATTGGCGGCGATGAAAGCGTGGATCCAGGCTCGAAGCGGCGACGTACTCTTCTGGCCATCCTGGACGTCTCCCGAAAGACAGACAGAGGAGCGGTAAGTCAGGAGGCCTTGCGCTGGTACTGGGCAGAGAACGAGCCAAATGGGGACTTCTTTGAGGTCCATACCGCATGGCAGCACTACCAGGCATCAGACATGCTGCGTGTCGCTTACGAAGCCTTAATGAACCATGCGATCTATGGAATCGAGGAGTCGGTCGATGGAGTGGCGATGCCGGTTTTGGCAAGCAATCTGGTGGTTGATGTGCCTGACGTCCCGTTTGAGGATTGGCTGAGAACGCTATCTGCATTGGACAAGAGCCTCCAGCAAATGCAGGAAGATGCCCGCGGAGAAGAGGCACCTCTTGAGGTGATCATGACCGTAGTAGCGCGCCTTTGGCGCAAGTGGGGGCCGAGGGTGTCCGAGCTTGCAGAGAGCCTCAATGCCAAGCCGGGCTTCCAGACATGCGCGACAGAATTGTCTTGGATCGAAGCGCACAGGACCATGAGTGCTCGTGAAGCTATGGGACTACTACTTAACGATCGGATCATTCGCCGTCATCTCGAAGTGGCGGCACGGAAGCTCAGACTTCAAGGCGGCTATACTTATCTGGTTGAGCTGGAGGATGCGCGGTTGCGCGCTCGCTCCCGTATACGTGTCGAGCCCAGTGGTCCCCGCTTGCACACCGCAAGGATCTTCCTTGAGGATGTCGGCCTTCTTGAGGGTGGCTGCATCACCGACAGGGGGTTGAAGTACCTTGAGACCCATTGAGAGACAGCGAGGCGCAGATTGGCGCTCCGATGACGATGCATTCAGGGAATTAACACTTGCGCTACGATGAGACGTTTAATCAGGACGGATATCATTCGGCACTACTGACCAGCTACAGCTTTGATCCTGTGCTCTTTCCGAGTTTCCGCCCAGAACCGGTGGACGACGACGGACGCCCCCTACAAGAGAAAATCGTCGCTACCGCTATGGATGGCGACCACTTGTTGGGCATCTTGCCGACGGGCACGGGCAAATCCATCTGCTACCAGATCCCTGCCCTGTCGCGGTATGACAAGACCGGGGCCTTGACGGTCGTCATATCGCCGCTTGTCGCGCTGATGGCGGATCAGGTTCAAGGCTTGGTGCGGTCCGGCATTTCGTCGGCGGTCACAGTCAACGGGCTGTTGTCATTGCCTGAGCGGCAGGACGCCCTTGATAAGGTCCGGCTTGGAGATGCTGCGATCCTGCTGATTTCGCCTGAGCAACTGCGCAGCACGACAGTCCGATCCGTTCTGGCCCAGCGTGAGGTCGGGCTGTGGGTGTTGGACGAAGCGCACTGCGTCTCCAAATGGGGCCACGATTTCCGGCCAGACTATCGCTACGTTTCGCGGTTTATCAAAGAAAGTTCAGGCAACGACCCTGCCCCAGTGCTTTGCTTGACTGCGACAGCTAAGCCCGATGTTGTGCAGGACATCCGCAGTCATTTCCAGGACCGGTTGGGCGCCGATCTAACCCTGATAGACGGCGGCGCTTCACGGTCGAACCTGAGCTTTCAGGTGCTGCCAACGCAGCGGGCGACCAAGATGGCGGATATCCTCGACACGATCGAGTCCCACCTCCCAAGCGAAGGTGTTTCCGGGGCGGTCGTCTATTGTGCAACCCGAAGCGCCACGGAGCGTGTGGCGGAGTTCCTGAAACAACAGGGCATCGCCGCCGAGCGTTATCACGCGGGCCTGAGCGCTGATGACAAACGCGAGATTCAAGAGGATTTCCGCGTAGGAAACCTGCGCGTCATCGCCGCGACCAATGCCTTCGGGATGGGGGTCGACAAGCCGGACGTGCGATTGGTCGTCCACGGGGATGTGCCGGGGTCATTGGAAAACTACCTGCAAGAAGCGGGGCGCGCCGGACGAGATCGCGAACCCGCGAACTGCGTTCTTTTGTTCAATTCCGAAGACGTCGACCGCCAATTCAGCCTCGTCTAACGACCTCTCGTTTTAGGTCATATGGCCAGATATTTTTTCCTTTGGGCGAAGTCTCGACCTCAAATCCCCAGATCGTCCGCTGCGTCATGATACTTTCCTTTTTGAGGGAAGGTATCAGGCACTGGATTACCCTATTAGTCAGAAAAAGAGGTAGCGTTTGCAACGCTTACGTTGAATCTACGTGCTTTGCGCTGGGGTGCGTTTGGTGGCTGTATTTTGGATTTGGTTCTGTCCTGGGCCGCATTGAACGGTTTCACGCACCGTTGTCCCAATCGACGTATGGCTTG
>NZ_PVTP01000006.1 GCF_003003285.1 Yoonia maritima | reverse complement strand
TGTTCAATGTTGTGGGCCCGAAGAAATGCGGCCCAATCTCGGCTGGTATATTGAGAGCCTTGATCAGTGTGGATCAACACGGATTGCTTTGGTTTCCGGTAGCATGAGATCTCGGTAAAGCGTCACAGTATTTCTTGGGCATAGATGACTTTTACTTTCGTCTCGATGAGACTTTAGCGTCGCCGCATTTGGAAGACAGGATGGGCGCGCGCAATCGCGAGAAGCTATTGGAGCAGATCAACTCTGAACTAAAATTCGAAGAAATATCGAGCCACGCGACAGCAAGCCATTACCCAAGTCAACAAGTCTTCCTCAACGTGATTCCAATTTTTGTTTCGGCACTTTGCCGCATCTTTCGCAGCCTCAGTGATAGGGGGATCAAATTCGACGGGTTCGACGCTGGTACTTACAAGGCCGTCTTTGTCGACGAGCTCGCCGTCGACTTTGACAAAATTTCCTACAACAAATTGAGGATCATGTAAGTTGAGATCTTAACAAGCTTTATCTTTAGAAAACGATGTCTTGCAGTCGACCGATGCCGCGCGCGCAGCGAATGGCAGGAAAGAGTGCTGCAACCGGCAGAAGGCCGAAGGCGCATTGAAAGGCAGCTCTGGGCCGTCCACAACGCTGGGCCACCAAGAAAAGGGTGAGGGCGCGGCCCTCCCCCTCGGGCAACCGAATTAGACAGGGCCGTGTCCTCGCTTCGCTGCGGGCCGCACCACCCCTGTCGAATTAGGTTGCCTCGCCCCCTCCCGCGTTCGCCACGTGGCAGATTTGCAGGAGCAGGCGGCTTCGCCGTCTGACCTTCAAATCAGCCCTGATTTTCGGAAACGGAAGTCAGATCAACGCAACAGGCGCACAAGCGGCAGGATACGGGATCAGGTCAGTTTATGACGCAAAGGTCAAAGTCGTGTGACGTTCTACAAGAATTCTTTGGCGGACTGGGGAGGATTCGAACCCCCGACCCCTTGATTCGTAGTCAAGTACTCTATCCAACTGAGCTACCAATCCGCGTTAGGGGGGATTTAGACGTGCTGGCGGTTGGGCGCAAGGCCCAATTTCGATTATTTTGTCATTCATTTGCTTCCGTAAGGGCAAGGTCGGCTTTGGGCAGTTCGATGACGAATGTTGTGCCTGCCTCGCCGGTGCTTTCCAGTCGTAGCCGTCCACCGTGGCCTCGGATTAGGTCGCCTGCGATCACAAGGCCCAGTCCGGCCCCGCCTTTTCGTACGCCGCCTTGGAAAGGTTGGAATAGGTGTTCTTGTGCCTTTGGTGGAAGGCCTGGCCCGGTGTCGGAAACTGTAAGGTGCCAGCGGTCATCGTCTTCGTGGGCGTGAAGGCCGATTTCGCCGGGTTTATTGGTGGCCATGATGGCCTGACGTGCGTTGCGGACGAGGTTCTGAATGACGCGGTACAATTGTTCACCGTCGGCGCGCAGTGTCATTGAGGCAGGGATATCCTCGGAGAATGATAGGGGGTAGTCGCCTGCGGCCAGCCGTTCGCTGTCGATCACGTCGCTTACGATTTGCGCAAGATTAACGCGAGACAAGGACGGGGCAGGTTCTTCGACGCGGCCAAAGGCAAGGGTCGTTTCGCACAGGTGCACGGCGCGTGTGATTGACCCAACCAGCTTTGGTGCCATGCGTTGAACCAGCGGGTCTTCTGAGCCTTCGATCCGGTCCGTAAATAACTGCGCGGAGGTCAGGATGTTTCGTAGGTCATGGCTGACCTTGGCAACGCCACTGCCTAGCTGCGCTAGCCGTTCCTTTTGTTTCAAGGCGCTGGTCAGTTGGGTCTGCATCATCTGCAATGACTCTTCGGCGGCCCGCAGTTCCTTGATGCTGGCAGAGGGCGTAATGATCTGTCGCGCATCTTCGGGGGATTTGGCGTAGGCTTCCATATGAGCGACGACGCCCTTGATCGGCGTGACGAGCAATTTGCGAACGGCAAAGAACAACAGGCCAGCGGTCACGACAGAGATAAATGCCGATAGGATTAGGATGTTCCAGCCGTATTTGAGCATTGCCGCGCGTAACGGCATTTCATCGATTGTGACTTCGATCAATAGCCCGCCATCGCGCACAGGGTTCCCGATGATCCGAATGACCCGTTCTTCGGCGTCTAGCAATGTTCGCAAAGCATCAGCGATCAGCGTCATGCTGGTCGGTGCGCGCATGTCATATGTTGCCGTGATTGGTGACGGTATTGGTGATGACAAGGCCAGCTGCCGCATGTCATCGCGCCGCAACACGACGTTATAGACTTCGGCGTTTTCCAGCAGCTCCGCCTCGAGAGCCGGGCTGATCATATCGTCCGCTTCGAGCGCAAGTGACGCAAGCTGCGCCCGTTCAAGCCGAGCAAGCAGATAGTCTTGGCGAAATCGTGCGATGGAGGGGACGAAAATGAACACTTCGGCCAACATCACGAAAACTACCGTGAGAATCAGAAAGCGGCCGGAAAGTGAGTTGGTCATTATTCCTCGCTATGGCAACCACCGCTGCACAAGGCCGACGACACGTTTGACCGTCGGGTTTTCAAAAAGTCTTGGGCTAAAATAGGCACCCGCAGCCCGTTTGTTAACCTCAGTAATGGTGGGGTAGGGCAGAACGGTGTTCGCGATGGCAGACATCTTCATGTTATTGGCGATCGCCATGGCCCACATTCCAATCAATTCACCCGCTTGATGGCCCACGATTGATGCGCCAATTGGGCGTCCTTTTAACACCATGACCTTGATCAGGCCTTTGGTTTTGCGTTCTGCGATTGCGCGGTCGTTATGGTGGAATTCAAAGCGTACGACTTCGACCTTGTCGCCATGTTTTTCTTTGGCCTGCGCTTCAGTTAGTCCGACTTGCGCCAGTTCTGGGTCAGTGTAGGTCGCCCAAGGGATGTGATCTGTCCGTTGCTTTGACGGCAGGCCGAATAGCATCGACCGGATCAGAACACCTGCGTGGTAGCCGGCAACATGCGTGAATTGTAGCCCGCCCGCGACGTCACCTGCTGCATAGACCCTTTTATTGCTGATGGATCGCAGGTTGTCGCCAACCTTTAGCCCGCGGCGGTCATGTTCGATGCCGCCTTTATCAAGGTCTAGTCTATCCGTGTTCACCTTACGCCCGACGGCCATCAATAGGTGCGATCCGGTAAAGTCACCCTTGGCCGTATGCACAGTAATCGTGTCACCTTTGCTGCTGATTTTTTCGGCTTGGGCATCTTCAATGATGTTCACGCCTTCTTCGCGTAGGGTGTCGAGAACGATTTGAGCAAGCTCTGGGTCGTCTTTACCCAGCGCTTTTGCGCCTTCGATGACGGTTACATTGCAACCAAGTCGACGGTGCGCCTGTGCCATTTCAATCCCGATGGGGCCGCCGCCGATAATGATCAGGTGCTTGGGCTTTTCGCGTAGATCAAAGATGTTTTCATTTGTGTAATAGGTGACGCTATCCAGCCCTGGAATGGGCGGAACCAGCGGGCCGGATCCGGTTGCCACGACAAAACGCCGCGCAGTGATGATCGTGTCGCCTGCTTGGACATCGGTTTCGGAAATGAAACGGCCGTGTTCTTGGATGACGTGAACGCCTAAACCTTCGAACCGTTCGACACTATCGACGGGGGCGATGGTCGCGATCACATCATGAACGTGGTCTTTGGCTGCGGCGTAATCGACGACAGCGTCGGTTTCAGCCACGCCCAGATTCGCACCATGTGACATCGCATAGGCTTGTTTGGCTGATGCGATCAGGGCCTTGGATGGGACGCAGCCATAATTCAGGCAGTCGCCGCCCATTTTTCCACCTTCGATCAAGATGACCTTTGCGCCCATCTGAACCGCGCCTGCCGCAATCGACAGCCCGCCAGAGCCGCCGCCGATGATGCAGATATCTGTTTTAATACGCTTCATGGTCTAAGGGCCTTTCTTGCTGCGGACGGCTTTGATCACGATGGGAAGGGCAGCAAGCGCCGACAATCCGATGATAGGGAAAAGGATAGCGGGCTCGAAGATGATGCCAAGGTTTGGGGCTTCGCCTTTCGCAAATATTTCGCCCAAGCCCCCCCCGACCGATGTGTAGATCACAGCGCCCGGGATGATCCCAAAGAACGTGGAAACAACAAATCTGTGCAGTGGGACGCCCAAGAACGATGGAATCAGGTTAGCCAAAAAGAACGGGACGATCGGAAGAAGGCGCATCAGAAACAGCATCGACCATTGGTTATCGTTGATCCCGGCTTTTACCTTTTTCACCATGCCTTCGGCGCTATCGAGTTTTTGGCTTAGGGCTTCGCCAAATCCCCAGCGCGCAGCAAGGAAGATACCTGTCGCGCCGATTGTGGCTGCGGTCATGTTGAACAATGCGCCGGGAAAGACGCCAAACAGAAAACCGCCAGTGAGGGTAGCGATGGTTGCGCCCGGCAAGGAAAAGGCCACGATCACAATATATGCAGCCATGAACGCCATCACGGTAACAAGGTAGTTGTTGTCACGAAATGCGAGCAGGGCCTCGCGATTCTCGGCTAAGGCTTCGAATGTCAGCTTGTCACGCAAAAGATACGTACCAATTACTGCGACGACAATAATCGTGATCAGCGGCAGTTTTCGGATCAGGGTGTGTGTGGCTGTGGTGGTCATGGTCGTCCTATAGCGGGGTAGCGTGTCGCACCATAGATGGACATATATGGTGGCGGGCGGTACCCGCATCACGACGCGTTGATAGGAAACGTACGGTTATTTCAGTTTTCACTGGTTTGGCCGAGATCACTGAAACATTTGCGACTCTGACTTTATTGGAATTGTTGCAGTTTCAGGGGGCTTCGCGCGTTGACATGCAGTGGTGTCCTCTCTAAAGGACAGGTCTGAAATGTTGATCGGCTTCGAATCCCTTCTGGGGTTTGGCCTCGAACCGGAGAGAACGCGATGAAGCGCACGTTCCAACCATCAAACCGGGTTCGCAAGAACCGCCACGGATTCCGCGCACGGATGGCTACTAAAGCTGGCCGTAAGATCCTGAACAATCGCCGTGCCAAAGGCCGTGCGAAGCTAAGCGCGTAAGCGTTAGCACGTTTTGAGCGATTTGAAACCGCCGGTTGGGCCTGTTGACGGCACTCCGGCGGTTTCCGTTTGTTTGCACGTCCTGAAAAAGCGTGCGGATTTTGTGCGTGCGTCAAGTGCGCGTCGCCAAGGAACCCCCGGTATTCACCTGCAAGCCCGTAAACGGGCCGAGGGTGAAGCAGAGGGGATTCGCGTTGGGTACACCTGTTCCAAGAAAGTCGGCAATGCTGTCGCCCGTAACCGTGCCAAGCGCAGGTTGCGCGAAGTTTCCCGTGCCGTTTTGCCTGAAATGGGGCTTGATGGCTGGGATTACGTGCTGGTCGGTCGTAAAGATGTGACCGCGACCCTACCTTTTGATACGTTGATCGCGGATTTACGCCGAGCGTTGAAAAAGGTGCACGCATGACCCCCTTGGCTTACGTCGTTTCATTGCCCGTTCGCGCATATCGTTTGGTATTGTCGCCATGGATCGGGAATAGCTGCCGTTTCCACCCGACTTGTTCGGTTTATTCGCTTGAGGCGCTGGAAAAGCACGGCGCAATCAAGGGAAGCTGGCTGACCATCCGCAGGATTGGGCGATGCCACCCTTGGGCTACTGGCGGCGTAGACAACGTACCTGATTAATTTCTGCCGGGCGCGCCGCGACCTTCGCGGAACCAATCGGGCGTGTGCCATCTGTCATCTAGGTTTTCTTCTGACCAGTTGCTCATCGCAATGAGGACAGGCCGGAGCGCTTTGCCCTTATCTGTCAGGTGATATTCATACCGAGGTGGGCGTTCGGAATACTGAACGCGTTTCGCAACGCCGAGTTCCGTCAGCTGTTTCATTCTGTTTGCAAGTATGCTGGCTGGCACCCGTTCGTTTCCGGCCTCAAGATCACTGAACCGCCGTTTCCCAACCAGCATGTCGCGGATGATGATCAGCGTCCAGCGGTCACCCCATAAATCAAGGAAGCTAGAGATGGGGCAGGGGCTACGGTGATCTGTTTTCATGCCTTAGTTCTACACCTGAGCAATGCCTGAATCAAACTTTCAATTTGAAAGTTACTGTTCGCATGGTAGCTTTCGATTCGAAAGTAACTGGAGGTGAAACATGGAACTTATCGCAATATTGGGAATCGGGGCGCTGACATTTTTCGCGGCATTCGGGCAGCATTTGTATACGGTACGCAGCAAAGGTGTGGGCTTTGTCATGACGGATCGGTCGCAACCGCTATCCAGCGATGGGTTTGCAGGGCGATCGGGGCGGGCATTGCGCAATACCGTGGAATCGTCGGCGATGTATGTACCTGCGGCCTTAGTTGTAGTGGTCTTGTCAGGGCAAACGCAGATAACAGCAACAGCGGCGTTGGTCTATTTGATCGCGCGGGTTGGCTTCCTCGCTGCATATTGGGTTGGTGCTAGCGGTTTGCGGTCGGGGTTTTGGGGCGTCGGAATAGCGTCAATTGTCGCGACATACGTTGGGGCAATCAGTGCGTTGAGCCGTTAACAAAAGATTGGATTGCACCGCAGCATCTGGCATAGGACGCCTATGTTAGATGAAGCCGACGATATCCATCCGCTGTTCTACGGTGCGCCCAAAACCACCGAGTTCAAGAAGCTACGTAAACGCATCGTGCAGAATGTGCGCGAGGCGATAGAGCAGTACGGCATGATCGAACGCGATGCACGCGATCCTGACGCACCTCCGGTGCGATGGCTGGTCTGTCTGTCTGGTGGCAAAGATAGCTACACGCTGTTGGCCATTCTATATGAACTGAAATGGCGTGGGTTGCTGCCGGTTGAGCTGGTGGCCTGTAACCTAGATCAGGGCCAGCCCGGCTTTCCGGCGACTGTATTGCCTGAATTCCTAGAAAAGATGGGTGTACCTCATCGGATCGAATACCAAGACACCTATTCTATCGTGATGGACAAGGTGCCTGCTGGTCGCACGTTCTGCGCTCTTTGTTCACGCCTGCGCCGCGGCAATCTGTACCGGATCGCGCGTGAAGAAGGGTGTTCTGCCGTTGTCTTGGGGCATCATCGCGATGATATCCTTGAAACTTTTTTCATGAACTTGTTCCACGGCGGTCGTTTGGCGACGATGCCGCCAAAACTGGTGAACGAAGAGGGTGACCTTTTCCTTTATCGCCCACTTGCCCATGTGGCCGAGGTGGATTGCGAAAAATTCGCCAATGCGATGAACTATCCTATCATTCCTTGTGACCTTTGCGGCTCACAAGACGGGCTGCAGCGCCAACAGGTTAAGCAAATTCTAGATGGTTGGGAAAAGAACAGCCCCGGTCGGCGTCAGGTCATGTTTCGGTCGTTGATGAACGCGCGCCCATCGCATCTGTTGGATCCTAAACTGTTTGATTTCACAGGGTTGACGCTTGGTAATCTTGCGTCGGTGGACGAAGACAAGTCATAGAATCGTTTGTTGCAAGTAATGTGTCGCGCACTTCTACAGATGCGACAAACGGCGACACCTACTTATTATTATGAATAAAAATTGAGCATGAAGCGCGCTGGGCTGATAAACAGCCCCTGAGGCATTCAAGTAATTTTGTTGCTATTGCACATAGTTTTGGCACAAGCGCTTAACCGCACAGTTGTATCGGCGAAAATCCGCAGTTATCAAGTATCCATGCAAGGCTAAGTGATAGTTGTGAGTGGCAGCACCGTTTGTGTTCCAAGAGGTGGATCAATAAAGTTTTGCCAGCTTCGTTGATCTGAATAAGTTTCGAGTGTCGCCTCTCTCGTTAAACGAATGGTCACGGAGCTATGAATGATCACGATTAAAAATATTACAGCGGCCCTTATGTGCGCTGTAGCGCCTGCCGCATTGTTTGCAGAACCTGTAGAGCTTCGGTCGATTGATGGTTTTATTAGCGTCGACGGAGAGATCGTTGGCTACAATGGAACGATGGTGTCTGTCGAGACTTCGGTAGGGCGCGTAAGCGTGCCAGCTTCTCAGGTGGTATGTTATGGTGCTGGATGTGATCAGGTGATCTCCAGCAACGACTTTGGACTTACCGCAGCCGCCTTTCAGGGGGTTGTTATTCAAAACGAGGTGGCACCTGCTGGTGGAACAGATGAATTCGTAGTGAGCTTTACCGCGCCCATCTTTGACACGGTTTATAATAGTGTTGTGGGTGCGTATGCGCTGACGGGGCAATCGGAAGCCTCGATTGATGTTAATTCCAGCGGTCGTATTACCATGGAAAACCCGGCATCGAATGAATTAGCGACACTTCAAGTTGCTCAGGCTGGTGAGCCATCAAATGCTGTCGTAAGCACAGTCGCGCTCAAAGGGTCTGCACCGGCGTCTTATGATGCGCCAGTTGATTGGGCTACTGCCACTGGGCTAAGCGATCAGTTATTGGGCGTTCGTGCTTTTGCGGTCATCGTCGCGCCCGGAGTAGACGTTGACGGTGTATCGATGACGGAACTAGCGGGCATATACGCTGGAGAAATTAAGAACTGGTCCGAACTGGGTGGACCTGATTTACCGGTACTACCGTTGCAGTTGCCTACGAACTCAACCGTTCGTGCTGAGCTTATGAAATTGGTAATGGAGCCTGCGGGCAAAAGTATCGCAAGTAACGTTCTTACAATGGCGGACGGCATTAGTATTGCATCGTCGGTTAATCAATTCGCAGGTGCAATCAGCATTGTGAGCGTCGAAGACGCGGATGACAGCATCACACTTGCGGTTTCCGGTGAATGTGATGCGCCTGTGGAGCTGAGTGACTTTAACGTCATCTCTGGTGACTATCCGCTGATCCGGCCTTTGATGATCAGTTTTGATGCCGTGCCTGAAACGACGCTTTTGTCGGGTATGTTTGATTTTGCGGCTGGGACGACAGCGCAGCGGTTGATCGCAGCAGAAGGTTTCAACAACCTTACGGCAGCAGCGCAGGATGACACAGAAAAGAACCGCCGTTTGAACCGGCTGTTAGGTGGCACGTTTGAAGAAAATGAACGTTTGGCCGCTGCGCAGATGTTCCAGCGTTTGTTCGAGGCAGAACGTTTGTCACCGACAATGATTGGCGGCACGACTAGCGGCGTCGAAGGTGGATGGAACCGGGCAATGTTTGAAAATCTCAAAGTTGCGATTTCCGGTTCTGAAATGGCGGGCCGTGAAGTGATGTTCGTTGGATTTACCGATAATGCGATGATTGGTGGTGATGCCGCATTGTCAGCCTCAGCGGCATCTGCAGAGGAAATGCTTGGGGCCTTTATGCGTTATGCACCTGCTGCGATTGCAGCGAACAATGTGACACTGACGTCGGTCGGCTTTGGCGGGATTTCACCAACGACATGTTTTGACGGGCAAGTCGACAATGCAAATCACAGCCGCGTTGAAATCTGGGTTCAGTAACTTTCGTTGTATGACTTTGTCTATGACAGCGGCCCTTTGATCTGTTCTTGGGGGCGCTGTTATTGGAAAACATCTGGCGTGATATCGCCTAGCAGTATGATAAATGCTGTCTTTATCTTATCTTAGGCTGGAAGTTTCGGCCCGAACACATAGGTAAAGAACATGATAAAACGTATCCTATATACCGTCCTCGCCTTGGGCCTTGCCCTTTATGCAGGCTCTGCTTCTGCTCAACAGCTTAGTCTTGCGCAGATTTCACAGTATTTAAATCAACTGCAGACTGCGCAGGGTGGCTTTACACAGATTAATCAAGACGGGACGCTATCGACGGGGCAAATCTATATCAAACGCCCCGGACGCATCCGGTTCGAATACAATGCGCCTGACGATACATTGGTGATTGGTGGCGGCGGCTCGCTGGCCATATTTGACCCAAGGTCAAACGCAGGACCTGACCGTTACCCGCTGAACCAGACGCCTCTTGGGATTATTTTACGTGAAAACGTGAACCTTGATCAGGCTGATATGGTGACTGGTGTTGCGTCGGACGGAACAACTACCACTGTGACGGCGCAGGACCCGGATCATCCCGAATATGGCAATATCCAGCTTGTCTTTACTGCAAACCCAGTTGAGTTGCGCCAGTGGATTGTCACTGATGATCTAGGCACGCCGACGACCGTTATCTTAAATGATCTAACTAAGGGTGGTCGCGTGCGTGATGTGTTGTTCAACATTCAGGCTGAGACACGCAATCGCAGCAACTGAGGTTGTATGAATAACAATGAAAAGGCGGCCCGCGAAGGCCGCCTTTTCTCGTTATCGCTTCCGACAGGATCGTAACTGAACGTCGTACATTACTGCACGGGCTTCGACCTCTCCTGCAACGCGGATGAGCCAGCTTTTAGAGCGCCATGTGCCACGCATGTACCCACTGCGTCCATCGTGATAGGCAAGGTATTGGTTACGCGTGTCGTGAATTGGAACGCCAGTCACATCCACTGTTTGGACCATGTACCATCCCATAAAATCAGTCGCATCGCGGATATTTTGACGGTTCGCACGTGAACCACCTACTGAATCTTGGTATTCGCGCCAGGTCGCATCTAGTGCCTGACTATACCCAACAGCAGATGATTGTCGGCCAACAGGGATCACACCCAGCGCATAGCGATGGGGCGGACGGTTGTTACTGATGAATTTGCTTTCCTGATAGATGATCGCCATCAACGACGGTACTGGCACGCCGTATTTGCGTTCAACGGCGCGGAAAGCGCGTAAATACTCTGGGCGCTCGGACACAATACTACACGCATCGTCTAGGTTTCGCGGGGCCGAGTTATGACTCGATCCTCCACAGCTGCCCAGAACAAGCATAAGTGCCATAGCGCGAAAGAAACTGCTCATTTGCCTCTCGCTTATTTTGTTTTTTTACACGATAGCGTGTTCGGGCCGATCTGCAAATCCTAAAGGCAGCCCGATTAGATCACAAAAGCAAGGATAAGCGGCAAATAGACCACTGACAGCAGGGTCGAGGCGACAACAAGCCCAGCAACCGGCTGTGCATCGGCGCCATATTTCTCGGCCAGCAGATATGACGTGACCGCAACAGGGGTCGCAATCTGCACGATCAAGACCGCAGTTGGAACCGAATCCAATCCAAACCAATTGGCGGCGACCCATGACGCAGCAACGCAAATAATGACCTTTACCACTGATAGCCACATCGCTTGCGTCATCGCCTTAGTTTCCAAACGTGCGACGGCAACGCCAAGCGTAATGAGCATGATTGGAATCGCCATTTGTCCGATCAGTTCTAGCGTATTGGTCAAGACCATCGGGGTTTCCCAGCCCTGCCAAAGGAACAAAGCGCCTAAAAGAGTGGCGCCAACCAACGGCTCTTGGACAACACGTTTCAGTGATCCGCCACCGGAAACGATCCATACGCCAATGGTGAATGACATGATCGCCATGACTGCGAACACAACGACAGCATAGCCGAAACCGTCTTCTCCGAATGCAAACAGTGCCAATGGCAGTCCAAGGTTCCCGGTGTTCCCAAATACCAATGGCGCCAAAAAAGTGCGAACATCCAGCTTTGCCAACTTAACAAGCGCGAAACTAGACGCCATTACAATGATATAGGCGACCAAAGAGGCAAGGGTCAGCGCAGCGAGCGCTTCAGGTTCGATCTCGGTTTTCATTAGTGCAACGAAGATAAGGCAAGGGACCGAAAGGGTCATGGTTAGTCGTGTGACGAACTCTACACGGTACTCAAACCCTAATTTGACCCAAATAAAACCGACCGCAGCCAACAAAAAAACGGGTGCTGTAATATTGAGCACGGATAAAATCATATTCACAGACTGTTTCCTTAAAACGTGTCGCGCCCCGTGGACTTTAGCCATCTATGGGCCATATATTCAAACTATGTTCAAGACGCGCGCAAAATATCATCTAGGCCAAGTTGTCCGGCACAGGCAGCACCCATTTCGTGGGGTGGTTTTTGATGTCGATCCGATGTTTTCGAACACTGACGCGTGGTACAATGCGATCCCAGAAGATAGCCGTCCAAAGAAGAATCAGCCGTTTTATCATCTGCTCGCTGAAAACGACCAAAGCTTCTATGTGGCTTATGTGTCCGAACAAAATTTAGTCGCTGACTATTCTGGCGAACCGGTTGATCACCCCGATGTGGATGATTTCTTTGGTCCATTTGAGGATGGGCAGTATCCGTTGCAGGTTCAACTGAACTAAGGTCTGGTCACCACGGCCCTCCGTGTTACATCTTCCGTCAAGTCGAAAGGAAGATTGTCATGCTCGTCGTTGTATCCCCTGCCAAAGCTCTTGATATGGAACCGGTTGGGATTACCCCCACGCAGCCCGCGTTTCAGGAAGACGCAGTGCGTTTATCAAAAACCGCACGAAATCTGACTTTGGCAGAGCTGAAGAAGCTGATGCATTTGTCCGATGATCTGGCCCGCCTGAATCGCGACCGTTTCAAAGCCTTTGCCGCAGAACCCAGCGATGATGCAGTAAAACCCGCTGCCTTGGCATTCAATGGCGATACCTATCAGGGACTAGAAGCAAAGACCCTGTCCGAGGATGATATGATCTGGGCGCAGGACCATCTGCGCATCCTGTCAGGGCTATACGGGCTGTTGCGCCCACTCGACGCGATGCAGCCCTACCGTTTGGAGATGGGTAGCAAGCTGAAAACCCGGCGCGGCAAATCTTTGTACGACTATTGGGGCGATATTATTGCCAAGGCGCTGAATGCCCAAGCTGCCGAGGTAAATGCCCAAGTGCTGGTGAATTGCGCCAGCCAAGAATACTTTGGCGCGGTTGATCTGAACGCGCTGAAGCTGCGCGTGATCACGCCGCAGTTTATGGAAGTCAAAGACGACAAGCCGCGCATCGTTAGCTTTTTCGCCAAACGCGCGCGTGGTGCAATGGCGCGTTACGTCGTTGAGAACCGCCTGACCGACCCTGAAGATATCAAAGGCTTCAGCAGTGGCGGCTATGCCTATGACCCCGACCTTTCCGAAGGGGATAAGTGGGCGTTCGTGCGGGACTATCCCACGAAATAAGAAAAGCCGCGCGTCCAACAGGACACGCGGCCGTCTTTAGATCTGGACTGCCAGATTAGATGCGCTCAATCGCCAGCGCGATGCCTTGACCGCCGCCGATGCACATTGTGATCAGGCCACGTTTGCCACCAGTCCGTTCCAATTCGTACATGGTTTTGACCGTGATAATCGCACCGGTCGCACCAACAGGGTGACCCAGCGCGATTGCGCCGCCATTTGGGTTCACGCGTGCAGGGTCGAACCCAAGCTCTTTGCTGACGGCCAAGGCTTGCGATGCGAAAGCCTCGTTCGATTCGATCACGTCGAAGTCGCTGGCGGATAGACCAGTTTTTTCAAGCAAATTACGCACCGCTGGAACAGGGCCAATCCCCATGACATCGGGCCGCACACCCGCGTGACCGTAACCAAGAACGCGGAATTTGGGCGTCAGCCCGGCCTTTGCTGCTGCATCAGCCGTTGCCAGAACCACCGCTGCTGCACCATCGTTCAGACCAGATGCATTGCCCGCAGTAACGGTCCCGTCTTTTTGGAACACAGGACGAAGACCGCCCAGCTTTTCCATTGTGCTGGCTTTTGGGTGTTCGTCGCGTACGAAATCAACCGTGTCGCGTTTGACCCGCACATGTACCGGCGCGATTTGACTATCAAAGTAACCGCCTTCGATCGCCGCTGCTGCCCGTTCTTGGCTAAGCATCGCGAATGCATCTTGGTCTTCGCGGGTAATCCCATGCTCTGCCGCGACATTTTCTGCGGTCACGCCCATGTGGCCTGTTCCAAACGGGCAGTTCAGCGCACCCAGCATCATATCTTGGGATTTGATGTCACCCATCTTTGCGCCCCAGCGGGCATCAGAAAGGATGTAGGGTGAGCGGCTCATGTTTTCTGCGCCGCCAGCAAGGCCGAACTGTGCATCGCCCAGCATCAGCGACTGCACAACAGATACAATCGCTTGAATGCCCGACCCGCAAAGCCGGTTTACGTTCATCGCAGGGGTTGTTTCAGGAACGCCCGCATTCATCGCAGCGACACGGCTAAGGTACATGTCGCGCGGTTCAGTGTTGATCACATGCCCAAATGCAACGTGGCCGATTTGGTCGCCTGTAACGCCAGCACGTTCCATTGCAGACTTTGCCACAACAGTACCAAGATCAATAGGCGGTGTACCCGCCAACGATCCACCAAAAGTGCCAATAGCAGTACGTGCGCCGCCAAGAATTACGATTTCAGTCATTGAAGCCTCCCGAATGATTTGGTGGTAACTTACAGTGCTGCTTTGTCTCGGCCATAAGAACGTGGGGTCAGAACGCGTATCAAGGATAAGCGCCTAAACGCCGCAGCACCGTTCCCTTTGCGTTGACCTATGCTAAGTCATGTTCAACGCGCGAGGGAATATGTTGCTTACTGTTGAGAATGTTCAGAAAACTTATGGCACTGCCGACGGCCCGTTTGAAGTCTTGCGTGGCGTGGGCTTGCAACTGGACGCGGGAGAGACGCTTGCGCTTACCGGTGAATCCGGCAGCGGTAAAAGCACACTTTTGCACCTAATTGGTGGGCTGGATACCCCGGATCAAGGGCATATCGTTTTAAACGGCACCGATATTGCGGCACTTGATGATAATGGTCGTGCAGAATTGCGACGCGGTACAGTTGGTGTGGTTTTTCAGCAGTTTAACCTGATCCCAAGCCTTAAGGTTGTCGATAATATCGCCTTTCAGGCGCGTCTGGCTGGTCGCTATGACCCAATCTGGGCGCAGACGCTTGCCGATCGGATGGGATTGACCGCGCAGCTGAACAAATACCCCGAACAACTATCGGGTGGTCAGCAGCAGCGGGTCGCGATTGCACGCACGCTTGCGCCGAAACCTCAACTAGTACTTGCCGACGAGCCGACCGGAAACCTGGACGAAGAAACTGCCAGCATTGTGATGGACCTGATACTTGAATTGGTTGCCGAAACTGGTGCCGGGCTGTTGATGGTCACACATTCCCAAGCCCTAGCCGGTCGCATGCAGCGTCGTTTGCATCTGCGGGCGGGTCAAATCGCATGACCCGGGCAACGCTTCATGCGTTGCTGTCGCATTGGTGGCGCAGCCCGTTGCAGTTGTTCACATTGCTTGCAGGACTAGCACTAGCCACGGCGCTTTGGTCTGGGGTGCAGGCCGTCAATGCCGAAGCCCGCGCAAGTTATTCCGCAGCAGCCACGACATTGGGCGAAGGGCGGTATGACCGCCTGTTGCGCCGTGATGGGCAACCGATTGATTTAGAAACCTATGTCGCGCTTCGCCGTGCTGGTTGGCTGGTGAGCCCAGTCATCACGGGGCGTTTGAATAATGTGCGTATTGTTGGGGTCGAACCATTGACTGCGCCGGGAAGTATGGGCGCGCTTGAAATGGCGGATGGCGCTGATGTTGAACGGTTCTTAGCTGGCCAAGGTCAGATGTTTGCATCGGCCGATGTCGCTGACCGTCTGCCCGCATTCGAGGTCATCATTTCCCAAAATGCAGCACCCAATACTGCAGTGACCGATATTGGCATTGCCCAGCAGATATTGGGCCGGCCGGGCGAAATTGATAGCGTTGTGATTGCCCCTAACCAACCAGCATCTCAGCCCGATCTATCGCAGATCGCGCCTGATCTTATCCGGCAACAGGCACAAGCCAGCACTAATGTGGCACAGCTTACGGATAGCTTTCACCTGAACCTAACGGCCTTTGGATTGCTGTCATTTGCTGTTGGTATCTTCATCGTGAATGGCGCGATTGGTTTGGCGTTTGAACAGCGGCGTCCCGTGGTGCGTACGCTGCGGGCGCTGGGCGTGCCCTTGCGCCGGTTGGTACTGCTGATGGCGGCTGAGCTGATGTTTTTTGCTTTCATCGCAGGCGCTATTGGCGTGGTCTTGGGCTATGCTATCGCTGCGCTTTTGTTGCCGGATGTCGCGGCGACCTTGCGTGGATTATACGGCGCGGATGTATCTGGAACGCTGCAATTGCGCCCGTCTTGGTGGTTGTCCGGGCTTGCGATTGCGTTGGGCGGCACGGTAGTGGCGGCTGCTGGCGCGTTGTGGAAACTGACGCGAATGCCGCTTTTGGCCGGTGCACAACAGCGTGCACTTGCCATGGCGGCTGGACGGCGGGCATGGGCGCAAGCCTTGGGCGCAGGCGTATTGTTGGCGATCTACGCGATCCTTAGCGTCACCGCCGAGGGGTTAATTGCGGGCTTTACCTTGTTGGCTTGTCTTCTGGTCGGCGCGGCATTGGCGTTACCATTCGTGCTGGACCGCGTACTGGCATTGGCTAGCCGCGGCGCAAAATCCGTCACCGCGCAATGGTTTTGGGCCGATACGCGGCAACAGCTGCCGGGCTTATCGTTGGCATTGATGGCGTTGTTGCTGGCGATGGCCGCAAACGTCGGTGTGTCGACGATGGTTTCTAGCTTTCGGACAACCTTTACGGGATTTCTGGAACAGCGTCTAACCTCTGAACTTTACATCAATACCGCTGACCCGGCACAGGCCGACGCCTTTGTTGCATACGCGACACCACGTGTTGATGCGGTGCTTCCGATCATGTTCACGCAGATCACGATCGCGGATCAACCGACCGAGATTTACGGGACGCGCGACCATGCGACCTACCGCGATAACTGGAAGATGCTGGAAGGTGCGGATGGCCATTGGGACACGACCTTCGCCGGGGATACAATCATCATCAATGAACAGCTCGCGCGGCGGGCTGGTTTATCGATAGGTGATCCAGTGGCAGTCCAAGGTCGCCAAATGCCTGTTGCCGGTATTTATGGCGACTATGGCAACCCGATTGGCCAAGCGATCATCGGCGAACATCTGTTTGAAACGCTATACCCAAGTATTACCCCTGATCGGTTTGGATTGCGGATCGACCCGGCAAAGGCACCCGATTTCGTCGCAGCACTGACACGCGATACCGACGTATCAGCCGCGCAGGTGATCAATCAGGCTGGGATAAAGGCACTCTCGCTTGAGGTTTTTGAACGGACCTTCACCGTGACCACAGCGCTGAATATCCTGACATTGGCCGTCGCTGGTTTCGCCATTTTAATGAGCCTGCTGACCCTTGCTGCAATGCGCGTGCCGCAACTGGCCCCGGCATGGGCGATGGGTATGACGCGATCCCAACTGGGGCGGCTGGAACTACTACGTGCGGTGCTGCTGGCAATGCTGACGGCTGTGTTTGCTTTGCCCCTTGGGCTGGCGCTGGCGTGGGCGCTTTTGTCTGTGGTGAATGTCGCGGCGTTTGGGTGGAAGCTGCCGATGTACCTGTTCCCGCTTGATTACGCACGGCTGGGTGTGTTTGCGTTGCTTGCTGCAGCACTCGCGGCACTATGGCCAGCCCGGCGTTTGGCGCGCACGCCACCAGCGGACTTGCTGAAGGTGTTTTCCAATGAACGTTAAAGCGCTGCTTTTGTGTCTGTTGCCCGTTGCCGGTCATGCCCAAGGCTTTGCCGGTCTTGGCACCGCAGTTGATGGGTTCGCAGTTCCGCAGCGTGGTACGCCGTTTGATTTTCCAACCGACCACGCTGCGCATGACAACTATCGCATCGAATGGTGGTATCTGACTGCGAACCTTAAGTCCGAGGATGGTACAGATTACGGCCTGCAGTGGACATTGTTCCGGTCGGCCCTTTCACCCGAAAGCGGCAGCGGATGGGCTACCCCACAGCTTTGGATGGGCCATGCGGCGGTCACGACGCCAACGGCCCATTACGTGAGTGAACGTCTGGGGCGTGGTGGGATCGGGCAGGCGGGCGTGAATGCCGACCCATTCACAGCTTGGATCGACGACTGGGAATTATCGGGCGATTGGAACACCATGCAAATGTCCGCTAGCGGGGCAGATTTTAGCTATGATATGGACCTGACTGCGCAGGGGCCGCTGGTGTTTCACGGCGATGATGGGTATTCTGTCAAATCCGCCGAAGGGCAGGCGTCGTATTACTATTCGCAGCCCTATTTCGACATCGCAGGCGCGTTGAACCTGCCCGAGGGTGAAGTCCCCGTGACTGGCATCGCATGGCTAGACCGCGAATGGTCCAGTCAGCCGCTTGGCGCAAATCAGACAGGGTGGGATTGGTTTTCATTGTCGTTCGATGATGGGGCGAAACTGATGGGGTTTCGGTTAAACCAAACGGATGGCGCGCATTTCACGTCGGCCACATGGATCGAACCAGACGGCACCGCAACGCCGATGCCAGACGGGGCGTTTAACGCGGTACCACTTGTGGAAAACGGGCAGGGCGTCCCGGTGCATTGGCAGGTCACGTTGCCTGAACATGGGGTTGATGTCACAGTCGAAGCAATCAACGATAATGCTTGGATGACGACCAGCGTTCCTTATTGGGAAGGGCCAGTAACTGTCACTGGCAGCCACGAAGGGCGCGGATACCTAGAGATGACAGGCTATGACTGAATGGTATGAAACCTTGGATGGGCTGCATGCACGGGCCTGGGAAACGCTGAGGCTGGGTGTTGACAATCCAAAGCACCCTGCGCGGCTGCCAAACTTTGCGACCGTGTCACCTGATGGTTGGCCAGAGGCACGGACTGTTGTGTTGCGTAGCGCAGAGGGGGCAAGTGCCGAAGTGTCGGTGCATACCGATCTGTTCTCGGGGAAGGTTCAGAGCTTGCGGGCAAACCCCAAGGCTTCGTTACATATTTGGGACAGCGAACAAGCCCTGCAATTGCGAATGAAGGTCGAGGTTTCGATTGCTTCGGGGGCAGATACGCGCCAGCTGTGGGGTAAGATCCCGGATCATGCGCAGCAGTCCTACGGTGTGACGCCACCGCCGGGTGCGTTGATTGACGGTGGGCTTGATTATGTAAAGCAGCCCGATCCCGACACCTTTGCTGTGCTGACGTGCCGGATTGTCCAAATCGATGTTGTTCATCTGGGGGATGATCATCGCCGCGCGTTGTTTTCTCGGGAAAGCAATTGGGCAGGGCAGTGGCTATCACCATGATGAATCTTCCGCTTACACGTGACCTTGTGCTGATAGGCGGGGGGCATACTCACGCATTGGTGTTGCGGATGTGGGGCATGAATCCGCTGCCGGGGGTGCGGGTAACGGTTGTTAATCCAGGGCCGACCGCACCTTATTCAGGTATGCTGCCGGGCTTTGTTGCAGGGCATTACAGCCGTGATGAATTGGACATTGATCTAGTGCGCCTTGCTCGGTTTGCAGGGGCGCGGCTGATTGTTGGTGCCGCCGATGGGATTGATCGCATCGCAAAGACCGTGAGCGTGCCGGGGCGGCCGCCCATCGCATATGACGTGTTATCGATTGACGTGGGGATCACATCAGACATGCCGCAACTGCCGGGGTTCACGGATCATGCGGTACCGGCAAAGCCATTAGGCAAATTCGCAAGTTGCTGGGAAAGCTACCTCAACACGGCCCAAAACCCGCAAGTCGCCATTATTGGCGGCGGCGTCGCGGGGGCAGAGCTTGCCATGGCGATGGCCCATGCGTTGCGTGACCGATCGCCAAAGGTAACACTATTGGATCGCGGAACAGTCCTTTCGGCGCTGGGCGATACGGCACAAGGAAAGATGCGCGGCGCACTGAAAACGCAAGGCGTGAAATTAGTCGAAAATGCCGAGGTCGTCGAAGTCATTGAAGATGGCGTGTTACTTGCAGATGGGCAGCGCATTCCTAGCGACTTTACCATCGGCGCAGCAGGGGCAAAGGCGCATGACTGGATCGCGGGCACCGATTTGGACCTGCATGATGGGTACGTTACCGTCGGCTCTGACCTGCGATCAAATGACCCTGATATCTTTGCCGTTGGCGATTGCGCACATTTGGCTTTCGATCCCCGCCCAAAGGCTGGTGTTTATGCTGTTCGCCAAGCACCGGTGTTATTTCAAAACCTGCGGGCCGCTCTGTCTGGTGGCAAGCTAACGACCTATAAGCCGCAAAAGGATTACCTAAAGCTCATATCGCTTGGCGCGAAATCTGCCTTGGCCGAGAAGTTTGGGACTGCAATGCAAGGTCCGCTGCTTTGGCAGTTAAAGGATCATATCGACCGCAAATTCATGCGTCAGTTCGATGATTTGCCCGCAATGGCGGCGTTAAAGCTGCCACGCACAACTGCCCTTGGCATGGCGGAGGCGCTGGGCGACAAACCCATGTGCGGTGGTTGTGGTGCCAAGGTCGGGCGGGCAGCGTTGCAGAGCGTATTGGCTGACCAGTTCGGCGATGACGCGGCCGAAATTCAGGCCGGGCAAGTCATCTCGACCGATCACTTGCGGGCGTTAACTAATGATCCAGTCGCCATGACCTGCATTGCTGCAACCCATGCGCTGGGCGATATCTGGGCGATGGGGGCAAAGCCCCAAGCAGCGACCGTTAGTTTGGTTCTCCCGCGTATGTCGCCCGCATTGCAGGAACGGACACTTTCCGAAATTATGGCAACTGCTACGGAAGTGCTTAACAAGACAGGCGCAAAAGTCGCAGGCGGGCATTCATCACTGGGTGACGAGTTGACGATCGGGTTCACGATCACGGGGCTGACGGACGCGCCAATCACGCTGGCAGGGGCCAAGGTTGGTGACGCGATCATTCTAACAAAACCCATTGGAAGCGGCACGATCATGGCGGCTGAAATGGCTGGGAAGGCCAAGGGCGCAGATGTGATCGGCTGCCTAGAACTGATGATGCAGGGGCAGGCACGCGCGTCAGAAATCCTGTACGATGCGCATGCGATGACTGATGTTACTGGCTTTGGCCTTGCTGGACATTTGCGCGGGATCTGCGACATGTCGGGAACAGGCGCGGTGCTAAAGCGCGATGAAATTCCGATGATGCCGGGCGCGCGATCGCTTTGTGATGCTGGTACGCGATCTTCCTTGTTTGCAGACAATGTAGTTGGTGCAGGGCAAATCCAAGGGCCATCGTTTGATTTGCTTTATGATCCGCAAACCGCGGGTGGGTTGTTGGCTACGGTCAGTAGTGACAGCGCGGAACAAATGTTGGCGGACCTGAAAGCGGCGGGTTATCCAGCAGCGATTATCGGCGAAATCACGGCAGGCGAAACAATTAAAATCGTTTGATTTGATCCCATACCGCGTCAGCCGAACGGTCTTGACCGGCTTCATCGAGGGTTCCGGTTGTAACGACGCTCAGCACCTTACGTTCGTCTAGGCGGCGCGACTTTGTGTAGGCTGGATCATAGTGATCAACCATCAGTGCCGCTGCAAATGCTGTTAAATCACCGGCACGTAGCAGGTTCACCCAATTATCCACGATGGCATGGCCACGCACGCGACGCAGATGCGCTAGCCGCGTTTCGATATCGTCAGGGTTATCTGCAACATCGGAATATGCGCGCGTCAGGAATTCTGCACGGGCGGTCAACGGAGCCTCGATCACGATCCGTGGGGCTTTCAGCATCGCAGCCCATAGCGACGGCGGTACGATCAGGCGACCGATTTTGCTGCTTTCTGCCTCGACGACCACGGGGTGGGTCGGATCAAGTTCATGCAAGGCCATCGCGAGCGCGGTTTCGAACGCCTTTTGCGCGGGCTGCCCACCGGGCATCGAACCCAGCAGCGATCCGCGATGCGCGGCAAGTCCTTCAAGGTCCAGCACTTGGGCACCACGCGCGGCAAGGCGCGGTAAAAGGGCGGTCTTGGCGGTACCTGTGTTTCCATCCAAAAGAATAAAACGGTGCGGTAGTTTCGCGTCATAGACAGACTGGTTTACCAGCCTTCGAAAGCTTTGGTAGCCACCTTGTATGGTGTCCGCCCGCCAGCCAATTTGGGTCAGGATCGACGCAACAGACCCAGACCGCTGCCCGCCGCGCCAGCAATAAACTAAGGGACGCCAGCTTCCGTCTTTGTCAGCCAGTGGTCCCGAAATATGATCCGCAACATTGCGTGCAACCATTGCCGCACCAACTTTGCGGCCGTCAAACGGGCTGACCTGCTTATAGATCGTGCCAACCTCGGCGCGTTGTTCATTGGACAGGGCTGGCAGGTTGATAGCACCCGGAACGTGATCTTCGGCAAACTCTGCGGGTGAACGCACATCAATCACGGTGTCATAGCCGTGGTTTAAAAGCGCGGTGAGTGACGAAAATTCAATCGGCATAGAACGCGTGTATCTTAGTGCCGCTGTCTGCAAAAGGGATAACCATTGCCGCCCCCGTGTTTCGAACCTAACCTACCCAGAAATCTAATTGAGTGACCTAATGATTGAAACGCCACTTCCTCGAATTGCCCATTGGGCAGATGTTCAGCAGCTGATCGATATGAATGCGTTGACGCCAGCCGAACACCAACTGATCGAGGCGGTGAAGCAGGGCAAATGGGCCGAAGTCGGGAGTGCAGTTCCCAAATCTAAGACGGTGAGCGTCACCATGCGTGCCCCATTGCTGCAGTATTTGATCAAGGGTGGCTGCAATGAATTCGATGCAGCGGGAACAGGTGTTCAGGTCGAAGGCGCCTGGATCGTAGGTAAGGTCGATTTGAACTTTGCGTCGGCGGTTGGGTCGATTGCCTTAGTGAACTGCCACATAGAAGAGCGTCCAAGGATGCTCCAAATCACGGCACCAAGCCTACTGTTTAAGGGAAGCGCACTGGCCAAAGGGTTGAACGCGCAGGGTGCTGATGTGGTTGGTGACGTGGTTGTCGAAGGGGCAACCGTTGAGGGTGAGCTGTGTCTTTCAGGTGCGAATATCGGCGGTCAATTGATTTGCACTAAGGCGCAGCTACTGCACGGGACAGGTAACGCCTTGAACGTCCAAGGTGCAAAGATCGACGGTGATGTTTTTCTACGTGGTTCGAATGTCGAAGGTGGCGTGCTACTGTCAGGCGCCGAAGTTGGCGGGCAGCTAAGTTTCAAAGATGCCCGTTTGCGAAACGCGCATGGGTATGCGCTAGATATGCAGCGCACGGTCGTGAAAGAAGGGTTTTACTGGCAGCAGGTCGAAAACGTCATGGGGCGGGTTGATCTGACCTCTGCGCATTTGGCCGACCTCGCCGACGACGCAGAAAGCTGGGACAAGTGCGATGAGTTATGCCTTGTCGGTTTGACCTATGACGTGTTGCACGGGTCGGCGGATGTGGATCAACGGCTTGCGTGGTTAGAAAAGGGCGCTCTCTGGGACGACGAATTTCATCCGCAACCCTATGAGCAATTGGCAAAGGTCCTGCGCGAAAGCGGACACCGGACTGAAGCGACAAGCATCTTGTTCGACAAAGAACTGGCCCGGCGCAAGGCCATCCGAGGGCGTTGGTGGATGGATCGCAAGCCGTTTCGCTGGTTCTTGCAGCTATGTTGGGACTACATGCTGCAATTTACCATCGGGTTTGGTCACCGGCCTCAGCGCAGTTTCTACGTACTGGTTGTGCTTGTGTCGGTGGCTTGGCTATTCGCGCATTTCGCATGGAAAGAGGGCGATTTTGCCCCGAATGTCGCAGTATTGCTTATCTCGGATGATTGGCGGGCGTTGGCGCAAGGGCCAGATGCGGTGTCCAATCCTGCGATGGTATGGGGTGACGCTGATCATGCTGGTAAGGATTACGAGACATTTCATTCAGTCGCCTACGCAGTCGACGTCGTCGTGCCGCTCGTGTCGCTTGGCCAAGATGCGGCATGGGCACCGTCAACAAATCGCGGCCCTTGGGGCTGGCATTTGTGGTGGCTACGCTGGGTGCTGACCGTGTTGGGTTGGATTGTTACGGCCATCGGTGCGGCAGCCGTAACTGGGGTAATCCGCAAGGATTAGATCGTTAGCGGGACGCGGCCCTGATCGGTCAGGGTCCAGCAGTGGCGGCCTTCGAACACGGCAGGCACTAGTGGGCGGCCATAGCCTGCGCCGCCATCCAAATCGACACGGTTGCCAAAATGCTGCGGGTGATCCAATGCTGTGTGGCCGTGCACAACAAGTTGCCCGAAGTGGTGATTGGTATCAAGAAACCCGTCGCGGATCCAAATCAAGTCTTCGGGGTCTTGATGTTCAAGCGAAATATGCGGGCGCAAACCGGCGTGGACGCATAGCAGGTGGTCCGTTTCGTGCCACAACGGCAGGCTTTCGATAAACGCGATATGGTCTTCGGGAATGCTGGCCTGCGCTGCTGCGATCAGGGCCTCGGGGGTGATCCACCCGGCCTCTGTTTCGCAGTGCACTAGCTTTTCTTCATCACCGAATTGTTGTTCTGCGAAATGCATCTGACCGACGACACCGTAAGATTGCAGGGTCTGTGCACCGCCAAGGCGCGGGTTCAGCCAGTTCAATCCGGATTTTACGCGAGGGTCATGTTGCCGCCCTTCACGAATAAAGCGGGCAAAGAATCTGTCATGGTTTCCAAGCAAACATGTCCAAGGACGCACCGCAGCTTGCCCCTGCATGAGCGTATCAATGACACCACGGCTATCGGGACCACGGTCAACGTAGTCACCTAAGAATATGATCTGGGCATCGTCACCGCCATCCGCTGCAATAAGGGATAGCGCGTTGTCGAGCATATCTTTCTGCCCGTGAATGTCGCCAATGGCATAAATCGGGGGCATAGAAATTCCTTTGATGGAAAAGAAAAAGGCGCGTGATGTCTCACGCGCCTTGGTCGTCTTATACGTCGAAGGTCAGCGGTTTGACCTGTTGGAAAAGACCGGTGCCTTTTAGGTCTTCGATGGCCTGCAGTGGTAGCGGTGCATCAACGTAAAGCAGCGCGATGGCTTCGCCTTTGGCGTCTGCACGGCCAAGAGTAAAGTTCGCGATGTTAACGTCGTTCTTACCCAAGATCGTACCTAACGTACCGATGATACCTGGAACGTCTTTGTTCGTGGTGTAAAGCATGTGCTCACCGACTTCTGCGTCGATGTTGATGCCTTTGATCTGGATAAAGCGCGGCTTGCCGTCGCTAAACACAGTACCCGCGATCGAACGTTCGCGTGTGTCCGTCACGATTGTCACTTTGACATAACCTTCGAACGCGCCAGACTGGTCTTGTTTGGTGGTCGAGATTTTGACGCCGCGCTCTTTGGCGACCACAGGAGCAGAGACCATGTTCACGTCAGGGTTTGACGCTTTCATAATGCCCGCGATTGTTGCTGCGGTCAGTGCTTTGAGGTTCATCGCGCTGACTTCACCGTCAAACAGGATGTTCACAGCTTTGATCGGCTCGTCTGTCATTTGGCCGATGTAGTTGCCAAGGTGACCAGACAGTTTGATCCACGGGCCCATGATCTTTGCTTCTTCGGCTGTGACCGAAGGCATGTTCAGTGCGTTCTGTACCGCACCAGTCAGCAGGTAGTCAGACATCTGCTCGGCAACTTGCAGTGCCACGTTTTCTTGGGCTTCTGTTGTTGCCGCGCCAAGGTGCGGGGTAACCACAACGTTTGGCAAGTTGAACAGTGGGTTTTCTTTTGCAGGCTCTTCGGCGAACACGTCAAACGCTGCACCAGCAACGTGGCCAGATTTCAGCAATTCGGCCAAAGCAGCTTCGTCTACCAGACCACCACGGGCACAGTTGATGATGCGTACGCCTTTTTTGGTCTTCGCAAGGTTTTCCGCGCTTAGGATGTTTTTCGTGTCTGCCGTCAGCGGAACGTGCAGCGTGATGAAATCAGCGCGCTTGAGCAGTTCGTCCAGTTCAACCTTTTCAACACCGATTTCTGTAGCGCGTTCTTCCGACAGGAATGGATCCATGGCGATGACCTTCATCTTCAGGCCACGTGCACGATCACAAACGATCGAACCGATGTTGCCTGCGCCGATGACGCCAAGTGTTTTGCCTGTCAGCTCAACACCCATGAATTTGGATTTTTCCCATTTGCCAGCATGAGTAGAAGCAGAGGCCTCTGGGATTTGACGCGCCACAGCAAACATCATTGCAATCGCGTGTTCCGCTGTCGTGATCATGTTGCCGAAAGGCGTGTTCATCACGATGATACCCTTGCGGGATGCCGCTTCGCGGTCGACGTTGTCCACACCGATACCAGCGCGGCCGATAACCTTAAGGTTGGTCGCAGCTTCGATGATTTTTTCGGTTGCTTTGGTGGCAGAACGGATCGCCAGACCATCGTATTGGCCGATGACCTCAAGCAGCTTGTCCTTGTCTTTGCCAAGGTCAGGCTGGAAATCTACGTCAATGCCGCGATCTTTGAAAATCTGTACGGCGGCTTCGGAAAGTTTGTCAGAGATAAGTACTTTAGGTGCCATTGTAAGCTATCCTTCTCGGGTGGTGAGGCAGATCAAATTTAGCTAAATTTGATCGCCATCACCGAATTTCTAGAAATTTACTGTGCTTCGATTTCGGTCTCGAATGCCCATGCCAACCAAGGCAGCATTGCTTCGATGTCCGATGTTTCGACCGTTGCACCACACCAGATCCGCAGACCAGCAGGGGCGTCTCGATACGCACCGATATCAAGCGCGACGTTCTCGGCTTCCAGACGCTTTGCAACCGCTTTTGCGAATGCTGCGCCGTCTTTGATCCGGTCATCAGTAAACTTGAGACAAACAGAGGTGTTTGACCGCGTCGCAGGATCAACAGCTAGGTTGTCGATCCAGTCATTCGCAGCGCAGAAGTTCCAAATTGCACGTGCGTTAGCATCTGCACGGTGGATCAGCGCATCAAGGCCACCAATCGAGCGGCCCCATTTCAAAGAAACAAGGTAATCCTCAACAGCCAGCATAGAAGGCGTGTTGATGGTTTCACCGCGAAAGATACCTTCGATCAGCTTGCCGCCTTTGGTAAGACGGAAGATTTTCGGCAAAGGCCATGCAGGTGTGTAGCTTTCCAGACGCTCAACAGCGCGAGGTGAAAGGACAAGGATACCGTGTGCAGCTTCGCCGCCCATTACTTTCTGCCAAGAGAAAGTAGTCACATCCAGCTTGTCCCAAGGCAGGTCTTGGGCGAATGCAGCAGAGGTCGCATCGCACAATGTCAGACCAGCACGATCGCCGGGGATCACGTCGCCATTTGCAACGCGCACGCCAGAAGTGGTGCCGTTCCAAGTAAAGCAAACGTCGTTGTCATAGTTTAGTGCCGCCATGTCGACGATCTCGCCGTATTCGGCGGTGTGAACTGTGGCTTCGATTTTCAGTTGTTTGACCACGTCAGTGACCCAGCCTGCGCCGAATGATTCCCAAGCAACCATTTCCGCAGGGCGTTCGCCTAGCAGTGACCACATCGCCATCTCAAAGGCACCAGTGTCCGACGCAGGCACGATGCCAATGCGGTAATCGGCTGGGATACCAAGAATGTCGCGGGTCAGGTCGATGGCTTCGGCAAGCTTGGCTTTGCCGACGGATGCACGGTGTGAACGGCCCAATGGCGCATCACGTAGTGCTTCTAGATTCCAGACGGGGGGTTTGGCACATGGGCCAGAAGAAAAACGCGGATTACCCGGCCGCGTTGCCGGTTTGGTCATGACCATTGCTGGTACCCTCTCAGATATATGCCCTTCGTTGGGGAAGGGTGTCCCACCGCCGGACATAGAGCGTGTCCGGCTCTTTCACAATGGACAAAATGACGCTAGACCGCCGCTTAAGCCGCTTTTTGCGACACCCTTTGACGCGGATAGGAAATCTATGTTCACGGTCACTCTTTTGACGAACCCAACAGAACGTACTCTTGATTTGGCGCTGGTCGATAGCCTGCGTAATGCTTGGGGTGGAGGCGATGCAATCTGGTTGGCCATCGACGAGGCTGCAGAATTTGCTATGCCACAGATGCCCGATAACCGCTGGGATGTGTGGGCGGATTTGCAAAAGAATGGCGTCGATCTAATTGTACAACCTACTGAAAATCGTCAGAAAAAGATGTTGCTGGCCGATATGGACAGCACAATGATCCGCCAAGAATGCATTGATGAGCTTGCCGCCGAAGCGGGCGTTGGTCCGCGCGTTGCTGACATCACGGCGCGTGCGATGAACGGTGAACTGGACTTTAACGAGGCCCTGACCGAACGTGTTGGTCTGCTCAAAGGCCTACCTGAGTCTGTGATCGAAAAGGTGCTGGATGAGCGGATTACGCTGATGCCCGGCGGTTATGAGCTGGTCAGTACGATGAAAGCAAATGGCGGTTACGCTGCGCTGGTTTCTGGTGGGTTCACCGCCTTCACAACGCGAATCGCCGACACATTGGGATTTGACGAAAACCGGGCCAACACCCTGCTTGTCGAAGACGGTAAACTGACTGGCGCACCGGGCCTGCCAATTTTAGGCAAAGCCGCCAAAGTCACGGCGCTGGAAGAAATCACCGCAAAACTGAATATCTCAGAGGCCGACGTGCTGGCCGTTGGTGACGGGGCCAACGATCTTGGGATGCTTAACCGTGCAGGCACGGGCGTTGCGCTTCACGCTAAACCCAGCGTGCAAAAAGAATGCAGCGTACGGGTGAACCACGGCGACCTGACGGCGCTACTTTTCATTCAGGGTTATGCGCGGGATCAGTTTGTGACCTGATCTTGCTTGCATCTTTCGGTATTCTTGCATGACATGTGCATGACACCGAAGGATGCGAAAATGACCAAAAACCTGAAACCGGCTACCATTGCTGCACACGCCGCTGGCGCACTTGATCCACAGTCAGGTGGCGTTGTGCCTGCGTTGCAGCCTTCGACAACGTTTATGCGTGACGAAAACTACGACTTGGTTCGCCCGGATAACATTTATTCACGCGATAATTCCGATAACCTGCGCCAAGCCGAGGCGGTGTTGCAGCGTCTAGAAGGCGCGGCTGACACGTTGTTGTTCCCGTCGGGTATGGCGGCGATTGCGGCTGTGTTTCGGACCCTGCCCAATGGCGCGACCGCAGTTGTTCAATCTGGCATTTATTGGGGAACGACGGCGTGGATTCGTGACTTCACAACGCGCCGCGATATCACATTGGTTGAAGTGGATGTGTCTGAACTGGCGGCGGCCTGTGAAACGCACAAACCTGCATTGGTGTTTGTAGAGACACCTTCAAACCCCTGGCTCAAAACCGTCGATATCCGGGCCCTAGCTGATGCTACGGATGCAACGCTTGTGGTCGATGCGACTGCCGCGACGCCGATCTTGATGCAGCCTTTGGCTCTTGGCGCTGATATCGTGATGCATTCCGCGACCAAAGGGATCAACGGCCATTCGGATGTTTTGGCCGGGGTGTTGTCGACAGGTAATGCTGACGCGAAGATCTGGGATGATATCCGTGCAGACCGCAAGGGAGCTGGCGCAATTTTGGGGCCGTTCGAGGCTTGGCTGCTCACGCGTGCAATGCGGACATTGCCGCTGCGGGTTGAGCGTATGACGCAAAATGCGCAGGCGCTGGCAGAACATCTGATGGCCCACCCTAAGGTCGCCGATGTCTTTTATCCGGGATTACCGCATCATCCGGGTCACGACGTTGCGAAACGGCAAATGACTGGTGGGTTTGGCGGGCTTTTGTCGGTGCTGGTTAAAGGCAGCAAAGAAGACGCGCTGCGCGTTGTTGGCAGTCTGAAGCTGTTCTTGCGGGCGACATCATTAGGCGGCGTTGAAAGCCTTGTTGAACATCGTCACACAATTGAGCCCCACACCGGCATCCCCGAAAACCTGATCCGTGTTTCTGTTGGGATTGAAGACATTGGGGATCTGATTGCCGATTGGGAGCAGGCGTTGGAGTAGTACAATCATCGGGAAACGCGGCTTGCGGCGCTCTGTATGCGCAGGGGCATAGGGTGAAATCTTTGCCTTCCTTTCGAGGTTCGATGAGGTATTAGAGATAGGCCGTCGGGCCTATCTCTCGCGAGGCTCAATTGACGTTATTTCTTATTCTCGTAGAACAAGCTCCACCCTGCGATTGATCGCACGACCAGTTTCGTCAGCGTTGTTTGCAACTGGTGCGACAGGGCCAATTCCTACGCTAGTCAATCGATCCTCTTCTATTCCTCGTTCCGTCAACGCATCAACTACGCTCGCGGCGCGGTCTTCTGACAGTGATAAGTTGAAATCATAGCTGCCCACCCAATCCGTGTGTCCAACGATATAGAACGATAGATCAGGGTTCTCTGCTAGATAGGCGCCGGTTGTATCAAGCGTTTCGTTGGAAAGATCCGTTAAATCTGACGTGCCGCTCTCGAAATAGATACCTTCCAGAACGACTGTGCCGGTTTCTTCGATTGCTGCAGTGACGTTCTCAATGGTGCCGATGCCAATCTTCTCGGTATCCAAGGAGGCAGTTGAAACGATGGTTTGATGGACGCGGCGATCGTCGTTTCTACTTGCAGCGGTGACAATAGAAATATGTGCCGCTTGCCCATCTTGTTCGAATTTCGCGCTCAGAATGCCGAATTCCTCCATGAAATCGACGCGATCACCACCAAAAAGCGCCGTGTGCCGAATGCTATAGTTATAGAAGTCATTCCCTTTTGCTCCGCATTCCGCCTCACCAAAGCATGAAAAAATGATCTCTGCGTCGAGAGATTCTAGCGCCTTTTGATAGTTCGCAAAAAGCTGAAAGCCGGAAATGCTTGCATCGCTCGCGCGATATTCGATGTTTGTGACCTGACCTTCGGCGGTCATGGTTTCATAGTCGTCGTCGATCATTGGGGATACGATGAGTTGAGCTCGATCAAAGTCACGAACTTTATATGTGTCGATATAGAAACCAGGGTAACGAGACAGTAGAGGATGGTCAGAAGATCCCTCTTTGTCTGTTTCTGCAATCGCTGGCGTCGAAACGGACAGAAGAATGGAAACTGGCAAGGCGGCTTTAAGCACTTTCATATGTTTATCCCTTTAATTAATCAGGCCAATTTTCAGTTTCGAATTCTTCTACAAATTAATGGCGTGCGCAAATTGGATCGGCGTTATTTCGCCTTTATCACGATGGCAAATGGAGGCGAATTATACGTAGTCGGACAGTGAACTTTTCGGGCGCCCTTGTGCTGAGAAATTCGTTGGTTGAAGAGCCGCGGCTCTGCTTTTTTTCGACTGATAGCGAACAGCACCCTGCAAAAAAATGCCGGGCACGAGGCCCGGCAAGTCCAACAGGGAGGTGGTGATTAGACCCGATCACCGGCGGTATTCTTGGGCCCGATAGCTTGGGGAGGGAGGAGAACCAAACTACCGGGTTGGAGTACTACGCCACTAATCTATAACCTCCAGATTCGGTCACAAGAAGGCGAGCATTTGACGGATCTGGTTCTATTTTTTGGCGAAGACGGTAAATATGTGTCTCTAATGTGTGTGTCGTAACACCTGCATTATAGCCCCATACCTCATGCAAAAGGACGTCTCGCGCTACTACACCTTCGGTTGAACGGTATAGGAACTTAAGGATGTTCGTCTCTTTCTCGGTCAGGCGTACTTTCTTATCGTCTTCTGTTATCAGCATTTTTTGCGCTGGCTTAAAAGTATACGGCCCAAGCTGGAAAATCGCGTCCTCGGATTGCTCGTGCGCGCGCAGCTGGCTGCGGATGCGTGCAAGCAGAACGGGAAACTTAAATGGCTTGCTGACATAATCGTTCGCGCCCGCGTCGAGCCCTAGAATTGTGTCAGCGTCACTATCTTGCGCCGTCAGCATGAGAATCGGGCATTTCACGCCCTGCTTACGCATGACACGGCACAGTTCACGGCCGTCTGTGTCGGGCAATCCGACGTCCAGAATCATAAGGTCGTAAAGGCCCTCTTTGGCTTTCACCATTGCGCTCGCGCCGTCATCGGCCTCGAACACATCAAAGTCTTCCGTCATCAGCAGCTGTTCACCCAGCGCTTCGCGCAGGTCATCATCATCGTCGACCAGCAAAATTTTCTTGAGTTGTCCCATGACAGCCTCCTTCGTTACCCACTAGAAATGTGTCTTTGATACGGGCAGGACAAGGATTTCCGTCAAACTTTCACACGCTCGTGTGATTAATCGTGCAAATGTTTCACTTTGCTTCAAAACAGGGTATCGGTTCGTGACAAATACAAGGCGGGCGTATGGGATTTTCTCCGGATATTACAGAACGACTGGCACGTGCGCGGGCTGACCTGCGGATGGGGGTACCTGTTGTGTTGGATGGTGGCGCGGTTGTCTTGGCCGCAGAAACGCTAGACGCCGTCCGGCTTGCACATTTACGTGGTCTGGGCGGTGATCCTGTATTGGCTGTCACCAGCTGGCGCGCGGAGACTTTGAAAGCACGCGCTTATGATGGTGACATTGCACGGATCACTTTGCCAAGTGATGTTAGTCTTACGTGGGTGCGGTCTGTTGCAGACCCCGCAGATGATTTGCGTGCACCAATGAAGGGGCCGCTGCAAACACAACGTGACGGGCCTGCAGATTTGCATCGCGCAGCGATCGCCCTGACAAAGGCGGCACGGCTACTGCCTGCTGCTGTGGTTCTTCCGATAGATGACGCAACGGGCTTTGCTGCGAACCACAACCTTACGCTCGTTCCAGCGGATGCTGCGGTGGATGATGGGCTAAGCCCCCTTAACCCAATTATCAGCGCGCGTTTGCCGCTTGAAGTGTCTGAAGCAGGTCGTTTGCATATCTTCCGCCCCGATGATGGTGCCGAGGAACACTACGCCGTTGAGATCGGTCAGCCAGACCGTTCAAAACCTGTGCTGTCGCGACTGCATTCAGCGTGCTTTACGGGTGATCTGCTGGGATCGCTTAAGTGCGACTGCGGCCCGCAGTTACGCGGTGCCTTGGCGCAGATGGGGGCCGAAGGGGCAGGCGTTTTATTGTATCTGAACCAAGAGGGCCGCGGCATCGGCCTTGCTAACAAAATGCGGGCGTATTCCTTGCAGGATCAGGGATTTGATACTGTTGAAGCCAACCATCGGCTGGGCTTTGAAGATGACGAGCGTGATTTTCGGATTGGCGCAGAAATTCTAAAGCGCATGGGTTTTTCGCAGGCACGGTTGCTAACGAACAACCCAGCCAAGGTCGCGCGGATGGAAAGCTGTGGGGTCCATGTGACTGAACGGGTGCCGTTGAAAGTTGGCGCAAACGAACACAACCATGCGTATCTTGCGACGAAGGCTGCGAAGTCTGGGCACCTGCTATAGGTACGACCGGGGGTGCTATTGCATCGATTGCATTTGAAGCTGTTTGGCGCGGTCAGCAGGTACACCAAGAACGTCTTCGATTTGGTGCAAAACAAGGTCTTCTTGCTCGTGCTTGACACCATCTGCAAAGACCACGCGCCAAAGTGCAAGAAGGGTCGCCTCTTTTTCCTCTGCGCTGATGACGTCTTTTAGTATGCTGGCGATCGCATCGGTGGCAGGCATTTCCTTTTCCAAGTTCTCACAGGCTGCCCGCATTTTGGCCGCTTCTACGGGGTTTAGCCCGTTCCGTTCGGCAAGCACTTTATCGATCATGTTTATTTCTTCGAACAGATAAGCCTGGTCCGCTTTGGCGGCGCGCACCATCAATGCGCCCATTGCATGTCTCGCATCTGCTTGTGGAAGTGGGGTGGTATACGCGGGGTCACCATGATTGCGAAAAAGAGCGATAAGATGTTCAAACATTTTGTTGTCCATATAGCTGACTATCGACAGGTTAGTCATTTCAGGTCGACACGCAAACATGAGTTGCAAATCTTCATATTTTTCGGTCCAAGCGCGTTGATTTTGTTCTATTTCGTTGCGTACTGCGGTATTTCTGCATTTGTTCGAACCTAAGGTCCGATCTGCGATTGAAACAACGCGCAGGCTTGTGCCATATGAAAATCAGATGAAGGGGACATCATGATTTCTATATTCCGCATATTAGTGCTGTTTTTCCTGCTGGGCACGCCAGTCGCAAGCTGGGCGCAGGATTTGAAAATCATGACCGTCACCCGCGAGCCATTTTCAATGCTGGAACGAGGCGAAGAAACTGGGTTCTCTATGGATTTGTGGGCCGAGGTCGCCAAAGATCTTGGTTGGACTTACGAAGTTGTGCGCGTTGACGGCTTTGCTGATATGTTAAGCGCTGTCAGCGATGGCGAAGCTGACGCAGCAGTTGCTAATATTTCCATCACCTCAAGCCGCGAAGCCGTGATGGATTTTTCGCAGCCTATTTTTGAATCCGGCTTGCAAATCATGGCGCCTGCGGATGGCGGAACTGTGTCTATCTGGAGCGCGATATTATCATCTGATCTGTTACTTGCTATCGCAGCCGCGTTCGCAATCTTGTTCGGTGGGGGCATGCTTATGTGGCATTTCGAACGCCGCTATCAGGATTATTTTGATCTAACCGTCCGCGAGGCCATGTTTCCGGCGTTTTGGTGGGCCTTAAACTTGGTGGTTAATGGCGGGTTCGAAGAGCGTCAGCCAAGGTCGCCGTTGGGTCGTGTTTTTGGTGTGTTCATGGTGATTTCATCACTGTTTGTAGTGTCGATTTTTGTGGCCCGGATTACTGCGGTGTTGACCGTCGACGCGATCCAGTCTCAGGTCACAAACATTGGCGACCTATATGGTAAAACGATTGGTACTGTTGATGGATCTACCGCTGCAGGCTTTTTAGAGCGCAGGGATCTTGATTTTGCGGGTTACGCGAACCCTCAAGAATTGATTGCAGCATTTGAGAGCGATGATGTTGATGTGGTGGTGTTTGATGCACCCATTTTGGCCTATTATGCCGCAAACGACGGTAGGGGACGTGCTCGCGTCGTTGGAAAGTTGTTCGTTCCGGAAAACTATGGGATCGCTTTGCAGTCTGGTTCGCAATTGGCCGAACCGATCAATCAAAGCCTGTTGCGCCTACGCGAAGATGGCACTTACGATTCTATCCACCGTAAATGGTTCGGAACGTCAAACTAGCTATTAGTGGCGGGTGCCGTCGTCACCTTCAAAGAACGGTGTCATCTGGGCGACGATAACGCTGTTTTCTTCTAGCGCGCGCTGCATCAGCTCTTTTTCGTCGTCGGCAATATCGTGGCCTTCGGCGATCCGTTCTTCAAGCGTGCCGTATCCAGACACGTCCAGCGGCGCGAGGTCGGCTTGCTTTAGGATCGCAACAGTCTCGCGAACCGCTTCAGCCTCGTCAATGCCACTGGCATAGCACATCAGGGCCGCACCAGTGGAACCTTCGGGCAGGCCGTCGTTATCGTTGCGGCCCACTTCGACCAGCAAGGTAAATACCTTTTGGCGGCTTTCTTTCTTGGTCATTCTGGGCCTTTCTCGTCTTCCCAGCGGGATTTAACGGCCCACATGGAAGAAATGATAATCACGATTTGTGCGGGCACATAGATGACCAGCATCAAGAATAGAATGGTCCATATCAGCGAAAATTGCATGACATAGATAAAGGTCAGTGCTGGCTGCCATAGGGCGGCCAGCACCAAACCGATAATGATGGTGTCAGCCAGCACCGGCAGCCACGCACCACGGCGCGAGGGGCGTTCCCCCGCGGCGATGCGCTTGCGCGCCAGCGTCCGGCTGATCAGCATTTAGTCGCGCAGCAGTTCATTGATGCCAGTCTTGGAACGTGTCTTTGCATCAACACGTTTCACAATGACTGCACAGTATAGGTTCACGCCGTTCTTTGACGGCATGGAGCCGGACACAACAACAGAGTAGGGTGGTACTTCGCCGTACATGACTTCACCAGTTTCGCGATCAACGATTTTCGTGGATTGGCCGATGAACACGCCCATTCCCAGCACTGCGCCTTCGCGGACGATGCAGCCTTCGACGACTTCGGAGCGGGCACCGATGAAACAGTTGTCTTCGATGATTGTTGGGCCAGCTTGCATTGGTTCAAGAACGCCGCCGATACCAACGCCGCCGGACAAGTGTACGTTTTTACCGATCTGTGCGCAGGAGCCAACAGTGGCCCAAGTATCGACCATAGTGCCTTCGCCGACATATGCGCCAAGGTTCACAAAGGATGGCATCAGTACAACGCCGGGTGCGATGAATGCGGACTTGCGAACAACTGCGTTTGGCACGGCGCGGAAACCCGCAGCTTTCCACTGATTGTCGCCCCAGCCTTTGAATTTGCTGTCAACTTTGTCCCACCAGCCAGAACCCTGTGGCCCACCAGTTTGTTCTTCCATGTCCTTGATACGGAAACCTAGCAGTACGGCCTTTTTCGCCCACTGATTTACGTGCCAGCTACCATCGTCCTGTTTTTCAGCAACCCGAAGGCTACCGCTGTCCAGCGCGTTCAGCGTGTCTTCGATCGCTTCGCGGGTTTCGCCAGTTGTGGCGGGCGTGATAGTGTCGCGCGCTTCCCACGCGGCTTCGATTGCGGTCTCAAGGGCGGCGTTGGACATCGGTGTCTCCGGTTTTTTCTGGTCACTTGTTGTCATGGGCTATAGACCGAAAAAGCCCAAAAGCGCAATGCGAGGAAAAGCAGTATGACAGACGACCGACGCCATCCGCTCCGCCACAGTTCACAAGACCGCGAAGCAGCGAGCCATATTCCAGATACGCCGCAGACACGTGCGCCGTCCTATGCGCTGGCATTCGCTGACGAAGATTTTCTGTGCCGCGAAGAATTGCGCCCCGTTCGTTTGCAATTGGAGCTGCTAAAGCCTGAAATGTTGATGAACGAAGCAGGCATCGATTCAACAATCGTTCTGTTTGGTGGTGCGCGCATCCCGTCGCCTGCCAACAAAGATTCGGCGCGGACGCAAACCCTATCTGATTTGTCGGCCTACTATGCCGAGGCGCAGACATTTGCCCGCATCATGACCGAACGGTCACTGAAAACGGGCGGCACCGAAGACGTGATTGTTACTGGCGGTGGCCCCGGCGTGATGGAGGCGGGCAACCGCGGCGCACAAGAGGCCGGTGGTAAGTCGATTGGCCTGAATATTGTTTTGCCACACGAGCAGGCGCCAAATGAATATGTAACACCTGACCTGTGCTTTAACTTCCACTATTTCGCGATCCGCAAGATGCATTTCCTGATGCGTGCTTCGGCGGTTTGCGTGTTTCCCGGTGGTTTTGGTACCTTGGACGAAATGTTTGAGGCGCTGACGTTGATCCAAACTGGGCGTATGGCGCGGGTGCCCTTCTTGCTGTTCGGCAAAGAATTCTGGGAAAAGATCATCAATTGGGATGCGCTTGCTGACGCGGGAACGATTTCTGCTGACGACCTAGAACTGTTCCGTTTCGTCGACACCGCCGAAGAAGCCGTAGCCGCGATTGAGAGCTGGGAAGGCAAAGGCGAAAAGCGCGGCGTCATTCCCGGGCGCTAATCAATGCAGCAAGCAATCATGGTCATGGGCGTTTCGGGCGCTGGAAAATCGACCATCGCAGCGGGATTGGCTGATGCGGTGGGCGGCGTGTTTTTGGATGGTGATGACTATCACCCCAAAAGCAACGTCGATCACATGGCGGCGGGTCACCCGTTGACGGACGAAATGCGTTGGCCCTGGCTTGATCAGCTCGCGGCGGCAGTGAACACCGCACGCAAGGACAAAGTAACAGTATTTGCGTGCTCTGCTCTTAAACGTAGTTATCGCGACTATTTGCGTGCTGCTGTGCCTGACCTGAAGATTGGCTATCTGGATGCGCCATATGACGTAGTATCAGCACGGCTGTCCGCGCGGCAAAATCATTACATGCCGACCAGCCTGTTAGACAGTCAGTTTGCCGCGCTTGAGGTGCCAGTATCGCCCGAGGTGTCAGTTTCTATTGATCAGCCCGTCGCGGAGATCATTAGCGCGCTAAAGGTTGTCGTCTAACGGTACTTCTAGTCGCTGCATTGGCGGGGTAGTTGGTTGCCTGATCGCCTGAATGGCGGCTTTGGCGAGGAACTCTCCAGCAGTGCCAACTTGTTCTGCAACCGTCAAAATGTCGGCACGAAATAGCTTCAGAAAGGGAAGAGCCTCTTTCGCGAAGACATCTATTTCTTTGCCAACCTGCCCACCGGATTGTTCAATCGCTGCAACGGCGGCCATGGCCGAAGATGTGGATGCGGTCAGTATCGCGTCAATTTCGGGGTGATCGCTTAGCGCGTTGTTAATATAGGAAACGACATCCGCGATCGAACTATCGCTGGTAACGCTATCCGCGACAATTGTTGTGACACCATGTTCTGCTGCAGCAGTATTTACGCCCGCCAAAAGATGAAGCGCGTAGCTGTGTTCAATCGGCGGCGCGATAACAAGGATGTTTTTGCGGCCATGCGCGACCAGTTTTGTTAGGGCGAGATGTCCAAAAGCTTCGTTGTCGTAGTCATAATAGGGATGCTGGTCTGCCCAGTTGGACCGGCCATGTGCGGCAAAGGGAAATCCGCGTTCCATTAGATAGGATACACGGGGGTCATCTGGGCGAATTTGGTTCAGGATGATTGCGTCAGCTGAGCCGGATTCGACAATATATCGGATCGGGTCCATTGGGTCTTGGTCTGGGAAAAACGGCGTGACGACCATGTGAAATGGAGTGTCACGTAGGCCGCTTGCGACTGACGAAATCAGTCGCGCGGTGTGGCTCATCAGGTCATGTTCTGTCGACATAACAAGGCCAATGACGTTCGTACGTCCCGTGCGTAACCGTACACCTGCACGGTTCGGAACATAGCCAATGTCTTTGGCGATTTTGCGGATTAGCTTTTTGGTTTCGTTCCCGATGTCGGGTGCGTCATTCAGGGCGCGCGACACCGTCGGCACGGCAAGCCCGCTAATCCGAGCGATTGTTTTTAGCGTTGGTTTTCCGTCTTTGGGGCGTTCAGCAGGCGCGCCGTTTGTCGGTACCTTCTTTTCTGGCATGGCGTGAATTCCTCCCTTGCGCGATTGAATTTCCACGGGAATTCACCCCCGCAGCCACCCGTATAATCCTAAAAACCATTCAATAACAACGCTTTGGTTCGGGTGTTCGCGTCTAAATATAACTCTGACTTAATTTTACTTGCTAGGTCAATCTAAATCGATATAGCTTTTCTACAACGATTTAGAACCAGGGAGGAGAGAATCGTGAAACTGACAACCAAATTGATGGCGTTCTCCGCTATCGTCAGTGCATCTTCCGCGTCAGCGGTCGAACTAGAGGTTATGCACTGGTGGACATCCGGCGGAGAAGCGGCAGCTGTAGGCAAATTTGCCGAAGCATGGGATGCATCCGGAAATAAATGGATTGATGGCGCGATTGCCGGCGGAGGTGATACTGCACGTCCAATCATGGTCAGCCGGATCATCGGTGGCGATCCCCCCGCAGCGTTCCAATTCAATCACGGTCGTCAGGCTGAAGAATTGATCGAAGCAGGTCTTCTTTTGGACCTAACAGATGTCGCCGAAGCCGAAGGCTGGGCCGACATCGTGAACCCACCAAACCTTTTGGACGCATGTACTGTTGACGGTCGCATTTACTGCGCGCCAGTTAATATTCACTCTTGGCAGTGGATGTGGTTGTCAAACGGCGCATATGAAAAGGCCGGTCTGCCGGTTCCAACGAACTGGACCGAATTTTCAGAGTCCGCTGGTGCGCTTCAAGATGCAGGTATTACACCGCTTGCGATGGGCGGCCAGTCTTGGCAGCAAAACGGTGCGTTCGGCGTGATCTCGGTTGCGTTGGCCGGTACCGAAGCATGGCTTGCCGTGAACCGCGACAAAAGCGTCGATGCGGTGATGAGCGATGAATATACGCGTGTATTCGAAGCATTCGGTGCGGCGCGTTCACTGTCCGAAGGTCTAAACGTTCAAGACTGGAACCAAGCGACCGCTGCAGTGATCAACGACACTGCTGGTGCGCAAATCATGGGTGACTGGGCACAGGGTGAATTTGCTTTGGCTGGTGAAGTCGCTGGTGAAGACTATTCTTGCCTACCCGGTTTGGGTGAAGTTGGCGTTCTGCAAACGGGTGGTGATGCGTTCTACTTCCCAGTTGTAGATGATGCTGAAATCACAGCAGGTCAAAAAGAACTGGCAGCATTGCTACTGTCTCCACCTGTTCAAGTGTCATTCAACTCTGCCAAGGGTTCGCTGCCTGTACGTGGTGATGTTGACCTGACAACTGTGAACGAATGTACACAAAAAGGTCTCGACCTTCTTGCCGCTGGCGCAACATTGCCTGCTGGTGAAACACTGCTGTCACCTGACACGGTGACACAGCTTAACGACCTGATGACAGAGTTCTGGAACACACCTTCCATGACTGCTGCAGAAGTTCAGTCCGCGTACGCCGATATTATCGCCGACGCTGACTAATTTCGTAACATGCTAAACGTGCATAGGCCCTCCTTTTCGGGGGCCTATGTCGCGGTGTAGCTATCACTCAGGGAGGAATAAATGGCGCTTTCCGATGCCTCAGATGTCACTGCGCAAGTAGGGCAGGGCACCCCAGCCCGAAAACCCACACGCATTTTTAAGAACTTGTCGTCAAAGATCGCGTCTTTGCCGATGGTGTTCACCGCACTCGTCATTTTCGTTGGCGGCACGGTTTGGACGATTGTCTATTCCTTCACCAGTTCCGGTCTTCTACCGCGCCTGAAATGGGTTGGTTTGGACCAATACGAACGTCTTTGGAGTAGCCGCAAATGGATGGTGTCGATCGAGAACTTAGCCGTCTACGGTATCTGCTCTTTGATCTTGACGCTTGTCATTGGGTTTACGCTTGCGGCGTTACTTGACCGCAAGGTTCGCGGCGAAGGCATGCTTCGTACCATTTTTCTTTATCCTTTTGCGTTGTCGTTCATCGTAACGGGTCTTGTGTGGCAGTGGATTTTGAACCCGCAGCTAGGTTTACAAAATGTCGTCCGCGGGATGGGTTGGGAAAGCTTTGCTTTCGACCCAATGAACAATTCAAAAATTGTTATGTTCGGATTGCTAATCGCGGGACTGTGGCAAGGTACGGGTTTGATCATGTGCATCATGCTCGCGGGACTGCGCGGCATTGACGAAGACATTTGGAAGGCCGCCCGCGTTGATGGGATCGGCACCGTAAAAACTTATATCCGGGTCATAATCCCCATGATGCGTCCTGTATTTGTGACGTCGCTGGTTCTGATCGGATCCGGCATTGTGAAACTTTATGATCTTGTGGTTGCCCAGACCTCTGGTGGGCCGGGGATTAGTTCGCAGGTGCCTGCGATGTACGTGATGACATCCATGTTTGGTGGTCAAAATCTTGGGCAGGGCTTTGCTGCTTCGACCATGATGCTGGTCACTGTTGTGATCATTCTGGTCCCTTGGGCAATTCTTGAATTTGGAGGAAAGAAGCGTGGCTGATTCAGGAACAATGACCGCTGCAATGACAGGGCCGCGCGGACCGAAACCCAAGCGCGCCTTTAACCGCACTAACATTATGATCTACGGCACGTTGATCGTTGTCGCACTTTACTACGCACTACCGCTTTATGTGATGATAGTGACCTCACTTAAGGGGTTGCCAGAAATTCAGATGGGCAACATCTTTGCCCCACCAATGGAAATTACCTTTGAACCGTGGGTTAAGGCATGGGCGCAAGCCTGTACCGGGATCAACTGTGATGGGTTGTCGCGCGGGTTCTGGAACTCTGTTCGTATTCTGATCCCGTCGCTGATTATTTCAGTCGCAGTGGCAAGCGTGAACGGCTACGCATTATCGATGTGGAAATTCAAAGGGTCAGAAGTATTCTTTGGCATCCTTATGATTGGCGCATTCATTCCGTACCAAATCATGCTGTACCCAATCGTTATCCTACTGCGCGAAGCGGGTCTTTACGGGTCACTGACTGGGCTGGTTCTTGTTCACGTGGCCTTTGGGATGCCGATTAACACGTTGCTGTTTCGGAACTACTTTGCATCGATCCCCGAAGAGTTATTCAAAGCTGCACGCGTTGATGGTGCTGGTTTTTGGGCGATCTTCTTTCGGATCATGTTGCCCATGTCGCTACCGATCTTTGTCGTGTCCTTGATCATTCAGGTGACAGGTATCTGGAACGACTTCTTGTTCGGCGTGACGTATATTTCTTCGCCTGATCGGTATCCAATGACCGTACAGCTGAACAATATCGTGAACTCTGTGCAGGGCGTGAAGGAATACAATGTGAACATGGCAGCCACGTTGCTGACCGGACTTGTTCCTCTCGTCATTTACTTTGCCTCTGGCAAACTTTTCGTACGCGGCATCGCTGCCGGCGCTGTCAAAGGCTGATAAAACATGACTAACTCTGTAGAAATCAAAAACCTCGACCTGTCATTTGGCGCCGTAAAGGTGCTGCAAAACCTGAACCTAGACATCGGCGAAGGGGAATTCCTTGTGCTGCTGGGTTCATCCGGATGTGGTAAGTCAACGCTGCTGAATTGCATCGCTGGCTTGCTAGAAGTCACCGACGGGCAGATTTTCATCAAAGGCAAGAACGTCACTTGGGCAGAGCCGTCAGAGCGGGGCATCGGCATGGTGTTCCAATCCTACGCGCTTTATCCGCAGATGAGCGTGAAAGGGAACCTCTCGTTCGGTCTGAAAAACGCAAAGGTCCCAAAGGACGAGATCGAAAAGCGGGTCGCGCGGGCGGCTGAAATCTTGCAGATTGAGCCGTTGCTTGATCGCAAGCCGGGCGCATTGTCTGGTGGTCAGCGGCAGCGTGTTGCCATTGGTCGTGCGCTTGTCCGCGATGTTGATGTGTTCTTGTTCGATGAACCTTTGTCGAACCTTGATGCCAAACTGCGCGTTGACCTGCGGGTCGAGCTAAAGCGCCTGCATAACCAACTGCAGAACACTATGATCTACGTGACCCACGATCAGGTCGAAGCCATGACGCTGGCCGACCGTATTGCCGTCATGAAGGGCGGCAAGATCATGCAGCTTGGCAGCCCGGATGAGATCTATAACCAACCGCGCAACCTGTATGTGGCGGATTTTATCGGCAGCCCGTCGATGAACTTCTTGGAAGGCCGGCTTGAGGCTGGAGAATTCAAAGTCGACGATATGGTTATGCCGATGAATGGCTATGAATTTGGTGCGCCGCAGACGGCTGACCGACCAGCGATCATCGGTATCCGTCCAGAACATGTTGTGACGGGTGAATTGGTTCGCAACGCGCCACTGCAATTTGAAGTCGACGTTGATCTGGTGGAACCGATGGGTTCTGACACGCTTGTTTACGCGAAACTGGGCAAGCACAGTTTCCGTATTCGGATGGATGGTCAGGCACGCGTTCGTGACGGCGAAAAAATCTCTATCGGGATCGACCCATCACGCGCGTCGCTCTTTGATAAATCAACCGAGGATCGTCTGTGACACATCTAAACTTGGCTGGTGAATGGTCGCTGTCGGATGACAGCGGCGATTACACCTGTGCAATGCATCTGCCCACCGATGGGATCACCGCGCTGCATGAGGCAGGGCTCATTGTTGATCCGTATTGGGGGCGTAACGAATATGACCTGCGTTGGATTTGCGAGCGCGACTGGACGGTCACGCGAAATTTCGACGTTACCGAAATCGATATAGATTTGGTGCTGTCCGAGGTCGACACTGTTGTGACGGTCAGCGTCAACGATCAAGTCGTGCTAGAGGCAGAGAACGCGTTTCGTACCTATCGCGTTCCATTGTCTGAGGTCGCAAGGGTAGGGACAAACACGATCAGCATCACGTTCCATTCGCCAGTTGTGGCGGGTGGGCAAAAGCAGGCTGCGCATCCTTTTCCGCTGCCCATCAGTAAGAACTGCCCAATTCCGGATGGGAATATGCTGCGCAAACCAGCCTGTGATTTCGGTTGGGATTGGAACATCGCGCTAGCGCCATTCGGCATATACGGCACTATGGCGATTGAGCCATCGCAAACCTCGCGAATTGACCGGTTGGCGATTACCCAAGAACACGCTGATGGCGCGGTCATGCTCGGTGTGACCGTTCATACGGCAAATTATACTGGCGACGTGTCGGCCACGATTTCCGGGCAAACTGTGACAGGTGTCGCCGAAAATGGCAGTTGCACGTTGACGGTCCAGATCGAAGATCCAAATCTGTGGTGGCCCGCCGATCAGGGCGACCAACCGCTATACGATCTGACCGTGACAGCTGGCGCTGCCACTGCACGCCGTCGGATCGGGCTACGCAAGATGGAGCTGGTAACTGAACCAGACGAGGCTGGGCTGGGATTTAAGTTCCGCATCAACGGTCGCGACATGTTCTGCAAAGGTGCCAACTGGATTCCGGCTGACGCATTGCCCGGCCGGATTACCGAGGAAAAAACGCGCGACTTGCTGCAGTCGGCAGTCGATGCGAATATGAACATGGTCCGTATTTGGGGCGGCGGTCGGTATGAGCCGACTTCGTTCTATGAAACCTGCGATGAATTGGGCTTGCTGGTTTGGCAGGACTTTATGTTCGCCTGCAATCTATACCCATCCGATAACGACTATCTGGATGAGGTCCGCGCCGAGATCAGAGACAATGTCGCTCGGATACATCATCACGCCTGCATTGCAGTCTGGTGTGGTGACAATGAACTCATCGGGGCGCTGGGTTGGTATGACTGCAGCATAAACGACCGTGATCGGTATTTGGTGAACTACGACCGCTTGAACAGGGCCATCGAAACACAACTTTTGGAAACTGATCCAACGGCAATATGGTGGCCGTCATCGCCTTCGCCGGGGCCAATGAACTTTGGCGATGCTTGGCACGATGATGGATCAGGCGACATGCATTTCTGGTCGGTTTGGCACGAAGGGCGCGATTTTGAACATTACAGGGATGTAAGCCCGCGCTTCTGTTCCGAATTCGGTTTCCAAAGCTATCCTTCAATGAACGCTGTGCGCAAGTTCGCGGGTGAGGCGGACCAGAACATCGCGGCACCCGTCTTGGAAAGCCATCAAAAGAATGAAGGCGGCAATGCGCGTATTGCGGAAACGATGTTCCGCTACTTCCGTTGGCCGAAGAACTTTGACGACTTTGTCTATATGTCCCAAGTCCAGCAGGGACTGGCGATTAAGACTGCCGTCACACATTGGCGTAGCCTGAAACCGCGCTGCATGGGGACACTAATCTGGCAGCTAAACGACACATGGCCAGTCTGTTCTTGGGCGTCGTTGGACCATGGCGGCGATTGGAAGCTGCTTCACCACATGGCGCGCGACTTCTATGCGCCTGTTCTGGTGACGGCAGTACCGCAGGAGGGGGAATTCGTACTGCGTGCGATCAACGACATGCCAGAGGCCTGCGATGTGACCGTGACAGTCTACGCCGTTGATATGACCGGGGCTTTGCGTGAACTGGGCGCAGGTGGCGCATCGGTTGCAGAAAACGCTGTCGATGTCCTGACCGTGTCGGCCAGCGATCTGCGTGCAGACGAAATGCTGCACTATGAATGGGAAGTATCGGACGGCACCAAGGGCAGCGATACCTTCGCGCCTAAACCCTACAAGGACTATGATCTGCCTGCGGCCAACCTGCTGTACAGCGTGGATGGGAATATGATCACGATCACTGCGGATACCCTCGCGCTGTTCGTCGCGGTCGAGGCGGACGTGCAAGGGCGCTGTGATGACAACGCTTTCACGTTGTTGCCGGGGCAGACCAAGGTCGTGGAGTTCACGCCAAGCAACCCAGATGACAAACCAAATTTCACGCTACGCGACCTGCATAGCGCGACCTACGCCTAAACAAGGAACTCAAGATGACACAGATTTCTTATCAACTCTTCTGCTCACGGAATTTCCCGCCGCTGGGTGATACGCTTACGATGCTTGCTGAAACGGGCTTTAAAGAGGTCGAAGGCTATGGTGGTCTATTTGGTGATATCGACGGTCTAAAGGCCGGTTTGGACGCGACTGGTCTGAAAATGACCAGTACCCATATCGGGCTGGATATGGCCGAAGATGACGCCGCGAACATGATCGCGGTTGCCAAGGACTTAGGTACGACCAAGGTTATCGTGCCATTTGTTATGCCCGATGATCGCCCCAAGGATGCCGCTGGTTGGGCTGCGTTTGGTGCGCGTTTGGCCGAAGCGGGCAAGCCGTTTCAAGACGCAGGGCTTGTGTTTGGCTGGCACAACCATGACTTTGAATTTGTTGCGACAGAAACAGGTGATCTGCCGCTTGATCTGATTGCTGCGGCATCTGACGATCTGATGCTTGAACTTGATCTTGGCTGGGTTCTGCGCGCTGGGCATAGCCCGGTTGAATGGATCAACAAATACGCGGGCCGCATTACCGCAGCACATATCAAAGATATCGCGCCAGCAGGAGAAAACGCTGACGAAGATGGCTGGGCCGATGTTGGCCATGGCGTTCAGGACTGGGCGCCGATTCACGCTGCGCTGCAAGCAACTGGCGTTGATCACTACGTCGTCGAACATGACAATCCCAAAGACCACGCGCGCTTTGCACGGCGCAGCTTGGCCACCATCCAAAAATTCTAAGAGGTTACCATGACTAAACTTGGCGTAGGCATCATCGGATGCGGCAACATCTCAACCTCATATCTCAAACTGGCCCCACTGTTTAAGTCGCTGGACGTGAAGGCCGTGGCCGACATCAACATGGACGCAGCCAAAGCACGTGCAGAAGAATTCGGCGTACGTGCAGAAACTGTCGATGATCTGCTAAAGGCAGATGACATTGATGTGGTCGTGAACCTAACCATCCCTGACGTGCATTTTGCGGTCACAAAACAGATCCTTGAGGCAGGCAAACATGCCTATTCTGAAAAGCCGCTTGTGCTGTCATTGGACGAGGGCAAGCAGCTACGCGATCTAGCGGCGTCAAAAGGTCTGCGCGTTGGTTCGGCCCCCGATACGTTCCTTGGCGGTGCACATCAGTTGGCGAGGGCACAGATTGATGCTGGCAAGGTCGGGCGCATCATTGGTGGGACATGCCATGTGATGGGGCATGGCATGGAGGCATGGCACCCGAACCCGGACTTTTTCTTTAAACCGGGCGGTGGTCCGGTTTTGGACATGGGGCCGTATTACATCACCAACCTGATCCAGCTGATCGGGCCGGTAAAGTCGGTCACGGCGCTTGCCACGGCAACCTTTGCAACACGGACCATCGGTAACGGTGATCGGCTCGGCGAAACAGTCCCGGTTGAAACGCCGACGAACATTCAGGCGCTGCTTGAATTCGAAAACGGTGCTGTTGTGACATTGGGCGCAAGCTGGGATGTATGGGCGCATCGTCATGACCACATGGAAATCTACGGTGAAAACGGTTCGATTTTCCTTCCTGATCCAAACTTCTTTGGCGGTGACGTCGAAATCAGTGGCGAAGACAAAGAAATCAGCACCGTTGAGCCGTGGGAACATCCATTCAGCGTGGCCAACCAAGACGAACGCGCAAACTATCGCTGTGCGGGGCTGGCGGATATGGCGACTGCGATTGCAGAAGGGCGTGAACATCGCTGCAATATTGACGTCGCTGTGCATGCGGTGGACGTGATGACCAGCATCCTTAAGGCAGGTGAAGAACGTAGGTTTGTCGAAATGACAACGACGTGTGAACGCCCGGCGGCACTATCGCCGGATGAAGCGCGCGCCTTGCTTGCATAAAGTTATGCCCGCCATTCGAAAACGAATGGCGGGCATATTGATTAGATAGCGTGTGTCATTGCCTGATGCGCAGGTTGTGCACGTATCGGCATCCGCAGCGACCTATTCGTTAGCGCGGATGCGCGTTGTTTCAGATCATTGCGCACAGCGTCCCGGACAAGGCTGGCAATCGCAACCTCATCACGGCCTGCCACATGTTCAAGCGCATCAAGAAGTTCGGGCGGTAAATCGAGCATAATATGTTTCATGCGTTATGCTTAATGAAACACGATGAATATCTCGTTAAAGCCCGGTCTCTTGTGCGATTTGTGCACGACTTTTTCGTTGGCGTTCGGTCGCTGACTTTAGCTGACCGCATGCTGCCATGATGTCTTCGCCGCGTGGTTTACGCACTGGCGATGAATATCCAGCGTTATAAACGATATCAGCAAACGCACGAATACGGTTGTTCGACGAACGTTTATAGGGTGCACCGGGCCATTCGTTGAATGGGATGAGGTTGATTTTTGCTGGGATGCCTTCGATCAGTTTAACCAAGCGCCGCGCGTCTTCGTCAGAATCGTTCACGCCATCCAGCATCACATATTCAAACGTGATCCGTTCGGAATTTGATGCCTTAGGGTAAACGCGTAGCGCATCGAGTAGATCGGCGATGGGCCAGCGTTTGTTAATTGGGACCAGCTTGTCGCGGACTTCGTCTGTTGTCGCGTGGAATGATACCGCCAACTGACAGCCGATTTCTTCGGCAGTGCGGGCGATTTCAGGAACGACACCAGATGTCGACAGCGTAATGCGACGACGGGACAGCGCGATGCCTTCGGGATCAAGCGCGATCTTCATCGCGTCACGCACGTTTTCAAAGTTATAAAGCGGTTCGCCCATGCCCATCAGAACGATGTTCGACAGCAGGCGGGGGGCAGCAGTGTTGCGCGCACCTTGCTCTGGCCATTCACCCAAATCATCGCGGGCCAACATGACTTGGCCGATGATTTCACCGGGGGTCAGGTTGCGCACCAGTTTTTGCGTGCCCGTGTGGCAGAATGAACAAGTGAGCGTACAGCCAACTTGGCTAGAGATGCAAAGCGTCCCGCGATCAGTTTCCGGGATATAAACGACCTCTACCTCGTGGCCACCTGCGATGCGGACCAGATATTTGCGGGTACCATCATCCGATATCTGGCGGGTCACGACCTCTGGTAGGGAAATCACGAATGTTTCAGCCAGCATCGCGCGATAGTCTTTTGACAGATTGGTCATCTGATCAAAATCGCGGACACCCCAATGGTAGAGCCATTGCCAAATCTGACCGGCACGCATCTTGGCTTGCTTCTCCTTTGTGCCCGCGGCGATCAACGCGTCGCGCAGGGCAGGGCGGGTCAGGCCAACAATGTTTTGTGGACCATCCGGCAGCTTGCGCGGGATCGTCAGGACGTCCTGGGTGATGGGGGCCTTGGGGTCCATTGGGTGCTCCAAATCGGGTTTAAGCGTTGCATATAAGAGCAACGGGCCGCTTTCACAAGAAAAGCAGCCCGTTTCTTAAGAACATATTTATCCCTGCCATAGGCACGGATTTTAATGCAATGGGTTTAGCCAGCGCACTGGGATGCTGCCTCTTCCACGGCGGCAGTGAAACCTAGCAGGCTAAAAGTATCTTGTGTCTGCGTGCCACGGCCAGAGCGGCCAGTCACAACAGCATCGGCACCGCGCTTCATTGCAGCAACAAATTTTGCGTCATCTTCGGCGCTTGCAGGCCATGCAAATTCACCTTCGGTGAACATCTCAAGTGTCGTATCGCCGACCTTCATTGAAACGGTTGACCCACTTGCGAAGGGATAACCACCTGCGAACATCACCTGGCCGCTGACTTCGCCAGATGGGCGATAAAACACGATAAGCTGAATTTCACCGCGGCGCACGGTGACGGGTTGACCGTCACGGGTGTTGGTGGTGTTCACCGGCGCAGAAACAGCCCAGCACTCTTTTGGGTCGCTTTCGACATAAACGGCCCAGTCTGTATTTGCAGCCACGCGGTTTTCGCTCGACTCCTGTGCCGTTGCCGTGTTCGCACAAACCAGTGCCGCTACAACGCCAAACGTGCGCGCAATATTCAAAATCATCTCGCAGCCTCCAAGCTGTCTTTGCCTCTTAATGGTCCAATCGCTACCTCGGTACACTCGCGGTACCTTTGGACTGGCAGGACCTTTATTAACCCGATAACCTAAGCTCTATCAAAAAAACGTGCCAAGGGGAAAGCCCCCAAAACTTTGATGGGCGCGCTATCGCAATGACACTTACAATCCAAAAAGGCAAAAGAATGGCAAATCCTGTTGATCTAGTAGAAGTTTGGCGTGGGGAGCTGCTTGAATGCGTGCATCAAGGGCACGCTGTTATTTGCGATGACACTGGCGAAATTGTGAACGCGTGGGGCGACCCGTCTGCAGTTATTTTTCCCCGTTCGTCATGCAAAATGATCCAAGCATTGCCATTGCTGGAAAGCGGCGCAGGGGCGCATCTATCGCAAGAGCAGTTGGCGTTGTCATGCGCATCGCACCAAGGTGCAGCCATTCACACCGATCGCGTTGGTGTATGGCTCAAAGATCTGGGGATGACGGATGCGGATTTTCGCTGCGGTCCACAGGTGCCCGGCGACAAACCCGCACGCGATGCGTTGATCCGCGCGAATGAACAGCCATGCCAAATTCACAATAACTGTTCGGGTAAACATGCTGGATTTCTGACCTTGAACAAGCATCTGGGCGGCGGTGCCGATTACGAAAAAATCGACCATCCCGTTCAGCAGGCAGGCAAAGCCGCATTCGAGGAAACAACACAAGAAACAAGCCCGACCTATGGTATTGATGGCTGTTCTGCACCGAACCATGCCAGCACGGTACATGGGCTTGCACGCGCAATGGCGTTTTTCGCAAGCGCCCATGATCGGTCTGATCTGCGCAGTACGTCAGCAGTAAAACTGCGCGACGCGATGATGGCCTATCCAGAGCTGGTCGCAGGCGAAACACGTGCCTGCACTGATCTGATGCGGGCGATGGATGGGCGTGTCGCGATCAAGACAGGCGCAGACGGTGTGTTTGTCGCGATCATCCCGGAAAAGCGTCTTGGCGTCGCGCTGAAAATCCGTGATGGGGCGACCCGTGCGAGCGAATGCGCGATTGCAACGATTTTGGTAAACTTGGGTGTGCTGGACGTGAAACACCCTGCTGCGATTGCGCGGATGTCTCCGGTACTTAAAAACTGGCGCGGCTTTGAAGTGGGGCAGGTCCGCCCCGCCGCTGCACTCGCGTAAGCGTGCAGGGGCGCTGGTCAACCCAACGCCCCGACGTTTAGTTTTACTGCGCGATTTCTGACAGCAGGTCAGTGTTCACAACAAGGTTACGCACGCCGTGTGCGTGATCTTCTTCAAAGACGTTGCCTTCGAACCATGTGCCAACTGTGTTGATGTCAACGCGAGCGACGTTCGGGCGAACGTTCCAAGTCACTTGGAAAGGTGAACCGTCTTCGTTGTAGCCCGGACCAGTTGTCGAACCGGCGTAGGTTACGGCTGTTCCAGTATCGCTCGGGATGTTTGGTGCCTGATACAGACCGTCGACGGTTTCGACCTTTGCAAGATCGTTAAAGTCCAATGCCTCTGCGTCGTTCACAAGCACAAACACCTGTGCCTCTACGCGCAGTTGTGGGTTGTTGATCGCGTCGGACAGGCAGGTGCCCAATGTTGGGCCAGGCTGCGCTTGGGCAGTCGAGAAAACATAGTGGACTTCGATTGTATCGCCGGGCTGCAGGTCGCCATGTTCAGTCGCGCCAATCGGGCTGTCGATTGGGGCCAGTTCGGCGTCTGACAGTTCACCAGTGTATTTGTAGCCTGTTCCATAACCGTGGCCGTCCCCATTGCCAGCATATTCGGTGAATTCGCCGCCGCGGTGTTCAGCGTTTTCATGAAAGTGAATGTCGCAAAGGTTCATCTCTGTGAAAGCAGGAGCGGCCTGAAACGCGCGTGTGTTGGCTCCAGAAACTTCGCTGATGTCGCGTGGGGACTGCGGACCAAACCCTGCACCCTCGGTGCTAGTAGCAAGCGCCGCACGTTGGTCAGCAATGACGTCGTCGCCAACGTTTGTTTCCGCAGCGAATGCTGCGTTATGAAATGCAATTAGAGACGTCACAGCGACGACCATGGCTGATTTGTTTCTCATGAGGGTGTTCCTTACTTTTGTCTTGGATCGGCTTATTATGGCTAGAGGTTATAAGGGCTTATGTAATCTTCGGGAACCCAACTCCGAAACCGTCCCAAAGTACAATCACGTAAGCGTGCCTTGATAATTGATCCGATTTTTCGGATTTTGTTAAGAAAACAAGCTAATGCTTGAACATAATTGCGCTGAGGTGCACACATAGCGGGCGAATGTGCGGCTGCACGCGGAACGTCAACGAAAGAGCGGAACCCTATGCCTTTTACCCTTGCTACGTGGAATATTAACTCGGTTCGACTGCGTGAAAATATCGTCGCAAAGCTCATGAGCGAAGAAGTGCCTGATGTGCTGTGTTTGCAAGAATGCAAAAGCCCAGTCGACAAAATTCCTCTCGAGCAGTTCCAGTCGTTGGGGTACACGCACATGGTTGCGCGTGGCCAAAAAGGTTACAATGGCGTTGCGATTTTTTCGAAAATTCCGATGGTCGAAGCCGCAGCCGAAGATTATGCCGCACTTGGCCATGCGCGTCATATCGCGGGGCGTCTGGAAAACGGCGTCACGATTCACAACCACTATGTTCCTGCTGGTGGCGATGTCGCTGATCGCGAAGTGAACGAAAAATTCGGTCAAAAGCTGGATTACCTGACCGACATGCGCGACGCATACCATGCCGCCAAGCCAGAGAAATCTATTCTTGTTGGCGACCTGAATATCGCGCCGCGTGAAGATGATGTTTGGGACCACAAAAAGCTGCTTAAGGTCGTTAGCCACACCCCGATCGAGGTCGAACATTTCGCTGATGTCATGGCCGCTGGCGATTGGGCCGATGTGACCCGCAATGATGTTCCAGAAGGTAAGCTGTACAGCTGGTGGTCCTATCGTGCCAAAGACTGGGACGCCGCCGACAAAGGCCGCCGTTTGGATCACATCTGGGCAACCTCGGATATCAAGAACGCAGGGCATTCAAGCCGGGTTCTGCGTGACGCACGCGGTTGGGAAAAGCCAAGCGACCACGCCCCCGTATTCGCAACCTTTGATTTGTAATGAACGACCTAGAAACTACACGAGGGCTATGTATTCGTGCGCTTATTTAATCTTGGCCTGCCTAAATCTGGAACGACCACGCTACATACTGCACTGGTTAAATCTGGTTTGAATTCCGCCCATTGGAAATTCCGTTCTGCCGATCAGGGAACGAAAAAAATTACGCGCCGTTTCGTGGGCGAGGCGATTTATTCTAGCTACTTGACTGGTGGCGATCCACTTGCTGAACTGACCCAGTTTGACGCAATTACTCAGCCAGATGTGATCATGCCTCCGTTAAGTTTATGGCCGCAAATGGATGTCTCGGTCCTATCACAGGTCAGAGAGCATCATCCGACTTGCCTCTTTTTGATGTTAACTCGGTCTCCAGAAAAAGTGGCGGACAGCATGCTGCGGTGGTCAGACCTTCATGAACGCCTTAAAAAGCGAAGAGCACCCGGTCTATCGAATTGGCATGTGTCGTCTCGAGAGGGTTTAGTGGCTTGGATATCTAGCCACTATGATAATATGAGGGATACGTTTGGAAGCGATAAAAGGTTTCTTGAGGTGGACATCGCTGATCACGATGCGTCCGAGAAGCTTAGTCACGCGCTTGGTGTTGAAATCAAGTGGTGGGGAAAAGCGAACGTTAACACGATCTAAAGTGACCTTTTCTCGTCGTTACATCAATAAAGGCCCTGCCTGACGGCAAGGCCTTTATTGTTCCTCGGGCTTAGCGTTTATGCGTGCGCTCGGCGTATTCTTTGTAGTCATCTAGTAGGTGGTCTAGCTCGGCAAGTTCGACTTCGAGATCATGAAAAACTTCGGTCTTTTGGTCGTTGGTCAGTTCACCACCATCGATCAGGATTTGTTCGTTCGCTTTGATGGTGTCCCAACGCGCCAGCAGATGATCCAAATCGTCACGGATTTTATCTGTCGGAGCTTCTTGAAGGCCCGCTTCGGGCATGCCAAAGCGGAGAGCTTTCAGTGAAGTTTCGAAAACAGTGACTGTCGCAGCTAAATCTTCGCGCGCTTCTTCGGCGTGATAACCTGCCCAAACTTCGCATGCGTCCTTTGCCATTTTTTGTGTCAACATGCGTTGGCGACCTGCGATTTCGATCATCATCGCATCGGCGGCTGTGATTTCATAGGGGTGCGCATATTGGCCGGTAATGTCGGCCGCCAATGCCGTGGTGAGCTCAAGTAGCGGCATGTTTTGGTCATCAATGGCAAGTGCGCTTTGCGTGTCATGCGCATCGGCTAGGATCGCATCAACTGCGTCATGCATATTGAGCCATTCGTCATAAACATGCGATATATCTTCAAGCGTACGTCGGCGGGTTTCAGGGTTCAGAATGTGAAGCGCATCATCGCCGTCACGTAGGGCATAGATATAACGATCAAACTGTTCAGTCGCATGGGTTAAAACTTCGTGCGCTTCGTCGGTATCTATATCGGACGACAACGCGCAAGACGCGGCGGCTACCTGCTGTGTTAATGTGCGCAGCTGTCCAGCGACACGAATGCGGTCTGCACCATCAGATTCGATATCGTATTGGGCTTCGATCAGCGCGGTTTCGGCCGGTATTTCGTCCGCATGTATCGCCGTTGCGGCAGTGTAAAGAAGAAGAGCGAGCGCCGTGCCGTTGTGAATATGGCGTAGCATGTCGGTTTCCTTTCGGGGAAATATCATGGATTTTTGGAACAAACAGAACGCTTAATGGGCGCGCTCTGCGTACTCTTTGTAATCAAGAAGTAGTTGATCAAGCTCGGCCAGCTCGACTTCTAGATCGTGAAAGACTTCAGTCTTTTGATCATCGGTCAGTGTGCCGCCATCTACCAGTATCTGTTCGTTCACTTTGATGATTTCCCAGCGCTCCAACAGATGATCCAAATCGGCGCGGATCGTGTCGTTTGGTGCTTCTTGCAGCCCCGCTTCGGGCATACCGAACCGCAATGCACGGAGCGAGGTTTCAAAGATAGTCATTGTTTGCGCAAGATCTTCTTTGGCTTCTTCAGCGTGATAGCCCGTCCAAATTTCACAGGCATCCTTGGCCATCTTTTGCGTAAGCATGCGTTGGCGGCCCGCGATTTCGATCATCATTGCGTCGGCTGCGCTAATCTCAAAGGGGTGCGTGTATTGGCTGGTGATATCGGACGAAAGGATCGATGTGAGCTCAAGCAGTTTTAGGTTGTGATCGTCGATGATATGGGCGCTTTCGACATCGTGGCCATCCACCAAAATGGATTCGATTGCACCGTGGATTAGCTCCCACTCTTCGCGAACATGGTCGATATCGGCGATGGTCAGGCGACGGGTTTCTGGGTGCAAAATGTGCAGGCCTTCGTCGCCGTCTTTCAGTGCTACGATATAGCGATCAAACTGAGCAGTCGCATGCTCCAAAACATCATGCGCTTCTTCGACTGCAATATCAGAAGTGAGCGCGCAGGATGCGGCAGCGACCTGTTGGGTCAGTGTGCGAAGCTGTCCAGCAATACGAATGCGATCAGCACCATCAGATTCGATATCGTATTGCGCTTCGATAATTTCGGCTTGATCGGTGTTTTCTTGTGCGGCGCTTGTCGTTGCCGAAAGTACGGCCATAGAGATAAGCGTAAACAACGCGTGACGGGTACGAGACATGAAGATGGTCCAGTTATTTTGAGATGAATAATAAGGAATTTCGTGGCGTAACTTTGCGTGAAAAATAAGACCGAAACATGATATATTTTTCACAATTGCAGTGAGTTATGCGTCAAGCGCAAAGCGGCTTTTATTTGGGTGCAGGCCAAGATCCCCACTGGTTGTGGCTTGTTATTTGGTCGCCTAGGATTTCTGGCTTTGAAAAACGTGAAACTGACGTGATAAGCAGGGCGGTGGGTACTGTTTCCGCCATTTGCCGCATAAAAATAGGGTGTTCTTGCCTGTTTTGGCGCTTTCAGCCATTGCATGCCCCGCGCGAATCCGCGACATGGGCGTCTGTCTTTCGTAGTTTTGTTGAAAAATGCGTGGGGCGTTGCTAGTTTTATAGCATGCCCGGCGCCGGGGCCATGACGGCGTATATTAAGGAGGACAATGTTCTGTCTCTTTCTACATCGGCAGCCGATGCTGCCAACGCAGGGGCCAAAGCGATGAGCGCCCCAAAAACTGCGACCAGCGATGCGCTTTTGGCTGCTGTTCTCAAGTCACTTGACGACGACAAAGGTGAAGACATCGTGCAGATCAATCTGCGCGGTAAATCAGAGATGGGTGATTATATGGTTATCGCCTCTGGCCGTTCATCCCGTCAGGTGAACGCTATGGCCGAGAAATTGGCAGAGCGTCTAAAGCAGGAATTCGGTACCTTTTCAAAGATCGAAGGTAAAGAAACTGGCGATTGGGTTCTGATCGATACGGGCGATATCATCGTTCACATCTTCCGTCCCGAAGTGCGCGAATTCTATCAGCTTGAAAAGATGTGGCAGCCCGGGTCCGCAACGGCAAGCTGATGCGTGTTCAAATTTGTGCAGTGGGCCGGCTTCGGCAGGGCCCAGAGCGCGACCTTTATGACGACTACCTGACCCGGTTTGACCGGACGGGCCGGGCGCTTGCACTTGGCCCTGCACAACTGATCGAGGTCGAAGATAAAAAGGGCGGCGGTATGCCCGCCGAGGCCCAGTTGCTGCAAAAAGCCATCCCCACCGGATCGTTAATCTGCACGATGGATGAACGCGGCAAGGTGATGTCATCCCCTGATTTTGCGAAAATGCTGGCTGGTTGGCGTGACCAGGGTCGCCAAGACGTGTCCTTTGTGATTGGTGGCGCCGACGGCATCGACCCCAGCCTGCGCGCCCAAGCGGATGCATCGCTTAGTTTTGGCAAAATGGTTTGGCCGCACATGCTCGTCCGCGTGATGTTGGCCGAGCAGCTGTATCGTGCCGTATCCATACTATCCGGCGGCCCTTACCACCGGGCGTAGTTCCGCCTTCGGCGAGAGTATTTTGATCAAAGCGAGGATGTGGCGTTTTGTTTGTCATCGACCTGCGCTAGACCTGCCCTAAAGCTTTTACGGAGATTGTCTGATGTCTGCACCGAAACCTGTTGTCTTGTGTATTCTTGATGGTTGGGGCCTGCGTGAAGACGCCACGGGCAACGCGCCGAAACTTGCGAATACCCCGAATTTTGATGCGGTCATGCAAGGACCGCACGCGCAGCTTTTGACCCATGGCCGCGATGCGGGGTTGCCGGGCGGCCAGATGGGCAACTCTGAGGTCGGGCATACCAATATCGGTGCAGGCCGCGTTGTCGCGATGGATCTGGGACAGATCGAACTGGCAATCGAAGACGGCACTTTTGCAACCGCAGAACCTTTGCAGGCATTTATTGCCACGATGAAAACCAGCGGCGGGCGTGCACACCTGATGGGCGTTGTGTCTGATGGTGGCGTGCATGGTCACGTCCACCACATCATTGCCGCAGCACATGGGTTGGCGGATGCGGGCGTTCCTGTTGTGATCCACGCCATTACCGATGGCCGTGATGTCGCACCATCGTCTGCAAAAGAATTCATGCAAGAGCTAGAGGACGGCCTGCCAGCAACTGCGCAGATCGTGACCGTGATTGGCCGCTATTACGCCATGGACCGTGATAACCGCTGGGAACGGGTTCAGACTGCCTATGATGCGATGGCAACCGGGCAGGGTGGCAAAGCCGCGACCCCGCAAGACGCCATTGCCGCTGCTTATGCTGACGGCAAGACGGATGAATTCATTCCTGCGACTGTAATCGGTGATTATACCGGGTTTGCCAAAGGCGACGGCTATTTCTGCCTGAACTTTCGGTCTGACCGCGCGCGTGAAATCCTCGCGGCGATTGCTGACCCTGATTTTGACGGCTTTGAACGCCAGCAGCCACATATGGCTGCCCTTCTGGGTATGGTCAGCTATTCGGACCGCCATGATGTCTGGTTTGAAACGGTGTTCCCCAAACGCGATATCCAAAACACTTTGGGTGCGTGGGTTGCAAAACATGGTCTTCGCCAGTTCCGCCTGGCCGAAACCGAGAAATATCCGCATGTGACGTTCTTTTTGAACGGGGGCATCGAAGAACCCGCGCCGGGCGAAGACCGCTTTATGCCAAAATCGCCAAAGGTCGCGACCTATGATCTTCAGCCAGAAATGTCGGCGGGCGAAGTAACCGAAGCTTTCGTAAAGGCGATTGGTGATGGATATGATCTGATCGTTACGAACTACGCGAACCCCGACATGGTTGGGCACACTGGCGATCTGAACGCTGGGATCAAAGCCTGCGAAGCCGTGGACCAAGGTTTGGGGCAGGTGCTGTCGGCGCTTAAGGCTGCAGGTGGCGCGATGATCGTGACTGCAGACCACGGCAATTGTGAAACTATGATTGATCCAGAAACAGGCGGACCGCACACAGCACATACGCTGAACCCCGTGCCTGTTGCGCTTGTCGGTGGGCCAGAGGGCGTGACGCTGCGCGACGGCCGTCTTGCTGATCTGGCGCCGACTGTGCTTGATCTGATGGGGCTAGAGCTGCCACCCGAAATGACCGGTCGCAGCCTGATCGAGAAATGAGACTCGCGGCGTTTTTGATCTGTCTGGCTCTGCCAGCTTTTGGTCAAACTGCTGGCGAAGCTGCGCGTGACGCGATGGCACAGCTACAAGGTGCACAGGACAGGCTTCAATCAGCGGGCGGTGCGCGTGATCAAATCAAGGCGTTGACCGAAACAGTTCAATCTTATGAGGCTGGATTGGCCGCAGTACGATCTGGGCTGCGGCAGGTTGCGGCGCAAGAGGCCGAATTGTCTGCTGATCTATCTGCGCGTAGGTCTGAGTTGGGGCATCTGATCGGTGCGTTATCAACAATCTCGAACACGCCAGAGCCGGTTGCCCGTAGTAACGCGCAGCGCCCGATAGATGCGGTGCGTGCCGGTATGTTGGTTGCAGACGTAACTGAAGGCCTGCAAACCAAGGCAGAAGCGCTACGCAGTCAGCTTTCGCAAATTCAGGGTTTGCGTGACGTGCAGGCGGCTGCAACCGAAAATTTGGAAGACGGGTTAACCGGCGCGCAGGATGCACGTGCAGCATTGGCGCATGCAATATCTGAACGCAGCGATTTACCGACGCGGTTTGAAGAGGACACGGTCCAGATTGCTTTGTTGATGGCGAGTTCTGACTCTTTGGGTGCCTTCGCAGATGCGCTTGCGAATGATTTGCCTGATCCGGATGCGGTTCTTGCGCGGCAGGGGAACCTTCCGCTTCCGGTGAGGGGTATCGTTCAGTCGTCGGGCCGCGCGGCAGAGGGGGTGTATATTGCTGCTGTACCGCAGGCGTTAGTAACATCGCCGGTCGCAGCTACTTTACTGTATCGTGGGCCGCTGCTTGGCGATGTGAATGTAGTCATCCTTGAACCTGCACCTGACGTGTTGTTCATCTTTGCCGGGTTGGAAACGCTGTATGGTGACGTGGGGCAAATCATCCCTGCTGGCACTCCGCTTGGGTTGATGGGGGGCGATGCGACAAAAGTTAACGGTATTTTGACCGAAAACGAGACATCTGGCACAGATGAAGCAGCGCAACCCCTTTATCTTGAGGTCAGGGAAGGGCAAGGTCCGGTAAACCCGGATGCTTGGTTTGCGCTGGAATAGACATAGGACGTGGAATGAAAAAGCTGATTTTTGCCGCTGTTGGTGGTGCCGCACTTGGCCTTGTTACAACAATTCAAGTTGCTGGGCCCTTGGTTGCCCAAGATGTCCAAGACTCAGGTAGCGTGTATGAACAGCTCGATTTGTTTGGTGACATCTTTGAACGCATCCGCACCGACTATGTGCAAGATGTGAATGATAAAGAACTGATCGAAGCTGCGATCAACGGAATGCTAACATCACTTGATCCGCACTCCAGCTATATGTCCGCCGAAGATGCCGCCGCAATGCGAGTCAGCACGCGCGGTGAATTTGGCGGTCTTGGCATCGAAGTCACCCAAGAAGAGGGTTGGGTAAAAGTCGTGTCACCTATGGATGGCACGCCCGCTGATGCCGCCGGTATCTTGGCCGGTGATTATATCACTGCCGTCGATGGCGAAAGCGTCATGGGGCTAACTCTCGACGAGGCAGTTACCCTGATGCGAGGGCCCGTTGGTGCCGAAATCATTATAACTGTTGTGCGCGAAGGCGAAGTGGAACCGTTTGATGTGTCGATTATTCGCGACACTATCAAATTGACTGCGGTGCGCAGCCGGACAGAAGGGAACGCCGTTGTCTTGCGTGTGACAACCTTTAACGAACAGACCTTCCCGAACCTAAGCGAAGGCATCGATGAACAGGTCGAAGCGGCGGGCGGCATTGATAACGTAGATGGTTTTATCCTTGACCTGCGCAACAACCCGGGCGGTTTGTTGAACCAGGCTGTGTTTGTTTCTGACGCATTCCTTGATGCAGGTGAAATCGTGTCCACCCGTGGTCGTGACGCGGCCGACGGTGACCGCTTTAACGCCACAGTCGGCGATTTGGCGCAGGGAAAACCGATTGTTGTGCTTATCAACGGTGGTTCTGCTTCTGCGTCTGAAATCGTTGCGGGTGCATTGCAAGATCACCGCCGCGCGATTGTGGTTGGGACGAATTCATTCGGGAAAGGCTCCGTGCAAACGGTTATTCCGCTCAGCAGCGATGGCGCGATGCGCCTGACCACAGCCCGTTATTACACGCCTTCGGGTCGCTCTATTCAGGCGCTTGGTATTTCACCTGACATTATCGTTGAACAGCCGCGCCGCCAGCCAGCGGATGAAGACGAAGAAGAAAGCGTCGGCAACCCGCGGACAGAAGCGTCGCTGCGTGGTGCGCTGGACAATGATAGTCTGACCGAAGATGAAATTCGTCAAATCGAAGAAGACCGTGCGCGTGCTGTCGCCGCCGCGGAACTTCGCGAGGATGATTACCAGCTGGCTTACGCGATTGATATCCTAAAGGGTCTGAATGCTCTTGGGCCAGTCACGCATAGCAACGAATAAAGCATTAGGCGTCCGTTCATTTACTTGAGCGGGCGTATCTAATTTTAGGTCAGCATTGTTGACTTAGTATTTGGTTCTGCCATGATGATGCTCTACGTAGCCTCATGGAGATTCGGCAGATGTGGGATCAGATATTTTCGTCACGCATGTCACGTATGACCGCTTCGGAAATCCGAGAGCTTTTGAAACTGCTCGACCAGCCCGATATCATTTCATTCGCTGGCGGCATTCCTGACCCCAAATTGTTTCCGATTGCCGCGTTCCAAGACGCATTTGCTGAGACGCTTGGCCCCGATACCCAAAACGAAGCGCTCCAATACTCCGCAAGCGAAGGCTATCCGCCGCTGCGTGATTGGATTGCGGCCCAGATGGAAAAGCTGGGAATACCCTGCACGCGCGACAATATCCTGATCACGTCAGGGTCGCAGCAGGCACTGGATTATCTGGGCAAGCTTTTCCTTTCGCCAAATGACACAGCGTTGGTTTCATGGCCGACCTATCTGGGCGCGCTTGGTGCATTCAACGCCTATGAACCGCATTACGACCGCCTGATGCCCCACGCAAACCGGACGCCTGCGGATTATGCTGCACGCGCTGCTGACAAGGGCGGCAAGGTTAAATTTGCCTACGCGTCAGTTGATTTTGCGAACCCAACTGGCGAAACCATCGACCGGGCTGGACGCGAGTCCTTGCTGGACTTGGCTGACGATCTGAACATCGCAGTAATCGAAGACGCGGCATATCAGTCACTGCGGTATGACGGCGACGCGATCCCGCCCGTGCTAGCGTTGGAAATCGCCCGCAAAGGCAGCATCGAAGACTGCCGTACGATCTATTGCGGAAGTTTTTCGAAAACACTGTCGCCGGGCCTGCGGGTCGGGTGGGTTTGCGCCGCAAAGCCTGTGATCTCTCGATTGGTATTGATGAAGCAAGCCGCCGATCTGCATTCAGCGACGATCAACCAGATTGCGATCACAAAGGTAGCAAAAGCCTGCTTTGATGATCATGTCTCAAACTTACGGGACGCCTATAAAAAGCGCCGAGATTACATGCTAGACGCGCTTTTAAAGCATATGCCTGACGGCGTGACCTGGACCCAGCCCGAAGGAGGTATGTTCATCTGGCTTACGCTTCCTGAATATATGGACGGGGCGACAATGCTGGCCAAGTCGCTTGAAACGCAGCGTGTGGCGTTTGTACCGGGCCGTGCGTTCCACGCTGACGGATCATGTGGCAACACAATCCGGCTGAATTTCTCATTACCCGATGAAGCAACGATTGAAGAGGGCATCAAACGTTTGGGCGCGTTGCTGCGCGGTTAAACTTTTGTACGCTCACCTTTGGGATCGTAGAATGGGCGCAGCTGGGCCTCTGCCTTGACCCGCGTGCCCATCACGTCGATCTCATAGGTGCTACCTAGCATGTCGGCGACGGTTTCGTCCTTGCAAGGAACATATCCCATCCCAACAGCCGCGCCTAAGTGATGGCCATATCCACCCGACGACAAGTATCCGACGGTGTTACCATCCCTGATGATCGGCTCATTGTGATAAAGCAGGGGGTCGGGATCAGTGAGTTTGAACTGCACCAAACGTTTTTCCAGCCCAGCCTCGCGTTTGCGCAGAACCGCATCGCGGCCGATGAAAGCGGGCTTGTCGCTTTTGACGGCAAAGCCCAACCCGGCTTCTAGCACATGGTCTTCGCAGGTGATGTCGTGCCCGAAGTGGCGGAAACCTTTTTCCAGACGGGCCGCGTCCATCATGTGCATGCCACACAGCTTTAGCCCAATGTCCTGTCCTGCTGTGTGCAGCGTTTCAAACACATGGGCGGCCATGTCGGTCGATACGTAGACCTCCCACCCCAGTTCGCCAACGTAGGTGACGCGGTGCGCTCGGGCGAGGCCCATGCCGATCTCGATCTCTTGCGCAGTGCCGAACGGATTTATCCCGTTCGTAAAGTCATTGGGCGACACCGCTTGCAGCAGCTTGCGACTGTTCGGTCCCATCACGGCTAGAACGGCTTCGGAGGCGGTCATGTCAGTGATCACCACATTGAATTCGCCAACGTTTCGCTGCATCCAGGTTTGATCTGCCAGACGCGTCGCAGCCGGCGTCACAACCAGATAGGCCGTTTCAGATAAACGTGTGACGGTAATGTCGGCTTCGATCCCGCCATGTTGGTTAAGGAATTGTGAATAAACGATCTTCCCTGCGGGGACGTCCATTTCACCGCCGCAGATATTGTTCATAAATGCGGTTGCATCGCGGCCTTCGACCCGAATTTTGCCAAAGGATGACATGTCGTACATGCCTACATTGTTGCGGATTGCGTTGAGTTCATCCGCGACATTGCCAAAGAAGTTTTGGCGTTTCCATGAATATTCATAAGCAGGCGTCTGCCCCGGCTGCGCGAACCAATTCGCACGCTCCCATCCTGCCAGTTCCCCCATCACGGCGCCTTGATCTAACAGGTGTTGGTGCAAAGGGCTGCGCCGAATGCCACGCGCGGTCGCCTTTTGGCGGAACGGAAAATGGTCAGCATACAGCAGGCCAAGCGTTTCCTTAGACCGTTCAAATAGGTAGGTTTTGTTGCCCTGAAACGGCTGCATCCGCGATATATCGACATCACCCAGATCGAACGGTTTTTCGCCCGTATCCATCCATTGCGATAGGGCCATACCAGCGCCGCCAGCCGATTGGATCCCAATAGAGTTAAACCCAGCCGCAACCCAAACATTGTCCATCTCAGGTGCTTGCCCAAGGTGATACGCGTCGTCGGGGGTAAAGCTTTCGGGACCGTTAAAGAACGTATGGATGCCTGCCTCGGCCAACATTGGCACGCGGTTCACAGCGGCCTCTAGGATTGGTTCAAAGTGATCAAAATCTTCGGGCAGTTGGTCGAATTCGAAATCATCCGGGATGCCATTCATAGCCCAAGGTTTGGCGTTTGGTTCAAACGCACCCAGCAGGATTTTACCTGCGTCTTCTTTATAATAGGCGCATTCGTCTGGCACACGAAGAACAGGCAATTGCGCGAGATCAGGAATGTTTTCGGTGACGATATAGAAATGCTCGCAGGCATGAAGCGGAACATTCGTTCCCATCATCTTGCCCACCTCATGGCCCCACATGCCCGCGCAGTTGACGACCATATCGCAAGCGATCGTGCCGTTCTCGTCAGCGGTCTGCCAATCGACAGAGGTAACACGTCGCCCGGTGCGGTTGATGTTCGTGACCTTGGTACGTTCTGCAATCACCGCGCCATTCATACGGGCGCCCTTGGCCAATGCGAGCGCAATGTTCGCAGGATCACCCTGACCGTCGCGGGGCAGGTAGACACCGGCCTTGACCCCATCGATGTTTAAGTGATCGTAGCGTGATTTGACCTCGGCCGGGGAAATCTCCTCGACATCGACGCCAAAGGCGCGGGCCATGGCGGCTTGGCGAAAAATCTCTTCTTTGCGTTCATCGGTGAGGGCAACAGTGATGGACCCGTTGCGTTTAAAGCCAGTTGCGACACCGGTTTCCGTCTCTAGGTTTCCGTATAATTCTTGGGAATAGCGCGCGAGCTTGGTCATGTTCGCCGTTGCGCGTAGTTGCGCGATGAGCCCGGCGGCATGCCAAGTGGTTCCAGAGGTCAGTTGTTTGCGTTCCAGTAAGACAACATCTTTCCAGCCAAGTTTGCTAAGGTGATAGGCAACGGAACAGCCTATAACCCCGCCACCGATAATGACCACGCGCGCAGATGTAGGAAGCTTTGCCATGATGACGTGCCGATTCTTGTTCGTGAAATTTTAGTCAATGTTTTCACGGCTTGGGCGGTTCGTCACCATTTTTTATTATGCTTTAAGAATAACGGGATACGTAAAGCGCGACGTTTGAGTTGTAAGTGTTAAACGATTTCGTGGCCTGCGGCGCGCAGTGCAGCGGCAAGTTCAGCTATGTGTGCTGGGCCAACTTCGCAACAGCCGCCAACAATTGTTGCCCCTTGTTCAAGCCAGCCCATAGCGTGATCAGCGTATTCTTTGGGGCCTAAATCGTGTCTAGCCGAAAGGCTGCTGACTGTGGGTTTGTCCTTTAGGAAATCGCTCGTGATTTGCTGGAAGCCGTTCGCATAACCACCAAAAGGCAAATCACCATCCGCGAGGATATCGATTGCGGTGCTGATTGCCTCTGGCGCAGCGCAATTTGCCAACAGCGCTGCGGCTCCTTTGGTGTGGGGGATGACATCGGACAGACGTTCCCCCGAGCGAAGTCGCGTACCGTCGTTATCGTCGACAGTCATGGCAAGCCAAACTGGTTTCCCCGCAGTCATAGCCCCCGCCAGAACAGAGCGGGCGTGATCAATCGAGGCAATTGTTTCGCAAATGATAAGATCGACGCGCGAACCTAAGAGTTGCGCGACTTCTGCGTATAGCGGGACTGCTTCGGCAGGTTCAGGATGAATGTCGGGGCGATATGATGCCCTTAGTGGTCCTATTGCGCCTGCGATGCGTCCATGGCCTGCGCAAGCGGCTTCAGCTTCGGTAAGTGCGGTGCTGTAAAGGGCTGCAAAGCGATCTTCATAAGCGGTACCAAGTAAACGGTCTCGGTGCAGCGCATAGGTGTTTGTCATCGCGACCGTCGCGCCGGCGTCTCGGTAGGACCGGTGTACCGCTGACACCATGCAAGGATGATCTATCATGACCTGCGTTGCCCAAAGCGGGGTCGCCGTATCGCCGGAACGACGGATGAGCTCCTGGCCCATACCGCCATCAAGTAGCGTAATATCTGTCATTTTACGGTTCGCCTAGTAAATGGGAGGAGAAATAACCCAAATGATTTCGCAAGGCTTACTTCCGGTATTCGCCCAGCGAAAAGATTCACCACGCAATCGAAAGCTGTCGCCCGTTTTAAGATGAAAGTGCTTGCCGTTAATCCAAATTTCAAATGTGCCAGTGACGATGTAACCGATTTCTTGTGTCTTGCGCACAAGGGGGGCTGTAATTTCGGACCCCGGTTCGAATTTTGAATGGATAACTTCAAAGCTGTCGGTCAGATCAGGTGACAGCAGTCCTTCGGTCAAACCGGGAGTCCGGCTTCCTATCGGGCGGCGCGCGTTGGCACGTACGATAAGACCGTCTTCGTCAGGGGCTACGCTGGTTTGCAGAAGGCTTGAAACAGCGACATCTAAAACCGCTGCCATCTCGGCAAGATCTGAAATCGCCGGGACTGAAATGTCGCGCTCGACTTGACTCAGCCAGCCAACAGATCGGTTCAGGCTTTCGGCAAGGTCGACTAGCGTCATCCCGCGTGTCTTACGCAACGCGCGAATGTCAGCGCCCAAAGTTTGACCTGGTTTTTCTAAATGTGCCATGGCGTCCTAATGCGTAAGTGAATTGTAAAAATTAGCGCATAGGTTGCTAAGCGCAATACTATATTGGCTAATTTTAACCCCTAATCAACCATAGGTTTTAAGTTGCGAAGGCTTGGGCCAGTATTTCCGTCAGCATATTTGCGTCGTTTTGATCAAATGCGTCAGGTTGGTTACTGTCGATATCGAACACAGCGATTACTGTGCCATCGCGATCAAAAACAGGTAAAACCAGTTCAGAACGCGTACTGCTTGCGCAGGCAATATGGCCTTCAAACGCCTCGACGTCTGGGACGAGCTGTACTTGCCCTGTGCGTGCTGCGGCACCACAAACGCCGCGCGAAAATGGGATTGTGAGGCAGCCGTGCCCGCCTTGGTAAGGGCCGATTTTTAATAGTTCCGGCGCGGTAACCCGATAAAACCCAGTCCAGTCAAACCGATCATCGCTGTGATGTATTTCGCATGTCATAGTCGCCATCAATGCCACGGTGTCCGTCTCGCCTTCGGTTAGCGAAGCAATTGTTTTTGCAAGTGTGGCGTAGTCTGCGCGCATTTTATGTGTTCCCGTGAGCTTAACTTATAAAGGTCTAACGACGTGTAAGAAAACCAACAAGCCCCGTTGCACTTGTTCCACAATTCCGTACCGTAGTTTAGCAATAATCCAGAGGGCACCATGCGCGACTTTCACAAACCGGGCCGTTCGGCTGTTTATGCAACTAACGGGATGGCCGCGACATCGCACCCTTTAGCTGCAAAGGTCGCCGTTCAGATGCTAGAGGCGGGTGGCAACGCGGTGGATGCGGCGATTGCGGGCGCTGTGCTGCTTGGTATTTGTGAACCGCAGATGACAGGTATTGGTGGTGACTGCTTTGTATTGCTAACACCGCCGGGCGAAGACCGTGTTGTTGCGTTGAACGGCTCTGGCCGTGCGCCCGGTGCGATTGATGCCGACGCTTTGCGCACCAAAGGGCCAGTTGTTGCGCCCTATAACGTTGATGCTGTGACAATTCCTGGTGCAATTGATGCTTTTTGTCGGTTGTCCAAAGACTGGGGTAAGCTGGGCCTTAAGGCTGCGTTGGCCCCTGCCATTCACTACGCCGAAGCTGGCGTGCCCGTTGCGCCACGCGTGGCATTTGACTGGGCGTTGGGTGAAAAAAATCTATCGGGACATGCGCGCGATCTGTTCTTGCTCGATGGTAAGGTGCCGACCACGGGTCAGATGTTCCGTGCGCCGGGGCAGGCCAAAGTGCTGCGCGAAATCGCGTTGGAGGGTCGCGCCGGGTTCTACGAAGGCGAAGTCGCAGAGGACATGGTCGCCAGCCTGAACGCATTGGGCGGCACACACACCTTGGATGATTTCGCCGCGACGGCCTGTGAATACACCGACCCGATCTCGGGCGGTTATGGCGGGCTTGAGCTATGCGAGCATCCCCCGAACGGGCAGGGCGCAACGGCGATCTTACTGCTGAATATCCTAAAGCATTTTGACATTGCCGGAATGGACCCGTGGGGCGCAGAACGCGCGCATATCGAGGCCGAAGCGACGAAACTGGCTTATGACGCCCGGAATCGTTTCATCGCGGACCCGGATCACACCACGCGGGTGGATCATATGATGGCGCCCGAAACAGCCGCCAAATTGGCTGCGTTGATCGACCCCGCCAAAGCGATGCCCGCCGCCGCACCTCTGGCGGAATCTGTACATAAAGACACGATCTATATCACGGTTGTCGATAAGGACCGCATGTGCGTGTCGCTGATCTATTCGGTGTTCCATTCTTTCGGGTCTGGAATTGCATCGGACAAATACGGTGTGCTGTTCCAGAACCGTGGGGCTGGGTTCACGCTCGAAAAAGGTCATCCAAACGAGGCCGGCGGCGGCAAGCGCCCAATGCACACGATCATTCCGGGGCTGCTGAAAAAAGACGGAAAGCCGTTCATGCCCTTCGGGGTCATGGGCGGTGCCTATCAATCAACCGGACACGCGAGGTTCGTCAGCAACGTGACAGACTTTGGGCTGTCTCCCCAAGAAGCAATGGACGCGCCACGCTGCTTTGCTGATGGGGATGTGTTGAATGTGGAGAACGGTTATTCAGATGCGGTGAGAGCGACACTGCGCGACAAGGGGCATAACGTGCAAACACCAGACACTGCGATTGGTGGTTCACAGGCCATCATGCTGCATGAAGGCGGTGTTCTTGAGGGCGGAAGCGACCCGCGCAAAGACGGCTGCGCGTTGGGATACTGATGTTGGCGGGGTTTACCCGGCCCGTAGGGACCGTAAAAACAATCCGATCCCGCCGACCAGCAGCACCAAAATAACGATGAGGTCAAAGGCGCTCATGCGTTCGAGTTGGAGTGTCATATTGGCGATGACCCCAAAGATAAGCGCGACCATTGAGCCGCCTGCGAGCAGCCAGCCGATCCAGTTTTTCGAATTGTAGAACACCATACCGATCCCAAACATAAAAGGGATAAGCACCATACCTGATGTGATCGGCACGCCGCCGATACCAAACACCCGTGATCCAAATCCAAAGTTGGGCCGGACCACGATACCGTCCAGCAAAAGATACCCGCCGCCGATCATCATGATCACGCCGATCAGGAAACTGCCTGTTCCGCCGTCTGTGCCGCCTGCGCCACGTGTTGACATGTGTCTCTCACTTTCGCTGTGTTCGTTAGCATGGTTTTAGTGAAGCGTCCCATGCTTGGCTAGGGTTCGGTCCGCGCTAAACCTGTTCCCACCGTGTGGCGGTGTTTTCTTGCCATTTCTTTTCGTGAAGTAGGGGGGTGTCATTGTCGAATGCGGCTTTACCTAAGCACAGATATCCAGTCAGCTGCCAATGATCCGGGACACCTAAGGTTTGCGCAACAGACACAGGGTCAAGGATAGAGACCCACCCAAGCCCCAAGTTTTCGGCACGCGCCGCCAACCACAGTGTATAGATTGCTGTGACACTCGAATAGCACAGCATTTCGGGCATCGTTTGTCGCCCAAGACCGCGTCCTTCGGCGGGGTGGTTTTCTGTGAAAACGGCAAGGTGAACAGGGGCTTCGCGCAACCCTGCGAGCTTCAGACTTGCATATGTTTCACGTGTTTCATCATCGTATATTTCACCGGCGGCTTCGTTGGACGCTTCGAAGTTTTGGATAATCTTGCTACGTAGCGCGGCTGTGGTCACGTGTAAAACGCGCCAAGGCCGCGCATTTCCCACGGATGGGGCCATATCCATGGCTGAACGCAATCGCGCAAGGGTATCGTCAGGTACCGCATCTGGTAAAAAATGCCGAACATCACGCCGCCAACGTAGCACGTCATGGAGCGCGTCTCTGTGGGCTTGGGTCAGTTCCATCTACCTGTGTTTCCAATTGCCGGCTTGGGAGGGCAAGAATGCCTCAATCGCGGCTGTGGCCACAATTGCGGTGTCGCCAGTTTCTGGGTTTGGCACGTTCATCCCCCCTTTGACTGCGGTCACAGTGGCGCGTCCACGCGGTAGCTTTTGGGCAAGCGCCATTGGGTCGATTTTATCTGGATCTTGCACGCCCACCGTCACCTGTACCCGCATTGCGCTGTGGTCTAATCCTATGCTTTGGAAAATTGGCAGCGTCGAATGGCGGATCGCATCTTCGATCGCGCGCGCGGCGGCTTTTTGGTAATCCATCCCGTGCAGGTCGTTACCCATGCCCATTTCAATAATGATGCGCTGATCGGTCATGCTGGCTCCATGTCGAAACTGACGTTGATCGCGACGTTTGCGATGACCGTCGGATTGCCGTCAGGGCGAGGGACATCCAGCCCACCATGTGTGACGTTGATTGTGGGTTGGCCGTAAGGAAAGATATCCAGCAATGCGTCAACGTCCACCTGGGCTGGCTGTTGTACTGCGATCTGTACGTCGATCAGCATTACTTCTTTGGGGAAACCAAACAGCTCTGCCATGTTGATAGAGTTATGCCAAAGCGCGTCCTGTAACCCGCGACGTGCGGCTTGTGTATAGTCTTGGCGGCGCAGGCTGGTGCCCATGCCGAATTCAGTAAGGACGCGGTGTTTGGACATGCGACAGACCCTTGATGAAGCGGTTGCAACAACTTACCCCAACTAAACGGTCAGCGCGAGAACTGTTGCGTGTCTTTATGCCACGTCAGTTTGGTATTTCGACCCAGCCGTTCACAGCTGTCAATCAGGCCAAGTCGGTTCGACCATTTGGCCATCGACCGGACTGGAATGGCGTGAATGTCGCCGAAACCGTCAACAAGAACACATTCTTCTGGGCCTGGGCCGCTCCCGTTGTCGCGGTGGCCAAAGACGAAATTGTTCGGGTTCATGTCGCTTGCGCGAATGTCATTCGAAAACAGCCGGGATATTGTGTCGTTCAATAGGTCAATATGATGATCCGTCAGGGTGCCTTCCTTTGCCTTTGATCCAAGCGTTTCGCCCAATGTGCCGTCTGGCATCATCACGCTTTCGGTCAGACAGCCAAGGCCGACATTTGTGCTCACGAACCCAAACATATGCGACATTGGTGCGCGAAAGGTTGGTTCAGGATGGTTTAACATAATCCGCAGGTATTCAGTGTATTCTTTGCGGATTTGACGCAGTCGCGTGCTTGGAAACCAACGATCCACGACACCGTTAAAATTATTGCGTCGTGGCATTATAGTGCTGGGCTTAAGAACCTTGATCAGCTTGGTGTGATCCGTTGGATGCAGATAGACAGCGCGCTGCACGCCGCTAGCGACGAGACCGGATGGAAGAAGGTTCAACACGTTTGTCATAATTCAGTTACATAGAAACTGAACCGTATAGTGCAAGGCACGATAGCGTGTGATCCGCGAATTTTGGCGACAATACGTAAGGAAATGCGAATTTATTCTAAAATTCGACTCCGATTTGCGCTTTGATCCCCGAACGGAAGGGATGTTTGACCAGTTCCATTTCAGTGACAAGGTCTGCAAGTTCGATCAGATCTTCGTGCGCGTTGCGCCCCGTCAAAACGACATGGGTCATCGGTGGCTTATGGTCACGCAAGAAGGATACGACCTCTGATATGCTCACATAGTCATAGCGAATTGCGATGTTGATTTCGTCAAGCAGGACCATGTGATTGGTTTCATCAAGGATCAGTTCTTTGGCCTTGGCCCAAGCTGCTTGCGCCATTTCTGTGTCGCGCGATTTATCTTGGGTTTCCCAAGTAAACCCTTCGCCCATAGTGTGGAATGCGCAAGTGTCAGTGAATTTAGCAAGGATCAGATCACGTTCACCCGTGGACATGCCGCCTTTGATGAACTGAACAACGGCACATTTCATATCATGCGCGATACAGCGAAAGATCATCCCGAACGCGGCCGAAGACTTACCCTTTCCTTTGCCCGTATGGACAATGACCAGCCCCTTTTGGTCGGTCTTTGTCGCCATGATCTTATCACGGGCAGCCTTTTTCTTGGCCATCTTCATTGCGTGTCGGTCAGTATCTTCGGTCATGGCAGGCTCCTTTTTAAAAGATCGTATCTGGCTTGGGCTATGTGATCAATTCAGCAATACGTGCACGGGCAGAGTTGGACTTGGGTTGCCAAAGATTGCGATCGATCGCTTCTTGCAGTCGTTGGGCGATCTCGCGCAGGGCTGGGGCATTCGCGTCCGCGATGAAGTCTCGGGTGTCATCGTCCTTGATGAACGCTTCCTCGACCAGATCAAAATGATGGTTCTGTACCGCCCCGGTTGTGGCCGCGAAGGCGAATAGATAATCAACTGTCGCTGCGATCTCAAACGCGCCTTTGTATCCGTGACGTTTGACCCCATCGACCCATTTCGGGTTTACTACCCTGCTACGCACTACCCGCCCAATTTCGTCATCAAGCGTTCGAATGACGGGTCGTTCAGGGCGTGAATGATCGTTGTGATAGATGGGCCGGTCTTGGCCTTGTAGTGTGCTGACAGCTGCGGCAGCACCACCTTCGAATTGGTAATAGTCATCGCTGTCCAAAATATCGTGTTCACGGTTGTCTTGGTTTTGAACGATGGCGTCGGTTTGCGATAGGCGCGTTTCAAATGCCTTGCGGTCTTTGCGGCCTTCGGCCCCAGCACCATAGGCGTAGCTGCCCCATTCAAGATAGGCATCGGCAAAGTCTGACTTATCCGCCCAAATACGTTCGTCGATCAGGGCCTGCAGCCCCGCGCCGTAAGCACCGGGCTTTGAACCAAATACCCGTGTTTGGTTTTCACCTGCTTTTGCACGTGCTGCAGCAGGGTTCACATCGGCTGCTTCATCAAGCTCTTGTACGGCACGAGCAGCGCTATCAACCAGCGCTATCAACTGCGGAAAGGCGTCACGAAAGAAACCTGAGATACGTAATGTGACATCAACGCGGGGTCGCCCTAGGATGGACTGCGGAAGAATTTCAAATCCGGTGACGCGGCGGTTTGCACTATCCCATTTTGGCTTAACACCCATCAAGGCAAGGGCCTGAGCGATATCATCGCCACCCGTACGCATGTTCGCGGTACCCCATGCCGTGACCAGCATGCTACGCGGCCAGTCGCCGTGGTCTTGCAGGTGTTTTTCGATTAGCAGACTCGCAGATTTCCACCCAAGCGCCCAAGCTGTCGGTGTGGGTACGGCCCGGCTATCGACGCTATAGAAATTTCGACCAGTGGGCAGCACATCAAGCCGCCCGCGGGTTGGCGCGCCGGACGGGCCCGGGTTGACGAAGTGCCCAGATAGGGCGCTGAGGAGACCCGTCCCTTCGTCAGGTCCGCAGGCCTGAATTGTCGGAAGTATAGTCTCTAAGATTTCATCTAGAACGGCTTGTGCCGCTCGCGGGGTGAACCCCGCATCGCCCCACCCGCCGTCCCGCAGGCCGCGTTGGCACAGTGCTTCGAGACGTTCGACCGTATCGCCATTGGTACGCCATGTGGTATTATCTTCTAGTGCGGCGGGTTTTTCAGGTGGGGGAGCTGCCATGTCGCAATCAAGCGGATCGATACTCAGGTTCAGGTCCTCTGCCAGCGCACGCAGGAGCGACGCATTTCTACCCTTACCATCACCACGTGGGACGCGTGCCAAGGCAATCGCCAAGTCCCGTTCCTGTTGCCCTTGGGGCGATTGCCCAAAGATATGCAGCCCGTCGCGTATTTGTGCTTCTTTTAACTCACATAGGTATGCGTCTAGCTTACCTAGATCGCTGTCGTTATCGCCGGTGAAGCCCGCGTCTTTTGACAGGCCAGTGACTTCGGACAAGGACAGGATTTCTTTGCGTAAGTGGTCTATACGGCGGGGGTCAACGCCGGCGGCTTCATAATATTCATCGACGAGCGCCTCTAGATCGCGCATTGGGCCATAGCTTTCTGCGCGGGTCAGCGGCGGTGTTAGGTGATCAATGATGACCGCAGATGTGCGCCGTTTTGCTTGCGTACCTTCGCCTGGATCGTTGACGATGAACGGGTAAACGTGTGGGGTCGGCCCAAAGACGGCCTCGGGCCAGCAGGTTTCGGATAGGGCGACTGCTTTGCCGGGGAGCCATTCGAGGTTCCCGTGTTTACCCATGTGTACGATCGTGTCAGCGCCCCAGTGGTGCCGCAGCCAAAAATAGAATGCGAGGTAGTTGTGTGGTGGAACGAGATCAGGCGAATGATATGTATCGGTTGGGTCTATGTTGTAACCACGTGCCGGTTGCAGCCCAACCACGGCGTTGCCGTAGCTGTGGATCGAAAGGGCAAAGCCCTTGTTTGCCTCCGGCGGGAGTAATTCTGACAAGGTGAGGAAGGGATCATCCTCGGGTTGGCCCCAGCGCGCCGTGATTTGTTCTTTTACCTCCCAAGGGAGGGCATCAAAATACTGTTGATAGATGTCGAGCGGTAGGAATTCGCCGCCTTCTTTGTCGGCGCGATCTGTCAGCCAATTAGTTGGGCCGTCCATAACGGTTTGCATCAGTGTTGCGCTGTCTGTGGGCGGAGTAACCGTGTGGCCTGTCGATTTCAGCAGGTTGAGCACATGTACCGTCGCGGCGGGCGTATCCAGCCCGACTCCGTTAGCAAGCCGCCCGTCTTTGTTTGGATAGTTAGCAAGGATCAGCGCGACCTTTTTGTCGCTGGCTTGTGTCCGCCGCAGGTGCGCCCAGTTGCGGGCGAGTTGGCTGGTAAAGTCGATCCGGTCGCCTAATGCCTGATAGGTTGCGATAGGGCATTCGGTTGCCTCGTCAAAGAATGCTTCGCCTTTAAAGCTGACCGCGCGGGATAGGATGCGCCCGTCCACCTCTGGCAGGGCGACGTTCATCGCGATGTCGCGGGCGGTTAGCCCGTGCAGGCCTTCGCGCCATGTGGCCTCGGACGCGCCAGATAGGATGACCTGAAAGATTGGCGCGTTGTTGGCAAGCAATGGGTTTGTTGGGCTGTCGTCGCCATCATGCGGGCTGCCGACTGCGAAGGCGGTACAGTTTAAGATTACTTCGGGTGGGGCTGCGGTGAACAAAGTGTCGAGTGTTGCGCGGCTGACCGGGTCTTTGAGTGATGCGACAAAGACAGGCAGCGGGTTAAGACCCGCGCGTGACAGGCTGCGCACCAGACGGTTGATCGGGTTTAACCCGCCGCCTTGGACAAGTGCGCGGTAGAATATGATCGGGACGATTGGCGCGTCGTCCGTCCATGCTGCCTTTGCGGCATCAAGGTCGGCGATACCTGAACCGGGCCAATATACACCCGCGCGCAGCAGGGGGCTGGCTGCGGCTGGTTTGTCGCTGCCGTCCAGCATGGCGCGTGCGTAACCGAGTAGATTGGTGCTGTTTTGCGGTCCGCCTTCGACGAAATAGGACCACAGCGCGTCGTAGTCCTCGCCTGAAACGGTAGACAGCTCGCGCAATTCTTGATCTGGTTTGTCGTCGCCGGGCAGGGCGACAAAGGGGATGCCAGCCTCGTGCAGGCGTGCGGCGTATTGCGTAAGTCCGTATTTCCAATATCCGGCACCGCCTAAGATGCGCGCAATCACTAGCCGTGATTTCGTGGCACAATCATCAAGGTGAAGATCGACCGACATCGGGTGTTGCAGGTGCATCATATTGGCAAGACGCAGTCCGGGCGGGTTATCCATTTGTGACCTGGCGTCGGACAGCGCGGCCAATTCCGTGTCTGCGGCGGAAATAATCACCACGTCGGCAGGTGTTTGGCCTAGGTCGACAGGCTCTGATCCGTCAGAGATTGCGCCGGGTGTCGCTGCGAGCAGGTGCATTAGGTATATTCCCGTGGTAGTGGATGCCCAAACATGAGGTCAAAACGATGGATTACAAAGCTGCAGGCGCACCCAAATTGGGTAAGAATGCCCCGAAACATGCCGAACATAACGCGCATGGGTCGAAGAAAAAGCCATTTGGCACACGCGAAGATAAGGCCGCTTTGTTGGCCCGGATGAAGAAGGCGGCTGAGAAGAAGTAGCTTCAAAGCGCCTTTTCCATAAAGATCGAACTGTTCGCTTCGGCGTAATCGCCAAAGGGGCCGCAAAGGGTGAAGCCATGTCGCGCATATAGTTTGTGCGCGGCGTGCAGCAGATTGCCTGTTTCAAGCTTTATTATCGGAAGTTTGTCTTCGCGTGCTTGGTCTTCGAGTTGACGCATAAGCGCATCTGCGATGCCCTTGCCCCGTGCATCAGGATCGACAAACATGGATTTTATTTCGCCGTAGCCGTCTTTGATAGCCAGCGCGCCAGTGCCCAAAATTTGGGTGCCGATGCGGGACGTAAAGAAATGGGTATTCGGCGAAACCAGATCGTCGATTTCAAGGTAATAATTGTCTTCGGGCGGAAATAGTGACGCCATCAGGGCGTGGCTTTGTTTGAGCAAAGCCGTCGCCTGAGGATGGTGTGGGTCTGTCCGCTCGACGATAATCATGCTTGTAGGGCGGCTGTGATGGCTGCTTGATCAAGACCCGCTTCGCCAATGACCACAAGCCGCGTTTCGCGTGGCGCGTCGCCAAAGGGTTGGTCAAAGTAGGTATCAACGCGAGGGCCGACGGCCTGTAGAGTCTGGCGCATAGGCTTGCCTGTTACCGCAACAAACCCTTTCAGACGTAGGATGTCGTTGGCGCGGATGACATTGGCGACTTGCGCTGCGAATGCGGTTGGGTCCTCGATTTCACCACGGGTGACGATGAAGGATTCGAATTCATCGTGGCCATGTTCGTGTTCATGATCGTGGTGGTGATCGTCGTCGTCGTCATGGTGATGATGATGGTGGTGGATTTCGTGACGAGAAGACAGATCAGATTCAGCGCCGACACCTTGGCCAAGCAGAACATCGACGGGTAGGGCGCCCATGGATGCTTTGATGACCTGAACGCCGTCGCGGCTTTCGGATTTTAGCTTTGTTGTTAGTGCGTCTGCTTCTTCGGCCGACAACAGGTCCGCTTTGTTCACAACGATCATATCGGCGCAGGCGACTTGGTCTTCGAACAATTCAGACAGTGGCGTTTCGTGATCAAGGTTTTCATCTTGGGCACGCAGCGCATCGACCGCAGCGACGTTATGGGCGAACTGACCGTCATGAACAGCGCGGCCATCAACCACGGTCACAACGCCATCAACGGTCACCTTGGTTGAAATACCCGGCCAGTTGAACGCGCGGATAAGAGGCTGCGGCAGTGCAAGACCCGACGTTTCGATCACGATGTGATCAGGTTTGTCTTCGCGCGCGAGCAGGGCTTCCATCGTGGGGATGAAATCATCGGCGACGGTGCAGCAGATGCAGCCGTTTGACAGTTCAACAATATCGTCTTCGGTGCAGGTTTCGATCCCGCAACCTTTTAGGATGTCGCCGTCAACGCCAAGGTCACCAAATTCATTGATGATCAGCGCGATGCGCTTGCCTTGGGCGTTTTGGAGCATGTGGCGGATGAGGGTGGTTTTCCCGGCACCAAGAAAGCCGGTGACAACGGTCGCGGGGATTTTTGCGGGCATGGGTATGTTCCTGCTGCAGATGTTTCCAAACGGAATGACGGCCCCAAGGGACCGTCATACAACATGTTTTGTTTGGCGCGCTTAAGCGGCGTAGAGGCGTGGTGTGACCAGACCGCTGTTTTCAAGGCCGCGCATTGCTTTTGCGCCAGCAAGAACTGCCAGATCAACAAGTGGCTCTAGCAGTAGAACTGTCATGTAAGCCGCACCGAATGTACCAACAGAAGCGATGTTTTCTGCGCCGAAACCTTGGCCGTAGAATGCCCAGAATGCGACCCAAGCAACGATACCACCTTGGTAAGTCGCGGACATTGCAAGCGCTTGTTTGTAGCTAAGGTCAACGTAAGCTGTGCCCTTGGCGATGACGTTTTTGGTCAGCGCGTGTAGGCCAAACAGTGGGACCAGCAGTGTTGTCAGGTTCATACCGTACTGCGGCAGGTCGAAAGGCGAAAGCAATGTACCTTGGATCAGCAGGCCAGCGGCAAGGCCGATAGCAGCGGGCGCAGTGCCCAGCATCAATAGCAGGGTTGACCCCATGATCAGGTGTACTTCGGATACGCCGACGGACATGTGTGGCAGAAGCTCAAAGAAAACCAACACGGCAAGTGTCGCCATCGTGGCACGTGCGATCAATGAGACTGCGCCGCGATCACGCAGGCTTTCCCAGATCAGTTTCGCGGAATAAGCAGTTGCGCCAGCAGCAGTGGCGTATGAAAGCGCGATTTTTGCGCCTGTGACGATTCCTGGTTCGATATGCATTTTTCTATCCTTGTTTCACCGTCATCCCCGACGGCCGTTACGACATTTTGCATGGCTGGTCTCCTGGCTTGCGGGTCGCGGTACCTTGTTTACCTTCCCAGGTTTCCCCAGTGGCGTCGTTAACAAGGCACTCACCGCATACAGTCGCGGGGGCGGCTGTGGCATCGGGCCTCCTGTTAGGATCGGCCTTTCCACATTCCCATTTCATCCCCAGATGCTTGGCATCAGCGGGGAACCGTGCGCTGTTGTTGTGCGCTGTCGGGTATGGCCACGTCAAGGAAGAATACGACATTTGCGGGCCAAAGCGCGGCGTCAGTTGGTTAAGTTGGTACGGATGCCGCAATATCTTGTGGATAACTGGGCGGAACACAGCACATGCTGCGTCTGCGACGTTGACAGGTTGCCGCATCGGGGGACATGGTTTTGGTTACGAAGGAATCATGAGGTCCGAAACCCTTGCGTTTTAGCAAACTGCGTCTGAATGGCTTTAAAAGCTTTGTTGACCCTACAGATCTGATCATCGCTGATGGTTTGACAGGTGTTGTGGGGCCAAACGGCTGTGGTAAATCCAATTTGCTAGAAGCCCTGCGCTGGGTGATGGGCGAGAATCGTGCGAAATCCATGCGCGGTAGCGGCATGGAAGACGTGATCTTTGCTGGGGCGTCGACACGTCCTGCCCGTAACTTTGCCGAAGTGTCATTGATTATCGACAATGGTGAACGTCTGGCGCCCGCGTCATTTAACGACAACGACCAGCTAGAGGTGATCCGCCGCATTACGCGTGACGCGGGGTCTGCCTATAAGGTTGGTGCAAAAGACGTCCGTGCGCGTGACGTGCAAATGCTGTTTGCTGATGCTTCGACCGGGGCGCATTCGCCTGCGTTGGTCCGGCAGGGCATGATTTCTGAACTGATTAACGCGAAGCCAAAGGCTCGTCGCCGCATCCTAGAAGAAGCTGCTGGTATTTCTGGTCTGTATCAGCGCCGTCACGAGGCGGAATTGAAGCTGAGAGGTGCGGAGACCAATCTGACGCGCGTCGATGATGTGATTGAACAGCTAGCCGCGCAATTGGGGCAGTTGGCCCGGCAAGCACGGCAAGCTGCCCGCTATCGCGAAATTGGTGATAATCTGCGCCGTGCCGAAGGCATGTTGTTGTTTCGTCGTTGGAAAGAAGCGGACGAGGCGATGCTTGCCGCGTCAGAACAACTACGCGAACGGACAACTGCTGCCGCCCAAGCCGAGAAGACAGCGCGCGAGGCTGCAAAGTCACGCGCGGAATATGAAGATGCCCTGCCGCCACTGCGCGAGGAAGAGGCGATTGCGTCAGCTGTGTTGCAGCGTTTGCAGGTCCAGCGGGATACGTTGAAAGACCAAGAAGATCGTGCACTTGAAATGATCGAGACCTTGCGGTCACGCATCGATCAACTTGGCCGGGATATGGAGCGCGAAGGTGGTTTAAACAAAGACGCTGGCGAGACAATTGAGCGGCTCGAATGGGAAGCCCGTGAGATTGCCAAGGCCGGTGAAGGGCATGATGATCGACTAGAAGAAGCACAAGACGCGGCTCGCGAAGCTGCAAGTGTGCTGGAAGAACGGGAGGCCGATCTTGCGCAGCTGACCGAAGATGTTGCCCGGCTTGCCGCTCGTCACCAATCGGCGCAGCGTTTGGTGGCTGACAACCGTACCACCATGGAAAAGAACGAGGCCGAAGCGGAGCGGGCCAAGTCCGCTATGCAAGAGGCTGCGACCGCGCTGGCCAAGGCTGAAGAAGATTTCGCCAGCGCAGGTGAGGCAGAAGCGGCTGCCGTGGCTGCGGCAGAGGCTGCAGATATTGCGCTGTCAGAGGCCGAAGAGGCGCGTGCGGAAACCCAGACTCGAGAAAGCGACGCACGGGCGTTGCGATCAGAGGCCGAAGGCGAGGCAAACGCCTTACGTGCAGAGGTGGCCGCGCTAGCCAAACTCGTCGAGCGTGACACCGCCGAAGGTGGGCAGGTTCTTGACCTGCTACGCGTGCAAGGTGGCTATGAAAAGGCGCTAGGTGCTGCGCTGGCTGATGATCTGCGTGCGCCAGAGATTGGGGCAGATGCGAAGTCCGGCTGGGCGTTGCTGCCGGGATATAATACGCCGCAAACGCTACCCGAGGGAGTAAAGGCACTTACGAACTATGTCGGTGTGCCAGAGGTGTTGGCCCGTCGTATGAGCCAAGTCGGTTTTATCGACGCCGTCGATGGCCCACGACTGCAAGCAGAGCTGAAGCCGGGTCAGCGCCTCGTTTCCGTTGAGGGCGATTTATGGCGTTGGGACGGGTTCCGTGCCGGTGCGGAGGATGCGCCGTCGGCCGCAGCTTTGCGTCTGCAACAGCTGAACCGCCTCACAGAGCTAAAGCGTGATCTGGAAGAGGCGTCTGCCACAGCAGTTGGCGCGGCGCAGGCCCACGACACCCTGACGATGCTGTTGAAGCAGCAGACCGAAGCGGACCATGCTGCGCGTAATGCACGCCGTGATGCTGATCGGATGGTTGCAGAAGCAAACCGTGCGGCTAGCCGCGCAGAGGCCGACCGGAACCTGAGCCAAGGCAAGCAAGAAAGCCTTGGGCTTGCGCTCAAGCGCCACGAAGAAGAAGCGATGAGCGCGCGCAATGCGTTGGCAGAGGCAGAAGCAGCGGCGAACGCGCTGGGCAATCTGGATGACGCACGTGCCGCTGTTGAAGACGTGAAAATGACTGTCGAAGCGGCCCGTATCACGATGATGTCGCATCGTTCGGCCCATGACGAAGTGCGGCGCGAAGGCGAAAGCCGTCTGAAACGCTCGCAGCAAATTACCAAAGAAGTCAGCGGCTGGAAACACCGCCTTGAGACAGCGAATAAGCGTACCGCTGAATTGGCAGAGCGCAAGGCGATGTCAGAAGCTGAGCTGGAAGAAGCAACCGCCGCACCCGAAGAAATTGCCGCCAAACGGTCAGAATTGGCAGACGCCATTGATGAGGCCGAAGAGCGTCGGAAAGAAGCGTCCGATAAGCTGGCAGAGGCTGATGCCGCGCTGCGCGAGGCGGGCCATCAAGAACGCGATGCCGAGCGTTTAGCATCAGAAGCGCGCGAGGCGCGTGCGCGCTCAGAAGCCCGTTCGGATGCGGCCCGTGAAACGGTGTCCTATACTGCAGAACGCATCATGGAAGCGCAAGAAGTCACGCCCGATAAGTTGCTTGAGACGCTTGAAATGGCGGTCGAAGATATGCCTGCATCCGATGTGGTCGAGACGCAGGTCAACGCGCTGAAACGCCAGCGTGACAGCCTTGGTGCTGTAAACTTGCGCGCCGAAGAAGACGCAAAAGAGGTGCAAGTCGAACACGACGGATTGGTCACGGAAAAGGCTGATCTTGAGGAGGCGATTGCAGCACTACGTTCCGGGATTGCCAGCCTGAACAAAGAGGGTCGTGAACGCCTGCTGACGGCGTTTGAACAGGTAAACGAGAACTTTGGTTTGCTGTTCACCCACTTGTTTGGCGGTGGTGAAGCCAAGCTGGTGTTGGTCGAGTCCGATGACCCGCTTGAGGCTGGTTTGGAGATCATGTGTCAGCCTCCGGGCAAAAAGCTGAGCACTTTGTCATTGTTGTCGGGTGGCGAGCAAACCCTGACGGCGCTGGCGCTGATCTTTGCGGTGTTCCTTGCAAACCCGGCCCCAATCTGTGTGTTGGACGAGGTCGACGCGCCGCTAGACGACGCCAACGTCACGCGTTTCTGTGACCTGCTGGACGAGATGTGCCGCCGGACCGACACGCGATTCCTGATCATCACGCACCATGCCGTCACGATGAGCCGGATGGACCGATTGTTTGGTGTCACAATGGGCGAACAAGGCGTATCGCAGCTTGTGTCAGTTGACCTGAAAAAGGCGGCTGCAATGGTGGCGTGATGCTTGGCATCGCTGTTGCTGCGCAATGCGCCCGGCCCGCCATCCCACAAGTTTAAGGCAGCCGTTCGCGTAGTACCCTGACCATGTTGCCGCCCATGACCTTGCCGATTGTCTCGTCGCTTAACCCCGTGTCCAGTAGGGCTTGGGTCAGTGCGGCGAGTTCGGAGGCGTCGAAGCTGGTTGCGACCGATCCGTCGAAGTCAGAGCCTAACGATACATGGTCATCGCCGAGCAATTCCACAGCCGCTTTGATCGTCGCGGCGATCCCGGCTGGGCTGTCGTCACAGGTCACGTCTGCCCAATAGCCGATAGCGATGACACCTCCGGTGGCCGCTATGTCTTGCATCAGGTCATCGGTGAAGTTCCGTTTGACGGGGCAGACAGAATGGATACCGGTGTGGCTGACGACCAAGGGGATGTCAGTCATGGCTAGGACATCGCGAGCGACTTGGGGCGATGAATGGGCAAGGTCGAGGATTAAGTTGCGTGCGGCGACTTCGCTGACTACCTGCCGACCGAAGTCGGTTAGCCCATGATCACCAGTGCCGTGGAGTGATCCACCCAGTTCATTATCGAAAAAGTGTTGGAGGGCGATCATACGGTGACCAGCGGCTTCGATCTTATCGAGGTTGGCGATATCACCTTCTAGAGGATGTGAACCTTCGATCCCGAGTAATCCGCCGACTACCTGTTGTCCGTTGGCACGGTCTGCAAGCAGCTGTTCTAGATCGGCGCGTGTTTTGATAACACGGAGACGACCGTCTGAGGCATCGGCATAGGAATGTAGCCGTTTCGCCTGATAAAGTGCGCGTTCAAGCAGGCTGTTCCATGTGCGTGGTGGCCAGAGTTGACCAACCGCAAGCGGGGTGATGTTGTCGAACGCGTCTGCCGAATTTTCGTGATAGTTCTGTCCCGCTGGGCTTTTCGTGACGGCGGTGAACATTTGCAGGGTGGCGTTGCCTTCGATCAGGCGGGGGAGGTCGACTTGGCCGCGGTTGGCACGGTTGAGCAGGCTGCGTTGCCAGAGCAAAGTATCAGCGTGCCAATCACCGATGATGAGACGATTGTGCAGTGCTTGGGCCTGAGGGGTGACGGGATAGGGCTCGTGATCCGCGACAGCGTTGCGTCCCTTTTCGACATAGCCGGGCCCTAAAGTTAGAAAGGCCACAACTCCGATGAGGAGCAAGACAAACACGGCTTTTAGAAAACGGCGCATCCGCTGCCCCCTAGAGCTGATTGAGAAGATCAAGCGTTGGCCATGCGTCCGCAGGCATTCCTAAACGCTGCTGTTCTGCCTGAACTGCGGCACGGGTCATTGCGCCTAAAATTCCGTCGATTCCGCCGACATCGTATCCACGCGTTGTTAGCTTTTGTTGAAGCTGTTGCATTTGCGGGCCGGTAAGAGGGGCAGATGGATTGCCTGCATCATAAGGTGATGCTCCGGAGAGGCGGCTCGCGAAATAGGCGGCTGTCGTTACATAGACAAAGCTTTTGTTCCACTCGAAATAGACGTCAAAGTTTGGGTAAGCGAGGAATGCTGGCCCGTTGCGGCCCATAGGAAGAAGAACAGAGGCTTGCAAGTTCGACGGCCCAAGCGACCCTTGGCGTGCGGTGATGCCAGCATTCGCCCAATCGCGAACCCGGTTTTTGTGATTTAACCCAGTTTGTGACCAATCAAGGTTGGCGGGTACATTGATTTCTTGCAGCCACGGTTCGTTGGGCCGCCAGCCAAGCGAGGACAGAACATTCGCACCTGACATCAGTGCATCGGGTGCAGATGTTTTTAGCGTAACATGCCCATCACCGTCGCCGTCCATGCCGCGTTCGATGATATCAAGCGGCAGCATTTGAACCTGCCCAATTTCGCCAGCCCAAGCGCCTGTCGTATTGTTGGGGTCCATGTCACCCCGCTGAAACATCTCCATCGCGGCAATAAGTTGTGGGCGGAACAGTTCTGGGCGGCGGCAATCATGCGCAAGGGTTAACAGCGCATTTCGCGTGTTAAAGTTGCCTTGCACTTGGCCATAGTCGGTTTCAAACGCCCAAAATGCCAAAAGCACGCCGCGTGGAATGCCGAAGCGGGATTCGATCGTGTCAAAAGTGCTGTCATATCGCTGCCCATAGACCCGCCCGTTGTCGATCCGGTTTTGTGAGATGAGCGCACGTGAAAAGCTGATAAAGTCTTTCTGAAAGACACCTTGTGAGCGGTCCGCATTTAAGACGCTTTGTTCGATTCGCGCGCCTTGGAAAAAGCGATCAGCGTTGGCTGCGGAAATGCCTTCTGCGCGTGCCTCTGCTTTGACCCCTTCGATAAAGCTATTTACAGGACCTCCGCAGGTTTCTGCGGTTGCTGTGCTGGCGATAAGGCAAAGGGCAAGGGCGAGGCGCATGGTGGGTCTCCTATTGGTTGTGGGCACGTTATCAGGCGGTCGTTAAGGTGCAAGCCTTGTCACTGTTTGGAGCGCAATAGGAAAAAGCTTGCCGCGATAGCGAGGCTGATCGCGGTCAATAGCCATGCCCAATCGGCGACGAGGGTCGTCAAGGCGTCAAGGTTGGCCGCAAAGTAATAGCCGAGCATGACATAGCCGACGACCCAGATCGCTTCGCCTAATGCATCCCAGATGATAAAACGCCAGGGATTAAGCCGCGCCGCGCCAGCTGCAAAGTTGACCCACGGCCCCAATGGCGCTGCCGCCCATGTGCTAAAGAAAACGCCAGTACTGCCCCAGCGATCAACGACCTGTTGCGCGCGTGCGAATAGCGCAGCCCTATTGGGGCGCGTGGCAAGGAATTTATCCAACCATTTACCGCCCAGCCTCCCCAGCTGAAACCCAGTTTGATCACCGGCCAACGCGGTAACATAGGCGACCGTCAGGACTTGCCATAGAACCAGATCCCCCGCAGCGGCAAAAGCACCGCCTGATAACATGACGGCAAATGTGGGCACCGGAACCGCAAGGCAAGAAAAGTAAGCCGAGGCTGCGATGATGACGAGCCCCCAAGTGGCGACAAGCCCAAAGAAGAAATCAATCACGCTTGCGTTCCTTAAAATCGGCAATTGATGCTTCTAAGGCGATGATAAGTGTTTCCACATCGGTGTCGTGCGCGTCCGCAAGGTCATAAAGTGTGGTTTTTTGATGCATTAGGTCTTCGCCAGGTGCAATTGTATCTTCTATTACGCGAGGTGGTACGTGTTGGGACATGGCGATGTAACGTGGAGACATCCAACCTTCGATTTGTTCAGGCGGCGCATTATACCAAGCACGTGAAGAGCTCGCAGCGCGAATGCCGAAAATGATGGTAGCGACAACGGCCACCACAATAAGCACCAAGGCAAGCCGTCGTAGCAGGCGGAGGTGCCGATCAGATATTTTGTGTTTACGATCTGGCATCTGCTTGGACTCCGGTTTGAGTGCTGTATACGGGGTGGTGGATTAAAATCCACCCTACGCCATCAGATTATAAAGATCACCGAAGCGAGGCATAGACCCAATGCCCATGTTTTCCAAAGTGCATAGACGGCTTGATCAACATGGATGGGCGTTAGATCACGTTCGCCGTCTCCGTTTACATAAGGGAAGTCATGCATTTGCCCATCATAGCTGCGCGGTCCGCTTAATGCGATGTCTAGCCCATGAGCCATGGCTGCTTCGGGCCAACCTGCGTTGGGTGATCTGTGGCGCGGGGCCTCTTGTAGGATTGGCTGAATGTGAGGGCGCTTCGTCACAGCCCAAATGAGCAACGCAGTCAGGCGTGCGGGGATCAAATTCAGCAAATCGTCCAATCTGGCTGCTGCCCAACCAAATTGTTCGTGTCGTTCAGTGCGATAGCCAATCATACTGTCGGCCGTGTTTATGATTTTATAGATGAGTAAGCCCGGAAGTCCGCCGATGGCGAACCAAAACGCGGGGGCGATGACGCCGTCTGACAGGTTCTCGGCGGCGCTTTCGATTGCGGATCGTGCGACTGCAGCTTGGCCCATGTTTCTTGTATCGCGTCCTACAATCATTGCCACTGCCATGCGACCATCCCCAACCGATAGGCGCAACGCGTCGCCCACCGCCCGGACATGCTGGACGAGTGATCTTTGTGCCAAGAGCACTGCGATGATTACGACGTCGACAACGGCGGTGGGGATGGATTTCAGCGCCCAGCCCAAAAGACCAGCCAACAGGCACAAGCCCATGACAACGGCTGCACCTTTTACGCGTTTGTTATCGCCTGTGTTGAATGCTTTGTCACACCAACCGATCAACCGTCCCATCAGTATTGCGGGATGTGGAACCCGTGACCAAAGCAATCGCGGTTCGCCGATCGCAGCATCAAGCAACATACCAAAGACAAGTATCAAAACGCGGATTCCAATTGTGCCCAGCGGTGAGTGGCGGGCAAACCTAGCCTAAGCCAATCGGGTGCGTACGGAAAACTGCGCGACCAAACGTGGTTTTGGGCAAGCTGATGTTGGGTCGCTGTTGCACCTTGTACTTTGTACAATCTGAACAACGTTGTTCCCCCGATCAATTCAGCACCCTGTCCCGTGATGAGCGCATCAAGCCGTGCGGAATCTGCCGTTAATCGTGCGCGTGTTTGGTTCGCCCACGCCGGATCAGAGAGCGCGGCCGCCCCAATCGTGAGCGCGGGCCCCGAAATCTGCCATGGTCCAAGTAAATCGGTTAGTTTTGCGATAATGGTAGGGTCGCCAATCGCAAACCCAAGCCGCACCCCGGCAAGCCCCCAGAATTTGCCAAAGCTTTTCAGAACTACGGTGCCGGGACGGCTGGCTAAATGGATAAGCGATTGATCTGGGGCAACGTCGCCAAAGCTTTCGTCGATGATCGTGAAGGGCGTGTCTAAGTCAGAGGCTTTCCAGATGCGTCCGTCGGGGTTGTTGGGATGTACGACAACCATTGCATCTTGGGGGGTGTCGCTGAAGTTCCACCCAGCCGCCTGAAACGCGGCACCATGTTCGTTGTAGGTTGGGCCAGGAATATGCACGCAGGCAGAGGCAACCGTATGTGGTAACGCGGCAATTATCGCAGAGGCGCCGGTTGCACCAATGATCGCAACGTCCTTTGGGATATTCCAAAAGCTACGTGCGAAATCGTATAGTCGCGCAAATGCGGCTTGGTCCGGGAGAGCGGTCCAAGTGTCGTTTGAAAACGCTGGAAGCGGATAAGGCATTGGGTTGATGCCCGTCGATAGGTCCAGCCAGTCGGACCGGGTGCCGCCGTAAGTCGTAATTGCAGCATCAAGCCCGCCGCCGTGGTCGCGTTTTTGGGTCATTCTGTATCAGGGAGCGGCGGGTGACGGGTTATGAAATGACCTTTCACCGCTTGCGGCCAGTCGCGGTAGGGCACCTGTCCTGTTTCGCTTTTGCTGTGGGATATTGCGTAAGCTACGATGCCTGACGCAGCTTCTGTTGTGGCTTCGAAATCACCCAATGTATAGTTCAGTTTGTCGTTGCCTTGGATCACGATGTTACAGCCGCGTTTGCACCCCATCAGGCAGGATACGCGACGCGTTTTAACCCCTGAAAGCCCAGTCGCAGCGGCTTCGATCAGGTAGGCAAGCGATTCACCATCGGTTTGGGACATATCGCCAGCATCCCAGCCTTCGCGTTTGCAGGTGTCGCAGATCGTGATCCAAGTTGTCATAAGTCGTGCCTGTTGTTAGTATTGCGGCATTTCAAGCGGATTTTTGCCAGAACCACAAGGATTACAAATCTTACCTGTCTTTTGGTACAGGGTGAATTGAATCATTAACTATTCATTAGGGGTTTAGACAGACTTGTGATTAAGCGAGGTTCAATTTTCGAACACTTTTCGCGCTGAAGCGATATTATAGCCAATAATCGGAGCAAAAATGCACGTCTTGATCGTCCAGAGTAACGTAAACCTAGGCCAGCTGTGGAGGCGGCATCTAGAGCGTTTACGGGCGAGGGTGACCTTAGTGCAGACTGGTAAAGAGGCGCTTGACGCGCTGGAAACAGATCATTTTGCAGTTATTGTGCTTGATTTGGTCCTGAGCGAGGGAAGTGCGCTCGCGGTTGCAGATGTTGCCCAGTACCGACAGCCAGATGCGAACGTTGTGTTCGTCACAGACACAACGTTCTTTTCTGATGGATCAATTTTCAACCACAGTGCCAACGCCCGCGCATTTATCGAAAGCGCGACACCGCCCAAAGACTTAGCCGCGATCGTCGAACACTATGGACAGCCTAACCCCGCTCGTGCGGAGCGTTAAAATCAATCTGCGGATTGATTGGAATGATCCGATTTAGGTTAATCGTATCGTGGCTATAATGGTAGTGCCTTACGATATGATCCATGTTGACGGTGTCAGCGACACCGGGCCACTGGTATAGTTCCCGCGTAAAGCCCATCAGATTTGGATAATCGGCGATCCGCTTGCGGTTACATTTAAAGTGCAGGTGATAGACATTGTCGAACCGGATAAGCGTTGTCCAAAGACGCCAGTCGGCTTCGGTGATGGTGTCCCCCATCAGATACCGGTTTTCGCCAAGCCGTTGCTCCAGCCAATCCAGACTATCAAATAGTGGATATACGCTGTCTTCATAGGCTGACTGGGTTGTCGCGAACCCTGCTTTGTAAACGCCATTGTTGACTGTGTCATAGATACGTTCGTTTACGGTTTCGATATCGTTGCGCATGTGTATTGGCCAATAGTCATCTGTATTGCCCGTCAGGTCATTAAAGGCGCTGTTGAACATCCGAATAATTTCAGCTGATTCATTGGACACGATCGTTTGCCGTTTTTTGTCCCACAAGATCGGAACGGTGACCCGTCCCGATATGTTTGGGTCAGCTTTGATATAGATATCGCGGGCGAAGGATGATCCGAACAGGTTATCCCCTGTGGCACCTTCGAAGTCGGTCGCAAAAGTCCAACCATCCGAAAGCATGTCAGGATGTACGACCGATACGTCGATATGATCCGTCAAATCTTTCAGCGCTCGGAAGATAAGTGTGCGGTGTGCCCAAGGGCAAGCATAGGACACATACAGATGGTATCTGCCGCTTTCTGCTTCGAAGCCACCCATCCCAGATGGACCCGCGCTGCCATCTGCAGTGATCCAATTGCGAAATCCAGTGGTGGAACGAACGAACTTTCCGCCAGATTTTTTGGTATCGTACCATGCGTCATCCCAGACACCGTCGATCAACTGACCCATTTTGGTCTCCTTTAATTTGCTTGGTGCTTAGTTAGCCTATGTTCAAATTATGACAAATACCGTTGCGGGCGCAGTTGTCGTGCGTGCGTGCACAGAGTGGAAATGCTGCGCCTGCGAAAAGAATTTCGTGCAAAGGGTTGCATCCCGCCGTCCGACATATGAACCTGCGATTATGAATGCATGTAATTCTCTTGTCGTTTTCTCTGATCTCGATGGGACGCTATTAGATCATCACACTTATTCTTGGTCCGCTGCGTGGCCTGCGCTGGATTTATTGCGCCGGATCAATGCACCCCTAGTTCTTTCAAGTAGTAAAACAGCTGTTGAGATCGCTGAAATTCAAGCTGATCTTGGGATTGTGGGAACACCCGCCATTGTCGAAAACGGTGCCGGACTGTTGACGGATCAACCTGATGACGCCGGCACATACGCGCAGCTTTTGGATGTTCTGAATGGCCTACCTGATGATTTGCGTCAGGGGTTCGAAGGTTTTGGCGATATGGATGTTGAGCGAGTATCCGAAATAACTGGGCTTGATGCAGCGGGTGCAAAGGCTGCCAAGGCACGTGCGTTTTCTGAACCGGGTCTTTGGTCCGGGACGGATGACGGCCGGGTGAAATTCATCGCGGGGCTTGCCGCGCGCGGTGTGTCTGCACGTGAAGGCGGTCGTTTTTTGACGCTGTCCTTTGGTGCAACAAAGGCCGACGGCATGGCGCAGATCGTTGCCCGCCTCAAACCGCATCATACCATTGCGCTGGGCGATGCGCCTAATGATGTTGAAATGCTAAATGCCGCTGATTTTGGCGTGATCGTCGCCAATCCAACCCGCCAGCCGCTACCCCAATTGCCCGGCGAATCCACGGGGCGCATATTTCGCACCACACTGCCGGGGCCGGCCGGATGGAACGAAGCGGTCCTTAGATTGGTTGAACAACTAGGTCTACATTAAGAAAGAGAACAAGCTTATGGTCGATTTTCATCAGAACGGTAACATCGCAACGCTGCATAACTTGCGGACGCGGTCACACGAAGAAATGACTTATGAGCTAGAGACATTCGCGCAGTCGCGCAAAATGTCTCTGATCCTGCCTTGTCTCTATTCAGAGCTTGAGACCGACGCGATGCCAAACATCTTGGCCGAGCTGTCCAAAGTCACCTACTTACACCGGATCATTATTGGCCTTGATCGCGCAACCGAAGATCAGTTTCGCCACGCGAAAAAGTTCTTTGAGGGGCTAAACCAAAATCACGTGGTGATATGGAATGATAGTCCACGGATGAAGGCGCTAGAGGCGCGGTTAGACACGCTTGGCCTTGCCCCAACGGAACAGGGTAAAGGCAAAAATGTATGGTCGTCGCTTGGCTATCTGATCGGCTGTCAGGATAGCGCTGTGATGGCAATTCATGATTGCGATATTTTGACCTATACGAACGACATGCTGGCGCGGTTGGTCTATCCGGTCGCGAACCCGACTTTTCCGTATCAGGTCGCCAAGGGATATTATGCGCGGATTGGTAATGAGAAACTAAACGGCCGCGTGACGCGTCTACTGGTTAGCCCTTTGTTGATCGCGCTTAAGAGGGTGATTGGGGATCGCGATTACATCGACTACCTACGCAGCTTTCGCTATCCACTGTCAGGCGAATTCGCGATGCGTACCAACATCTTGCCAGACCTACGCATTCCATCAGACTGGGGGCTAGAGATCGGCGTGCTATCCGAAGCATGGCGTAACCTTGCGCCCAAAGCGGTCTGTCAGGTCGAGATTGCAGATGCATACGACCACAAGCATCAGGAACTAAGCCCCGAAGATGCAGCTGCAGGGTTGAACCGTATGTCCACTGACATCTGTAAGGCAATTTTACGAAAGCTTGCGGCAGATGGCACGATCTTTACGGGCAACGTATTCCGTACGCTCAAGGCGACCTATTACCGCAGCGCGCTGGATTTGTTGGATGCCTATTACAATGATGCACAGATGAACGGGCTGACAATTGACCGTCATTCCGAGGAACGATCGATCGAGCTGTTCGCTGAAAATATCATGCGAGCCGGGCAGTTTTTCTTGGAAAACCCGCATGAAACGCCTTTTATCCCGACCTGGAACCGGGTGCATTCGGCTGATCCCGATTTCCTACGCGACATGCAGGATGCGGTCGCTGCGGACACAGCAGATTATAAATGACGCCGCGGACTGATCATTAATCGCCGCTTATCTGTTTGCTCCGAAGCGGCTGGCGCTTTATACGAATCCTCAGACGAAGCCCCTTTCAGGGCCAGAACGGTTGGAGGCGCGGCGGTTGACCCAAAACGGGGACCAAAGCACCACGTCGTCGAATCCCGCGCAGCGCGTGGGACTTCTGGTCGTGAACCGAAACGGAGAGACCAGATGCGCGTATTACTCACACTGACCATGGTTATGACCGGTTCCGCCGCAGCCGCACATCCCGGCCATTGGGCCGAAGCTGCAGGCCACGATCACTGGATCGCTGGTGTTGCAATTGGTCTGGCTGGGTTGGCTGCAATTTGGGGCGCGCTAAAAGGTAAGAAAGCCGACGACGACTCTGAAGAAGCCGAAGATGAAGAAGAGATCGAAGGCGAAGCAGCATGAAAACGGGCGTTATGATCTGCGGTCACGGTTCGCGTAGCCAGTCCGCTGTCGATGAATTTGCGACTTTGGCGGAAAAGCTGCCTGCGTATCTGCCCGACGACTGGCTAACAGATTACGGCTATCTTGAATTTGCAAACCCGGTGATCCGCGACGGGCTGGACCGTTTGCGTGAAGCTGGGTGCGAACAGATTTTGGCCGTGCCGGGCATGCTGTTCGCCGCGATGCACGCCAAGAACGACATTCCCACTGTGTTGAATACATACGCGACCAAGCACGGCGTCAACGTGAGCTACGGTCGCGAATTGGGCGTTGATCCCAAGATGATCGCCGCTGCAGCTGGGCGTATCCAAGAGGCCGTCGATAAGGCGAATGCTGAACACGGTGCAATGCCACTTGCTGAGACATGTTTGGTTGTCATCGGTCGCGGTGCATCTGACCCTGATGCGAACGGTAACGTGTCCAAAGTGGCGCGTATGCTTCAAGAGGGCATGGGCTTTGGCTGGTGCGAGGTCGGGTATTCGGGCGTTACTTTCCCGCTGGTCGAACCTTGCCTACAGCACGTTGCGATGCTGCCCTACAAGCGTGTGATCGTGTTCCCATACTTCCTGTTCTCGGGCATCCTGATCGACCGTATCTACGGGTTCACCGATCAAGTCGCCGAAGAACACACTGGTATCCAGTTCATCAAAGCAGGCTACTTGGGGGATCACCCCAAAGTGCTGGAAACCTTTGCCGAACGGATCATGGAACAAAACAGTGATACCCCGCCGCCTAACTGCGGTATCTGCGGTTATCGTAGCCAAGTTCTGGCACTGGAAGACGGCCACACACACAGCATTAGTGTCGAAGAACGCAGCCATCCGGCCTTTGGCGCGGTGCCGCCGCCGACCTGCGTGCTATGTAAATACAGGACACAAGTCCTTGGGTTCGAAGCTGAGGTCGGTGCCGTTCAAGAAAGCCACCACCACCACGTCGAAGGGCAGGGTGCCAATGCGCCCGGTTCCAATGTCGAAGACTGTCAAATGTGCGATAAGTTCTGCACGGGTATGTGCCGTTTGGACATGGGCCACCACCACCATCACCACCATGATGATCACCATCATCACGATCATGACCATGGTCATGGGCACCACCATCATCATGACCACGACCATGATCACCACCACGCGCCTTATCCACATGCTGACCACCCGCATGGGCCAGAAAGTGCGCGAAAAATGCGGAAAAACTGACCGCGCTCTGGTCAAAATACTCCGGCCAGAGGCTCTGGCCTATCCACGATAATGAAAGCCTGATTTTGCGTCCCTACGAAAAAGACCCAAGCGCCATCTACGCGCAAAGCTTTGCGACTGTCCGTGCCGAGGCACGGCTAGAACGCTTTGCCCCTGACATGCGCCCGCTGATTACGCGCGTTATTCACGCGTGCGGTATGGTCGAAGTTGCCGATCGGCTGGCGTTTTCGCCCAACGCCTATGCCGCTGGACACGCGGCATTGCAGGCGGGTGCGCCAATCCTTTGCGATTGTGAAATGGTTGGGGCAGGTATTATCCGGCGGTATCTGCCTGCCGACAACAAAGTCATCGTGACGTTGAATGATGCAACCGTTCCTGCACGCGCCGCTGAAATCGGGAACACCCGGTCAGCCGCCGCAATTGAACTGTGGAAGGATCACTTGGAGGGGGCGGTTGTTGCCGTTGGGAATGCACCGACAGCGTTGTTTCACTTGCTTGAACTGATTGATGCGGGCGGGCCGAAACCTGCCGTTATCCTTGGCTTTCCAGTCGGGTTCGTCGGCGCGGCCGAGAGCAAAGCAGAGCTGGCCGCCAATCCACGCGGCTGTGAGTTCGTCGCATTACGTGGGCGGCGCGGCGGGTCGGCGATTGCGTCAGCCGCAGTAAATGCATTGGCAGCGGGGTTGCCAGAAGATGTCTGATCCTTGGCTACACATTGTTGGTATTGGCGAAGATGGGCTTGATGGGCTTGTCCCGGCGACCCGCGCCGTAATCGAGGCCGCGGAGGTTATCATCGGCGGTGAGCGTCACCATTCGCTTGCGGGGAACGTAAATGCTGAACGGCTTGCGTGGCCGTCGCCATTCGACGCTATGGTTGAAACGATAAAAACGCTGCGTGGTCGCCGCGCGGTGATTTTGGTTACAGGCGACCCGCTTTGGTTTTCGGTAGGTGCGCGTATTGGCCGTGCTATTGATCCGTCCGAAATCATTTATCACCCGCAGCTTTCAGCATTTCAGTTGGCAGCCGCGCGGATGGGATGGTCTTTGCCGGATGTCGAAACACTGACTGTGCATGGCCGCCCTGTTGAGCAGATGATTGCTTTTATCCAGCCCGACGCACGGCTTTTGGTGCTGACAACAGGTGCCGAAACGCCGGGACAAATTGCACGGTTTTTGGCTGACCGGGGTTTTGGTAAATCACGTATGACAGTGCTTGCCGCGATGGGCGGCAAGGACGAGGCGCGCTTTGATGGCGTTGCAGAAGACTGGGATCACGTTGTTCCCGCTTTCAACACACTCGCAGTGGAATGTGTCGCCGCACCCGATGCCGCGCTTTTGCCGCGTGTTCCGGGCCTTGCGGACAACCTGTTTCAATCTGACGGCACCATGACCAAGCAAGAGGTCCGCGCAGCGACTGTCGCTAAGTTAATGCCGATGCGTGGTGCGCTGTTGTGGGACATCGGCTGTGGTTGTGGATCAGTCGCGATCGAATGGATGCGTGCCGCACGTTACGCCCGGGCTATCGGGATTGAACCTCGCGCAGATCGCCGGGCGATGGCAGCCGCAAACGCGCTGGCCTTGGGTGCGCCAAAGCTATCTATCGTTGAAGGCACCGTACCAGAAGCACTGGATGGTCTAGAAGCCCCCGACGCGATCTTTATCGGTGGCGGATTAAGCCGCCCAACGTTCGAGGCAGCGTGGGCTGCCTTGCGTCCGCTGGGTCGTTTGGTCGCGAATGCTGTTACGTTAGAAAGCGAAGCCGAATTGATCGCGTTGCATAAAGAGTACGGTGGTGATCTCGTGAAAATCTCGACCCACCGGGCTGAACCTGTTGGTCGTTTGACAGGATGGCGCCCCGCGATGCCAGTCACGCAGTGGAGCCTTGTGAAGCGATGACCGGTGTTTTGTACGGTGTGGGGCTTGGCCCCGGTGCGCCTGATTTGATCACGCTACGCGCTGCGCGTTTGATCGAAGACGCAAAGGTCGTTGCCTATCCATCTTTGGCTGGCGGTGACAGTTTCGCCCGTGCAATTGCCGCTGATCTGATAGCGTCAGACGCGCAGGAAATTGTCATGGATGTTCCGATGACAGTTGAACGTGCACCGGCGCAGGCGGCCTATGATACAGGTGCCGCGCAAATAGCGGCGGCGCTGGATGCGGGACGTGATGTCGTTTGCCTATGCGAAGGTGATCCGTTCTTTTACGGGTCTTTCATGTATCTCTATGCCCGCCTATCCGACAAGTATCAGGTCGAGATCGTGCCAGGTGTGACCTCTATCACCGCTTGTGCAGCGCGTGCCGGAATGCCGCTGGCTGCACGTAATGAACGGCTGACTGTACTGCCGGGGCCATTGCCCGAGGGTGAATTGCGCACGCGTATCGAAGGTGCGGAAAGCGTGGTGATCATGAAGGTTGGTCGCCATCTTGCTAAAATTCGTGCTGTGATCGATGACCTTGGTCTGACTGACTCGGCGATGTATGTCGAACGCGCGACACTTCCCCAAGAGGTCGTGTTGCCGTTAGCGGAGGCCCCAGAAAAGGCTCCGTATTTTTCAATGATTTTGCTGACAAAGGGGGCCGATCCATGGCTTTGAAACCTGTAGTTTTGGCGTTGTCCCGGTCAGGAGAGGCAACTGCCCATCGCGTTGCCGCTGCAATTGGCGCACAAGTGCATGGCCGCGACGGCCGTGTTGAAAAGGCTGATGCCTTTTTCCCGAATGCACTGGATCACGCGCGCGATTTATTCGCGGCGGGTGTACCCATTGTGGGGGTCTGTGCATCAGGTATTCTGATCCGCGCCGTTGCGCCGTTGCTGGCAGATAAAACAACAGAGCCACCTGTTGTGTCGGTGTCCGATGATGGTGGCGTTGTTGTTCCCCTATTAGGGGGGCATCGCGGTGCGAACCGTCTGGCGCGTCAGATTGCGGATGCTTTGGGCGGAGATGCGGCAGTCACCACTGCCGGTGATGTCGCAATCGGTGTGGCCTTGGATGAACCGCCTGCAGGGTATCGTTTGCACAATCCCGAAGATGCCAAAGGGGTTATGGCCGCTTTGCTGGCTGGCGGCGGCGTGACGTTCACAGATGAGGAACTGTTTGATGTCACATTGCCCGAAGGTGGGGATGTTGAAATCCTTGTGACCGAGGCCGCGAGCGAAGGAAACGCAAGCAAGCTTGTTTACCATCCGCAGCGTTTTACGCTTGGTCTTGGCTGTGCGCGCAATGCAGATACCGAAGAAATGTGGGAACATGTCCAAGGTGCGCTGCATGCTGCTGATGTGGCACCCGGTGCTGTGGCCTGTGTGGCGTCAATTGACCTTAAGGCTGATGAGCCTGCGATTATCGCTGTTGCGGCACGTTTGGGTGTGCCTTTGCGGGTGTTCACAGCGGCTGAACTTGAGGCAGAGGCTGGCCGTTTGGCGAACCCATCTGAAGTGGTCTTTGCCGAGGTTGGCTGCCACGGCGTCTCTGAAGGGGCGGCACTTGCTGCGGCAGGTTCTGATGCGGAGCTGTCTGTTGCGAAAAGCAAAACCGCAAATACGACCTGCGCTTTGGCACGGTCGGATGACCCCGTCGTAAACATGCGGGGCCGCGCACGTGGAACGCTTTCGATTGTGGGGATTGGACCGGGGCAGGCGACTTGGCGCACGCCAGAGGTTTCGAAGCTTGTGTCCGAGGCGGAAGAACTGGTCGGTTACGGTCTTTATATTGATCTGCTTGGACCACTCGCAATTGGCAAAGAACGGTCTGATTTTCCGCTGGGCGGCGAAGAAGACCGTTGCCGTTATGCGTTAGAGCAAGCGGGCAAAGGTAAGAACGTCGCCTTGGTTTGTTCGGGCGATGCCGGGATTTATGCGATGGGTGCTCTGGTGTTCGAATTGCTAGATCGCGGCCCAGATCAGATGGGTGTTTCGGACGCAGCCCGCCGGGTAGAAGTGATTTGTTCCCCCGGTGTCAGCGCATTGCAAGGTGCCGCCGCACGTGCAGGCGCGCCTCTTGGGCATGACTTCTGCGCGATTTCGCTGTCAGATCTGCTGACCCCGCGCGAAGACATCGTTAAGCGTTTGAATGCTGCGGCTGAGGGTGATTTTGTGATTGCCTTCTATAATCCGGTGTCGATGCGCCGCCGGACGTTATTGGCCGAGGCGCGTGATATTTTGTTGCAGCACCGCCCTGCTGATACGCCCGTGATGCTCGCGTCATCACTTGGCCGACCAGAGGAACATGTGCGTTATCGTCGTTTGGATGAATTGCAGGTGGATGAGGTCGATATGCTGACCGTTGTGTTGGTGGGATCGTCACATTCACGTCTGGCGCAGTTGGGAACGGGCCCTCGTATGTACACACCGCGTGGCTATGCCCGTAAAATTGATGGGGATCTGGCTGGGTGACGCGCTTTCGCTAATACGAAAGACGCCCCACCCGCCATCCCAAGGAGACAAGATGACAGTATTTTTTATCGGCGCCGGTCCCGGTGATCCGGAGTTGTTGACGCTTAAGGCAGCACGACTGATCGGTGAATGCCCGGTCTGTCTATATGCGGGGTCTTTGGTGCCCGAGGCCGTTGTGGCCTGTGCACCTGACGATGCGCATGTGATGGACACCGCCCCAATGACGCTGGATGAAACCCATGCTGAAATTCTGGCGGCCCATGCAAAGGGGTTAAACGTTGCGCGTGTGCATTCGGGCGATCCATCGCTATACGGTGCGATTGCAGAGCAAATACGCCGGCTAAAGGCTGATGGAATTGACTATCAGATTGTTCCCGGTGTGCCTGCCTATGCCGCCGCTGCCGCGGCGCTGGGGACAGAGCTAACCGTGCCAGAGGTAGCGCAGTCTATCATCCTGACGCGCATGTCGATGAAATCGACAGGCATGCCCGAAGGCGAGACTCTTGAAAACTTTGCCCGGACCGGTGCCACCTTGGCGATCCACCTTGGTATTCGTGCGTTACGTGAGATCGAGCGCCAGCTTGCGCCATACTATGGCGAGGACTGCCCTGTTGCGGTGGTATACCGTGTTGGCTGGCCGGATCAGTTGATTATTCGCGGCACGCTGATGAATGTCCGCGAAAAAGTGCGCGCTGCAAAAATCACGCGTACAGCACTGATTATGGTCGGTCCTGCGCTGTCGGATTCCAATGGTTTTCCGGATTCCGCGCTTTATGACGCGGCTAAACCGCATGTGCTGAGGCCCGTTCGAAAGGCGTAACTAATACCAATTTCCTACCTCTTGGGGAAATTCGTTACTTGATGTTTACAGTTCTGTGGGCATGCTAGTGCGTATTAGGAGGGGGAAGTATGTATGAGTTCTTGCCAGAGGCGGTGCGCCTAGGCTTGGAAGAAGCCCGTAAAGCTGCACTAAAACGAAAGGATCGTTTGTCGGTTCACGACGGCGATGACACGTATCGGATACGTCGGTTCTGGGATGGGGGATTCGCCCTAGACCTTGACGCGTCTGATCGTCTGCGCGGCCACGTCGATATTTATGATGGGCCAAAGCACCTTTATCAGTGTCTTGTCGTATCGTCAGTCGCTGAAGATAATGAACGCGTCTTTGAATTCAAATGGCTGCGCCCTGTGACGGACCGACCTGCTGCCGATTATGTCATGCCAGAGTTCGCCCCAGCAGGTCTGCTGGAGCGCTAAGGTATTCTTACTGAAGGTCGCTGAACGCCTTTTGCATCCGTGCGACGGCGTCTTCGATCTGTGCTTTGGGTGCACCTAGGTTGAACCGTAGGAAGTTCTCGCCGCCTGTCCCGAACGTCGGGCCATGATTGGCCGCGATCTTGGCGGTTTGTTCAACGCGGTTGGTGAATTCTTCGCGTGTCATACCTGTGCCCGAAAAATCGACCCACGCAAGATAGGTCGCCTCAAGCGGCATTGAGGAAAGGCCGGGGATCGCGTTAATCCCGGCGTCGAAAATCTTGCGGTTCTCGTTCAAATACTCGCGTAATTCATCGACCCAAGCAGCACCTTCGGGGGAATACGCAGCCGTCGCCATATGCAGGCCAAAGCTGTTTGCCGAAATTCCAAGTGCGGCCATCCGCCCACTGAATTTTGCGCGAAGATCTGGGTCTTCGATGATGACGTTGCCGGAATGGCTGCCCGCGATGTTGAACGTCTTGGTGGTAGCCGTCATCATCACGAGCCGATCAGTGATGCCGTCGATGTGGCGCATCGGGATGTGCGTCTGGCCGGGCATGGTTAGATCGTGGTGGATTTCGTCAGACACAAGGATCAGGTCGTGCCGTTTAGCAAATGCCGCGACGCTTTCTAATTCGGCCTTTGTCCAGACGCGCCCGCCGGGGTTATGTGGCGAACACAGGATAAGCATCCGTTCGTTGCCCAACATCTGCGCATCATAGGCGTCGAAGTCCATTTCATAGCGGCCATCGTTGTTGACCAATTCGCATTCAACAACTTGGCGGTTGGCAGCATGAATGACTCGTGCAAAGGCATGATAGACGGGCGTGAACAGCACGACGCCGTCGCCGGGTTGTGTAAACGCATCGATGCAAAGCGCGGTGCCATTCACCAGACCATGGGTGGTGAAAATCCACGACGGATCAATGGTCCAGCCGTGCCGTTCCTGCATCCACCACTGAATGGCCGCGCGGTATTTGCTTTCGTCACCAAAATATCCGTAGACGCCGTGATCGACCATGTCTTGGACGGCTTTTTTAATTGGGTCAGGCGCACGGAACTCCATATCTGCGACCCACATTGCAATACCTTCATCGGGGGAAACGCCATAGATGCCTTCCATCCCGTCCCATTTGACACAATGGGTGTTTCGGCGATCAACAGGGGTATCGAATGTCATGGGGCTCTCCTTGGCTGATTTGCGCAGGGTTGCGCAGATGAAGGGCCATGTGCAAGCGCGATATTGTACCCCCTTCTTGCGGTACACCGGGTTAGCGATTAGATCACCCGCATGGCTTTACGAAATATCCTTATTCACCCTGATCCTCGGCTCAAGAAGGTGACAGCACCCGTCGCATCGGTGTCGGACGACATCCGTCGTTTGGCTGATGACATGTTGGAAACGATGTATGATGCCCCCGGTATCGGGCTCGCGGCACCACAGGTTGCGCAGATGCTGCGCATGATTGTTATGGATTGCGAAAAAGACGAAGGCGCGACACCTGCGCCCATGGTCCTGATCAATCCGCAGGTCGTGTGGTCGTCGGATGAACGCAGCGTCTACGACGAAGGCTGTCTTTCGATCCCTGATCAATACGCCGAGGTCGAGCGCCCAGCAGAGGTCGAGGTCGAATGGCTGAACCTCGATGGTAAAACCCAGCGCGAAAAGTTCGACGGGTTGTGGGCGACATGCGTGCAGCATGAGATTGATCACTTGGATGGGAAGCTGTTCATTGATTACCTGAAGCCGCTTAAGCGCCAGATGATCACTCGCAAGATGCAAAAGCTGAAACGCGAAATGGCGCGGGGCTAGGGCGTTGGCCGTTCTGGACCTGCGTTTTGACGGTGACCCGGTGTTGCGCGAAGTTGCGACAGCGATCAACACCTTTGATGCAGCGTTGGCGCAATTGGCCGATGATATGTTGGAAACGATGTATGCCGCGCCCGGTCGCGGCTTGGCTGCGCCGCAGGTTGGGATTAGCCAGCGGATTTTCGTGACAGACGTCACGTGGAAAGACGCCGAGCCGGCACCGCTTGTCTTCGTGAACCCACAGATCATCGCACAGTCGGACGAAACGCAAACTGGGACCGAAGGGTGCCTGTCGATCCCTGACCGTAGCTTTGATGTGCCGCGCCCCGTCTGGGTCGAAATGCGCTGGCAGTCAGTAGATGGCGCCGAGCAATCTGCGCGGTTTGACGGCATGCAGGCGATTTGTGCCTGTCACGAACTGGATCACCTGAACGGCATTTTAATCACCGATACTGGGATAGAACTATGATGCACCGCCCTTATGTGATGTGGCCGCACGAGGCATTGCGCACGAAGGCCGCGCCAGTGACTGAGATCACAGACGAAACCCGCGCCATCTGGGATGAGATGATCGTTGCGATGGATACGATGCCCGGCGTCGGGTTGGCGGCACCTCAGCTTGGTATCGGGTTGGCATTGGCGGTTGTTGATGCGTCCGAGGGGCGTGGGCAGGCCGTGCGGATGGCGAACCCAGAAGTTCTTCACGCCAGTGTAGAGCCGCGCGTCCACGAAGAAGGCTCGCCAAATTTGCCGGGTGTTTGGGCTAAGGTCTCGCGTCCGCGTGCTGTGACCGTTCGGTTTTTGAACGAACAAGGCGTTCAGGAAGATCGCGATTTTGTTGGCCTTTGGGCAACCTCCGTCCAGCACCAGATTGACCATCTTGCGGGTAAGTTGTTCTTTGATCATCTGACAAAGATGAAGCGCGATATGCTGATTAAAAAGGCGCGCAAGCTGAACCGAGGTTAGGGGGCGATCAAATTTAGCTAAATTTGATCTGCGCGGTTGCGCGAAATTGAAAGTAAGGAAGAGGTTCAAGATGCGTGTCGTCTTTATGGGAACGCCCGATTTTTCGGTGCCAGTCTTGGATGCTTTGGTTGTTGCTGGGCACGACGTCGTGGCCGTTTATTGCCAGCCCCCTCGTCCAGCGGGGCGCGGCAAAAAAGACCGCCCAAGCCCTGTCCAGCAACGTGCAGAGGCATTGGGTCTGACTGTCCGATACCCGGTTTCGTTAAAGACACCCGATGCCCAACAAGAATTCGCAGCGCTAAATGCAGATATCGCGGTGGTCGTCGCTTACGGTCTGATCTTGCCTCAGGTCGTACTAGATGCACCTCGACACGGTTGCCTGAACATTCACGCGTCTTTGCTGCCTCGTTGGCGCGGTGCTGCGCCAATCCACCGTGCGATCATGGCAGGTGATGCAGAGACAGGTGTCTGCATCATGCAGATGGAGGCCGGGTTGGATACAGGCCCCGTATTGTTGCGTGAGGCCTTTGACATCGGTGCCGAAGAAACGACCGGAGAGTTACATGATCGCTTGTCTGCGTTGGGTGCCGATCTGATCGTGCAAGCGCTGGACCGATTGGATCAGCTTTCACCGCAGGTTCAGCCCGAGGACGGTGTGACCTATGCCGCCAAGATCGACAAAGCCGAAGCACGGGTGGATTGGACGCAGCCGGCTGAAGACGTCGACCGCCTAATCCGCGGCCTTTCGCCGTTTCCCGGCGCGTGGTGTGATGTTGCTGGCGAACGCGTTAAACTTCTTGCCAGCCGTACTGTCCCCGGCAATGCAGAACCGGGCACTGTTTTAGACGGCTTCATCATCGCTTGTGGGGTGGGCGCTGTTGAGATCACACGTGCGCAGCGACAGGGCAAAAAGGCAATGTCAGCCGAGGACGTGCTACGCGGTTTGGATTTAGGGACACGTTTGTACTGACCTGATTTTCGGGACTTGGTTTACCTAACGTAATCGTTATAGTCCCCTTTGATTAGGGGAGGATATTGCATGAAAACCATACCGCTTTTGGGTTACGGCACGTGGAACAGGCCCGGTGATGCTGCCTGTGATGGTACGCTGTCTGCCTTGCAGGCCGGGTATCGCCATATTGATGGCGCAGAGGGTTACCAGAACGAAGAACATGTTGGTCGCGCAATTGCCGATTTTGGCCTGCCACGTGATGAGCTGTGGGTGACCACCAAGGTCGCCCCCGAGAGCTTTGGCCCCGGTCAAATCCGTCCGCATGTTGAGGCATCGCTAGAAAAGCTGGGCGTTGGTCCGGTTGATTTACTTTTGTTGCACTACCCTTCGATCAACGACGAATATGAAATCGAAGACTACATGGCGCAATTCGCGGCGGTCTATGATGCAGGTTTGTGCCGTAACATCGGCGTTTCGAACTTTACGAAGCGATACATGGATCGTGCGTTGGAATTACTGGGTGATCGTCCGATCCTTACCAACCAAGTCGAACTGCATGTATTCATGCAAAACAAACCTATCGTGGATTATTGCCGCGCTAAGGGCATTCCACTGACCGCGTTTTCTCCGCTTGCGCGTGGTGCTGTTGTTGACGATCCTGTTCTGACGACAATTGGCAAAAGCCATGGCGCGACGGCTAGTCAGGTCGCCTTGGCATGGCTGTTGTCCGAAGGGCACATCGTCATCCCATCGTCAGGTAATCCTGACCGTATTCGTGAAAACCTAGCCGCCGCTGATCTGCAACTAACGCCAGAAGAACTAAAACGGATCGAAGGCTTAGAACGCGGTATGCGCCTTGTGAATGGCCCGTGGTGCCCAGAGTGGGACATCGCATGAGCACCCCACCATTTTCCCTGGTCGGTATTGACCACGTGGTGTTCATTGTTGACGACATGCCCAAAGCGCTGGCGTTTTATCACGATGTTCTTGGCTGCGTTCCCGGCTATTCATATCCCGCGATGGGGATGGAGCAGGTTTGGGCTGGCGCTGCACTGATCGTGTTATGGGATGTAACGCATCCGGGTGCCGCCAGCGCTGTGCCGCCTGTACCCGGCGGGCGGAACGTAGATCACGTCTGCATCGCCACCAGCCCTTTTGACCCGGCCGACATGCGCGCGCATTTATCAGCGCACGGTGTCACAATCGACCGCGAAGCCCAACACGGCGGCGCGCGCGGTGTCGGGCATTCGTTCTACATCTATGACCCATTCGGCAATAAGCTTGAGGTCAAAGGGCCAGCGGAATATCCTGACGGGCGATGAGTTGGGCTGGAGCCTAACGGCAGCTTTGAGGCTAAAGTTACGTTGGTTGACGCGTCGGGCGGTTACCCTCCACCGCTATCAGGTGGGCGATTTTACGACCCTAATTGTCACCGAAATTGTTTATTTACTGGCGCGTCATCGTTTTAATATCGCTTAGGTCAAGCAAAATCAAGTTTGGGAGATGAGGCTTTTGTTTTCTTGATCAACGGTAGTTTCGTCCGCACAGCAGACATTCCCTCAACTCAGCTTGTTGAGTTTTTAGCGTGGTGTGTGCCCGTAATCGGATCACGTCCACGGCGCTCAATATCCAGCATAGCGTGACGATGTGGCTTTCCGCTTAACCAATGACGGGCATTGATTTGGGTACGCACGCAGCTTAGCATTTTAACAACAACGATGGCGTCGTTGTGATTCCATACATGATGTCCTGAACGCCGGGACCTTTTCGCGAGGGTCTGACATGACTGCACGTCCGCAATTTTACCGTTTTCACCAAGGTGCCGAAGTCCTGCCATTTGCTGCTTCTGAATACGAAGCTCGGCTGGCTGGCCTGCGTCTTATTATGGCGCAACAGGGGATTGAGGCCGCTGTTTTCACGTCGATGCACAACATCGCCTATTATTCGGGGTTTTTGTACTGCGCTTTTGGGCGGCCTTATGGGCTGGTTGTGACGCAGGCGGATTGTGTGACGATTAGCGCGGGGATTGATGCCGCGCAGCCTTGGCGGCGCTGCTATGGAGACAACATCACCTACACGGATTGGGAGCGCGACAATTTCTGGCGTGCGATCGTCTCGGTGACGGGGCAGGGCCGGCATGTTGGGTATGAAGGTGATCACCTGACGATGCTTCAGCATGAAAAGCTCAAGGCATTCATGGCCCCCACTGCAATGACCGACATTGCCCCGGCGGCAATGCTGCAACGGATGCATAAGTCACAGGCAGAGCTGGACCTGATCCGCGCCGGTGCTGCTGTTGCCGATGTCGGCGGCTTTGCTATTCGTGACGCGATCAAGCCCGGCACCCGCGAGATTGACGTCGCAATGGCAGGTCGTGACGCGATGGAGCTTGAGATCGCAAAGCGTTTCCCGGACGCCGAATACCGCGATACGTGGGTCTGGTTCCAATCGGGGATCAACACAGATGGCGCGCATAACCCCGTGACGAGCCGCGTGTTAGAGCAGGGTGATATTCTGTCCCTGAATACTTTTCCGATGATCAGCGGGTATTATACAGCACTTGAGCGGACACTGTTCGTGGGGGAGGTCGATGATGCGAGCCTCGCTATATGGGAAGCAAACGTAGCCGCCCATGAGTACGGCATGTCGCTGTTGGTGCCGGGTGCAAAGTGTTCCGAGGTGACAGCCAAGATTAACGCCTTCTTTGAGGAACGAGATCTGCTGCAATATCGTACCTTTGGTTATGGGCATTCGTTTGGCGTGCTGTCGCATTATTATGGCCGCGAGGCGGGACTGGAGCTGCGTGAGGACATCGACACGGTGCTTGAACCTGGCATGGTGATCTCAATGGAGCCGATGTTAACCATTGCGGAAGGTCACCCGGGAGCAGGCGGATATCGTGAGCACGACATCCTATTTATTACTGATACGGGAAATGAGGATGTTACAAGCTATCCTTACGGTCCTAAGTATAACATGATCGGATAAGGTCGCATTGCCTGCCGTTTGGGTCGTTCGGCAGGCAATTTTCACTATTTTCCATTTGTCTAGGGTAAAATCGCAACAAAACTCCGCTTTGAGGCCTATACCTAAGAGTTTATTGTCTAATCCTATTACGCTTTGCTAAATAAAGGTAAGTGGTAAACATCTTTTGCGAGGATTGCCTGTATGGCAGATAACGATAGCACAAACCCTGCAACACAGGGTAATTAGACTATTTCTGGATCGAATGATGCTGACCAGCTTACAGGCGGGTTGGGTAACGATACTATAAATGGCGGTGCTGAAGATGGTGTCCTTCAGGGTGACGGCCCAGTTGCGGGTGCGTGGCACTTTGAAACCTTTGATCACAATTTTGGTTCAGGGTCCAATCAGGCTTTTGATATTGGTAGCGATGCGTCTGAACGGACCGCTTCTGGATATGTGACAGATTTCGATGTCGAGGGTATTACGAACACCGTCCGCGGAGTGGGCGGCAACCCAAATGATTTTGGCGTCATATACACGAACACGATTTCGGTTGGTTCTGGTGGATCGTATACTTTCTCGACAAGCTCAGACGACGGATCGACGCTTCAGATATTTGACTCTTCCGGTAATCCGGTCATTTGGGATTCACAAAGTTCCCCGATTGGCGATAATAGCTATTTGAATAATGACTTTCACCAGCCAGATACGTCACGTAGTGGGGCGATAACGCTGAACGCGGGTGAAACGTATACTGTTCAAATTCGATATTGGGAAAATGGTGGCGGGAACGTTCTTCGGGCAACTGTGAACGGGCCTGATACGGGCGGGGCAACGCAGGATTTACTGACAACGCCGATGCTGAACGGTGCCCCCGATCCTGACTGCTCTACAACGGGAATCGCAGCTGGTGTCGAAGGTAACGATATCCTGAATGGTGGCGCCGGCAATGACACTATTGATGGTGACGGCGGCGATGATACTATTACCGGCGGTGCCGATAACGATACCCTGACGGGTGGCGACGGAGATGATACGTTTGTGTATAATGTGGGTGACGGTAATGACGTTATCACTGACTTTAACACAGGCACTGGTCAAGACATCAACGACGGTGATCAAACGAACAACGATTTCCTCGACCTATCGACGTTTTACACGAACCTTGCCGAAGCACGTGCCGATCTGAATGATGATGGGGTACTGAATAATGCGTCGTTAGGTGGCGGTTCGATCACGTTGACCGGGGTTGCAGCCGAAGATCTGACTGCTGATAACGTCAATCTTGCATGCTTCACCCGCAGAAGCAGGATAACAACAACACGGGGTGAGGTTGAAGTCGAAGACCTACGCGCCGGCGACATGGTCCATACCGTAGATAACGGGCTGCAACCCGTACTGCACGTTGTTTCACGCAAAGTGTCTGCAACGGGCCGAGGCTGTGTAAAAACTCTTCGTTGAGCCTTCGGATTTTTCGATTTTATCGTCTGCGTTTTTTTCTCCGAACAGAGGGGCGCCAATTGGGTTCTAGTTTGATCCCGCGGTAGCATTTTGGGAACTAAATTGCGCCGGAATAGCTGCAATTAGGCCGTGATGGCCTTCATTAACGTGCCAACTCCGATCATGTTGATCATGCGTTTGATGTTGTAGGCAAGGACGTTCAGTGCCATTTCAGCGCCGACATTCGTTAATCTCCGTGTTAGGAAATGGGTGGTTCCCATCCAGGATTTCAGTGTCCCAAAGGGATGTTCGACAGTGCAGCGTCGCGTCCGCATCAGGTCTGGGTCACGTTCCATCCGCGCGGCTGCTTCGTTGATGAGATGTTCATGTTCCCAGCGCGTGATACGACGCTCTTTTCCCGTCGTGCATTGGGGCTGTAACGGGCATCTTTGGCATTCGTTTTGCCAATACCGGCGTTGCATCAGACCGCCTTCTTCGCGCGTGTATCGATATGTGAGGTGCTTGCCAGCGGGACAAATGTAGACATCGGTCTCGGCATTATAGGCAAAGTCTGCCTTCACAAACATACCCTTCTTACGGTTGCCAGAAGTCTCTGGGCGCGGAACAGTTGCCGTGATTTTAACTTGATCACAGGTCAGAATTTGTGACCCGTTGAAATAGCTACGATCAGCAATTGCTTCCAGTTTGTCGAGCTTGAGCACAGCTTTCGCAGCCTTGGCCATGGGGGCGAGTTGGGTGCGATCATTGCCGACCGTTGTGACCTCGTGTGCCACGATTAAATGCGTCTGGGTATCGACCGCTGTCTGAACGTTATATCCAACTAGCCCGGTGCCTTTGCCACGGGTTGCCATCGACCGCGCATCAGGATCCGTCAATGATATCTGGCCATCCGGCGTATCTTTCAACTGTTCTACTATGCTGTTCAGGCGATGTACCTCTGCCTGAACACGCTTAAGTTTGGTTTCCAAGTGGCGGACTTTATCAACGCGTATTTCGCGTGCTTCTTGTCGATCAACCCGAGTCATCTCTTCAAGATAACGAGCGGCACTTTGTTCAAGGTGGCCGATACGCAGCGCAATCTTTCGCGGTGTGAAGTTTCTATCTCGGTTGTTCACGGCCTTGAATTTACTCCCATCAATGGCGACACACCCGCCACCCAGAACACCAACCCGACGACAAAGTTCAACAAATTGCGCGCAGGTCTTTTTGATAGCGGTTGCGTTATACCTACGGAAATCTGCAAGCGTTTTGTGATCCGGTGCGAGGCGACCCATCAACCACATAACCTCAACATTCCGATTGGCCTCTCGTTCCAGGCGACGGCTGGATGGGACCCGGTTCAGATAGCCGTAAATGAAAAGCTTCAACAAAACGCTAGGATGATATCCTGGTCGACCCGTGTTGGCCGGAGCCACACGACCAAACCCGAGATCACTCAAATCCAATGCATCCACAAAAACATCGACGACACGAACTGGATTGTCTTCGCAAATCCAATCCTCCAAACGCGCGGGAAATAAACTGGCCTGACTACGGCCTGAACCTTCAATAAAACCTGACATAACGACCTCCAGTCCACGAGGTCACCCTATCAGAAAATACAGTTTTTACACAGCCTCGGCCGTTTTGCGCCGATTGTTATTTCGAAGGGCGCGCTGGGCAACGAGCGTGATCTGTTGGTGTCCCCACAGCATCGGATGCTTATGATCGGTTGGCAGGCGCAGGTCATGTTTGGTGAAGGTGAGGTTCTTGCCGCGGCTAAATATCTGGTCAACGGTGACACAATCTATCAAAAATTTGGGACCGAGGTGGAGTATTTTCACATCGTCTTTGAACGGCATGAAATCATCTATGCAGAGGGCATCGCCAGTGAGAGCTTTCTTGTGTCTGCTGAAAGCGTAAGCCAGCAAGAACAGCATACGTATGATGAGCTGATAGCGCTGTTCCCAGAGCTTACCACATCGCCAGAGCGTTTTAACAAATCGGCGCGGCGGACACTAAAGTCGCATGAGGCCTCTTTGTTAAGCCAGACAAAACACTAACTGCGTTGGAAACATGCTGCGTCAGTGCGTGATTGTCACGATTTGTAATGCATTCGCAGAAATCCGCTTGCTGGCTATTTTGCCTTGCCTAACTGCAGTGCTAAGACGGCAAAAGCGAAATATTGGGTGAGTGTATGCGATCTTTGACAATTCTAACGCGTCGATCTTTTGGAGCGATGATGCTGGCCAGCACCGCAGCGGCTTGTACGCCACGCGTTGCCGAAGAAGAACTGCCGCCTCCAGTAGAGTTTCTCGATGGGTATGGACCAATCGAGGACGCAGGGTATCGGCTGCCCGGAATTCCGTCAAAATACCTGCAAGGTGTAAACCGTCGTGTATCCGGAATTTATAACGGAGAGCAGCGCGGAAATACGATAGATGTGGATCCATACGCCAAGTTTTTATACCATGTCCGCGACGATGGTACGACGACACGCTACCCCGTTGGGGTTGGTCGCGCCGGTAAATCGATACGCGGAAACGCGACAATCCGTATGAAACGAAAGTGGCCGGGCTGGACACCGACCGCGAATATGTTGCGTACTGAACCTGAAGTGTATGGGGATTTGGCTGCTGGTATTCCAGGTGGTCTGCGTAGCCCGCTGGGCGCACGTGCATTGTATTTGTACCGTGGTTCGCGCGACACTTACTATCGCATCCACGGCACGAACGATTTGGAATCTATCGGGAATTCTGGTTCCGCCGGCTGTATTCGTATGTTCAATCAAGATGTCATTCACCTGTTCGATCAGATCGATACGCCGATGAAGGTCCATATCCGTGGACAAGAGGAATCTTTACGCGTTGACCCCGAAAACTTTGAGCGCGGCATTGAATTGCCGCCTAAAATTATCGACGCAGAAGAACTGTTGGGGCCAGAAGCCGTAGCGATGGACCACCCGCCAGTTTTTGACGACGCTTAAGCGCTTTATTTTGCTGGTAGGTCTTGTAAGAATTGCGCCCGAACGGGTGCGGTTTAGTATACCGTGCGTTTGAAAAATACAGTGGCAGTCCCTACATGACTGTTAACACAGAATAAAAGAGGGATATTTTAATGGCCGATTTTCAGACCCAGATTCAGGAATCGCAAGAACAGGTTGCAGCCGCACAAAGCAAGATTTCAGAACTGACAAGCCGCATTGAAACGGCGCGGACAAAAATGGCCGAAGGCACTGACATCGCTGTCGATATTGAGAACGCCAGCCTTGATGAAGTGCACGCACATACAGACCTCATGAACGCAAACATCGCAGAGCTGATTATGGGCTTGGACGATGTGACATCCGCATTTTCCAAAGACTTTGATGAAATGCGGTCTAAGACTGGCATGGAAACCTTTATCGGGATTTTCAGCAAGGCCAAGGCCGACAGCATGCGCCAGGAACGTATGCGCACGGCATCAATTGATGATAAATTGCAGGATTTGATCAGCAAATCTGACGTGATCATGAAGCTGCTTGAAGGCCAGCTAGCTGTGCTGAATGAACAGAAAACTAGTGTCGAAAAGAACCTTGGTGGTACCTTGCAAGAACGCGAAGCGGTTGTTGGTGAGCTGGAAGCAATCCGCGCTGACATCTTGGCCGTTGACCCGCAGATCATCACGCTTGAAGGTAAAATTTCAGTTGAACAAGACGCCGCGGCGCGTACGAAACTGGAAACCGAATTGGCTGGGTTGAATGCCAGCTACAACGACATGGTCCAGCAAGAGCAAGTGAAACTAGCAAAATCCCAGACGCTAGAGCGTTATATCGAAAAGGGTAAAACCTGGATCGACAGTTTGCAGAACCAAGCGGCGACGCAGATGGTGCTGATCAACAAACTGCAAACAGACACGAAGCAGCGTGTTGTGCTGTACGACGCCCTGTCCAAGTCTTTGAAAACTGCACAGCAGCAGGACGTCGCGCACAAGATCAACGAAATCGGCGTAAAAACCGACCAAGAGGCCCAAACCGCAATGGCCGCCATCGGTGCCGCGACTAACGCGCGCATGGCCGACATGATGGAAGCTCACGAAGACCACATGGTCTTTGCCCGCGAGATACTTGAGCAAAAGGCGAAAGCAGACGAACGCTTTGTGCGCCGCTTCCAACAGATCGTCGAAAAGCACGACAGCAATCAATATGGGGCTGATTCTTGAGCGACAGCGGATTTAGCTTTGTGAGCTATTTCAACGCTTGGATCGGATTGTGCCTGTTCATGCTACTTACCACTATCTTTATGAGTCCGCTTATCTTTTTGCTACACTTTTTACATGCTTACGAAGCCGAAGGTTCAGATTTGGTGAAATTTACCTTTATGTTCGGCGCAATGTTTTGGTGGATGTGGGTATTTTTTCTATTTTTTGTCCCGACAGGATTGCAGTTGATGAAGCGGGCTAAACGTTCAGTATATCACGGAACGGAACTCGAACTTGGCGAGATTATCCGCATCCTTTGGAAGGGCATAGCAAATACTCTCCCGTTTTACGGGAGTGGTGAGAAACATAATGACTAATCTCCAAGCCGACCACATGAAACTCGAAGATACCCGCGTGACCCGTCGGTATTTTGGCAAGTTTCAACGGATCACGGGCTATCTAACCAAGGTCGCCGCGACGATGGAGGCCGAGGGGCGTTTCTCTCGGCGTGATATCGAGGCCTTGGCGCAATACCTTGTTGGTTTGAATTGGACCTTCACAGCGCTGGCCCACAAATACCATTTTTCGGGACGGTTTGCCTATGCAGGCAAGTTGACCTTCGACCGGGTGGAAAGCGGGTTTCCTGTTTACCAAGAATTGCTTGAGATGGCGAATGACGCGCTTCAGGCCGAACGCCATCTTGGGTCGATGCCAAGTACGGATGATCTGAAGGACCAAATGGTGCGGGTCATCCTAAGCGAACAGGAAATCCCGACGAAGCTGCAATATGCGTTGTCACAGCGACTATATTACGAAGAGCTTTTGCGCGGTGACCAGTTTTGGGCACGTAACGATCCGCAGGCTGTTTGGGTCGAAAACAAGGCCGACCGCCGTGTGTTTCAAGTGCACTGGGCCGTTTATGATAGCCAGATCAATCTGCCGACGATCTATATCATGGACGTCGAAGATACTGGCCGCACTGGTCTGCCCAAAGATGAACGCCGCTGGCCCGAAGCCCAAGCGCATCTGATGGCGCAGTCGGTTGCAGGGTTAAAGCTGCTGACGATCGCAAAGGGCTTTGACGAAGATTTCGACGACCTGCATCCAACGCGCCTGCGCCGGTTCCACATTGGTCCGATGTATAGCAACGCCTTTACTCGCCAATCGGGTCCGCTACGCGAGGTACTAGAGGCAGCGAATGCCCCTGTCGGTGAAGATTGGGCGCTTGTGTGGTCCGAAGAAGAACTGGTCGCCGAACGTGTTGAGCATGTGAAGTCAGGCTGGTTCGGGTCGGTTGAGCGACAGATTTTTGCGCGCGATGTGTTCGAGCAGGGTGGTGCGAACTTGGGTGCCACTCGGTTGGAACGATCCCTTATTATGCCAGAGCGCCCCTATCAGGCGCTTGCTGAACGGAACCCGCATGGATTTAGCGATATCCGCAAGTTTGTCGTCAGCGATAGCGGACGCGTGCTGAGCTATCGTTAGCGAGGAACAAATTTAGCTAAATTTGTTGGCCTCCGGCGGGAGTATTTTAAGCAAGATGAGTTGAAAGAAGAGATATGAGCCAGACAAGCGATCAAATGGAACTGCGTGAAGACGATATCCGCAAACACTATATGCCAGTGGCCGAGATGTTGATGCGGTTGGATCATAGTCCTCGTTTGGCGAAGGCGCGTTTGTCATTGGAAACGCCCGAGAAGTCGCCGGATGTGGCTGCGACCCGTCGTCGGTTCCGTTCTACAACACCTGGATTGCTGTCGCGTACATCGGCACCTGCTGGTGGTGTTCGCCTGCTTGATCGTCTTGCGGAAACGGACGACGATGATCCGCTGACTTCACCTGCGCAGGCATCCGTGGCGCATGCGTTGCGCCGTGCGATGTCCATCGCTTTGGCCGTGGCAGAGGCTTATTCTGATCAGACGCCCTTGACCGAGTTAAAACGCGTCAATCTTGAGGGGCGTTTGCCATCGGAAAGGTCCGTCGAATTTGCAGAGTATCTGGCAGCCGAGAGTCTGATCACACTGTATACATTAGCGAATGCCACGTCATTTTTGTTGGCAAGCCATGGCACAGAAACCAGCGTTGAAGTCGGGCCTGTCGATGAGGTTTTGACCGATAATGCCCCCTTAGCATTGCACGGTGCGATTTGGGAGCTGGATCAGAAGCTGGGTCAATTTGCCAAGGACGAGGCCACTTTGATTGCGACTATGCTGGCTTATTGCGAGCAACTGATGGATCGAGTGGCGCAGCGTGCAAGCACGGCCCCGCATATGGTCGCGTTCAATAATTCCAGCTGGCATGTTGAGGCTGACGATTTCACCGTTCAGGGCTTTACCCCAGCCCGCAAGGCCAAGGGTTCTGCCCTGACCATGACCTTTAAGAAACCGAACGAGGTCGTCGGTAACCACATTGCCAAATATCAGGCGATGAAACTGGCCAAAATGGTCATGGCCTATGACTTTGATCGCAAGCTGAACCCGTTTGCGGAACTTGGTGGGTTTATCTTTACCTTTATGGGTGACGGTAAGCCGGGGACGGGTAAGACGACACTGATTCAAATGATGGCTGGCTTGGTGAACGATTACTGTCAGGTCGCGGGCTATCCGTTCCGCTATCAGAACCTTTCGACCGACAATATTGATAGCTATCAGGGTAAATCTGGTCAGAACGCCAAGGCGTTCATCAACAACGTGCTTGATCCGCATGTGATCGGCTTTGGCACGATTGATGACATTGACCAGCTTGCGGGGAAACGGGGGGACCGTCAGTCATCTGCTGGCCAGCTAGAAATCACCGCCGTGCTGATGGAAAGCTTTGCCGGTGCGAACACCGTTGTCCGCGGCAACTGTACGTTTGGCATGTTCTCAAACTATCCTGAAAACGTCGATGATGCACTGCGTCAGCGCGCTGGAGTGCGTTTCTTGGTCGATGGTCCGCAAACGCGCGAAGACTATATCGACATTCTTTACTTGCTGATGGGCAAGAACCACGAGATCCCAGTCGGTGCGCATGAAGTGTTTAGCGCGCAAGAGATCAAAAAGGCAGTCGCCGCATCGTTCGAGGGACACTCGCGGCCCAAAGAGGTTGGCTTGCTGAATGTCTATGACCGTGTTTCGTCTGAGATTGGCACGCTTGATACAATTGCCAAAATGGGGACCTATCTGAAAGCGATTCAAGAGGCTGATCCGCGTTTTACAGGCCGTGCGATTAAGAACATCACTGACGCGGTGAAGGTTCGCGCGATGGACTTTGAACTGCCTGACGAATGGATGGAAAATCCCGATCTGTTTATGTTCAAAGACTATGACACTAAGAAAGCCATGATTTCCGACCTGCGCGTGCCGATCACGGTTGACATGGTGATCCAAGAAATCAACCGCTACGCAGACAGTGAGTTCCGCTATGCAGATAAGTCTGACGAAGTCGCGATTGAAAACATGGTCCGCGATTTTGGTCGTCAGGAAGAAGCGAAGAAGCGGTATCTAGGGGGCAAAGGTTGAGCCATCAATCGGCACATGATGTCTATGTTATGGCGGCAGGATCGCTTTCGTTAGGTGCAGTCGGCTGGTGGGCAACTGGCCGTTTAATCACGCAGAAACTGCATGTCCTTTTGGCGTTGCCGTTCGCAATGATTGGAGCTTTGTGCGTAACGCTTATTGCTTCGTTTCCGGTTGGTTTGGTGGCCGTTGGCTGGGACCATTTTGAACATTCTCCAACCTATTTGGGGGCGCTCGGATTTGTTGTAGAGCATGGTCTGGGAATGTCGTCCGGTGGTGTCGCTGCTATTTTGCTACGCGCCGTATGGATCATCGGCCGTTATGTTTGGGCATTGCTAAGCCCCAACTTGACGATAAAGGCTTCGCTGGATGGGTAGTTTTGTTTCTGACAGCTTATTTGTTCCGGCCGTGACACTTGCGTTGCTCGCTTTTGGTGTGCCGCGTCTTATGTCAAAGTTATTACCTGAAGGCGTGAGACCACTACTGCTAAACGCCTTCGTGTCGACGGTCTTGCTGTTTGTGATTTCAGCGACTTTTTTCGCTGTTCTCTACATATGGCAAGGGGTGCCATTCGCGGAAATGATGGTACCCGGCTGGTCTGCGAACATCGCATTCTTCGGGCGTCTCGGCCTAATCGCAGCAATTATATGGACGCCCATTATGCTATTGTCTTTGGCTGGCTTACCCAAAAAATGGGTGAGCGAAACATGGTAGCGTTATCCAACGGAGTTGCAACATGCATCGACTAATCGAAAAAGGCCTGATGTTTGGCAACCTGATCCGGGTGGATAGTCCGGTGTTGGTTGAACGCTACAATCGTGCGCTCAAGCATCTTATTGGGCGTAAAACGGCCCAGAACGTGTTCCATATTGATATTTCTGGATTCAGCCCCGAGTTGGGTGAAGAGTTCGGTGATGATCTCTATCTGAACCACGCAGGTGTGAACCGCCAGTTTATTCTGCTGACGACAGAGCAGGCGACCGCACCGCTGTTGAATGCAAAGTTTTCGACTGCGCGCAGCATCCTCAAACAGTTTATCAACGAAAACAGATCAGAGTTGTTTGCCTTGACCGCGCGCGATGCCGTTGCGGGCGAATTGGTGAACTCTGTCTATTTGGCCGATAGTCCGGCGCGCCTTTTTGATATTCGTAAAGTCCGGATCGAGGCTGATACGACCAGCGGCACAGTGGCGATGGCTGATAAGCTGGGTAAGATGATCGATCGGTTTAAGTCTGAACAGGATGCGTGGTTCGATGATGTGCTGATCGCGGATATGATTGGCATGGCGAAAAAGACGGGCGATGTCGTGCGCAACCCGGTCCGCCTAAAGCAGATGGAATTCGATCAGGACAACTATTGGACAGATCTGTTTGGCGGCATGTACCTGTTTCGCGGTGTTGAACATCCTGCGGCGATTGTCGCGACCGATAAGGACGACTTTGACGACCTGCCTATTCGGTTTACCTTCGACCTTAGGGATCGTTCGGCCATTGCAAAGTTCCTAAGCATTAACGATCTGGTTGAACCCATTATCGACGCACGTGGTGTCGATGCCGCCGCGATTTTGCATCAGAAGATGGATTTCATCGTGATGGAGGTCGCCGCCGCGATGGGTGAAAACCTTGCCGGTGCGACCCGTCGCGACCTGCGCCGATTGGGCAGACAGTATGCGCAGAAACTGCCAGAGGCTTGGCAGGGGCTTGCCGCGTTGTTGCGATGGGCCGAAGAGGACGGTCCGTGGCCCAAGATCACGTCTGAACACCCGGCGTATTTCTATACGCTTCGCGCTAAGCCACACGCGGATGCAGATTTGGTAAACATGTTGTTGGCCGAACTTACGCCGCTTGATATCAGGCAACTGTTCATCTGCCATAAAGAGGTGTTCTATCGCGCCTACGCCACATGGCCGGACGAAAAGCGGGCTTATGTCGTTGATTTCCTTGATCGCGAATATCAGGTAGATAAGGCTGGAACCCGACAAGCGCTTTACGGTCACGAGGCCCCGATGGAGGAGCCAAGGCCGCAAGCGCAACCTGATTTGATTACCCGCGTTGGCCCGTGGGGCGCGCTCGGTAGGAGGAGCTGATGGGATTTATTCGACTAATCGTGTTCGGCTTTGTCGGGCTAAGTGTGCTGTATCTGATGATCTCGGTCTATTCGCGGTCGGTCAGACGTGAGCGGCTAGAAAAAGAATTTGACGCCGATCACCCAGACAATGTTGATGAAGACGCCCGTGATGCCTATGTCGCTGAGGGAATTGCGGCCTATAATAGTTCGATCCGACCCAAATTGATCGGGCTTGTTTATGTCGTTCCTACCATCGCCATCGCCGCCATTATCTATATGATTAACGAGAACTAAAGGAATTCCTATGCACCGCATTAAGATCGCTTTTCGGGTTCTTGTATTCATGTTTGGCTGGGTCATCCTGCATTATGCTCTGCCGCAGCACGACATAGTGCGCGTTGTGAACACATACCAAGAACGCCAAGATCTGAACGATTGGACCCGCATTTTTTGGGCGCGTCCGGATGACCAGTCTGCCACGATCATCAATCGCGACGTTCAGTTCATACAGACGGTTAAAAAGAAAACCTACCTTCTGGGATTTGTGCCGCGCGATACAACCGAAGTTATGGTTTATCGTAATGAGGATACAGGATGGTCTTGGCCGTTCTATTTCAAGTTCGACACGGCATCGCTACAAACCGAGGCTGACGATTTGCGTTCGACCCCTGAACAACCGAAATGGGCAGTAGTGACCCATTACGGTTGGCGCAACGAATACTTCTCAGCTTTTCCCAACGCAGTCGCGATCCGTCCTGTTGATAGTCCGAACGTGACTATCATTCCTTGGTTCAACATATTTTTCTTTGTCGCCCTTATGGCAGCCATTGCGTTTATACGTGCTATGTGGCGTCAGTTTCGTGAACGTACGGTTGATCCTATAATGGATAGCGCTGGTCATCGTGTGGACGAAGTTCAGGCAGATATCGCGGAGAGTAGGGGCCGCATCTCGCGATGGCTCGGTACTTGGCGATCAAAGAAATAAAACAAAAGGCCCCGAAAAATCGGGGCCTTTTTTGTATTGTGAATTGGCGAAGGTTCGTTACTCGCCGTATGGGATCCAGATGTTTTTGATCTCTGTCGCGGCCTGAAGATAGTCGTGAGTTGCTGGGTTTGTCGCCAAACCATTGTTCACCCATGTGCGTTTCAGGTTCCCCGCACTAGCCTTTTCTACCGCTCCGCTGACATCGCTGCTTGAGAATGACCAGACAGCGTCTAAATCCATATGGCTAGCGAGCGTCGGCGCAAGTTCTGCGTGGTCGCCTGTGATGATGTTCACCACGCCCGCAGGAACGTCTGATGTTTCTAGCACTTGGTAGAAATCAGTCGCCGCCAGCGGGAATGCAGCGCTTGGGATAAGGACGGTCCGGTTGCCCATTGCGATTGCGGGTGCCATTGCGCTGATTAGCCCAGATAGTGGGGTATCGTCGCAGAGGATGCCGATGTTTCCGACCGGTTCTTTCATTGCTAACGCGACACCACGGATCGGTACGCCATGCGCCTGACCATCGTATTTGTCGGCCCACGCGGCGTAAGTGAACAGCGTTTGGATGGCTGTTTCGACCTCTGCCGCGCCGGATTTTCCACCAACAAGGGCGTCAATCCTTGCCACAAATTCGGCGCCCCGTGCCGACAGGTTTTCTGCAATGTAATACAGGATTTGCGCACGTAGGTGGCCAGTTGTCTTGGACCAGCCTTTGGCTGCGTTACATGCCTCGACCGCGTTGCGGATGTCTTTGCGATTGCCAATGCCACTATGGCCCAGCAGCTTGCCTTTGGCGCTGTAGACAGGGTTTGAATAGCCACCGTCAGGTCGTGCTTGTTTGCCCCCGATATACAGTTTCGCTGTACGGTCGAGAGGGTCCGCAGGCTGTCCGTCAGTAGCTGCAAATGGCTTGGCTGGTTTGACTGGCTTCGCAGATGCCTTTGGTTTTGTGTAACCTGTCAGACCTTCCCAGCCGCCTTCACGGCCAAAGCCGCTTTCGCGTACGCCACCAAAGCCAGCAGCGGCATCCATCATGTTGGTGCCATTGATCCAAACGATGCCGGCAACCAGTTTAGGCGCGATATCGAGCGCAAGATTGATGTTTTCCGACCAGACCGATGCGGCAAGGCCATAGCGCGTGTTGTTCGCGACTTCGACAGCCTCGGATGGCGTGCGGAATGTTGTCGCGGCCAGAACTGGTCCAAAGATTTCTTCCTGCATCAGTGTCGATGCGGACGACAGGCCAGTGATCAGTGTTGGGGGATAGAAGCAGCCTTCGGGTGCTGCGACCTGATAGGTTTCGCCTTCTGTATTAGCGCTGACCATCTTGTTGATCTGGTCCAGCTGAACCGGGTCCACGATGGCGCCGATGTCGATGCATTTGTCGAGCGGGTTACCGATGCGCAGCCCATCCATCCGGGCTTTGAGTTTGGCATAGAATCGATCAGCGATGCCTTCCTGGACCAACAGACGCGATCCGGCGCAGCAAACCTGGCCTTGGTTGAACCAGATCGCGTCAACCAAGCCTTCGACCGCGCTGTCGATGTCGGCATCGTCGAATACGATGTAGGGGGATTTGCCGCCCAGTTCGAGAGATAGCGCCTTGCCTGATCCGGCCGTTGCTTCGCGAATTTTACGGCCAACTTCGGTGGATCCAGTGAATGCGATTTTATCGACATCAGCGTTGACCAGTGCTGCACCTGTTTCGCCGTCGCCAGTCACAATGTTCACGACGCCCGGCGGTACGCCTGCTTCGGTGCAGATTTCGGCAAAGACCATCGCGGTCAGTGATGTGTATTCTGCTGGTTTCAGAACGACCGTGTTCCCCATTGCCAGCGCAGGCGCGATTTTCCACGCAAGCATCAGCAGCGGGAAGTTCCATGGGATGATCTGACCGCAAACACCCAATGCCTCGCGGCCGGGCAGTTCCTCGTCCATCAACTGGGCAAAGCCCGCGTGGTGGTAAAAATGGCGGATCGCCAGCGGCACATCAATGTCGCGGCTTTCGCGGATCGGTTTGCCGTTGTCCAATGTCTCCATCACGGCCAGCAGACGGCTGTGTTTTTGCAAAAGGCGGGCGATTGCATAAAGGACACGCGCACGTTTATGGCCCGACTTGGCCCATGCAGGTTGCGCCTTGCGGGCGGCTTTGACAGCGGCTTCGACCTCGGCTGCGGTGCCTTTGGTTACGCCTGCCAGCTTTTCGCCTGTGGCTGGGTTGTTCGATGGGAAATCATCGCGCAACGCACCCCATTCGCCGTTGATGTAATGGCCCGCGATGCCGCCACGATCGGCGATCCACTGCAGCGCCTCTTTGCTACTTTCAGGGGCAGGGCCGTATTCCATGGTGTCGAAGATTTCTTTGATGGTCATGATCTTATCCGATCGCGTGACGCCAGGATGCCGAATAGGCGCCTGTGACGTGATGTTCGAGTTGCCGTTCGATGTCGCCCAGTAGGCTGGATGCGCCAAAGCGGAAAAGGTCGGGTTGCAGCCAACGGTCGCCCAGTTCGTCTTTGATCATGGATAGATAGACCAGCGCGTCTTTGGCTTTGGAGATGCCACCCGCAGGTTTGTACCCGACCTTGATCCCGGTACGTTCCTGATAGTCGCGGATCGCGCGGATCATGGTTAGCGTGACGGGCAAGGTGGCGTTGACCGGTTCTTTGCCAGTGGACGTTTTGATGAAGTCAGCTCCGGCCATCATGCAGACCAGAGACGCGCGCGCGACGTTGCGCAGCGTGCCCAACTCGCCGGTGGCAAGGATCGCTTTGACGTGGGCGTCGCCACAGGCCGCGCGCATTTCCTTCATTTCATCGTAAAGGGCCTGCCAATTGCCTGTCAGCACGTGGCGGCGCGAAATGACGATGTCGATTTCTTCGGCCCCCGCTTTGACGCTTTCGCCGATTTCAGCGATGCGCAAGTGAAACGGCGATAGGCCCGCAGGAAAGCCGGTGGAAACAGCCGCCACGGGGATGCCGGATCCTTGCAGGGCATCCACGGCAGTTTCGACCATGTCGTGATAAACACAGACCGCACCTGTGGTCAGGCCAGTCATGCCAAGTTTTTCAAGGATGTCCGCCCGCACTGGTTGGCGTGCCTTGGCGCATAGGCGTCGTACGCGCCCTTCGCTGTCGTCCCCTGAAAGGGTCGTCAGGTCGATCAGACTGATCGCTTTGCATAGCCAAGCGGCTTGGTAATCTTTTTTGACAGACCGTCGACCGGGCAGCGTGGCTGCGCGTCGTTCGATGGCCGATGTATTCGCTTGGACAGCCATCACCCAATCAAGGTCAAGTGGCATGCCGTCGTTACGCTGTTCTTGCACCTGCGGAAGCTGGTGCAAAGTGGTGGAGTGAGTAGTTTGCAAGGGGGCCTCCTGCATTGCCGGAACAGAGTGCCAGTTTGGCCGATGATTGGCAAGTTTTGATCAATTGATCAAAACCGTTTTTTGAGTATTTGACGCAAGGTGATGGGGATCATTTAGCCTTGAGGCTGGACGAGTTCGTGCTGGTATTTGTGCCGATATTGGAGTGGCGTCAGCCCATATGCGTTTCGGAACAGTTTGTGGAAATGTGACATGTTTGGAATGCCTACGTTGCGGGCTATTTCGCTGATTGGGTCGCTATCGGTGATTAACACGCGTGCTGCATACGTCATGCGCAAATTGTTAATGAAATCTGACGGCGTTTGGCCGTAGTATTTACGCATGCTGCGCGAGACATGCGGGTGTGCTTTGCCCGTTATCGCGACAAGACCAGCGGAGCCTTCCCGAAACACGGCGGGGTCTTTGGCCGTCTGGCAGGCCTGCGCCAGCCATGCGGGTGCGTCCTTTGGCTGAATATCACTCGTTAGGTCGGCGCAAAGCGGTAGTAAGAATGCCTCTGCGTGCAGTGCAGTGCATGTGCTGCGTTCCAAAAGGACGGCGGCGTGGTTTAGTGTGGCCAATTGGCGAATATCGCGTTGGTGTAACGCGATCTTGGCGTCGGACCAGAAAAGGTGACCTTGCAGGTCTGGATGGCGTTTCCCAAGATTAGCAATCGTATCAGGGTGGATGCACAGTGAAACAACAAGCGCATGTTCGCCGCGACCTTGTAGCGCATGATGCTGACCGGGCTGTAGAAAACAAACGGTTCCTTCGTCCAGCGTGTCGGTGCGGTCGGGTAAGTGATGTCTGACCTGCCCGTTTTGAACCCAAAAAAGTTCGAAAAAGTCATGTGTGTGCAGGGCTTTAGGGCGTTGAGGCGTCAAGGTCGCGCGCGTCAGGTGAATTTGCGCGCGGTTTTGCAGAATGTCTTTGTGATACAAAGTCTGGACCATACCGCAAATTAACACAGCCCTTGCTGCATTGCAGCATATATCTTCACGGCGTGACAAATGGGCGGACTATGACTATTTGCTGTGGCAAATCCAAATATGAGGTGCGCCCATGTCCTTTGATCGTTCTTTGAAGATCGCTCCGTCAATCCTATCGGCTGATTTCGCCAACTTCGGCAAAGAGTGCGAGGCGATTGAGGCGCAGGGTGCTGATTGGGTGCATGTTGACGTCATGGATGGGCATTTCGTGCCAAACATCACTTTCGGTCCGGCGACTTGCGCTGCGATCCGCCCGCATATCAAAGGCGTCATGGACGTGCATTTGATGATTGCCCCGGTGGATCCATATATCGAAGCCTTTGCAAATGCGGGCGCTGATGTGATCACCGCCCATGTAGAGGCTGGCCCGCATATTCACCGCACGTTGCAGGCAATCCGTGCAGCAGGTGCCAAGGCAGGCGTTGCCCTGAACCCCGGCACGCCAGCAAGCGCGGTCGAATATCTGTTGGATATGGTTGATCTCGTCTGTGTGATGACAGTGAACCCCGGATTTGGTGGTCAAAAGTTCATCCATAGCCAAGTCGAAAAGGTACGCCAGCTGCGCCAGATGATCGGTGATCGCCCGATCCATATTGAAATTGATGGTGGCGTCGATCCGACGACAGCGCCTTCGGTTGTCGAGGCAGGTGCAGACGTATTGGTCGCAGGTTCCGCTGTGTTCCGTGGCGGGAGCGTCACTGATCCGACCCCATATGGCGACAATATGAGGGCTATTCGGTCGGCTTGTTCTGGCTAATCGTAAATCTACGCAAAATCTGCACAATTCACAGGGATAGTGTGCACCATGCTTTCTTAAGTCTGCCTGAGAGCAGTAACAAAGAGGCAAGAAAATGGTTGTACGTGGTATTCCAAAAAGACTGGCACGGGATGCGTGGTGGCTGGATGATGAATAAACTTGGCTCATTAGGCTGGATGCCGCAAATTGCGCTACCTAAACGAATGCTGACACCGTAGTTTGGCATTGATGGAGGTGGGGCAATGATATTGATCGCAGATGATGATGCGCAAATTCGGGACGTATTGCGCATTGCGCTGGGGCAGGCAGGTTTCGGTGTGACTGAGGCAGCTGATGGTCGCGCGGCGCTAGAAGCTGCACAAAGCCTATCACCTGACTTGATCGTTCTCGATATCGGCATGCCCGAGATGGACGGGCTTTCGGTGTGCCGTGAATTGCGCAAGACTTCGCAGGTGCCCGTGCTGTTTTTGACCGCGCAAGCGGATGAAGTCGACCGGATTGTCGGCCTTGAACTGGGCGCAGATGACTATGTGTCTAAACCGTTTTCACCGCGAGAGTTGGTGGCGCGTGTCCGTGCGATTCTGAAACGCAGCGGACCAGTTGAAACGCCGCAAGCCGTCTTGCGCCGGGGCTTGCTGAGTATCGATCCAGAGCGACACCTTTGCCACGTGAATGATGCGCCGGTGACGTTGACTGCCCGTGAAATGGAACTAGCGCTGCATTTAATGCGACGCCCGGACAATGTGTTGTCCCGCCCACAATTGGTCGACCAAATCTATGGCACCAACGTACATGTCAGTGATCGTACGATGGATAGTCATCTACGAAATTTGCGGGCCAAGCTGGCCGAGGCGGGCTGCGCCGACGCGATTGAGACTGTACATGGTGTTGGCATCCGGATGGGCGCATGCCGCGGCGCGTAATTGCCAAATGGCGACCGCCTTTGGCTTTTGTGCTGGGGGGCACCTTGGCTGCAGTGTTCTTTTTACCGCTTATTGGTATCGGTTATTTCCGTGTCGCTGGTGGCGTTCTTGGCTGGGCCGAGACGACTTGGATGATTGCCTGGATGGCCTTCGTTGCGACGGGTGTGCTGGGGTTCTTTTTGTGGCGACTTGTGTTGCGCCCTGTACGCGCCATTACGGATTACGCGCAGGCCGAAGGTGATGCCAAAGTACCGACCCATTTCGGTACACCTGAGTTTTCCAAGCTAGGAAGCGCGGTGTTCGCAATGACCGAGACCCTACAAGGTCGTGAGGCGGTTCTGCGGTCTTATGCAGATCACGTGACCCATGAATTTAAGTCACCTTTGACTGTCGTGCGTGGCGCGGCAGAGCTGCTGGATGACCCAAGTTTGCCCGCGGCAGACAGAACCAAAATGCTGCAAAACATCACCGATGCAGTGGCGCGGATGGAGGCGCTACTGGATGGTCAACGCGCCCTTGCGCGTGCACAGGACCCGTTGCCGCGAGGGAGTTGCGTTCTTTCTGAGGTCGCTGACTTTTATGGTGCGCGTGTAATAAAGGATGGCAAAGTGCCGTTTTCACCAGAAGTTCTGAAACTGGTTTTGACCCATCTTGTTGGAAACGCCAAGGCGCATGGCGCAACAGAAATCCAAATCACGCATCATGATGATCGGGTCGTAATCGCTGACAACGGGCCCGGCATCTCCGAAGGTAATCGGGACCGCATTTTTGATCCGTTTTTTACAACGCGTCGTGACGTCGGTGGGACAGGTATGGGGCTGCCTATTGTGGCGCGAATGCTTCAGGCGCAGGGAGCGCAGATCAGCTTATTGGACGGTCCGGGGGCTGCGTTCGAAATCAGGTTTTAGGGCGCGGTGGGTTAAAACCCACCCTACGACCCTGCGCGGTACCAAGCGATCAGTTTAGCGCGGTCTTCGTTTTCGATATGCGTAATGTTTGCGGGCGGCATTGCTTGGCTAACCCCTGCTTGCAAATAGATTTGTCGTGCGTGTTTTGTGATGTCCCCTGTCGTTTCTAGGAACACACCTTTGGGCGCATGCTGCATATTGCCCCAGACGGGTTCGCGGGCGTGGCACATTGAACAGCGGCCAATAACAATGTCGTGGATTTCGTCGTATCCTTCGACACTCGCAAAACGTTGTTCGTATGCGGTTAATTCACGCGCCTCAGCCTCTTCATAGCTGTCATATCCGCGCTGTGAGGATAGCCATGCAATGATGAGGAACAGTATGACGGTGACGGCCCACGTCCAGCTTGGTTTGCCTTTGCGAGCGTGCATTGAATTGAAATAGTGGCGGATCGTAACGCCCATCAGAAAAACGAGTGCCGCGATAATCCAAGCGTATTGCGTCCCAAAGGCCAGAGGATAGTGGTTCGACAACATCAGGAATATCACGGGCAGCGTTAGGTAATTGTTATGCGTCGACCGTAGTTTTGCGATTTTGCCATATTTCGGGTCCGGCGTGCGCCCGGCCTTTAGGTCCGCAACGACGATCCGTTGGTTCGGCATGATGATAAAGAACACATTGGCCGTCATAATCGTAGCGGTGAACGCGCCCAAATGGAGCAATGCCGCGCGGCCGGTAAAGACTTGGTTATAGCCCCACGACATGGCGACCAGCAGGACAAACAGTAGCACCATCAATACGGTGGGCGTGTTTCCAAGCGGAGATTTGCAAAGGTAGTCATAGATCAGCCAGCCTACGGCAAGCGACGTGGCGGAAATAAAGATGGCCTGCCAAATCGCGAGGTCGGCTTTGGATGGGTCGATCAGGAATAGCTCAGCCCCGGCCCAGTACACGACCGCGAGCATGGCGAAACCAGACAGCCAAGTCGAATAGCTTTCCCATTTGAACCAGGTCAGGTGTTCTGGCATCGCCTTTGGCGCGACCAGATATTTTTGAATGTGATAGAATCCGCCGCCGTGGACCTGCCATTCTTCGCCATCGGCGGGGCCGTCGATATCGCGGTTCAGCGACAGATCAAGCGCGATGAAATAGAAGCTGGACCCGATCCAAGCGACAGCCGTGATCACATGCAGCCAGCGCACTGCAAAGGCCAGCCAGTCCCATAGAATTGCCAGATCATACATGCGTGTCCCCTTTTTGCGCCCAGTCTAGTCAACGGCTTGGTTTTCTTGTATTCCCTGATACTGCCAAGCTCTATCAAAAATTGCAGAATAATGTCTTACTTTGAGAATATCCGGACTTTTGTCCGTGTCTATGAACTGGGGTCGATGTCAGCGGCGGGGCGCGATTTGCGGATTTCGCCAGCGGTCACATCTGCCCGGATTTCGCAGCTAGAGGACCACCTGTCTGTGCGTCTGTTCCAGCGCACGACCCGAAGCCTTACACCGACAGCGCAGGGCAAGGCGTTTTATGGGGGCGCTTGCAGTGTCTTGGATGCTGTCGATTATGCCGAGGCGCAGGTTTCTGATCTGACCGAAAACCCCAAAGGGCAGCTGCATGTTGCAGCACCGCTAGGTGTTGGGCGTCGATTGATTGCGCCGCATGTTCCGGAATTTACAGCGCAATACCCGTTGATTGACGTGCGGCTGCGTATGACTGACCGGACGGTAGATATGACCACCGAAGGGTTGGATTTGGCGTTTCATCTGGGCCAGCCCGCAGACAGTAATTTGCGCCAACGCAAGATTTCAGATGTCGCGCGGGTGCTGGTTGCATCACCCGATTATATCGCTGCGCGGGGGCATCCCGCGGATGGTGCTGCGCTTGTGAATGACAAACATGAATGTCTGAACCTACGCTTTCCCGGTGCGCTTGAATTCCAGTGGCAGCTGATGACCGAAGACGGCCCACAACGTTTTCGCGTCAGCGGTCGCTTAGAAAGCGACGATGGTGATGTTCTTACAGACTGGGCGCTAGCAGGGCAGGGGGTTGCGATGAAACCGCGTTTTGAGGTGGCGGAACATCTGTCGAACGGTGCGCTTGTGGTTGTAGCTGCGGACACGCCGCCGATGCCGGTTCAGATGTCGTGCCTTTATACCCATCGTCGGCACCAAGATCCAAAGACCCGCCTGTTTATGGAATTCATGATTGATCGGATCGGTGATGCTATTCGAACTGCCGAAAGACTTTCGTAAATATTTTGAAAACAATCGGGATTATTTCTGATTAACATGGCAATGAAATAGGAGACACCGGTGCAAAGATATCCGCGTGACATGATCGGCTATGGGGCGAACCCTCCGGCGGCGAATTGGCCTAACGGGGCGCGGATCGCTGTGCAAATTGTTTTGAACTACGAAGAAGGCGGCGAAAACAACGTGCTGCACGGCGATGCCGCGTCAGAGGCGTTTTTGTCTGAGATCGTAGGTGCCGCGCAATGGCCCGGCCAGCGCCATTGGAATATGGAAAGCATCTATGAATACGGTAGCCGTGCTGGCTTCTGGCGGTTGCATCGGCTGATGGCCGATTTGCCGATCACCGTTTACGGGGTCGCCACTGCTTTGGCTCGCAGCCCGGAACAGGTCGCCGCGATGATGGATGCAGGCTGGGAAATCGCGAGCCACGGTCTGAAGTGGATCGAATACAAAGACGCCCCTGAAGATGTCGAACGCGCCGATATGGCCGAGGCGATCCGCCTGCACACCGAGGTCGTGGGTGAGCCGCCGCGCGGCTGGTACACGGGTCGTTGTTCTGACAACACTGTGCGACTAGCTGCGGAAACGGGGCAGTTTGCCTATGTGGCGGATACCTACGCCGATGACGTGCCATATTGGTCAGAGTTCGGTAAAACCGATCAGCTGATCGTGCCTTACACATTAGACGCCAACGACATGCGTTTTGCGACGCCGCAGGGCTTCAATTCTGGCACGCAGTTCTTTGAATATCTAAAGGCTAGCTTTGACGCGCTATACCGCGAGGGCGGGCGGATGTTGTCGATTGGCCTGCACTGTCGCCTGATTGGCCGCCCCGGCCGTGTCGAGGCTTTGCGTCAGTTTATCGAATATGCGCAAAGCCAAGGTGACGTTTGGTTCGCTACCCGTGAACAGATCGCTAATCATTGGGCGACCGAGCACCCGCATCAGCGTTTTGTCCGCCCATCGCAAATGGGCCGTGATCAGTTTGTGCAGGCATATGGTGGTGTCTTTGAGCATTCGCCTTGGATTGCCGAGCGCGCCTTTGATCTAGAGCTTGGGCCGGCGCATGACACCGCCGTAGGTTTGCAAAATGCGTTTGCCCGGATGTTCCGATCCGCCAGTGAAGACGAAAGACTGGGCGTACTGACAGCGCACCCGGACTTGGCAGGGAAACTGGCGGCAGCGAAACGCCTGACAGCAGAAAGCACGGCAGAGCAAGCAAGCGCAGGTTTGGATGCGTTGACCGACAGCGAACGCACGGAATTTGGAGCAGGCAACATGGCCTATACCGACAAATTCGGCTTTCCCTTTATCATTGCCGTACGCGACCATGACAAAGCGTCGATCAAGGCAGCAATGCAGTCACGTTTAAGCAACGACCGGGCAACAGAATTCAAAGAAGCCTGCCATCAGGTCGAACGCATCGCATTGCATCGGCTTAAGGATATGTTGCCAAGATGACCCAAAACATCAGCATATCCCCTCTGACGGAAGTGGCGTTTGCGTCATATGGGGATGTGCTGAATTGCGATGGCGATCCTGATAAAATCATCAACGCTGGCCTATGTGGGCGGTTCCACGACCGCGCAACGGTTGATGTTGGCAATGCACGGGTGGGGATAAGCCTGTTCCGATCGGAATTGCGTCAACTGCCCTACCAGCTCGATCTTGTTGAGCGCCACCCAGACGGATCGCAGGCGTTTATCCCGATGAGCATGGACCCGTTTTTGGTCGTCGTCGCAGACGCTGATCTGCAGCCCCATGCATTCATCACAAACCCCGGAGAGGGGATCAATTTCCACCGCGGTACGTGGCACGGCGTCCTAACCCCACTGGCAGGGCCGGGCCTATTTGCCGTGATTGACCGTATCGGTGACACCCCAAACCTAGAGGAGCATCACTACGACACACCCTATTTCATAAATTTCTAAATTTGACCGGCGCTAAGATCGGCAAACCATCAGGGACGAAAATAATGACAGATAATTCAATCGGGACGCCAGAACAGCTGCGCGACCCAGACTATTTCCCAGGGATCGCAAAGGCGGTCCCACTTGGCATTCAGCACGTATTGGCGATGTTCGTATCGAACGTGACACCTGCCATCATCATTTCAGGGGCAGCTGGCTTTGGCTTTGGGTCCGATGCGGGGGCGCTAGGGTTCCCGGATATGACCTATCTTATCCAGATGTCGATGCTGTTTGCGGGCATCGCGACACTGTTCCAAACAATCGGCATGGGTCCTGTTGGCGCACGCCTGCCTATCGTGCAAGGCACGTCGTTCGCGTTTATTCCAATCATGATCCCACTGGTCGCTGGCAAAGGGGTAGAGGCAATGCCCGCCCTGTTTACCGGCGTTTTGATCGGTGGCCTTTTCCACGCGTTGCTGGGCACAGTGATCGGCAAAATCAGATTTGCCCTACCGCCCTTGGTGACTGGGCTGGTCGTCGTCATGATTGGTTTGGCACTGGTTAAGGTTGGTATCCAATATGCGGCGGGCGGTGTTCCTGCAGTGAATAGCCCAGAATACGGCAGTCTGTTGAACTGGGGTGCGGCTGGTACGGTGATCATCGTGACCCTCGCGCTAAAGTTCTTTGCCAAGGGCATGTTGTCGATTTCTGCTGTGATCATCGGGTTGATCGCCGGCTATATCTACGCGCTGATTTTCGGGATGATCAGCTTTGGCGGTGATTTCGGGATCGCGGCCAAAGTCAGCAATGCAGCTACTTTCGCAGCGCCGATGCCGTTCAAATATGGCTTTGAGTTCAGCGCGGCAGCGGTCATAGGCTTTTGCATGATGGCGTTTGTGTCAGCGATCGAAACCGTCGGCGACGTGAGCGGGATCACCAAAGGCGGTGCGGGACGCGAAGCAACCGACAAAGAAATCCAAGGCGCGACCTTTGCTGACGGTTTCGGCACTGCGATTGCTGGCATCTTTGGCGGCTTCCCCAACACATCCTTTAGTCAGAATGTTGGCCTGATCGCGATGACCGGCGTGATGAGCCGCCATGTCGTGACCGTCGGCGCCATCTTCCTGATCATCTGCGGCTTGGTTCCCAAGGTGGGCGCGATCATCAACACCATCCCTATCGAGGTTCTGGGCGGCGGTGTGATCGTCATGTTCGGTATGGTCGTTGCCGCTGGTGTGTCCATGCTGTCCGAGGTCGACTGGAACCGCCGGAACATGGTGATCTTTGCAATCGCCCTGTCGATTGGCTTGGGCCTTCAGCTAGAACCAAAAGCGGTCCAATACCTGCCAGATACGCTGCGCATCCTGATGACATCTGGCCTGTTACCATCAGCCTTCATCGCGATTGTGCTGAACTTGGTGCTGCCCAAAGATTTGGACGGCTCACCCGACATCGCAGGCGGTCTATCCGGCGATAAATAAAACGCAAAGGGCCTCGCATTCGCGGGGCCCTTTTTAACGCTGACGAAAGAAAGATTTTGAGCTTAAGATGACGGCTAGGCTCGATTGGGTTATGTCTTATTGCTAGACTACTTCATTTCTTCGTACACGCGTAGCAGGCAGGCGTCGCCCAAATCCGTATTCGAAATTAGACACGGGTCGTTCCACTCATCTTGGTAAATAAATTTAGCGCCGCCGAAGTATACTTCGGCAGCCATAATGTACGGTTTATGCGAGACCTCGCCGAAAAGCTTGGTTGCGGCCATCGCAACAAGTGAAACATCTTTTTCCCCGAATTCAAGGGAAATGTGACCATTGCTTAGTTCTAGAATTCTGACGTTCATAAGTAGCAGTATTTGTTGTCAGAATGTGTAAAGTCAAATGCCTAGCCGAATCAACGAATGGAGCTCCGTTCGAACGGCTATTGCCAGGTGGCAAGACGGCAAGCACGCGCGATGACTAATCTGGCTGCAATATACGTTATCCCCCGTCACAAAACCTTCACCATTCTTTAACAAATCTGCAAAGCGAGAGGGTCACATAGCACAAGACTTTGGAGAGCCTTGATGCTGCGTATTGATGACCTGACTAAGGCCTTTGGCCGGAATAAAGCCGTAGATGCGGCGAGTATTGTTGTCGATAAACCCGTAATGATCGGGATTATTGGGCGGTCGGGGGCGGGCAAGTCGACTTTGCTGCGGATGCTGAACCGTCTAACCGATGCGACGTCTGGCGCGATCATGTTTGAAGGTCAGGATGTCACGCAGTTGCGTGGTGCGGCCAAGCGCAACTGGCAATCCCAATGCGCGATGATCTTTCAACAGTTCAATTTGGTGCCGCGTATGGATGTTGTGTCCAATGTCCTGCACGGCACGTTGAACCGTCGTTCGACCTTTGCAACGATGTTCAACCTCTATCCGACCGAAGATATCCACCGCGCCATCGAAATCCTTGACCGTCTTGGGATCGCGGAACATGCCCCCAAACGCGCCGAAGCTCTTTCCGGTGGTCAACAGCAGCGCGTCGCGATTGCGCGTGCGTTGATGCAGGACCCCAAGATTATTCTGGCCGATGAACCTATCGCGTCTCTTGATCCGATGAACGCGCAAGTCGTGATGCAGTCCTTGCGCGATATCCACGAGCAAGACGGCCGCATGGTGATTGCGAACCTACACACGCTTGATACCGCGCGGCGTTATTGCGACCGGGTGATCGGAATGCGTGCAGGGCGGATCGTATTTGACGGGACGCCCGAACAGCTGACCACTGGCGTGGCCCGCGACATTTACGGCGCGGACGAGACATTCTCGGAAGCGGCCACATCCACCGAAATTGAAACCCTTAGCGAAGAAGTCGCGAAACTAGCGGACATCGCCGAAAGCGTCTGAGCGCAAGATTTAACCCCAAAGCCCCGTCTGCTTGGGGCGTTTTGTAAGAGAGAAGACCAATGAAAAAACTGATTGCTGCCGCGCTTGCGACGACATCACTGACGGGCGCTGCCTTTGCTGAAGGCCACGCCATTGACGAATTCCGCATCGGCATCTTGGGTGGCGAGAACGCACAAGACCGCATGAATTCATACGAATGCCTGCGTGGTTACACCGAAGAAGAGTTGGGCGTAGAAACAAAGCTTTTCGCACCAGCGGATTATAACGGCGTTATTCAGGGTCTGCTGGGCGGTACGCTTGATATGGCTTGGTTGGGCGCGTCATCTTATGCTGCGATCCATATTCAAGACGAAACAGCTGTTGAGCCTATTTTGGTTAAGATCAATCTTGATGGCTCTTACGGCTACCATTCTATCGGTTTTGCACGTGCTGACAGCGGCATCACATCGCTTGAGGACATGCAGGGCAAAGTGTTTGGCTTTGGAGACCCAAACTCAACTTCTGGCTACCTAATCCCATCCATCGAGATCCCGCAGCAGACCGGCGCGTCCATGGAATCCGGCGATTACTTTGGTGAAGTCAAATTCACTGGCGGTCATGAGCAAACAATCGTTGCTGTGAATAATGGTGACGTTGATGGTGGTGTGACTTGGGCTGACGGCCAAGGCGAATGGGAAGACGGTTTCAATTCTGGCGCATTGCGCAAAGCGGTTGATGCTGGTCTGGTCGACATGAACGATCTGGTTGAAATCTGGCGTTCCGCGCCGATCCCGGAAGGTCCGGTTGTTCTGCGCAGCGCGCTGCCACAAGATGTCAAAGACAAGATGACTGCGCTGGTTGATGGTCTTTATGATGCGGACCCAGATTGCGCTTACGGCGTTGCCGCCGGTGAAACACTTGGCTTCGATCCAATCACACATGACGCATATGTTTCGATCGTCGCGGCCCGTCTCGCGAAATCGAATTGATCGGTTTTTTATGAAGTTCTGCAGGTCCCGGTTTTCACTGGGGCCTGTAATTTTATATTCAGGACAAACTGATGGCAGAGCTGACGACAGCAGATATCCAGTCAAACTATTTGGCGCAGGTTCGTAGCAAGCGGATCATGAATACAATCTTGTTGATTGTCTTTGTTGCGCTGATGGCTAGCGGTTTCGCGACCGCAAACGACCGGAATGCAGGTGGCTTTTGGAACGGGTTGCCGATGCTTCTCGACTTTCCGGGTGATGTGATATCCGAAGCCGTTGAGCGCGCGCATCTTCTGCCTGGGTATTTCGTTAAATACCTGCCGTCACTGATCGAGACGGTTAATATCGCCGGGGCCTCGACGCTGCTTGGTGGGATTGTCGGGCTTGTCATGTCGTTGCTCGTAACACGTGGTCTTGCGCCTTCGCCTTGGCTTGTTGGGCCGCTGCGCCGCGTTCTGGATGTTTTGCGGGCAGTGCCCGAAATTGTTATCGCGCTTGTGCTGATCTTTATCTTGGGCGGTGGCCCAGTGCCCGCGATGATCGCCATTGCGCTGCATACGGTTGGTGCACTTGGGAAATTGTTCTCCGAAGTAAATGAAAACGCATCGCTGAAACCTATCGAAGGATTGGAATCGGTCGGCGCAGGCTGGGTTCAGCGGATGTGGCTTGGTGTGATCCCACAAGTCGCCCCGAATTACCTGAGCTACGCGCTGCTTCGGTTTGAGATCAACATTCGCGCCTCTGCGATCCTTGGCTTTGTGGGGGCAGGTGGCATCGGATACGACCTGCGCAACACCATGAGCTGGGGGCAGGGCAAATTCGACGAGGCCGCAGCCATTTTCTTGCTGCTTTTTCTAACCATCGTGGTTGTCGATCAAACATCAAGCAATCTGCGTAATCGGCTGACGCATGGCTCTGCCAAAGGGGAGATCCACGCATGACTGTCATGCCGCTTCAAATCCGCACTGCCGGGCACTTTCAACGCAAGCGGATGATGTCGTTTGCTGTGCCTGCGGTGATCCTCTGCTATTTTGCCTATATCTTTGTTGCGTTTGATATCGGCGGGTTGGCAGAACGCGCCAATCTTCAAAACGCGCGTACCTTGGTGTCAGACGCCTACAGCTACAAAACCCATGTGACCCGCGACAACCGTGATGGTTCGATTGATGTATCCATTGAGGGTGAACGTAAGGGGCGTTATCTGGACGGCAACAGCCCAGCTTGGGTCACCATGGGTAATGAAACTGTCGTCGATCTAGGTAATCACCACATCGTCACATTTCGCGAAACCCAAGTGACCTATGACATTCCGGGGTATGGCCTGATTGTTACTGAACCCGGCCGTAGCGGTGTAAACGCGGAATTCCCGACAAACGAATTGCCAGACTGGATCAACGCGTCGAAAAATCGCGTGACGATCTCAACAGACGCGGGTCGCCTTACCGTTACCCGTAATCGGTCTGAAGTTTTTCGCTATTTCTTGGGATGGGAGCTGTTCTTTTTCACACTCGATAGCCCGTACCATGGGATGGCCCTTGGCACGCTGCTTCGTCATGCGGTTCATGGTGAAGCAGGTGCCATTTGGTCCGAGTTTTGGGCGAACAAGATGTGGCGCCATGGCGATGTCGCATGGGCCCTGTTTGAAACGATCCTGATGGCGTTTCTGGGTACGTTTGGTGCCGCGATGGTTGCACTGCCACTTGGCTTTTTGGCCGCAAAAAACTTCAGCCCACTCGGCAGTCTACGTTTCGCCGCAAGGCGCGGGTTTGATTTTTTGCGCGGCGTCGATGGGTTGATCTGGACGATTATTTTATCGCGGGCCTTTGGGCCGGGGCCGTTGACGGGTTCATTGGCGATCTTGCTGACGGACACCGGGTCATTCGGCAAAATGTTTTCGGAAGCATTAGAAAACGTAGACGGCAAACAGATCGAAGGCATTACCTCTACTGGGGCGAAGCCACTACAACGCTATCGTTTCGGGGTGATCCCACAAATCACGCCAGTCTTGTTGAGCCAAATTCTTTACTATCTGGAATCCAACACACGTTCGGCGACCATCATCGGTGCAATTACCGGGGGCGGGATTGGTCTTATGCTTACTCAAGCGATCAACACCCAAAAAGACTGGGAAGAAGTCACCTATTATATCGTCCTGATTATACTGATGGTGATGCTGATGGATACGTTCTCGGGTTGGTTGCGCCGTAAGCTCATAAAAGGCGACGAGGGGGGACATTGATGAAAACAGTTTTGATTACTGGTGCCAATCGTGGGATTGGCGCAGCCTTAGCCAGTGTCGCAGAACAAAGTGGTTTCGATGTTATTCGTGCGACGCGTCCCGGTCGAGGTGGTGATGTCGAGTTTGACGTTACAGACCCATTTGCCGTTAAAAGGGCGATTGCAGCTATCGACCTGCCTATTGATATCTTGATTAACAACGCAGGGATCATCGGACCAAATCGCCAAGCGACGACCAACATGGATTATGCGGGGATGGCGCAAACGTTTGCGGTGAATGTTGCTGGACCATTGGCGGTTAGCAATGCTTGTTTAGAACTTCTGCGGCAAAGCAATGCCCCGCGTATTCTGACCATATCAAGCCAAATGGCTTATATGGGCTACGCAAAATCAGACCGTATAGCCTATCGCGCATCTAAGGCTGCGGTGAACAAAGTCATGCAGGGGCTTGCGACTGATTTGCGTCCGGATGGCATCACTGTTGCTTTGGTCGACCCCGGCTGGGTGCGCACCGATATGGGGGGGGCAGACGCTGATCTGGATGCGGCGGATGTTGGTGCTGGAATAATTGCGCTCGCTGAAAATTTGACGCTGGGGGATACAGGTAAATTTTTCACTTGGGACGGTAAAGAAAGAGAGTTCTGATATGGCGCGACTTACTGCGGACGCCCCCTTTGTACATCCTGATTGTGAAATCACGGATACGACTTTTGGCCGCTATTCCGAGGTTGGGCGCGGTACGCGTTTGACGCATTCTCATTTGGGTGATTATTCCTATTGCGACCGTTTTGCCGATATCGCGAATGCGCAGATAGGCAAGTTCGCGAACATTGCTAGCTATGTACGGATCGGTGCGACGGATCACCCGATGGATAAGGCGAGCTTGCATCATTTTCACTATCGGTCGGCGGACTATTTCGATGACGCGACCGACGACGAAGATTGGTTCGCGCATCGCCGGTCGCGGCGTGCTGTGATCGGGCATGACACTTGGATCGGGCACGGTGCACAAATTCGGCCGGACGTAACGCTCGGGCATGGTTGTGTTGTTGCTGGTGGGGCTATCGTAACCAAAGATGTGCCGCCCTATATGATTGTCGCAGGGATACCGGCGGCGCCCCTGCGCGCGCGTTTTACCGACGATGTCGCCGAGCGTATGATGACGCTCGCATGGTGGGACTGGTCGCACGATAGATTGCGGGCCGCACTATGTGACTTTCGCGAAATGACAGCTGAAGCGTTTCTCGAAAAATACGCTTAGTGGAAATGGCGTCTGTATCGCAATCGATCGCGAAGCCGTGACCCGTATTCCAATTGGACGCTCCAAGCACAGATATTGACAATGCAGGTCCTGTAGCCATAGAATAAAAACCTCGGAAGGCCGGGCGTCGATTTTACCCGACCATACGTTTGAGGGTATCATCACGCAGGATAATTCGGTGCCAGATGCATGCCATAGCAATATGCCCGACAACCAAAAACGCGAGAACCCAGCCTAATTCACCGTGCCACCCGCCGAGGGCCTGCATCCAGCTAATCTCTGTGATGCGTGCAGACAAAATTTCGATGCCCAGATAAGTAAATCCGCGTGTACCACCTGCGTATGCCAGCAGTTTTAACGACGGAACGACTGCCATTAGCAGGTATAAAGCGATATGGCCAACTTTGGCCGCTTGACCCATCGTTCCGCTGTGGGATGGACGCCGCGAAATATTTATCAATCCCCAAATGCCGCGTAAAATGACTAGGATTAATAGGGTTGTTCCCAGCGTCGCATGGTAACTCCAAAGAGCCTCACGTAACGCGTTCTCGCGCGGGAGGGCCCAATGCGCTGCCGCCGACAAGAACTGGACAGCAAACAAAGCAGCCATGCCCCAATGGAGTGCGCGACTTACGAGGCCGTAACGTTTCGGAGTGTCTGATAGCGTGGTCATTACGGATTCCATCTTCGGTTTGGTTTTACATCTAACGGTCAACGCAGGTATTTCCGTCGTTAATAAACCTCTGCAGCGTTTTCTGCGTGAAGGATGATGTTTACCTTTATTAAACCTCAGCAGCTGAGAACACTACATACATTACGAAAGGCGGCTTATACTTTCGCTAAGAATTGCAGACATCTCGTTTGGTTGCCTCACTGATTTTGTTGGCTTGCGAGGCAAAGAACAGAGCGACCTAGTGTTCAAAATCTAGTTACTCTGCTGCGATCCTCAGTTTTGGCGCTGCTTGGGTTAACCGATGGGCAAGACCTCCGGCGAGATATGACCAGCGGCCTGCTGCCATGGTGCCTTCGACTTGGCGGGTGCTTGCGTTGATGATGGTTAGGTCGGCGCGTTTGCCTTCGTCGATGATGCCGCGGTCGCCTAATCCCATTATCCGTGCAGGGCGGCTTGAGATCATTCCCCAAGCACGGGCGAAATCCATGACTTCGGCATCGGCTAGGGAAAATGCAGCCTGCGCCAATGTGGGGTAATGGTAGTCGGACACAAGTGCATCGCACAGTCCTTCGCGGATCAAAGACACGGCAGCGATATTGCCCGATTGTGATCCGCCGCGCACAACGTTTGGCGCGCCCATGATCACCGGATCAGCCCATGTTTTTGCGAGCGCTGCCGCGCTTCGCTGCGTGGGGAATTCACATATTTTCGCGCCAATCATTGAGTAATATTCGCGTGTGCGCCCATCCGGGTCGTCATGGCTACCATATCGTACTGCGAGCCGGTCAAAAGCTGCGGCAAGATTGCACAAATACCGTGGGACTTGCGTGCTTTGGTCCCGAGTTGCTTCGACAAGTGCCATATGCTCTGCTGTTGTTCGCCCTGCGCGTGACGCCCACGCGGCAATTCGGTCAGGTTGCGCCTTTGCAATCTCGACCGCCTCATCAAGGTGGTTGTTGAACACGACGTAGTCGATGCCATAGGTTTCTATAGCGTCAATTAACCTATCTTGGGTATCGACAGTATGTGTTTCACATCGGATTTGTATCCGCAGGTCTGTCAACATACTGCTACGATAGTCGGCATGGGCTTGCATGAGTCTTTCTGCAAAGTCTGGCCCGCGACCGCCACCTTCCCAAGACCAGCTTTGCGCCATCCAAGCAGTCGTTATCCCATTTGCTGCGGCGTCTCTGTCTGTGCCTGCTAGCCCAAATTTGATGGGAAACGGCGCGGTTGGGCGCGGAGCAAGGTGGTGTTCAAATGCGTCACCGTGTAGGTCAATGATCCCTGGCAATACGTAATACCCAGCAAGGTTTATGCTTGGCCCCCCCGGCCTACTATCGTCGCGCATAAATCCTTCGCGTACAGTTATGTTGCCTGTCGTGATTTGTCCGTCGCGTAATATTTGTGCGCCGTTCAACGAAAGAAATGCAATCGGGGGTGTCATCGATTTGCTCGCCTGAAGGTTGTTTCAGGTGTTATCGCGTATCGATGTATCGTGCGTATGACATTTTGAGTTACGAGTTGTTAACGGTCAACGTGACGCGGTCTCCTGCGAACCAAGTATGGCCGAATTCAATGGGTGCCCCATCAAGATCGACGTTGATACCGACTGACCGTAGTATAGGCGCACCCTCAGTAATCCGTAGGTGCAACGCCTGCGTCGGATTGGCGAGCTTCGCCGTCATCCTAGTAGAAGCGCGCGTATAATCCGTGACGCCGTGCCGTAAGAGTGCGGCTGTGACTGATTTGGTTTCGTCTACGTCTCGCAAAATGTTGGGAAAGCGCTCTGCCGGAAAGACGCTGCGAAATAGCGCAATAGCCTGCCCATCAGCGAGCGACAGCCCGTCGTAGACATGCACAGAAGCACCGATCGCAATGTCGAGCGCTTCTGCCTCGCGTTCATCTGCGGTACGTGTTTCTAAGGACAGGATTTCTTTGGCCGGCGCGCGCCCGGCGGCGGTCAGGTTCTGGTGAAACCGGACCCGGCGACCAATGGGATAATCCGTTGGCGTTTGCGCAACAAAAACGCCTGCGCCACGCCGGGCATGCACAAGACCGTCATCTGCCATCGCGGCCAAAGCGCGCCGAACTGTGTGCCTGTTCACTCCAAACCGGGCGGAAAGCGTAGCTTCGGTCGGAAGTTTGTCACCGGGGCCGTAACGACCTTCGGCAATATCAGTGGTCAGCGTGGTGCTGATCGAAGTCCAGATTGCAGTACGGGCCATGGTGTCACGAAAGTTTCACATCATCAGGGATTGCCAGCCGCAAGCGACTCGGCCTAATATTTGTCTAGTTGTATATTAATTTAGACAAACAGGCAAGGTGTCTAGATGGAAGAAATGAACGATCGAAACGCGGCGCGAAAAGCATGGATGAGCCTGTTGGCTAAGTCCGACACTAGCACGTTGACGCAAGTCTGGGGTGCGTTAGGTATCGCGCCTGACTTTAGTTATCTGCGCGCGCCAGAGATCGGTGGCGTAATGGTGCGCGGGCGGGCGGGTGCGGTTGGCGCAGCTTTTAACTTAGGCGAAATGACCGTGACGCGTTGTTCCGTTAAATTGGCCAGCGGCGTTGTTGGTCATGCTTATGTCCAGGGGCGTGACAAAGAACAGGCACGGATCGCAGCATTAGTTGATGCGCTGATGCAGACGAAAGATGCTGCTGTTGTCCAAGCGACGGTGATTGATCCGCTTGCCGAAATTCGTCGTTCATCACAGGCCAGTCGCGCGGCAAAAGCCGCTGCAACCAAGGTCGATTTTTTCACGATGGTCAGGGGCGAGGATTAATGCAAACAACGACTTTAATGGGTGGTTTTGTCAACGCGCCGCTCGATTCCGCACGTGCGTTTCGGCAGATTATGACTGCAGTTGCGCAACCGGGTATCATCAATGATGCCGTGGGCGCGACCCCGCCTGCGCCGTTGTCCGTGGCTGCTGGTGTGGTTTTGCTCACGCTATGTGATCCGGATACACCTGTTTTCCTGACCGCTGAGTTTGACACAGATGACGTAAGGGCGTGGATTACCTTTCACACTGGCGCGCCATTGGTTGATGCCGCAAAGGCGAGTTTTGCGGTTGGTTCTTGGGGCGATTTGCCGATTACTGACTTTGCTATTGGAACATCAGAATACCCCGACAGGTCCGCGACATTGATCGTCGAAGTCGCTTCGTTAAATCCCGAAGGGGCTGAACTACGAGGTCCGGGGATCAAGGGCAAAGCAACGCTTTCGTTGCCTGAAACGGCGGCGTTCCAACAAAATACGGCGCTGTTTCCGCTTGGGCTTGATTTTGTTTTCACGTGTCAAAATCGTCTTGCTGCGCTGCCACGTACGACCAAAGTTAACGCGATAAAGGTGTCCTGATGTATGTTGCAGTAAAGGGCGGCGAAAAGGCGATCGATAACGCCCATGCGTGGTTGGCCGAAGAACGGCGCGGCGACACATCGATTGCTGAATTGTCGGTTTCGCAAATTCGCGAACAGCTTGCGCTGGCGGTAAACCGGGTCATGGCTGAAGGGTCTCTCTATGATCCCGATTTGGCTGCGCTTGCGATAAAGCAATCGCGCGGTGATTTGATCGAGGCGATCTTTTTAATCCGTGCTTATCGTACGACATTGCCGCGATTTGGTGGGTCTAACCCTGTTGATACGGAGCAAATGATCTGTGATCGACGTGTGTCGGCGACGTTTAAAGATGCACCTGGTGGGCAGGTGCTTGGGCCGACATTTGATTACACACATCGTTTGCTGGATTTCAAATTGGCCGCAGACGGGGAAGTTCCACAAGCGCCAAGCGCGGAAATCGCGCAAGCTGATACCCCGCACATCATGTCGTTCTTGGATCGCGAAAATCTGATCCAAACCGAACCCGAGGGGCCAGAGACACCGCCTGATTTAACGCGCTCTCCGCTTGAACTCCCCGCGACGCGTTCGCTTCGTTTGCAAGCGCTGACGCGTGGCGATGAGGGGTTCATCCTTGGCATGGCCTATTCCACACAGCGTGGATACGCCCGCAATCACGCCTTTGTCGCAGAGCTGAGGATCGGTGCCGTGTCTGTTGAAATGGATATTCCCGAACTAGGTTTTGCCATCGACATTGGTGAAATCACCCTAACAGAATGCGAAACGGTAAACCAATTTAAAGGCTCCAAAACAGAACCTCCACAGTTCACGCGCGGATATGGTTTGGTGTTTGGCATGACCGAACGCAAAGCGATTTCCATGGCGTTGGTTGACCGTGCGTTGCGCTGGAAAGAACTGGGCGAAGATAATGTCGGTGCGCCCGCGCAGGACGAAGAATTCGTATTATACCACGCCGATAATATCCAAGCGACGGGGTTCCTCGAACACATCAAACTGCCGCATTACGTTGATTTTCAATCTGAATTGGAACTGATCCGCAAGCTACGTCGGGCAGCGATGGGCGAACAGGAGGCCGTAGAATGACTGACTATAATTTCGCTTATCTCGATGAACAAACCAAGCGGATGATCCGTCGTGCGATCCTTAAGGGGCTTGCGATACCGGGGTATCAGGTGCCTTTTGCGAGCCGTGAAATGCCGATGCCTTATGGCTGGGGGACGGGTGGTGTACAGGTTTCAGCGGCGGTACTGACACCGGACGATACGTTTAAGGTCATCGACCAAGGCGCGGATGATACGACAAACGCGGTGTCGATCCGTCGTTTTTTTGAAAAGACAGCAGGCGTGGCTGTAACCGAAGCAACGGTCGACGCCAGCGTGATCCAGACACGGCACCGCATTCCTGAACAGGATCTGCGGAGCGATCAAATTCTTGTTTATCAAGTACCGATCCCCGAACCTTTGCGGTTTTTGGAGCCTTCAGAAGTTGAGACACGCAAGATGCACAGTCTTGAGGAATACGGGCTAATGCACGTGAAGCTATACGAAGATATTTCCCAGCATGGCGCGATTGCGACGGCCTATGCCTATCCGGTGAAGGTCGAAGGGCGCTATGTGATGGACCCATCTCCAATTCCCAAATTTGATAACCCGAAACTGAACATGGCGGGTATCCAGCTGTTTGGTGCGGGCCGGGAACAACGGATTTACGCGGTGCCACCCTATACGGATGTCGTCAGCCTCGATTTCGACGACTATCCCTTTGAGGCAAGCAAAGCTGACCACGCTTGCGACTTGTGCGGCGCCGAAGACAGCTATCTGGACGAGTTGATCGTCGATGACGCAGGCGGGCGCATGTTTATGTGTTCTGACACAGATTATTGCGCGGGCCGCCGCAAAGCAGGTTGCATTGGTGCACAGGGTGTCCCCTATCAGGAGGATGTCGCATGAACCCGTTGTTAAATGTAACTGGCGTGTCAAAATTCTATGGCAACCGCATTGGCTGCAAAGACGTTTCGTTTGATCTGTACCCCGGAGAAGTCATGGGGATTGTCGGAGAAAGCGGGTCAGGAAAGTCAACGCTTCTTAATTGTCTCGCGGGTCATCTTGGGCCTGATACTGGTGCCGTTAACTTTGATACGCGCATCGAAGGTATGCGTGACACGATTACGATGTCGGAACCTGAACGCCGGATGTTGTCTCGCACTGACTGGGCTTTTGTGCATCAACATGCGCGTGACGGGCTGCGCATGAACGTTAGCGCAGGCGGCAATGTAGGTGAACGGCTCATGGCTGTCGGCGCACGTCACTACGGCGAAATTCGTGATCAGGCGACAGATTGGCTTAGCCGAGTTGAGATTAACGCCGACCGCGTAGACGACCGCCCCAGTGCTTTTTCGGGGGGGATGCAACAGCGCTTGCAGATCGCGCGAAACTTGGTGACAGGCCCGCGGCTGGTGTTCATGGATGAACCAACAGGAGGGTTAGACGTCAGCGTCCAAGCGCGGCTTCTGGACCTGCTGCGGGGGCTTGTCCGTGAAATGAACCTAAGCGCGATTATTGTCACACATGACTTGGCTGTTGTGCGGCTTTTGGCGGATCGACTGATGGTCATGAAGGATGGGCATGTTGTTGAAACCGGTCTGACCGATCAGGTGCTGGATGATCCGCAGCATGGCTATACCCAGTTGCTGGTGTCCTCTGTGTTACAGGTTTGAGTTTTGAGTATTTTGAACAAAGCGAGGATAGGACGATGATCACTGTCGATAACGTATCAAAGTCATTTACGCTTCATAACCAAGGTGTCGCGACGATTCCCGTTATGGTGGGCGCGTCATTGCAGGTGCAGGCCGGTGAATGTGTGGCGCTTGTCGGGCAATCGGGTTCTGGAAAATCAACCTTGATGCGGATGATTTACGGGAATTATTTGACTGCGAGCGGGCGGATTATGGTCGGTGACTTGGACGTCGCTGCTGCTGCGCCGCGCGACATACTTGCGTTGCGCCGCTATACGCTGGGCTATGTGAGTCAGTTCTTGCGAGTTGTGCCGCGTGTGCCAACGGTCGAGGTGGTCGCGGAACCATTGTTGGCAACAGGGACAGGCCGTTCGGCTGCAATTGCGCGGGCGGAAGTATTGTTGGATAACCTGAATATTCCCGAGCGGCTATGGAGCCTAAGCCCAACGACGTTTTCAGGGGGAGAACAGCAGCGCGTGAATATTGCTCGTGGGTTTGCCTATAACTATCCCGCGCTTTTGTTGGATGAACCGACCGCGAGCCTAGACGGTGTGAACCGTGAGGTTGTCATGTCGATGATCGAAGAGGCTAAGGCGCGCGGCGCGTCGATTGTTGGTATTTTCCATGATGAAGCCGCGCGGGACCGTGTCTGTGACCGCGAAATCGATGTGACAGGTTTCACGCCGCGGACAGCCATATGACGGGTCGGTTTATTGCTGTTGTTGGTCCATCGGGTGTGGGCAAAGACAGCGTCATGTCTGCGATGGCACAGGCAGAGCCGCGCCTGGTGCTTGCCCGGCGTACTATCACGCGACCAAGTGCCGCTGTCGGCGAAGATTTCGATGGTGTCACTGAAGACCGTTTTGCACAGATGCGGTCAGCGGGTGAGTTTGCGTTGTCTTGGCCAGCACATGGCCTGCAGTACGCTATCCCTATTGGCGTCGATCAAACTCTTGCTACTGGGTGCGATGTCGTTGCGAACCTGTCGCGTGCACAGCTTGTCGCCGCGCAGGATAGATTTGAGCGATGTGAGATAATATCGCTAAGTGCCACACGCGAGGTGCTTGCGCATCGGCTAACTGCGCGTGGTCGTGAAACTAAGGAACAAGTTGAACAGCGTCTTGATCGGGCGCGCTATGCGTTGCCAGAAGGCGTGATGGCCCATGTCATCGATAATAGTGGGGCATTGGATGAAACTGTGCAGGCTATACTTCGCCTGCTTTATCCGGTGAGGTCATAACGATGAATTTCATGGAACATCCCTTCGGTGTCCTCTCCCATCAGGGTAATCTGATCGATTGGAAACGGACGAGGCACCAGCGGCAAAAGATGCGGCGCCAATGCATCGGTTACGTCAGCACCAAGGCCAGGGTCAATGCGTCCGGACAGGGTCAGATGAAAATGAAAGTCTTCATCAACGTAGGGGTAGCCCCAAGTTATCAGGTTTTTATCTTGCCGTTCAGACAGGTTGGCTTGTCTACGGCGCGCCAATTCGGAAGCGGCAGCCGGAGCGCGGAAGTGATCAAGTGTTTCGACGATATGTTGGGCAACACTATTCAGCGTGTTGATATTGCCGCGCGGACGAAGTGCCATAAACCCGCGATGATGTTTGAGAGACAGCCCATCCAGACGGAATGCAGGGATGGTTTCAGCCATTTGTACGATTGCCGCCTCCAAGTGGCTCTGCGATGCCCCCTTGATCAATCGAAAAGGGGCTTTCAAGGTAGCGTGAATGCCGTATTTTCGGGGTGTTTGCGTCAACTTAGCGACTTCGAGATCACCGATTTGAGGATGCGCGATTTTACGACCAATCCGATTATCCCAGCCCAGCCAAGATGCGCAGAAATCGGCGAATTCGCCGGGGGGAGGGGTATAGAAAATTGCGTATCGTTCGAACATGAAACACTCTTTGCCAAGATTGCGTGACAAATCCATGACACAAGAAATTACACTCGCCAATGCTCAGCTTATCCTTGCTGATGAGGTGATCACCGGCAGTTTAAAAATGCAGGGGGGTATCATCACTGATATCGCCCAAGGCACAAGTATACCAACAGGGGCCATTGATTGTGGTGGCGACTTTGTATGTCCCGGTATGATCGAACTGCACACCGACAATCTTGAACGGCATATTAGCCCACGCCCCAAAGTCGACTGGCCACACCGTGCAGCAATCGTTGCACATGACCGAGAGCTTGCTGGCACGGGAATTACAACGGTGTTTGATGCGATCCGCGTCGGGTCGATCACGTCTGACCACGGTAAACGGTATGGAAAATATGCGCGTCAGGTCGCGGATGAGATTTTGCAAATGCGCAATGCGGGCGCTCTTAAAATCAGTCACCATATTCATCTGCGCGCAGAGATTTGTTCGGAAACCCTTGTGGATGAACTCGCAGAGTTTGATGAATCTGACCGCATCGGAATCGTATCGTTGATGGATCATACTCCGGGGCAGCGTCAGTTTAGCGATATTCAAAAGTATGAAGACTATGTTTGTGGAAAGCACGGAATGGATCGTGCCGCATTTCCGGCCTACGTAGATTTTCTATATAACCTGCAGGCCCGTCTCGGCACGTTGCACGAAACGGCGGCCGTTGCGGCTGCGCATCGGTATGGTGCGACCATGGCGAGCCATGACGACACAACCGCGAGCCAAGTTGCTGCAAGCCATGCGCACGGGATTACATTGGCTGAGTTTCCGACAACTGTTGAGGCGGCCAATGCATGCCATGCGTCAGGGATTGCAACAATAATGGGTGCGCCAAACCTTGTACGTGGCGGGTCACATTCCGGTAATGTTGCGGCTCACGAATTGGCTATGTTGGATCGACTAGATATATTGTCGTCCGACTATGTTCCGGCGGCATTGTTGCTGGGAGCAGTGCAGCTTTCACAGGCGTGGGGAAACTGGTCGCGGGGCATGGCGACCGTTACGTCACAGCCCTCCAAGCATGTGCATCTGACTGATAGGGGCGTGCTGAGCATTGGACAACGTGCGGATGTGTTACGCTTTGGCTTAGTTAATGATCTTCCGCTTGTTCGGTCTGTGTGGGCGGCAGGCAGTCAGGTCTCTTAACGTTATTGAAGCAAAGTCCGACCGAGAAAGGGCGCCTAAATGAGGCGCCCTAAGCTATTCTATGTGTGCCGATTAATCTGCGAGTGTCAGGTTGACGGCGCTTTCGCGACCATCGCGACCAGCTTCGATGTCAAAGTTAACTTTTTGATCATCGCGCAAACCCGTTAGACCTGAGCGTTCTACAGCAGAAATATGGACAAATACGTCCTTAGTTCCACCATCTGGGGCAATAAAGCCGAAGCCTTTAGTTGTGTTGAACCATTTCACGGTGCCTGAAGCCATGTGAGTGTCTTCCTTCAAAATCATCCGCTCGCGGAACTGCAGCGGGTTGGCTCGGTCAAACTTAGATCGATTGACTGGGCCGAAAGGGAGACAGTGGTCGATAATTTAACGTCGCGAATCAACCATGGCAGAGTGTGCAACAAAATCAACAATTTTAAGGGATTGTATGTAAAAAGGCGTTAAATTGCCTTTGGATTGTGGCGCGCGTGAAAACGCACGCCACAAAATTCATTAGACGCTTATGCGAGTGCGAGGTTGATCGCAGATTCGCGGCCGTCGCGGCCAGCTTCGATGTCGAAAGTAACTTTCTGATCGTCGCGCAGGCCAGTTAGGCCAGAACGCTCAACAGCGGAGATGTGAACGAATACGTCCTTAGAACCACCATCGGGAGCGATAAAGCCGAAGCCTTTAGTTGTGTTGAACCATTTCACGGTGCCAGTAGCCATCGTGTTTTCCTTTATTTATCAGTACCATCCGCATAATTGCGACAGTTTGGCTTAGTCAGTGCAAGATCGAAAGACTGTAGCCGGATAGGAAAACAGTGGTCGAGTTGGATAACGTCTGCCAACCCCATGTGGTACCTTATGACCAATAAATCAAGTAAAATCGACGTGTCAGTGTTATATCGGATAGACGTCGGCATCACGTCGGACCCCAACGCACGGTTGTTTTGGTGATTCTAAATGCGCGTATATGATATTCACCTGAAAGGAGAAATTCATGCCGCGGATGACCAAAGCAGAGCGGATCGCACGTCAAAAGATGATGCGATACCTGTACGAAGAAAATGTTGATGCGACCGACCTGTCGCTGGAACTGCGCGATAAGGTGCCGCTGGCGTGGCACACGCTGGAGCATGATCTGGATGTCGAAGAACCCAAGGTGAAGATCACGCTGCGGTTGGATGAGAGCGTCGCGAAATTTTACCGGGCGATGGGGCCGGGGTATCAGGCGCGGATCAGCCGGATACTTGGACTATGGGCCAATATGAAAATCGGAGAGGCGCTGCGGATGGAAGAAGCGATCTATGCGCAGATGAAGATATTGAACCGATTAGACCGAGAGGCCGCCGCGCGGGGTGAGCCGCCTAAGAGTTTTGGGGCGGATGTGAAGCAAGATGTCTTGCCCGACTGATTAGTCGGGCAGCCCCCGGTCCGGGGCTTCGCCCGTTTTCGGTCAAAAAAGGTCCATCGGATATTTTCCTACCCTCACCCCCCCCCCCCCCGGGGGGGGCTTCCCCCCCCCCCGGGGAAACCCCCCCCCCCATGGAATCATGCGACGTGGACGTCAACGGGAATTATGTGTGAACATGTCGATTGCGTCGACGGCATTGGTCGGTCTTCAGCTGAGAAACTTTCGTAGCTGGTTGTCACCGCTTTCAGATGATGTGAAACAGGAAAAAATTGATGCCTATAGCGACTTAGCCAACGCTGGGCGGATCTAGGGAAATTGAACCAAGCGAAAGTGCTTGCTCCGCAATTAAGGTTAAGAGAATTTATCATGCTATCTAAAACGAAGCTTATTGGGGTTTGTGCCGTCGCGCCGTGGATGGTTTCAACAGCTGCAGTCGCGCAAGATGCGATCTACCCTGCGCCGGGAACGGTGTTCACCTATGACATGACCGAAACGATAGGCGACGCAGACGGCGATCACATGGTCAACTCTTGGCGGGAGAGTACTGAAATTCTTATGGTGGAAAACGGTGTTATCTTGCACCAACGATGCCGGGAAGGCAGGCCGGCTTGCAATAATTTCGTAAGCGATGGTGCCGCTGTGAAATATGTCGGGTCCCAAGAAAATGGTTCTCCCTCAGATGACACTATTCCACCGCAAGATGTTACATATCTCGCCGATGTGATCGCTGACGACCAACCTGCCTTTTATCCCCTAGAGGATGGGAAAACGATTGCTTGGGTCGACCCGGAGTATGGTTTTGAGATCAATCTGCGCATGGCCTGCTGTGAGGCCGATGAAAACGGTGACAGCCGCTTATGGGCGTTTTCTATCACCCGCCCCTCAGATGCGGACAATGACACTGCGGTCGTGCAATTTTTCGATCCGGATTTGGGGTGGTATGTCGGCAGCCGCAGTGTGAACGCAATGCCCCGCTTTCCAAGACGGGTCACCGTTGAGACCTTGATCGAAATCGAACATCCATAGTGGCGCGCGGTTCATGGACGGCCGCTCAGGATACTGGGAGGATTGGGGGTATTCCGCAAACCGCTCTCTGCATCGATGGTATCAAGAAACTTACCTGCTTTGAGTGTCGCAAGGTGAGCCGTGTAAGGCACTGATCCAATAGGTAAAGGGCGGCCCGAAAGCCGCCCTCACTATCTCACGCTGTGCGCCCACAATTGCTTCGCAGTCGCTTTCGCGCACCCGTTGATTGCGATTTGATCAGCGCACAAATTTCTTATGCTTCATCCGCTTTGGTTCCAGCGCGTCTGCTCCTAGCCGTGCTTTCTTGTCTTCTTCGTAGTCGGTAAATCCGCCTTGGAACCATTCGACGTGGGCGTCGCCTTCGAATGCGAGCATGTGTGTGCAGATACGGTCGAGGAAGAAGCGGTCGTGCGAGATGACTACGGCGCAGCCTGCGAAATCGACCAATGCGTCTTCCAATGCGCGCAGTGTTTCGACGTCGAGGTCGTTGGTAGGTTCATCGAGAAGCAGGACGTTGCCGCCGGATTTCAGCAGTTTTGCCATGTGCACGCGGTTGCGTTCACCGCCTGATAGCAGTCCGACTTTTTTCTGCTGATCGCCGCCTTTGAAGTTGAACGCTGAGCAGTATGCGCGCGAGTTCATAGACGCATCGCCAAGTTCGATGATTTCCGCGCCGCCGCTGATTTCTTCCCAGACCGTGGTGCCTTCGGATAGCGCATCGCGTGACTGGTCCACATAGGACAGTTTCACGGTTTCACCGAATTCGACGGTACCTTCATCAGGTTCGATCTGACCTGTCAGCATGCCGAACAATGTGGATTTACCTGCACCGTTGGGGCCGATGACGCCGACGATGCCGCCGGGCGGCAGGTCAAACGACAGCCCCTCGACGAGCAGTTTGTCACCCATCGCCTTTTTAAGGTCTTCGACCTCGATCACTTTGTTCCCGAGGCGTGGCCCGTTGGGGATAATGATCTGGGCGCGGCCCATTTTTTCTTTTTCAGACTGGTTTGCCATTTCGTTATAAGCGCTGATCCGGGCCTTGGATTTGGCTTGGCGGGCTTTGGCGCCCTGACGCATCCAGTCCAATTCGCGCTGAAGTGTGCGTTGCTTGGATTTGTCGTCTTTGGCTTCGCGTTCCAGACGCTTTGCTTTGGCTTCGAGCCAGCTGGAATAGTTGCCTTCGTGTGGGATGCCTGAGCCGCGGTCCAGTTCCAAAATCCAGCCCGTGATCGCATCAAGGAAGTAGCGGTCGTGGGTGACGATCAGGATCGTGCCTTTGTAGTCGATCAGGTGCTGTTGCAGCCAAGCGATGGTTTCGGCGTCTAGGTGGTTGGTCGGCTCATCGAGCAACAGCATGTCAGGCGCATCAAGCAGAAGCTGACACAGCGCGACACGGCGTTTTTCACCACCAGACAGGGTTGTGACGTTTGCATCGTCAGGGGGGCAGCGCAGGGCCTCCATGCTGATGTCGATCTGTGCGTCGAGGTCCCACAGGTTTTGCGCGTCGATCTGGTCCTGAAGCTGCGCCATTTCATCGGCGGTTTCTTCGGAATAGTTCATGGCGACTTCGTTATAGCGATCAAGGATCGCTTTTTTGTCGGCCACGCCCAGCATGACGTTTTCACGCACGGTCAGGTTCGGGTCGAGTTCGGGTTCCTGTGGCAGGTAGCCCACGCGCGCACCTTCGGCAGCCCATGCTTCGCCCGCGAAATCTTTGTCCTGTCCGGCCATGATCCGCATCAAGGTCGATTTGCCGGTGCCGTTCACACCGACCACACCGATTTTCACACCGGGGAGGAAGTTCAGGCGGATGTTTTCGAATACCTTTTTCCCACCGGGATAGGTTTTGGACACGCCGTCCATGAAATAGACGAATTGATTGCTGGCCATGTTGGGCGGTTCCTTATCATAAAGCTTGTTCCCCACTTAAAAGGAGAGCGCGGCGTAGGCAAGGGGAGCGGTTAGCGCGGGAGCTCAAAAGCGTCGAGAGATTGGGCGATGATGTTAGAGACAATTGAAGAGCTTCCTTCGTGAAAGAAGTATGGCCCAACGATGTCTTCTGCGACTCTGTCTTCGTTGGTTAAATGGGCTTTATCCAAGCAAAGCTTCCAGCACCAATAGGCCCTCTGACCGATTTCACCATCTGCAAAGCTATCGAAGAGTTGCAGAACTGCTGCGTAGGGCAGTTCTTTCATTCGCGCTTTATCGATCCATTCTGGCTTTGCAACCTTCATAATCAGTAACCCAGCAAAGATGTAATATTCGTCGTCTCCTCGGCGCAAGTCGGTTGGGGTTACGGCAATAAGCGTTGCTAAATGCTCCACATCTCTGAGCGTGAAGTGGACATTGCTGTTAATCATTTGCAGGTACTGATTGAAAAACTCCAGGTGTTGCCATCGATTTCCAGCTTCTCGGTAATTGAAGCGAAGTAGCTCACTGCATCGCTATTGCTGGCTATTGCTGGGCTTGTTGTTTGATTGTTTCATCGGCATAGTAATCTGCACAAATTTATGCAGATACCTGTCCGCATCTATTCCTGCCCCGTAACGTGCCCGCACGCTGTTTGCCAGTTCTTGCATGTTCGTGCCCAGCACAAAGTGGATGCCAGGGGTGGCGAAGAAGTGTTTGATGACTTCGAGCAGTTGCAGCGCATAGTCCGGGCGGCAGCGGTCAAGTTCGTCGATGACGATGACCAGTTTCTTTTGCGGGGTACCGTCTGCATTGGGTTCGGTCAGGCTAGTGAGTGCTGCACGGAATTGATCCATCGCGCCGCGGCGTCCGTCTTCGCGTTTCCAATAGGCTTCGGCGGCTTTTTCGACGTTCTCTGCGGATTGGTTGATCAGTGCATCGCCTACAGCGCCTGCAATCTCGGTACCGCCCGCTGTCGCTGCGCGAGCCCGATGCGGGCGGCCATTGGCATGAGGCGGTAGGCGGCGTTTTTGAGTGCCTTTAATGCAGCGGGCTTTTGATCCGATTTCTCTAGCCGTTCAGCCAGCGCCCCAGTCAGCGCGATCAGCGGGTCTTCTAGATAGTCATGTGCAAACGCATCAAAATAGAGCGTCGTGGCCTTATCTGGATGGGTCTTAAGGTGTTCACCGACCCAGCATTTCAAAAAGACCGACTTGCCGCTGCCCCAGCCGCCATCAAGCGCGATGACAAGCGGGTCGTCGATGCGTTCGACCAAATTAGAGAGTTTGTCCGCCATAGGTTTGCGGTTGAGTTTATCGTGCTTTGCCAGCCCATCTTCATACAGCGTGATATCGGGTTCGGGGAGAGTGAGTATCAACGTAAATTCCTATACAAGTCCGGGGAGTATGCGATGGTAGCGCTTACAGGTGTCGATTGAATAGGGATGATTTTTGGAAGAAATGCCTGATTTTACGGCGGATTGGTGACTGAGTCGTCTTTGTGGTGATTGGTCTAATGTGCTTAATTGGCGTGTTTATGAGGTCTATTATCCTTAATGAGTTTTGCAATTACGCAGTCTGTACTGTAATTTGTTCGTTTTGCAATTTTTTTATGTTGCAGAGTGTTGTTGGCGTATCATTGATGGCATCAGCCGACAGAAGCTGAACCTTCCCGCTGGTTAATTTATCGGTCGGGGCATTTTAACAGCCAACTTAAAACAGGGATTTGCAATGACTGAAACAGTATTTGTCGTCGGGATTGACGGCTCTGATGCGGGAGAGCGAGCGCTTGCGTTTGCCAAAGACCGCGCCAAAGCGGTGGGCGATTGCACGATTGTGCTTTGCTACGTGATCGAATGGTCGCCGTTTAGCTTTCAAACACCAGAAGAAAACGAAATGCGGCACAAACGCCGCGAAGAAGAGATCAGCATGGCGCATTCGCGCGTTCTGGACCCTGCTGTCGCAGAGACCTCGAAAGACGGAGTGAACGTGATTGGCGTCGTTAAGCATGGCGACGTTGCCGAAATATTGGATGGCTTAGCCAAAAAACACGAGGCAGCCCAGATAATTGTTGGGCGCGTCGGTGTGCGCGGTTTGAGAGAACGCGTGTTTGGCGGTGTAACAGGGCGACTTGTGGCTTCGGCTTCGGTGCCTGTGACGATCATTCCATAAGGGGACGGAAATATGAAAAAGCTATTAACAGCGGCCATGTTTGCAGCGCTGTCTCCTGCGGCAGCTGCCGCGCAAGAGATGTCGCTTGAAGATAAGGTAAATCAAGTATTTGCTGACTGGACCGGGCCATTCGTTGGGTTCATTTTTCGCCCTCTGCCTTTCCAAGTTGGTGGAGTGGACTTTCCTTGGATTGTTATGTGGCTGGTGATCGCCGCCACGATTTTTACAGTTTACTTCGGAGTAATCCAAGTGCGTGCCTTTGGGCATGCGATTTCGTTAGTAAAAGGTGATTACTCTGACCCCGACGATGCTGGTGAAGTTAGCCACTTTCAGGCGCTGACCACTGCGCTTTCTGGGACTGTGGGGTTGGGTAATATTGCTGGTGTTGCTGTTGCTGTTGGTATCGGCGGGCCGGGGGCGACATTTTGGATGATCCTTGCGGGGCTTTTGGGAATGGCATCCAAGTTTACCGAATGTACCTTAGGGGTGAAGTATCGCAACGAATATGCAGATGGTTCGGTCTCGGGTGGTCCAATGTACTACATGACCAAAGGCTTCAAAGAACGTGGCTTGCCGGGGGGCAAGGTGCTTGCTGTTGTCTTCTCCATCTTTACTATTGGCGGAGCATTGGGTGGCGGAAACATGTTCCAAGCCAACCAGGCTCATGCCCAAATTGAGGGAATTGTCGGTGATTTTTCTGGGCTGATTACCGGCGTAATCTTTGCCATCGTCGTCTTTGCGGTCATCGTAGGTGGGATCAAATCCATCGCGAACGTGACTGAAAAAGTGGTCCCATTCATGGGCATTATGTACGTCGTTTGTGCTCTGATTATTTTGCTAGTGAACTATGATCAAATCGGTTGGGCGTTCGGCCAAATCTGGGCTGGTGCGTTTACCGGGCTTGGTGTTGCTGGCGGCTTTGTCGGGGCGTTGATCCAAGGCTTCAAACGTGCTGCGTTCTCGAATGAGGCGGGTGTCGGTTCTGCGGCGATTGCCCACTCTGCTGTGCGGACCAAAGAACCGATTACCGAAGGGGTCGTTTCACTGCTAGAGCCGTTCATTGATACGGTCGTTATCTGTACAATGACTGCGTTGGTGATCACGATTTCTGGTGTGCTGGTGATGGACCCTGCATCGGGTAACTTTGTCCTGAACGAAGCAGGTACCGCGATCCAGACAGTGGACGGTTCATCAGGTGTTCAGCTGACTTCGGCGGCGTTTGCGACTGGGTTTAGCTGGTTCCCTTATGTGCTGGCTGTTGCGGTTGTACTGTTTGCGTTCTCAACTATGATCAGCTGGTCATACTATGGCCTTAAGGCGTGGACCTATTTGGTTGGTGAAGGGCAGGCGCAGGAACTGGCGTTCAAGATCATTTTCTGCATCTTCATCGTGATTGGTGCGGCGGCCCAATTGGGCGCGGTCATCGACTTCTCAGACGCGATGATTTTTGCGATGGCCGTTGTGAACATCACCGCGCTGTATTTCTTGATGCCAATCGTGAAGGCCGAGATGAACAGTTATTTTGGTCGACTGAAGTCGGGCGAGATTGTGAAGCATAAGCACTAGGTCAAGTGTAAAGCGAAGATTGCGCGCCGTAAAATCGGCGCGCCTTTTGTTGCATACTCAAAACAAAAGGCGCGGGCATTGCTGCACCGCGCCTCTCCGTAGACTTGGTTGGAAGATTTTACATCAGGTGCTGCACATTGATCCCAAAGGTCATTGCGCCGATTACTTCGCCGGTTGCTGGATCAACTACGGGCAAGGATGCCTGTGCCTGATAAAAGCCAGTACTGTCATCAAACTCTATATCACTAATGTGAAGCGCATCTGCCCCGACATGATAGGTTTCTTGGTGCTTGGCTTCGTCGCCCTGCCAGTAGTCTGAGGTTGCCACGCTTTGCGCGACGTTCAGGCCAAGGTGATCCATGATGAATACTTCGGTCACAAAACCAGCTGTTTCGTCTTGGTGTGCACGTAACCATTCAGACACCGGATTATCCAGCACAGCAGTCATGAGTGGGCCACCGTCGCCAGATGCTTCTGCGCGCCACTGTTGGTCAAGCGCGATGACAGCATCTTCGGACATGTTGGCATGCGCTATGTTCTGTGCGTTGACCGCGTCGATCACGCGTTGGTCTGATGCCCATGTGCGCAGTTCTGCATCTGCGTAGGCCTCAAGCGGAACGCGGTAGATGCCGTCTTTGCCGGGGGTCGCGATAAGATACAGTGTAATCGCGTTGTTCATTCCAACGCTAAGTTCTTGTGTGAGCGCATTTGACGCGATGACATCGTCAGCCGTTGGAGTTGCACCATCCTTGATCGCATCATAGATGCCACGTCCAGCTTGCCAGATTGCATAGGTGCTTTCTAGGCTGCCTTTGACCGTGTCATTGGGCGGAGGATTGACGCCTGCGGCCGGGTAACCGTCACGAAGCGCAACGAGGGATAATTCGAACATATCGACTGTTGCAATCAGTTCGCCAAGTGCGGCTTCGGGGTTTGTGTCTGTCGCAAGTTCACAAACCGCGCGGGTCATACGTTCCGCGAGCGCGCGTTGACGGCCAGCAAAGTTCAAGACTGTCGCGTCGCTTTGCAGTAATTCCTGCGGGTTCGTGTATTCGCCAGATACATCGGCAGCTAAGTTGGTCGTCTGATCAAATAGCGCGTGATAGCCATCGGTGATGATTGCGGCATCATCAGGGGATGCTGTTCCGCCAAGCATCTCAAGCGCGGCATGCTCCATTGGGTCCCAAATTTCATGGGTCTTTTTGATAGCGTTCAGGATGCGAGGTGTTGTTTCTGCCCCGGGCATACCCAATGCGCGATCGCCAAATTCCAGCCCAGCCAGAATTGCATCAAAGTTATCATGAACATGTTGTAGATCGTATTCCGCAGTCGCGAGATCGATGCCTGCATTGTAGCGGCAGCTTGCTGATGCGACAGACTCTGACAGGCCGCGAAGTGCAAGTGACCTGTTTACGCGAGCTTTCCCACCGTCATAAAGTGCGGGATCTAGTGATTGAGCTTGTGCCGTTGTTGCGCCAAATCCCATTAGGGCAATACAAGCGGTTGTTGTCAGCGCCAACCGGCGTGATCGGGGTTTTGTCGACATGCAATTCTGCATTGTGAACTCCTATGCGTCCGACCGGGGCAGCACGTAGATTGCGGCTGTCGGTCGTGTTTATGGATTTCTTGACGCTGCAAAGGCTGTAACTTTGGTCAAAGTTGGAGCTTTGATAGGGTCAAGCAAAGAAACGTTGCTGCGTGTTATCGCGAAGAAAGTGCAGCTAGGTGTGCGGGCGCTGGTGTACTTGCGCCCGCATGCGTACGCTTAGCCGTTAGCGGCTTCGATCCATACCTCAACGCGGCGGTTGATCTGGCGTTCGTTTTCCGAAGTGTTACAGGCAGATGGTGCGATTTCGCCGTAGCCTGCTGTCGCCATTTCGATGTTTGTCAGGCGGTCACCGGCGACGTTTTGTAGTTCTGCGCGAACCTGTTCCGCACGTGACTGAGACAGTGAACGGTTGCTGTCAAATGCACCCACATCATCGGTAAAGCCGACAAATAAGATTTTTGTGCCTTCTGGCTGCGTTTCTAGGAAATCGGCCAGACGCTCTAGGTTTAAGACACCACGTTGGTCGAGATTTTGCGACCCAGTGCGGAAGCGGAATGTTGTGGACAGGCGATCATAGTCAACCATCTGTGACAGCATTTCGCGCATGAAGCCGCCTTCGTATGCGTCGACATTTGGGTTGAGCAGGGCACGTGCACGATCACCGTCGAGCGCTTGTTCGCGACGATCAATACCAAGGTCGATAAACCCAGCTTTGGCGATGACTTCGTCTGCGGCGGATGATTCAGCGTAGTGGATGAAATCCATTGTTGCTTCGTCGGCAGTGTCGTCACGTGTGTAAAGGTACATAAGGCGCTGTAGTGCGTATTCCTCTGTACGTGCCGAAAATGCGTCTGGGATCATTGTTAGGCCACAGTCGTTGACCAATGACAGCGCGCTTGCACCACGTTGGAATGCGTAGCCCACAAACCCGATTGCAGTTTCGTCTGCGTTAACCTGTGCAGCCATTTGGTTGTTGTCGGCTGCGACGATTGTGTCGGCCAATGGTGCAGGTGCTTGATCGCCATACACACCGTTCATAAACACTTCGCGTGTGCCAGAGTCGACCGCGCGGTCAACAAGCGTGATTGCCGCATTTTCCCCGCCAACTTCGGACCAGTTGGTGATGCTGCCGTTATAGATGTCGCGCAGTTGCTCCAAAGTAATGGATTTTACTGGGTTGTTTGGGTGGGTGATTACAACAAGGCTATCGACGGCAATGATGTGTTCGCTATCCGTGCTGACCATGTTGCCAGCGCCGTCAGCGCGCAGGGCGCGTGCTTCGTCAGGCGTGATGCGTCGTGCCGACATGCCAACTTGCGATGTGCGGTCAAGCAAGGTGCGGAATGCATCGCCAGAGCTTGTTGAGGAAACAAGGTAGGATCCCATCGGATCGCCAAAACCTTCGTCGCCAACCATCTCGGTGATGAACTGACCGTCAACGCCAGTCGCGGTTTGTGTTGCTTCAGCGCCAAGACTTGCGCCGTATCCAGACATAAGTAGCGGCATAACTCCTGTACCGATCGCGTCAGAACCGGCGATTGTGATGTCTGCGTCGGTTGAGCCAAAGTCTGGGCAGTCTGCGCCAGCACAGCTTACGCGAGACGCGGAGATGCGCAGGTCACCAAGACCTGTGCGGATAACATAGTTGTTGTCTGTAAATTCAATAAATTCGCCTACTAGGTTCACAGTACCATCGGCAGATTTCAATGTAACTTCACCAGCCATTGTTGCAGCGGGCGTAATAAGTGCTGCTGACAGGGCGAAAGATGATACTAGGTTCTTGTATTTCTTGTAGACGGTCAGGTCCATAAATTCTCTCCATAACTCATTGAGATGTGTACGCTTTACAGTAGGCGGTTTCCCGCCTTCCTCCCTTAAAAACAACCTGTACTTTTGTGTAAGTCGATTGCCTTATTGTGCTTTCAGCTTTTGGTTGCGTTTTTATCAGCGCATTAACTATGGACGAAAAAATTTACATTTTCCCCCTTACGCGAGGCGTTATTAAATTGGGGAGAGGAACTAAAATCGTTTAGACAATTGCAATTGCCAGAAATGCAATTAATTCTGTATTTTGCACAAAAGCTGCAGGTGGGGCTTCGCTATAAAGCAATGCCGCTGTCCGATGCGATTTGGGTTGCTAAATAATCACACCACTTACACCCTCCAAAACGCACAACCTAAAATTGTTTTTGTGTCCCAAATGTGGCCGCGTGATTTGCGATAGCCACAATATATGCTCGCAAAAATCATCTAAACCCGTACTGACTCGCAGTTTTTCGCCTGCTGGCTGACCGTGTTTTGTACTGAAAATGCAAAAAAGCCCCGCCAAAGACGGGGCTTTTCCAGATCATTAGTTGCAGATTTACTGCGGGATATCGCCAGTCAGGCCTTCAACGTAGAAATTCATGCCTGCAAGAGTACCATCGTCTGCAGTTTCGCCTTCAGCCAACCATGCTGTGCCGTCTTGCTTGTTCAGCGGGCCAGTGAACGCGTGGTATTCGCCAGAAGCAAGGCTATCGCGCAGGGCTTCTGCGGATGCTTTTACGTCTGCAGGTACTGCGTCGGTGATTTCACCGATGCCAACCATGCCAGCGCCGATACCATCCCATGTGTTTGTGCTTTCCCATGTGCCGTCCATGACGGCTTGGGTGCGCGCAACATAGTATGGGCCCCAGTTGTCGATGATCGAAGATACGCGTGGAAATGGACCGAATTCAGCCATGTCAGACGCCTGGCCGAAGGTCACGACATTGCCAGCCGCCTGCGCTGCGGCCTGTGGTGCAGTTGAGTCTGTGTGCTGCAGGATCACGTCAGCGCCTTGTTCGATCAGAACAGTTGCTGCTTCGGCTTCTTTTGCAGGGTCAAACCATGTGTAGGCCCAGACCACTTTGAATTCGACGTCAGGGTTTACAGCCTTAGCGTGGATGTAAGCAGAGTTGATGCCGCGGATAACCTCGGGGATTGGGAAAGACCCGATGTAGCCGATGACGTTGCTTTCGGTCATGTGACCAGCGATGTGGCCCTGAACAGCACGGCCTTCGTAGAAACGTGCAGAATAGACGGACACGTTGTCGGCTTGCTTATAGCCAGTCGCGTGCTCGAACTTCACGTCAGGGAATTTTTCTGCAACGTTGATCGTTGGGTCCATGTAGCCGAACGACGTTGTAAAGATCAGGTCAGCACCGCCAAGTGCCATTTGCTGTAGAACGCGTTCTGCGTCAGCGCCTTCTGGTACGTTTTCAACGTAGACAGTTTCAACTGCATCGCCGAATGCTTCTTCTACGGCAAGACGCCCTTGATCGTGTTCGTATGTCCAGCCGCCGTCGCCCACGGGGCCGACGTAGATAAAGCCAACCTTCGTTGGATCTTCAGCAAAGGCTGCTGTGCTAAGGCTTGCGGCAAATGTTGCCCCGGCCATAATTGATTTGATAGTCATACTCATCCCCTTGGTGGTGACGCCTCAACGTGAGGCATGGAAAGATTGGCCCAGTGATCCCGGCGCCCGTCCAGCACGCATAATAACCAGAACGGCTATTGTTGCCAGATACGGCGACATGGAAAGATATTCTACCGGGATCGCCATCCCGGCTGCTTGTAAGTTTAGCTGCAACACGGTCACGCCGCCAAACAAATAGGCGCCAAGCAAAAGCCGCAGTGGTTTCCAGCTTGCAAAGACCACAATCGCAAGTGCGATCCAGCCCGCGCCGGCGGTCATGCCTTCGGTCCATTGCGGCACGCGGACAAGGCTAAGGTAAGCCCCACCAAGTCCAGCACAGGCCCCGCCAAACATAATGGCAAGCATCCGCACGCGGACCACGTGATAACCCAAGGCATGTGCTGCTTCGTGGTTTTCACCGACGGCACGCAGGATCAATCCCGCGCGGCTGTATTTCAGAAACGCCCATACGACGACGACGAGTAACAGCCCAACGTAGACCATTGGATCATGCTGAAACACGATTGGGCCAATAACTGGAATATCGCCAAGCAACGGAATGTGCCAATCAGGGAAATCCGGGGCTTTGATCCCGATATAGCTTTGCCCCATCAACGCCGACAGGCCTAGCCCAAATAGCGTGAGCGCAAGACCAGTGGCGACTTGGTTCGATAATAGAAATTGGGTGAGGAAGCCAAACAGCAGTGACAGCATCGCACCACCGATCGCGGCACCAATAAAGCCAAGCACGGGAGACCCGGTATTGACCGCAACGATAAACCCGCAAACAGCACCGGTGATCATCATACCTTCGACGCCAAGGTTCAGAACGCCAGCGCGTTCAACGATCAATTCGCCGACTGACGCCAATATGATTGGAGTTGCTGCCACCATTAGTGACGCAAGCAACAGGATGGGGTTGATTGCGGTCCAGTCCATTAGGCGATTGCCCCCTTGCCAAACCGCACGCGGTAATTTGTCAAAACATCCACCATCAACAAGAAGAACAGCAGCATCCCTTGCATCAGTTGGATCGCTGCGCCGGGTAGGCCAAGGTTGGATTGGGCGATCTCGCCCCCGATGTAGGTGAGGGCCATCAGGCCTGCAGCTAGCAAAATGCCAATAGGGTGAAGACGACCGAGAAAGGCGACAATAATCGCTGTGAACCCGTAGCCGACGTTGAAATCAATGCTGATCTGCCCAGCAGGGCCTGCGACCTCGAATAGGCCCGCGGCGCCAGCAAGACCGCCCGAAATACCCATACAGATCAGCACTAAGGTGCTGGGGTTCACGCCAGCAAAGCGAGCGGCGCGCGGGCTTTGCCCGGCGAGGCGGACATTAAAACCAAACAGATGGCGCGACAGCGTCACATAGGCAAAGATGACAGCGATCAGGGCAACGACAACGCCCCAATGCATGCCTACATATCTCTGATATCCAACTGGTGGCGCTGTCGTATTTGGCTAAGTTGCGCGATCCCGGAAAGCCCATGCCATCAGGGTTACGCAGTGTGCCCAGCGCCATAGATGCCAGTAATTGTTCTGCCACATAGACGAGCATAAGCGACACTAAGATTTCATTCGTGTCGAATTTGACTTTCAAAATCCCTGGGATCAGCGCCCAAAGCGTGCCACCCAACACCCCAGCAACAATCATCAGAGGAAAGATAAAGATCGATTCAGTTGGGTAAAACGCCAGCCCAACAGCTGCGCCGCAAATTGCACCGACGATATACTGACCTTCGGCGCCGATGTTCCAAATACCTGCGCGAAAGCCAAAGGATAGCCCAATCGCGATCAGCACAAGCGGTGCGCCCTTGATCAAAAGTTGTGGGCGGTAGAACCACGCAAATTCAGAAAACAATGGGTCAAAGAAAATCGTGCGGATGGTTTCGAACGGGTCCTTGCCCAGCGCCGCAAACAATAGCCCACCACATATCATCGTCAGCAATACTGCAAAGATTGGGGCGGCCAGTGTCCAGACGCGCGAAGGCTGCGCACGTTTTTCAAGCGTCAACATGGGCGATCTCCATGTCATGCGCACCACCAAGCATCAGGCCGATTTCTTCGACCGTGAGGCCCTGCGCTGGGCGTGGGGCTGATAGCCGGCCTTCGTTTAGCGCGGCAAAGCGGTCAGAGATTTCCATCAGTTCGTCCAAGTCTTGCGAAATACAGATCACGGCGGTGCCTTTGGCGGCCAGATCAAGAAGTGCCTGACGAATAGATGCTGCTGCCGACGCGTCAACACCCCATGTTGGCTGGTTTACTACCAAAACATCAGGGGTTTGCATGATCTCGCGGCCGATCACGAATTTCTGCAGGTTCCCGCCAGACAATGATCGCGCTGCATTTTGTGGGCCGGGGGTGCGCACGTCAAAGGTGCTGATGACTTCCTCAGCAAAGCTGCGTGCCTTGCGCCAGTTTACGAAACCTTTATTGGCCAGTTTCTGGCGCGTTGTCGCGGTCAGAACGGCGTTTTCGGTTAGGCTCATGTCGGGGGCAGCGGCGTGGCCCATCCGTTCTTCTGGTGCGGTTAGAAGACCAAGCTTACGCCGGGCGTTGGGCCCAAGCTGGCTAATGCTTTGTCCTTGATAATTTACCATGCCTTTGGCGGTACGCATTTCGCCGGATAGGGCTGCGACCAATTCGTCTTGGCCGTTGCCTGCAACGCCACCAATTCCCAGAACTTCGCCTTTTTGCACCTCAATCGAAATATCGCGTAGGGCGGTGCCAAATCGGTGCGGTGCCTTTGCCGACAGTCCCTGAAGTGACAGGACCGTTTCGCCTGTTGGGCGTGCCGCGCGTTCAGGCACAAGCAGGGCGGACCCTACCATCAGCTCTGCCATATCGCGTGCGCTTGTCTCGCGTGGATCACAGGTGCCAACGACTTGGCCCAACCGCAGCACAGTCGCGTTTTCACACAGCGCCCGAATTTCTTCGAGCTTATGCGAGATGTACAAGATCGCGGTGCCTTCGGCGCTTAGCTTGCGCAGGGTCTTGAATAGGATGTCGACCTCTTGCGGGGTCAGAACCGAGGTGGGTTCATCCATGATTAGCAGTTTTGGGTCTTGCAGCAGGCAGCGAATGATTTCCACCCGCTGGCGTTCACCGGCTGACAATTCACCAACGATCCGAGAAGGATCAAGCGGTAACCCATATTGGTCGGAAACGGCACGCACGCGTTCTGCGATCTCGCGTTGGGGCGGTGGGTTTTCCATACCAAGTGCGATGTTTTCGGCCACGTTCATCGCGTCGAATAGCGAAAAATGCTGGAACACCATGGCCACGCCTGATGCGCGGGCTGCGCGTGGTTCGGCAGGCGCATAGGGGGCGCCGTTCAGGGTCATGGTGCCGCTATCGGGTTTCACCAGCCCATAGATCGTTTTGACCAATGTCGACTTGCCCGCGCCGTTTTCACCAAGCAGCGCGTGGACTTCGCCGGGTGCGATTTCGAACGACACATCTTTGTTGGCGACTACACCGGGGTAGGCTTTGGTCAGCCCGGACAGGGCAAGCAATGGCTGGTTCATGCGGTACGGTCCTTGGTCCGGTGCGTTTGCGGCGCGATCATCGCGGTTGCGACGCCAAGCGCAAGGGCCGCCGGGTGTTTCCCAAGAGATGGATCGCCGATTGGACACGCGATGCGCGAAATATGTTCCGGCGCGTGCCCCAATGCGGCGAGCCGTGTCCGAAAACGTGCCCATTTCGTCGCTGATCCAATGAGTCCGGCGTTGTGAAAGTCACGTGATAGAATCGCATGGCACAGCGCGAGGTCCATGTCGTGGCTGTAAGTCAGGATCAGGTGATCTGCATCGTCGGGCGCGTGTTTGACGACTTGGGATGGATCGTTCGCGACCAATGTCGTGGTCTCTGTTTTGGGAAACCGATCTGCGCTGGTGTCTACCCAAGTGATCGTAAAATCGGGCAGGGGGGCCATGACATTGACGATGGCCCGACCGACATGGCCCGCGCCGTAGATCCAAAGTGGTCGTGCTTGGCCTGCGATCATGCCATCAGCACGTTCCCACGACAGCGTCACGGACCCGCCGCAACATTGTCCAAGTCCGGGCCCCAGTGGGATCGTGCGGGTTTGCGTTGTTTGCCCGTTCATCAGCATGCTGCGGGCTTCGGCAATTGCATCCCATTCGAGCCGCCCACCACCGATGGTGCCTTCGGTCCTATCCGGCCAGACCATCATTTGTGTGCCAGCATCGCGGGGCGTTGACCCGGCGGTTTTGGTAATGGTGATCCGAATGCCGTTGGTCATCCGCGTGCCCTGTGGATCGCCTTCAAGACTTCTTCGGCAGTCGCAGGGGCCTGAAGGTCGGCGTAGTTCGGACCGCAGGCACCGATCGCATCGGAAAGTGCTAAGAATGCGGATATGCCCAGCATGAACGGTGGTTCGCCCACCGCTTTGGAACGATAGATCGTCTGAGCGGGGTTTGGTTCATCCCACAGCTCGACATTGAACACATCAGGCCGATCTGAACAGGCCGGGATTTTATAGGTTGATGGTGCGTGGGTCCGCAGCCGCCCCTTGTCATCCCAAACGAGCTCTTCTGTCGTTAGCCAACCTGCGCCTTGGACATAGCCGCCCTCGACCTGACCGATATCCAAGGCGGGGTTTAGTGATGCGCCCGCGTCATGCAGGATATCTGTGCGTAGAATCCGGTTTTCGCCAGTCAGCGTGTCGATGACGACCTCGGTGACGGAGGCCCCTTGTGCGAAGTAAAAGAATGGTGTGCCAGTGCCTTTGGTCCTATCCCAAGCAAGACCCGGTGTTTTGTAAAAACCTGTGGCCGATAGGCTGACCCGGTTTTGATAGGCGGTCATTGCGGCCTGCGCGAAGGACATGGTTTCGCCTGCAACGGTGACTTGGCCCTCTTCGAACAGCACGTCCTCTGTCCGGCTTTGATGCAGTTCGGCGAGGCATGCGGCGATCCGGTCGCGGATTGTGTCGCAGGCGTTCGCGACTGCCATACCGTTTAGGTCGGACCCTGACGACGCTGCCGTGGCTGACGTGTTCGGTACTTTGCCCGTATCGGTCGCGGTGATCTTGACCGCGCTGACATCAATGCCAAAACGGCTGGCGGCGACCTGCGCGATCTTTTGAAACAGCCCTTGGCCCATTTCTGTGCCGCCATGGTTCATATGAACAGAGCCGTCTTGGTAGACATGCACCAGCGCCCCGGCTTGGTTCAGGTGCGACAGGGTAAAGGAGATGCCGAATTTGACCGGGCTGATCGCGATCCCTTTTTTCAGGATCGGTTGGTCGGCGTTCCATTGTGCAATGGCTTCGCGTCGTTTTTTGTAATCTGACGTTTCAATCAGCCGTTCCGTCATCTCGTTCAGGATGAAATCAGTGACCGGCATGTGATACGGCGTAGTCTGGGGGGCGGGTGGATCAAGATCCACCCTACGGTCTGCCGCCGCGTAGTAGTTGCGTTGCCGCACAAGGACGGGATCGATCCCGAGTTCGCTTGCGATATGGTCCATCACCCGTTCAATGCCGAGCACCCCTTGGGGGCCACCGAACCCGCGATAGGCGGTCGCAGATTGCGTGTTGGTTTTTAGACGGTGGGACGTGATGCGCACTGCTGGCAAGTTGTAGGCATTGTCGGCGTGCAACATGGCGCGGTCCGCAACAGGGAGCGATAGGTCTTGCGCCCAGCCACAACGCGTGGCCTGTGTGAAATCAACGCCGCTGAGTTTGCCAGTGTCATCATAGCCAGCGACATAGTCGATCCGGAAGTCATGCCGCTTGCCCGTGATCATCATGTCATCGTCGCGGTCGTAACGCATTTTGCAGGGGCGACCGAGCGCCCGCGCAGCGACGGCGCAAGCGACGGCTAACGCGTTACCTTGGCTTTCTTTGCCACCAAAGCCACCACCCATGCGCCGGACTTCGACGCGTACGGAGTGCATTGGAACCCCAAGCGCCTCTGCCACTTTGTGTTGGATTTCGGTGGGATGCTGGGTGGAACTGTGGACGAGCATATCGCCGCCCTCTTGCGGAAATGCGAGGGCGGCCTGACCTTCGAGGTAGAAATGTTCTTGGCCGCCCATCGTGATGCTGCCACGCAACTGGAGCGGGGCATTTGACAGCGCGGTATCAACGTCGCCTTTTTTCCAGATAACTGGGCCTTCTTCGAAGCGGCTGTTGGCGGCAAGCGCCTCATCAATCGTCAGGATTGGCGTTTCTTCAGTATAGTTGACAGTGCCAAGCCGTGCAGCCTTGCGCGCGTTCAGGTGGCTGTCAGCGACGACCAAGAATAGCGGCTGACCCAGATAATGTACCGCACCCGTCGCGAGGAACGGTTCGTCATGGACAGAGGGCGACACATCATTGGCAAAGGGCAGGTCATCGGCGGTAAGCACAGCGACCACGCCGGGGGCTGCGCGAACGGCGTCTAGGTTCATGGTATAGCTGCCACGCGCGATTTCGGACATGCCGAACGCCAAGTGTAGCGCATTTGCAGGTGTCGGAATGTCGTCGATATAGCGGGCAGCGCCCGTCACGTGCAGTTTGGCCGCATCATGCGGAAGGGGTTTTGCGACGCTCATGCGGTGACCTCTAGCACGTTAGTGGCCTGTCCGGTGCGGTCAGCAAAGTAGCGGTGCAGTAGGTTTTGTGCGATCTTGAGCCGATACGCGGCTGAGGCGCGCATGTCTGACAGGGGTGTGTAGTCGTCACCGAATTTTGCGGCGGCTTGGGCGATTGTCGTGCTGTTCCATGGTTGGCCGATCAGGGCGGTTTCTACGGCGGTGGCGCGGTGTGGGGTGCCCGCCATCCCGCCAAATGCGATGCGGGCATCGGCGACGGCGCCATCAGATACGGTGACGTTAAAGCACCCGCAGACTGCAGAGATATCTTGGTCAAACCGTTTCGAGATTTTGTAGCATCGCAGGTCGGGTGCTGCTTTCGGGATCGTCACACCTGTTACCAGTTCGCCGGGCACACGGTCTTGTTTGCCGTAGGCAATAAAGAAGTCTTCGATTGGCATTTGCCGTTCTGCGTTGCCGTGGCGCAGGTGCAACGTTGCGCCCATTGCAATCAGCGCAGGCGGGTTGTCCCCAATTGGTGAACCATTGGCGATGTTGCCACCGATGGTAGCGGCGTTGCGCACTTGTTCGGATCCATAGCGCCGGATCATCTCTGCCCAGTGTGGGTGATGGGCGCGGGCCAGTGCAAGCGTTTCGGTCATCGTGACCGCCGCGCCAATAAAGATATCGTCGCTGCCGATGGTCGTTTCGCGTAGTTCTGCGCAGCGGTTTAGGAACGCAATGTTTGGCAGGTCGCGCAGTTGCTTGGTGACCCACAGCCCAACGTCAGTGGCCCCGGCGATCAGGGTAGCATCAGGGTTGGCAGCGTACCATGTGGCAAGCTCTTCAAGGTTTCGCGGCGCATAGGGAGCAGGGGATACGCTGGGCAGATCATCGTTCAGCCACGTGGGTACTTCGGCCGTTTCTGCGGCTTTGGCTGCGCGAATGATTGGGGCGTAGCCTGTGCAGCGGCACAGGTTTCCGGCAAGGACATCATCATGGTCGGTGCGTCCTTGGCTGTGCCCTGCGGCCATCGAGGCAATAAAGCCCGGCGTGCAGAAACCACATTGCGATCCGTGGTGACTGATCATTGCCTCTTGGACGGGGTGCAGTTCGCCGTCAGGGCCGCTGATCCCTTCGACGGTACGGACAGATTTTCCATGAAGTTGTGGCATGAAAAGAATGCAGGCGTTCAGGGCTTTGTCGCCGGTGTCATCGCGCACCAGAACGGAACACGCGCCACAGTCCCCTTCGTTGCAACCTTCCTTAGTGCCGCAAAGCCCGCGTTCCACGCGTAGCCAGTCCAGCAAGGTCTGCGTCGGTTCCGCATCCACCTGCACGGTTTCCCCATTCAGAAGAAACGTGACATCCATATTGTAAACCTGCCGCCTTACCAAAACATATATCCCAGCCTTGAGCGTCGATGCGGCGTAGACGCTTTGGCTAAACTAGCGTCCATGAAAGCGTTGCGGGGGCGATTTAGCAAGAGAAAATGCGCAGTGCCGCGCTGCATTTTTGACTTGATGGTCAAAAATTAGGCAATTTGATCGGCCTGTTTTTGTCGTTTGTCAGAGTTATCTGGACGATGTTCCCATAAGTGCCTTTGCCACGCGAGCCATCCTTGGGCTTCGATCAGGGGGGCATATTCGATATGGCAGGTTCGCACCCGACCTTTTTTAACTGACTGTACAATGCCAGTTTTTTCCAGAACCCCAAGGTGCCGCATAAACGTCGGCAGCGCCATGTCATGAGGCGCGTGTAATTCGCTGACGCTAGCGGGTCCACAAACAAGCCGTTCAATCACCGCCCGACGGGTCGGGTCGGACATGGCTGCGAAGAATGCGTTCAGTTGCTGTGTCATAGGATCGTCATATTTCCTATTCCATAGGTCCGCGTCAATGCATGTGGTTATGCATCGGCAGGCTTTTGTCGTCAGCATTGGGGTTTAAATGTTCACACCATTAGCTGACCCTTGGTTGGGATATCTGTTGGCACATTTGTCAAACTTTGGGAGATTTTGCGTTTAGTTTTTGTGCGCAACGGCTTGGCGGGCCTAAAAAATGATCAAGATCGTGGAGTGACCGACACTGGTGGGCCCAAAATTCATGACAGAGATCATTGAGGTGCCGTAGCGTTTGATAGTGGTTTCTCAAACAAGAAGCTTCCAGTCGGTGGTCGAAACAAGAAAGCCGGATTGGCTGTGTAGGGTTTGTCTACGATCGCCGTCTACAATCATTGACCTTGGCCTAATGGCTGGGTGTCACATCTAGCAGGAGTAGAAGCTGGCAGCGCCCCATGTGCGTAGGTCATTGCTCCCTTTGAGAGCTGCGCAGACTTCTGCGCGGCAAGGAGGGAATATGACGAATGAAGTACGACTAAAAGAGCTTGAAAAAGAACGGCACATTGGCAGCGCTGGGGTAACTATCGAGAGAGATGTTCCTCAAATCGATATGTCTGATTTCCACTTGCGGCGCGCCGAGATATCAGAAAGTTTGTGGGAAGCCGCAACAGACATCGGCTTTTTCCAACTTATCAATCACGGTATCCCGCAAAGCCTGATCGACGACGCATTTGATCGTTCGGCAGCATTCTTTGATCTGGACGCACAGGAAAAAGAAAAATTCCCGCTGAAACCCGGCACGAATGCGGGTTGGGAATACAAAGCGCAGGTGCGGCCGTCCACAGGAACCGCAGATCAAAAAGAAAGTTATCAAATCACGTTGCCACGCATGGCCAATCTTTGGCCCCGCGAGTCTGATGTGCCTGATTTTAAACCCACAATGCTAGCGTTCGAACGTATGAATTGGGCTTTGGCGATGCGTGTTTTATCATGCTTTACGTCGAAGTTAGGTGTCGCGGATGACCTGTTTGTCGAGGGCCATGATCCACTATCGCCACAGTACCAATCGACGCTGCGCCTGATCCATTACCTCGGGATGGAAGATGCCACACCAGAAGATTTTAAATACTGGCGTGCAGGGGCGCATACGGATTTTGATTGTCTGACCTTGCTGCATCAAAAACAGGGGCAGGGTGGGTTACAGGTTTGTCCCGGCAAAGATGCGGATGGCAGGGTTCTAGGCTGGACAGACGTGCCCCCTGTTGGCGGGGTCATCACCTGTAATATCGGCGATATGTTGATGCGTTGGAGCGATGATAAATTGTTGTCGAACCTTCACCGCGTACGCATGCCAAAGCCGGATGAAAGTCTCGGCCCACGCTATTCAATCGCTTATTTTGCGCAGGCCAATATGGATACTGTGCTGCAAGGACCCAAAGGCATTTACGAGCCGATAACGGGCCATGACTATATCCAAATGCGCCTTGGCGCGAATTTCGGGAAAAAGTGATGGCGCGTATCAACTCTATTGATGGCGCAAGCCTTGGGTCACGGCAATCTGGCTGTAACCTCAATCTCGACCACGAATTCGGGGCGGGTAAAGCCACTGACGATCATCAAGGTCGAAGCGGGCAAATGCGGAATATCCGCAAGCCAAACATCGCGCGCGGCCATGTAGTCCGCCATGTGACTGCGGTCGGTGACGTAGGCGTGCACCTTCAACACGTGGGATTTATCTGTCCCGGCCTGCGCCAGGATTTCGTCGATGTTCGAAAAGATCAATTGCGCCTGTGCTTGGGCCCCATCGGGGATCGTGCCGTCAACGTCCAGCGCCAACTGTCCCGACGTCAAAACGAGGCCAGACTGCGTATCGGCAATGCCGTGGGCGTAGCGGGCAAAGGGCGGCGCCATGGTTTCAGGGGTTACGCTTTTGATCATGAGGCACATCCTTTTGCGCTGGTTCCTTACCAACCATCGCGCAACTTCAAACCAAAAAACAATACCTAAATCACTGTTCAATATGGAGAAAATGTTATGAAAAATCTTATCGCAATGTCATCTTTCGCTGCATTATGCGCAACCACTGCATTAGCAGATACCACCGATGTATCGTTTGGTACGAACTGGTTGGCGCAGGCAGAACATGGCGGGTTTTATCAGGCAGTTGCCGATGGCACCTACGCAGAATGCGGTCTGAACGTTAGCATCGTTCAGGGCGGCCCACAGGTGAACAACCGTGCTTTGCTTTTGGCTGGGCGTATTGATTACCACATGGGGGGTGACTTGACGGGTGTCTTTAACGCCGCAGAAGAGAATATCCCGGTTGTCGCTGTCGCCGCGATGTTCCAGAAAATTCCCCAAGTTCTGATCACCCATCCCGGTGCGGCAACCACCTTTGAAGACCTCAAGGACCTGACGCTTTTGATTGGGGACAATGGTTATCAGGGTTTTTACCAGTGGATGATCGCATCTTATGGGTTCACCGCCGAGCAACGTCAACCTTACACGTTTAACCCCGCGCCATTCCTAGCCGACGAAACTATGGCGATGCAGGGGTACCTATCATCTGAACCATATTTGATCGAAAAAGAAGCGGGCTTCACCCCAGAGGTCTTTTTGATCGCTGATGCTGGTTATTCTACCTATGCCACGACCATCGAAACCATGGCAGATACAATCGCCGGCAAACCCGAAGAAGTGACCTGTTTTGTCGAAGGCTCCATCCTTGGCTGGTATAATTATCTGTACGGCGACAACGCTGCTGCGAACGCGATGATCATGGCCGATAACCCTGAAATGACACAGGACAAAATCGACTACGGTATCGCGAAAATGATCGAAGCCGGTATCGTGATTTCTGGCGATTCCGAGACCATGGGTATCGGTGTCATGACCGATGAAAAGATCGCGGATTTCTATGACAAGATGGTCGATGCTGGCGTGATTTCCGCAGGCCTTGATTATAGTGCGACCTATTCGACCGCATTTGTCGGCAATGGTCTTGGTGTCGAATTAGCAGACTAAACCGCACCAAAATGAGGGTGCGGCTGTCGCGCCCTCACATCGGAGAATTTTGAATGACTGTTAATCGTGCCCCTCTGCGCGAACGCCCAGAGCTTCTAAAGATGTCGCACATTGAAAAGACCTTTCGCGGTGACGTGGTCGCCCTGAAAGATATGAACCTTACGGTGAACCAAGGCGATTTTATTTCGCTGCTCGGTCCGTCAGGTTGCGGAAAATCCACTGCGTTGCGATTGGTCGCAGGTCTTATGCGACCAACCAACGGCGTAATCGAATGGAGCGGTGGCCAAGGCGAGGGCGATCTTGGTGTTGTGTTCCAAGAACCAACGCTGATGCCGTGGGCCAAGGTGAAAGATAACGTTTGGCTGCCATATCGGCTGCGCGGGAAAAGCTATTTTGAGGTCAAAGACGAGGTGCTGCAAACACTTAAGCTTGTCGGATTAGAGCGGTTTCAAAACGCGTATCCGCGTGAACTGTCCGGGGGCATGAAAATGCGTGTCGCGATTGCGCGGGCGATGGTCACTAAGCCGCGATTGATCTTGATGGATGAACCTTTTGCCGCGCTTGATGAAATTAGCCGCCACAAGCTGAACAATGACCTTTTGGCGTTACGCGATGCCGTCGGTTGTACAGTGATTTTTGTCACCCATTCCGTATTTGAATCGGTGTTTTTATCTGATCGCATCGTTGTCATGGCTGCACGTCCAGGCCGCGTTATTCGGGAACTGAACGTCGAAGCACCTTACCCACGCACGGAAGAGTTCCGTACATCTGCTGACTATGCCGCATTTGCGCGCGAAGCATCCGATGCGCTTCATCAGGCTATGGAGGTCGCAGTATGAGTCGTGAAAATGCTCAGATGGTTGAAGACAAAAGCGTCGATATCGAAGAAGAAAATATTGCCAGAAAAGAACGGCTTTTTGCCATTGCTCGCTGGACGCTGCCATCATTGATGATGGTGCTGTTTATCTGTGGCTGGCAGGCCTACGTGACGATTGCACAGGTTCCGCATTACATTTTGCCCTCGCCGTTGTTGATCGCGAAAACGCTGGTCGCGGACTGGTCACTTCTTTGGCCAGCGATGCTGATGACCGGGCGTTTGACGGTGCTTGCGTTGCTTTTTGCTGTCATTGGTGGCTTGGCCATTGCAGTGTCTTTTACGCAATCAAAACTGGTCGAAATGGCCATGTTTCCCTATGCGGTGATCCTGCAAGTGACGCCTGTTGTTGCCATCGCGCCTTTGCTTCAAGTTTATGTTGATAATGCCTTTGTTGCAGCGTTGCTTTGTGCATGGATCGTGGCGTTTTTTCCGATTTTGTCCAACACAACAATTGGACTGAAGTCGACAGATCACAATCTCGAAGACTTGTTCACAATCTATGGCGCAACTCGGTGGCAAAGGTTGCGGTATTTATCTGCCCCGTCGGCGCTGCCCTACTTTTTAGGCGGGCTCAAAATTGCAGGCGGCTTAGCGTTGATCGGCGCGGTTGTCGCGGAATTTGTTATCGGTCGCGCGGGTACCGGGCTTGGTTTGGCGTCAACGCTGCTTGAGGCGTCTTATCGCTTTAACTTTGGGCGGCTCTATGCGGCGCTCATTTTGATCTCAGTTATGGGGGTGGCGATCTTTGGTTTGATGAGCCTGATCAGTCACCTTTGTCTTTATCGCTGGCACGAAAGTGCCCTGAAACGAGAGTGAATATGGATTTTAAGACACTTCCTAAAGGGCGATTTACGTTGCTCAATACGACAGTACCCGCATGTTTATTAGGACGAAACGGCGACCTAATCTGCGTGGATATCGGTATTGATGACGGCAAAATAGCGGCGGTTACTGATACGGTGGATGGCGCATCGCACCAAGAAGCTGTCGACATGCAAGGGGCGATGATTTTGCCTGCTTTTGTCGATGGGCACACCCATTTGGACAAAGGTCACATCTGGCCACGTGCAAGCAACCCTGACGGGTCGTTCTGGGGCGCGAAAGACACGGTCATGGCAGATCACGCCAATTGGACCGCCGATGATGTTTTCGCGCGCGCCGATTTTTCACTTCGCTGTGCCTATGCGCATGGGACCCGTGCGGTGCGTACCCATCTGGATTGCCCACCGGATCAAGACGAAATTTCGTGGCCAGTACTATCTGCTTTGCGGGAAAAATGGGCCGGAAAAATCGCGCTACAAGGTGCAAGCCTATCCACTAGCATCGTCGCTGACATTGATGGCCGGTTTCTGCGTACGGCCGATCTGGTCCAAGAACACAAAGGCGTATTGGGTATGGTTACCTTGCCGATGGATGGGCTTGATTTGTTCTTGCGTAAATTCTTTACCATTGCTGGTGAACGCGGGCTGGATGTTGATTTTCACGTTGATGAAACGATGGATCATTCGGTCGAGACATTGCGCGATATTTGCGACGCAAAAAAGGCGACAGGATATACCGGGCGCGTTCTGGTTGGGCACCTGTGTTCACTATCGACCCAAGACGAAGCCCGCGCATTAGACACGCTAGACAAGGTAGCTGACGCCGATCTGGACGTCGTCAGTTTACCCATGTGCAACATGTATTTGCAGGATCGTCATGCAGGGCGCACGCCGCGCAATCGCGGCGTCACGCTTGTTCATGAAATGAAGGCGCGCGGTATTTCTGTCAGCTTTGCGTCGGATAACACTCGCGATCCGTTTTATGCCTACGGCGATTTGGACATGATTGAGGTTCTGCGCGAAGCCACACGCATTGCCCACCTTGACCATAGTGGACCCGATTGGATCAAATCCTTTAGCGCCACGCCCGCACAGGCCTGCGGGTTTGACGTGGCTGGCCTGACTGTTGGTGCGCCTGCGGACCTTGTGGTGTGCCGCGCGCGCAGTTGGACCGAATTTATGGCGCGCCCTCAATCCGACCGCATCGTGTTGCGTGACGGTGTGCAAATTGAACGGACGTTACCGGATTATTCTGAACTTGATCACTTGTTTAAGGCTACGACATGACCCCCAATATTACGGCCGCAAAAACGGCGCTTTCACATCTTGATGTCGAAGAAAATCCACACGCTATTCGTACCGCATCGCGTGATTTCTTTTGGTATTCTCCGGTGCTGAAGGCGCGGATGGATCACCTCTTGGCAGATTTCGTGGTGCGCCCGCGCAACGAAGCGGAAGTGATCGAAATTCTTAAGGTATGTTACGAACATGACGTCCCGGTTACGACGCGTGGTGCAGGTACCGGGAACTATGGTCAAGCGATGCCAATGCGCGGCGGCTGTGTCATGCATCTGGTATACATGAACCAAGTCACATCCTGCGAACCGGGCCGCGTTGTTGTGCAGCCGGGGTGTTTGCTAAAAGACCTAGATGCTCATTGCATCGCACATTGCGGCCATGAGTTGCGGATGTTTTCATCAACCTGGGCCACGGCGACCGTGGGCGGGTTTGTTGCCGGTGGGTCTGGTGGGGTTGGTTCGGTCACTTGGGGGCAGCTGCGTGATTTGGGCAATATCATCCGCCTACGGGTTGTCACGATGGAGGCAGAACCACGGGTTCTTGAATTCCGCGGAGAAGAGCTCGCGCGGGTGTCACATGCGTATGGTACCAACGGGATTATTACCGAACTCGAACTGCCATTGGCGCCAGCATATGATTGGGTGCATTGCTTTGTCGCGACCAAGGACTTTGCCGCAGCCATGGATTGCGCCGAAGGATTAGCGAACGAAGACGGAGTGCTGCTTAAGATCGCTTCAGTCTACGAAGCACCTGTGGCCAAGTCGTATTTCCAACGTGTTTCCCCACATGTGGCCGAAGATGACGCGCTGGTAGGGTTGATGGTTGCCCCACAAAGCATGGATGCCTTGGTGACGTTTTTGACCCGCCGCCCAGAGCTGTCGTTGATCTACCGTTCCGACGATACGGATTGGCCGCGCAATCCCGGTTTGGTCTTTGAATATGGCTGGAACCACACCACGCTGCGTGCGTTGAAATTTGACCCTAGCATTACATATTTGCAGGTGCGCTATGCCTATCCCGATCATAATGCCTTGATCGAGAAAATGCGCGCGACCTTCCCCGGAGAAGTCTTGCAACATCTCGAAGCGATCCGCGTGAATGGCAAAGTGTCGTTTGCGGGTTTGTCGCTGGTCAAATTTACGACCGAAGAACGCCTAGATGAAATTATTCGTATTCACGAAGACGCAGGCGCGCAAATTTTCAATCCACACCGCTATACATTGGAAGAAGGCGGGCGCCAGCATTCTGACCAACGCCAATTGTCTTTCAAAAAAGAGGCTGACCCAAAGGGGCTTTTGAACCCCGGGAAAATGATCTCATTCGACACACCGGATTGGGATTACGCTAAAATATACGACTACCCATCCATGACACCAAAGGAGGCATAGATGCGTGTTTTGGTTTTATTTGCGCATCCTTGCCCAGAGAGCTTTAACGCGGCTGTGCACAATGTTGTGGTTGAAACGTTGGAAGCCAAAGGTTGGGACGTTGATGATTGTGATTTGAATGCAGAGGGATTTTATCCTGTTCTTTCGGAACTAGAGCGCCGTGAATATCACGATACGCCAAGCAACATTGATAAAGTACGCCCCTACGTCGAACGACTGCAGGCCGCTGATGCGATGGTCATGGTGTTTCCTGTTTGGAACTTTGGATATCCCGCGATCCTTAAGGGATTTATTGATCGGGTCTTTCTGCCCGGTGTCAGCTTTCATTTGGCTGATGGTGGTATCCGACCGGGGCTGACAAACATTAAAAAATTTGCTGCCTGTACGACATATGGCGGTACGCGGTTTCGGGCATTTTTGAACGGCGATCCACCGCGTAAATGCGTCACGCGCCATATTTGGTATGCCTGCGGTATGCCCAAGAAACGGTATATTCCGCTGTACGATATGAACAACAATCAAACGCCAGCCCTTGAAGCACACCTTGACCGCGTTCGCCGCGAGATGGAGGCGTTTTAATGAAGGCGCTTGTTGTTTACTGCCATCCACGCGCGGAAAGCTTTAATCATGCTATCAAAGATACGGTCATTGCACGGCTGACGCATGCGGGGGCCGAAATTCGGTTGTTGGATCTTTATGCTGATGGCTTTGATCCACGCATGACGGCACAAGGATTAGAGTTCATTGAAGACAAAAGGCTAAACCGCGTCGGGATCGAAAATCATTGTGCAGCGATTGAATGGTGCGACACGATCATCTTTGTCTACCCAACATGGTGGTACGGTTTACCAGCTGTTTTGAAAGGTTGGTTGGACCGGGTATTGGTCTCGGGCGTTGCGTTTCAAATGCCGCCCCCAGAAGGCGGGGATATCATTCCGAACCTGACGCATATTAAACGGTTCGGGGTTTATACGACCTGCGGTGCCAGTTGGTGGCTCACACGGTTTATCGGTGCTCCGGGGCGCCGCACATTGATGCGCGGTGTACGTCTACTTTGTGCAAAACGGTGCCGCACCAGTTTTGCCGCACACTACCTCATGGACAGTTCAACCGATGCCAGCCGCAAGGCGCATCTGGCGCGTGTAGCACGCAAAGTTGATCGACTTGTTGCATGATCGCATATTAGAAAGGCTAGAAAATGGTTCCGATTTTAGACTGGAATGAATTCACCAACGCGCCCGATGCTTTTGCCGCAAAACTGGGCCCGATTTGTCGTGACCATGGTTTTTTCGTTATAAAAAACCACCCGTTATCGGCATCATTAATCAATGATATGTTCGTACAAGGCGACATATTTTTCGCACTGCCTGACGCGGTAAAGAAACCGCTGTCTATTGGCCTTAATCCACACAATCGTGGATGGGCGGCGCAAGGTACGGAAAGCCTTGATGAAACGTCAGGTCAGATGGATCAAAAGCAGGCTTTTAACATTGGTTATGACCTTGCTGCGGATGATCCACGCATTATTGCCGCTGAGCCATTTCGCGGCGTGAATGTCTGGCCTGATTTGCCTGGCTTTCGTGATACGGCCTTGGCGTATTTCGACGCGGCCTTAGCAATGGGTATTCAATTACATCAGGCTTTTGCAGCAGATTTAAACTTGCCGCCCGACTATTTTGATCGGCACTTTGATGCACCAATGGCGACGCTGCGTTTGTTGTCGTATCCCAAAGGGAATGCCGAACAGGATGCCACAATCGCGGCAGGCGCACATACCGATTACGGGTCGGTTACTTTGCTGATGACGGATGGTGCGCCGGGGTTACAGGTGCGGCCACGTGGGCAAGACTGGATGGATGTTCCCCAAGTGGACGGGGCTATTATCGTCAATATCGGTGACTGTTTGATGCGTTGGAGCAACCGCGTCTATGTCTCGACCCCACACCGGGTACTCGCACCGCCACGCCCGCGACGGTCAATCGCGTTCTTTTTAGATCCGAACCCTGACAGCGTGATCAAGGCGCTGCCCGGAACTGGCGACCCACACTATCCCCCAATCATGGCCGCCGATTATCTGCGCGCGCGTTTGGATGCGACATATATTACGAAGGAACCATCATGAGAAACCTCGATTGGGCCGATCGCCGCGCCCCTGATTTCAAAGCCATTGATCCAGAAACGGCCATCGCTATTTTGCCAACGGCTGCGATTGAACAGCATGGGCCACATTTGCCCGTTGGCACGGATACGATGATCATGCAGGGCATGCTTGATGAATTTCGTGCGCAATGCCCAAGTGATCTTGATCCATGGATTTTGCCAATTCAGGCGGTTGGAAAGTCAAACGAACACCTGTGGGCGCGTGGTACACTAACTTTGACAGCCGCGACGGCCTTGGCTGCTTGGACGGAAATTGGCCTGTCTGTCGCGCGTGCAGGGTTCAAAAAAATCGTGATCGTCAATAGCCACGGGGGAAATCTGGACCTTATTTCGATTTTATCACGCGAATTACGTGTTCAGGCGGGAATGCTTGCGGTGAAATGCCAATGGGGCAGTTTTGGCCACCCAGAAGGCATGTATAGCGCGCATGAACTGGCTTACGGCATTCATGGGGGCGACGTTGAAACATCCTTGATGCTGGCCATGCGACCAGATTGCGTAGATATGGCGTATGCAGAGAATTTTAAATCAATTGCTGAAACGGATGTAATTGCGCCGACCGGATCAATCAGCCGTGGTTGGATTGCCTCTGATCTGAATCCTGACGGAACGGTTGGCGATGCATCTATTGCAACTGTCAAAAAAGGCGTTGCGACGCGCGGGCATCAAGTCGCTGGATTTATTGACCTTTTGCGTATCGTACGTGCAACTGAGTTACCTTTGCAAAATGCTTTGCGATGATAGTACTCGATGCAACGCATGTTGAGTGACGACTGCAGAACAACCAAAACGCAGAATACTGGCTAGGAACCGGTGGCGGTAAAACATTTGTTGCATATCAATGTCGTGTGAGCGATGCTCTAACGTGTCGCGCATGCGCTGATGGTTGTTAAATTGTCGGCGATTACTTTCACGATTTCAGCCATTTTTGTAGCTTCGATATCGGTGGAACTTTGTTCTATTTCAAAGGCTAACGCCGCTATTTGTGTAAAACCAAGCGAGAGTGACGACCCTTTTAGTGAATGAGCTTGCGCTCGCAGATATTCACGTTCTTCTTCATCATATAGTGTCGCCATTTTGTCTAAGATGCTTTCTGCATCCTGGACATAACGTAAGACGAGATTTGTTAAGTCGGTGATTGAAAATGTTTCAAGCAACTGTTGGGCCGTGTCATCTGACATGAGCGAACATAGGCTCGCCGCGTCATCCACGTCTTTTGTGATGGCTGACGCGTGCGCCACGTTTGTCTGCTGGTTAGCGATTTCCACTTCGATCGCCGATTTTAAGTCTTCGTATGGAATTGGTTTGCACAGGACCGTTTTGATCCCAACTGAGGCCGCTTTGTCTTGGATCGCATCCATAACATGGGCGGTTAGCACTAAAATTGGCGGTATATCTTGGGCGTTCCATCTTTCGTTTATTTGGCGGGTTGCATCTAGGCCGTCGACTTCGGGCATTGCGACATCCATCAGGATTAGATCGTACTTTCCGGGAGCAAATTTTTCGATCGCCACACGACCGTTTTCGGCTAAGTCTACTTTGATGTTCATGCGTCTGAGGTAAGTGAGCAATAGCTTTTGGTTGATGATGTTGTCTTCGGCTAGAAGTACGCGTCGTCCATCAAGGCACGCATGTGGCAGGTCCTTGTTGGTGATCGGTTCGGATTGCGCCATAGGTTGGTCTGTGGGAATCTCCACGGGGAGTTCGAACCAAAAAGTTGATCCCGATTGTGGTGTGCTTTCGACGCCAATCACGCCACCACATCCTTCGACGATGCGTTTGCATATCGCTAGGCCAAGACCAGTACCCTGCGCTGCAGCTGTGAGCGATGTCGATATCTGTGAAAAGTCTTTGAACAAGTTATCGATCTGATCACTTTCGATTCCGATACCAAAATCTTCTACCTCCACCCTTAACAATACACCATTCGGGGCAGGCATGGCCTTGGCGCGCAAAATAACCGGGCCTTCAATAGAGTATCGCAAAGCGTTGCTGACTAGGTTCGAGATAACTTGATGGATACGTGTCGCATCACCAAGAAATAATGGCGGAACGGAGCGATCAATTTTTGTCAAAATTGTACGACCCGCGCCCTTTGGGTTGGATCGTGTCAGCGCCATGATACTGTCAGACAACGCTCTTATGTCTACGTGTTCCTCTTCGAAAACGAACACACCAGCATCCATTTTTGAGAAATCAAGAACGTCATTCACAATTCGGTTTAATGCCTCACCCGAGGTGTGCGCGTACTTAAGCAATTCGAGCTTGGAGGGGTTGGTTTCGTCGTTGGTAAGAAGCTCGATCATGCCAAGCAGACCACCCAGAGGGGTACGTATTTCGTGGCTCATCGTGGCGACAAAGCGGGACCGCGTCGTTGAAGCTGCTTCTGCCTTTTCAAGCGCATTGCTGAGTTCAACTGTGCGGTCCAACACGGCGGCTTCCAGCGTGGCCGAGTATTCATTCAACTGTTGATTAGCCATAAAAAGTTCGCGACTCTTTTTTTCCAGCAGATTTTCGGCTTCTGCACGGGCACGTAGTTCTCGGTCGTATCGTTTCCTCGATACGCGTTCGTTTGATCCAGTCGACATATTTGAAACCTGATCTATCAACGAATTACAATTTGAAACGTTGTGCTGCCATCGGGGGGGAGCGCGGATGCACGTTGAATGTCAGCGGTTTGCCCAAAACGCTTTACGCATGCCTCGATAAGACCATGGCAGAATTCCGCGATCGGTCGTTGCGATGAATATGTCATCTCAAAGTGTTTCGCGGATTTTTTGGTAATTTCAAATTCGGGGAGTTCGGCGTCAGGGTATAACTTGCGGACTTCGACCTGAATTTCACCGTTAATAGCTTCGAGTATCGCGAATGAATCAGGTTTTCCAGTAAAGAAGTGCGGATAGTTTTCACCAAAATGGTCGAGCATCCAAGCGCCGAACCGCCGTTCAAGTTCTTCTTCGCTGAGGCCAGATGTATAGCTGAACGCTTTGGTTATCTTAAATAGGTCCGCGCAAGGGTAGTTGCCAACTGTTGTAAACGCACCGTCATTTTCGAGGTCGGTCTTGTCCAACATATCGTCAACAACGTCTTCACCAAATGCTTCCTCGGCCATTTTGATAAGCTCAACGAATACCGTACCTTTCATGCCTATCCCTTTCTGTAACTAATGCTAAAGAGCGCCGAAAAGAACTTTCGGCCCAGCAAAGTTCGCGTGCCATTTAAAACAATCGCGTTCAAGAAAGACGTTTTTCACGTCTCTAAGGGTTCTAATATACACCGCCGAAATCCATGTGGGCAAAGGCCCAAATGGATAATCGGTGATCCTTAAGAATGTTGACAATCCACGTTTAGGCACGTGGAATGTCCTAAAAAATGATAAAAATGGTGAGCAGAAATAGGCATTGGTATGGCCAACTAATGCATGATTTCGTTTTGCCGCGCGTTGCATTGGGCGGGTGTTGTTAGACGGAATGCCCGTTTGATCGATCAGGGCGCACGTTTTGCGCGAGCGCCCTGTTCTAGGCCTTGAATGAATGACACAGCAACAAGCTGCATTGGCGAAAGATCGTTTGGGTTGTGACTGTTGAGAGGTTTACGGCGCGAATGGTTCCGTGACCGAGATGCAAAAGCGGCGCCGATTAAGGCAAGCCCAAGATAGACTAAGCCAATCACCGTCGCAGCGAATAATGCTGACTGCTGTTCAGTCATCACAATCCATGCGGCAGCGGTTAGGAAGCCGGCTCCGACCACTGCCAGTATGGCGCTGACAGAGAACAGAGCCGCTTTTTGGGCGGTCTCTGCTACTTTTCTTTCGATGCCAAACATTAGCGGCGCGATGTCAGCATGCCGACAACAAAACCAAGACCCGCGGCAATACCAACCGCTGCACCTGGGTTTGCGCGGACCGCGTTTTCAGCCTCGGCATATTTGGCTTCTGCTGTTTGCTTTGCCGCGCTTGCAGTTGCCGCACCTGCCGTAGCGGCGTTTGCAGCTTTATCCATTGCGACGGATTTCAACTGGGTGCCTTGCGCCTTTCCGTAATCCGCGACGGTCGCAGTTAGGTTCGCAATGTCTTCGCGCAGAACTGCCATTTGTTTGTTAATGTCGCCACCAAGATCGGAGACGTTGCTTTTTGTGGACTGTGCCATTGGAATTCTCCAGTGTTTGTTACGTTCGTAAAACCAACTGGCAACAGTCCTAAAAGTTCCCACTTTTCTTTAAGAAATTGTGATTTCTTCGCTAGACGAAAAGAACATTGCTTGGCTTACGGCCGAACGAACTTGTTCTTCTGTATAGGGCTTACTGATCAAGAATGCGGGCTCTGGTCGTTCGCCCGTCAGCAAGCGTTCTGGGAAGGCGGTGATAAAGATCACAGGGATATCACCTGCGTCTTTTAGGATGTCGTTGACGGCATCAATGCCAGACGAACCATCCGCGAGCTGAATATCCGACAGGATTAGGCTCGGGCGTTTTTTACCCGCCAGTTTCACCGCTTCGGTGCGTTTGCGGGCAACACCTGTTACGTTGTGCCCCAATTCGGTGACGATCTGTTTGATGTGAAGCGCAATGATCGCCTCGTCTTCGATCACCAAAATGTCGCCAGATACGGATTGTTCCATCTCGTCCAAGGCAACGCGCAGCAGATGATTGATCTCATCTTGATCAGTTTCCATGATTTCGGCGATTTCGGAAACAGAAAACCCTTCGATCGTGTGCAACAACAGCGCCTCACGGGTATTCACGGTAAGGCGCGCTAAATGCACAAGCGCTTTGCCAGATAGACCTGTTGAATCGTTCTGGACCGGTTCGCCTAGGCTTTGCCAAATGCGGTGGAACGCCCCGAACAACGCAACCTTGTGGCTTGATGCTTCATCAAAGATGCTGCGGTCGGTCAAAAGTGCCTCAAGAGTCATAGCAGCATAGCGGTCGCCGCTTTTTTGTGACCCCGTCAATGCACGCGCATAGCGGCGCAGGAATGGCAAAAGTTCAGCTACAACGAGTGACAATTGCTTTTGTGATGCATCGGATGACATTTATCGTCCCTTTTTTCAATTTCTTTGGAACCAAACGCGGCTAGCCTAGTTTGGTTCCATGAGATGTAATTTTTTATTCTAAGATGGCGAGGCGGTAAGTTGGCATGGGAAGACTAGAGGCAGATCAATGAACAAAGACAAGAGAGAAAGTCGGGCGGACAACCTGATCAAAGAAAATCTTCGCCGAGCGTTCGACGACAAGGCATCAGAGGAACTACCAACAGAGCTTATCGCGCTGCTGGCCCAACTGAGGGATCAGGATGACCAGAATGGTACAAAGTGACTTTGAGGGATCGATGGATCCCCGTGACGAACTGGTCACGCACATGGGTGTGCTGCGCGCCTTTGCATTAAGCTTATGCCGCAATTCGGCAACTGCTGACGATCTTGTCCAAGACACGGTGATGAAGGCTTGGAAATCGATTGGATCGTTTGAAAAGGGCACAAACATGCGTGCCTGGTTGTTCACGATCTTGCGCAACACTTACTATACAAATCACCGTAAAACGCGTCGCGAAGTTATGGATACAGACGGGCACTTTGCAGCGACAATGTCTGTTAAACCAGAACATGACGGTGCACTTGCGATGACTGACTTTCTTGTCGCGTTTAACCAGCTGCCTGATGAACAACGCGAGGCGATAACTTTGGTCGGTGCATCTGGGTTTGCTTATCAAGAAGCCGCAGAAATGTGTGGCGTTGCGACAGGCACGATGAAAAGTCGTGTAAACCGTGCGCGTCAACGGTTGGTAGAACTGCTTGATCTATCAGATGAAGATTCAATGGAGCTGACGGATTCCGGAACTATGGCTGTGCTGACTGCGCATCTTCCAGTTAGGCGCGCCTAACGTGACGGCCGATAATGCGGGTGGCGTAACCGTTCTTGTCACCGCCAAAGAAGCATACCCCGCATTTGAGGCGCTGTTTCTTGCTGCGGAACGCAAGATCGAACTTGGGTTCCGCATTTTTGACCCGACAACAAAACTACGGTCCACCGATGCACTACAGGTTGGGACAGACTGGGCAGATTTAATTGTCGCAACGTTGAACCGTGGGGTTTCAATTGAATTGCTGCTGTCTGATTTCGACCCCATCGTCGGATATGATCTGCATCGGTCCGGATCAAAAAGCATCCGAATCTTACAGGCTCTGAACGATAAGACCGAACCGGGTGCCGCAATGCTGATGGTGCGTCGCCAATTGCACCCGGCAGTAGGCGGGATCGTTCCACGTATGCTATTTGCTCCTAAGACCCGCCAAAAACTGCGTGAAATCGCAGAACAAATGAACGAAAATTCAGACCCTGCCAGCGCCTTAAGTGATGCGCCGGGTTTGGAACCCGTGCTTGATCTGATTGACGGTAAAGTATGCGTGCGCCCTAAGGTGCTGCCCTCGCTTAACCCGGTTACACTTCATCATAAAATGGCGGTGTTCGATGGTGCGACAACCTATGTCGGTGGGCTTGATCTGAATGATCGACGCTATGACGATCAGAAACACGATCAACCCGCGCAAGACACTTGGCACGATGTACAACTGATAATTCGTGACAAGGCAGTCGCGCGAGACGCGTCTGCATTTTTGCAAAGCTTGCCGGATACGATTGCTGGCACATCTGAATTACCTCAAACGAATTCGATGTTCTTGCGGACCCTGTCGCGGAAATGGAAGAATAACACCTTCGCCTTGGCACCTGACAATATCGCTGACGATTTGTTGCAGGAACATTTGCGCCAAATTAAAGCTGCGAAACAGCTGATCTATTTGGAAACTCAGTTCTTTCGCGATCGGCGTATTGCATCGGCTTTGGCAAAGGCAGGGCGTGATAATCCTGACCTAAAGCTGTTGTTGCTGCTACCCGCTGCGCCCGAAGACATTGCGTTTGAAGCGTCGCGGGGCGTTGATGCCCGCTTTGGTGAATACCTTCAGGCGCGCGCAATTCGCAGGGTTCGCCGGGCATTTGGTGATCGGTTTTTGGCGGTGAGCCCAGTGCAGCCCAGACGCCCGACGGATAGCGACCAAGATATGGCTAGGGCCGCATTATCCGGTGCACCCATCATTTACGTGCATGCAAAAGTGTCTGTTTTTGATGACACATCTGCGATCGTGTCTTCGGCTAATCTGAACGGGCGTAGCATGAAATGGGATGCCGAGGCCGGCGTGGTTTTAACAAACAAGCCAGATGTCGAAGCAGTGCGGCGCAAAGTCTTGGGCCACTGGTTACACGATACTGCTGGACCTGAATTTTACGATATTGGCTCTGCGTTTGATCATTGGAAGAAACTAGCGATAGACAATGCCACGCAATCGCCAGAAACGCGTTCCGGGTTTATTGTTCCTTACGCCTTAGCCCCAGCAAAGGCATATGGGCTGGTCGTTCCGGGCGCGCCAGAGGAACTTGTTTAGTAAAGCAGTACTCGCTTTCTTTGGAACCAAATCCACCTTCAGCGGTTGTCTTATCACAAAGACAAACGAAATTTTCTTGAAGGAGAAAGACAATGCTAACTTGGGCACTTACTTTTCTTGTTGTGGCGCTGATCGCAGCAGCACTTGGTTTTGGCGGTATTGCTGGCGCATCTGCTGGTATCGCAAAAATCTTATTTCTGATCTTCTTGGTACTGTTCGTGGTGACAATGATTGCACGCGCGGTACGAGGTCGTCCGCCAGTCTAAGCAATGCGCCATAGAAGACCTTAAAAAGGGCGGCACGTTCAGCGTGCCGCCCTTTTTCTATTCTCCTGGCTTGGGTGTTAATTCTTCGACAGGAAAGCCAACCTTGACGGTAAACCATTTACCATCATCAGATTTTTCCATTTCACCATAAAGCTGCTGGCAAAACGCCTCTAACAGCTGACTGCCCAACCCTGTCGACTCAATTTTTTCTGGTGGTGCCACAACCGATGGCAAAGTATTCTTCACCAGTACTTCTGCCATGTCACCATCAAGCGATCTTAATTCAACTGTTAGCTTTGGCTGCTGGCCTTCCTGTGCGCCAATATACTTAAGCGCGTTGGTCAACGCCTCTGTGACCATCAGTGAAAGCGGTACAGCTTGATCTGGGTTTAAGTGTAACTCGTCCAGCTGAGTTTTCACCTCAATGGCTTTGTGGTCGACTGCACCGATGCGCACAACCTGTTGCACAATTTCAGCAAGCAATTCATCGACCCGCACATCGGCAAGACCCGTGGTTTGATATAGACCACGGTGGATCGTCGCTAGGCTAATAACGCGGTCATGTAGCCCACGCATCAACTGATGCACTTCGGGAGATTTCGATCCGCGCATCTGCATATTCATGATCGACGCAATGAGCTGAAGGTTGTTTTTCACGCGGTGATGGACCTCGCGCAACAAAACCTCTTTTTGCCGCACAGTGTCTTCTAATAACGCTTCGTCACGCATCAACTGATCGGTCATATCAGCATGTGCTTGCGCGACCTCGCGCAATTCTTGCGGTGCATTACGAAAGCTGGCTATGTCCGTGGGACTGCGGTCTTGGGTAAAGCTGCGCATCGCATTGCGCAGTCGCAACACATGGCCCGTGACCAGCAATGACGACGCAAACCATGCAACAGCTAAACTTGCCAACCACATAAGCGCTGGGAACATGCCCGGGCTGCTCATGTAGAAATTGTTTTTGCTGATGCTTGCCTCTGGCCAGGTGCCTAGCGCGTAAATCTGCCCATTTAAGATTGGCACAACAGAATAAGTTCGCAACACGCCCGTGCGGTCTTTGCGGGTGAATGGCTCTAGTCGACCTAGGTAATCAATAATTTCGCCGTCAATGGGAAGCACCTGATCGGCACGGTCTAAGGGCATAGTGGACGTCAGGATTTGACCGTCCCAGTTCAGGGTCAAAAATGCAACGTTGCCAGTGAATTTTTCTGATGCAGCTGCCAGCGCCTGGTGGGGTACCGATACCGCAGCAAACCCAGTCAATTCTTCGGTGTCTTCGTTATACATAGGAGAGGTCGCATATAGAACCGAAGTCCCCGAAACGGGTGCATCCCTATTGACTAAAACCGTCGTCCGTGGGTCGGAAATTTGCGCTTTAAGATCTTCAGTCAAGCCAATGCTAAATGGTGCGTCAGCGTTTGAACAGGCAATGTAACCGGTCAAATCGTAGTAGCCTGCGAACGAAAAAGGCTGCGCGTCTACGATACGTTTCATCGATGTCATGCAGCTTTCGGGGTTCGCCATAAGCTGTGGTATAACTTCCGCTAACGCAATGGCGGCACCCTTCGCTTCTTCGATCAACGCGAGCTCACGTGAAACCACGCGAAGCGTCTCGCCGTCCAGCGCCGCCTCGGACTGAGAGCGCGCTTCGCTAATGACGCTTTGTGAGCGCAGCACAGACACGATTGTCAAAGGCAAAAGAGCGACCGCAAGCACGACGGCGAACCGAACGCCCAATTTGTCCAAAGCTGACCTGGCGGCGCGGAGTACGTTCATCATGTAGTTGTGCCTATTTGTTGTATTTTGATAACAGCATCCGAGGTGAACGCACGACGGTAAACTATGGTTCCCACGGCTTAACAGATTTGTGGGATAATCTTTATAGCGAAGTTGGGCCAGCAACTTCTAGATCTCAGGCGATGCCTTAAAATATAGAAAATCCGCTCGCGCATATCTCGGGGAAATGGCGTAGGCATCGTTGCAAATGGGTAGTGATGTGACGGATTGCTATGCTTACGGCCCGTTCGGGCGTCGCGATCGCCTTAACCCAGCCGCGGGATCATAGCCGACTAAGCTGCCACATAGGAAAATGATAAATGCCAAGATGACCCAAAGCAGGGCTGTTCCGTTGAATTGTTCGTACATTGCAAAACGTATCAATTCGACGGCATGGGTGAATGGGTTTAGGGCGCAGATGTCGCGTAGTAGTGGAGAGCTTTCTGCCATTTTCCAAAGTGGATAAAGCGCGCTCGACATAAAGAACATCGGGAAGATAACGAAGTTCATGACGCCTGCAAAATTCTCTAGCTGTTTGATGGTTGATGAGATTAGCAGCCCCAGTGCACCCAGCATCAGGCCACTGAGAATGAGGGTTGGGAAGACGTAAACATAGCCCATCACTGGCAGCGTGATCCCGAACATCGCTGCGATAGCGAGGAATGCGTAGACCTGTAAAATGGACACTGCGACTCCGGCCATAAGTTTGCTAAATAATAGCCACCAACGAGGAAGCGGGCTGGTTAGGAGTAGCCGCATTGACCCCATCTCGCGGTCGTAAACGAGGCTAAGTGACGATTGCATCCCGTTAAAAAGCTGGATCATGCCACATAGGCCGGGCACGATGTAGACCTCATAGGTGATGTAGGTTTGGTAGGGTGGAATGATCGATAACCCCAATGCCGCTCGGAAACCTGCGGCGAAGACCATGAGCCAGACCAGTGGCCTAACCAGTGCTGCCAAAAACCGTGACCGCTGGTTCACAAAGCGCATCGCCTCGCGCAGGGTGATGGCCCACAGTGAAACAAGATACGGCTTCATAGGCTTGGCTCTGGTGTGGTGTCGGTCATGTGCATGAATGCATCGATCAACGTGCCATCTCTGGCGATTTTACGGGCATTGTCATGGGCAAGGATGCGCCCCTTGTGCAGAACCACCACGTCGTCATTGTCTTGAATTTCGTCAACAAGATGGGTCGCCCAGAAAACCAATAAACCGTCATCAGCGAGGTCATGCACATGTTGGGTGATGGCTTGCCGCGTTGCGGTGTCTAAGCCGACGGTGGCCTCATCCAGTAGCAATACCTCTGGTTCATGGATAAGCGCGCGGGCGATTTCCATGCGGCGACGGTGACCGCCGTTTAGGCTGCGCGCCTTTTCTTTGGCCCGTTCACGCATCGACAGACGATCAAGCGCGGCGTCGATGTTGCGCTGGGCCGCGCGCCCCGAAAGGCCCTGCAACGCGGCAAAATACCTTAAGTTTTGGACAACCGACATATCCAAATCGAGCGTCTGTTGTTGAAACACGACGCCGATCTTGGCCAACGCTGCACGGGGTTCACGTGCGAGGTCATGTCCGGCGACGCTTATGGTTCCCTGTTTTGTCACAAATAGCCGTGTCAAAAGGGAAAATAGCGTTGATTTGCCCGCGCCATTCGGTCCCAACAGCGCACAAAAGCGGCCTTTTTCTAGCTCAAAACTGACGTCATCCAACGCCGTTTTTGCGCCATAACGGTAAGTCACATTTTGTACGCTTAGGGTGCTCATAAGTTACTGGATCACAATCTCGATGCGTTGACCATCGCCTGTCGATCCGGGTTGGCGCAATTCATAGCGGCCCGGTTTGATTGCGATGAATTCGATTTCCACTGTGCCTGCCTCGTCGAATTCGATGCTGTCGACACCCAGTGGGCGAATTTCGATCCCATTTATGACGATCTCATTGATCCAGATCGCGCGAAAGAAACCCGCACCTTCAAGCGCAAGTTCGCCTGTTCCGTCTGCCTCAATCTCGATTTCATAGGCGGTGCCGGATTTGAGCATCAGCGGGGCATCCGCAATTGGCTGCCCAACGGAAAGGGTTAGCGGTTCGAGGTCTTCTTTGTTGTTGTTGGACAATAACCCGGCAAAGCCCAAATCATGTGCCACAACCGGTGTTGCCAATGTTAGCGCGGCAAGGATGGATAAAATCTTCATTTGAGTGTCTCCTTAATTTTCAATGTTGCTGGTTGACCATCTAGGGTCAGAATTTGGGTGGCTAATCTGGCTGCCTCTGTCGTGTCGTGCGTAACGAATATTGTCGCTGGTTGGGTTTTGCTGATCAGACGTTCCGTAAGGGTTAGCATTTCATCGGCTGTTTTTTCGTCCAGTGATACGAATGGTTCGTCCATAATCAGTAAATCCGGGTTCCCGGCAAAACCGCGTGCAAGCGATAGCCGACGCTGCTGGCCGAGCGATAGCTGGCCCGGGAATAGGTCGGCTTTGTCGGCCAATCCGACCTCGGATAGGGCCTCGCGTACGGCGCTCTCGCTCAGTTCTGGATGTATCAATTGGATGTTGTCAAAGACTGAACGCCACAAAAGCAACGTTGGTTCTTGAAAGACGATTGCCATGTTCTTAGGCCTGCTGACGGTGCCTTCGAACTTGGGGTCAATCCCGGCGATCAGACGCAATAGGGTCGATTTACCGATGCCTGAAGGCCCCAAGATGGCAACTGTCTGTCCCTGTTCAACGTCAAACTGGATGTCCTGCAGAACGGGAACATCGCCATAGGATTTGGACCGCACATCGACGCTAATCATGCTGTCCTCCAGCGCCGAACGCGCTTTTCCCATGGCTGTAGGATAAGCCATTCGACCAGCAGCATGACTGTGATGAATGACAGCGCATAGACGAGCACCAACCGTACATCGAACAGTTGAAAATAGAGGTGTATTTGGAACCCGATACCGTTTGATCGCCCCAAAAATTCGACCACTAGAACAATCTTCCAGATGACCGCGATGCCCGAACGTGCAGCGCCTGCGATAAATGGGGCAAGTTGCGGTAAGATCACATGTTGCAGGACGCTTTGTTTGCGCATGCGGAACACTTGCGTCATCGCCTTTAGGTTCGGATCAAGTGACCGCGCACCTTCGCGAATGATCGTTGTGACGTTGGGAATTTTATTCAGGGTTACAGCGATGATTGCGGCCGTTTCGTTCAGGCCGATCCACAGATAGCACAGCACAATCAGGACCAGGGCCGGCAGGTTAAGAAACACAACCAGCCAAGGGTCTAGCCAGCGATCCACGTGTGGAAATAGGCCCATCACCAACCCCAAGGCCAAGCCAAGGCTCATCGCGAGGGTAAAGGCCCAGATCACGCGGATCAGGGTTCTGCTAAGGTGGAATAGTAATTCACCAGATTTCAGTTCAGCCCAAAGAGGGCTGAACAGTTCTTGGGGCATTGGCAGCACAAGCGGGTCGGCCGCGATCCAAGCGACCAAGAACCAAAACCCCAAAAGGCCCAAAAGCGAAAAGGCGCGAACGGACATTACTGGATCGCGGCAAACAGACCATCTGGTAGTGTTGTCGCCTCTCCAACAAGCCGCTCACCGCCAAGCTCTGCCATCAACTGCAGCATTTTATCTGCGCTTGAAGGGTCTACTGGGCCGGGCTTTGGGATACCTGCGCGGAAATCGGTGCGTAGTGCTTCGAACTGGGCATCGTTATTTGCGTTCATCATCGGGCGGATGGCATCCCATGCGGCATCGTCACTGGCAAGAAGGTCTTTTGCATCACGCGACGCACCGTATAGCGCGGCAGCAATGCCGGGGTTTTCAGCGATAAAGCTTTCTTTCATCACGTAGCCCAGCAGTGGAACCTCTGGATCGAGGCCAAGCGCGACTGATGCTTCCTCGACCGAAATCAACTGACGCATTCCGGCTGATTTCATCTTGGCTAGGAAATGCCAAAAGTTGATCGCCCCGTCGGTTTCGCCCGAAAGACCGCTTTGGAATATCAAAGGTGGCGCGCCAAAGACTTGTTCGGTTTCTGCGGCAAGATCCATGCCGTATTCTTGCTGCGCATATGCGCGAAGAATTAGCCAGCTTTTGTCGACTGGTCCGCCCGCGATCCCAATGCTGCCACCTGCAAGATCAGCCAATGTTTGGGCGGTGCTATCGGCGGGCACGACTAGTCCGCCTACCGCTTTAGAATAAGGGATAAAGACATAGTCTTTGCCCGCAGCGCGCTGCCGAGCAACCCAGATCCAGTCAGCAACCGCGACGTCGGCCTCTCCGCCCTCTAACGCAACACGGGTCGCGCCGTTGTCGGCGTAGGGTTGGACATCAAGAGTAAAACCGTTCGCGGTGTCGAAACCATTGCGGGTAATCGTGTCGAGTTCCCAGTTGACGGTTCCAATCTTAAGAACAGCAGCACGAATAACGGGCAGATCGGATTGGGCCGTTGCCACCACAGGCGCGCACAATAGGGCCGATATGGCGAGTGCCGAAAAGACGCGGCGGCGCATATTTGAAATCATTTAATTTTCCTCCCCAGGATATTTATTCGGGCGTCACTGCCACGCCCCAAGGCTGCTGTCCGACCTGTATCGATTTGACTGCTTTCTGCCGGGCCACGTCAATCACGGTCACATCATTTGAATTGCCGTTTGTGGTGATCAGAAATTCCTGTCCCGGCGTAAATTCCATCTGCCAGACGCGTTGACCGACAAGGATGTAATCAACGACCTCAAGGCTTTCGACATCAATCACAGCGACCCGGTTTGCAGGGCCAAGGGCAACGAATAGCCACTTATTGTCGGCCGTGACTTTCATGCCAACGGGCTGAAGCCACTCTGGCTGTACACCGGCCACTTCAAACCCGATTTTGGTAGTCAATTCAGGGCCGTTTGCGGCAAGCGGATCAATCACACTGACCGTGCCGCCGATTTCAGAGCTCACAAATAGCTTTGTACCGTCATCCGTATAAACGGCATAACGCGGGCGTTGATCGACAAGTATGTTGTGTTTGATCTGATAGTCAGACGTATCAATGAAATGCGCCATATTGGTCGTTTCAGACGTGTTAATCACAAACGCCGCATCGGGGCTGATCGCCATGCCTTCGGGTTCGACACCGACAGGGATTTCAGCAACAACTGTACGGCTTTGCGTGTCGACGACGGTGACCAGATTGTCGTCTTCGTTGGCGATATACAGCAACTCTCCGGTTGGATGAATTGTGAACAGTTCGGGGTCTGGGCCTGATGGTAGCGTCCAGACTTCTTCGTAGGTTTCAGTGTCAAAAACGCGGATCGTATCGTCGTCGGAGGCGCAGACGTATAGGTACTTTCCATCAGGGCTAACGCCAATTCCGCGCGGTCGGTTGCCACCGGGGAATTCTGCGATCGCTTCCCAGCTATCGCTGTCGATGACCGTGATTGTATTGCCGCGTTCGTTGCTGACGAATACCTTGTTTGCTGCGGCTGGGTTAGCGAAGCCAAGCATTGCAACGCTAATACTCGCAATAAACTGGATCGGTCGTTGCATGGTTTTTTCCTTATTCAGCAAAGGCATTGCAGGCGCTTTCGGGTTGGTCCAATCCAAGCGTATCGAGCGTCGAAACCTGATGCAGATATCCATCTTGGGGTGAGACGCTTACGGTGATTTTACTATCGGTTAGCAACACTGGCTGGCGCAGCTGGCCGTTCCACGGGCGGAAATTGACTTTCCTACCCTTGAACGCGGCCAATTCAAAATCGTCGCTTAAGATGTAGTCGCGCAGCGCGGCCGGATCGGCGGCGTTGATCCGAATGACCGCTTCGCCGATGACGCGCAGAGAAAGCCAAACTTCGTAGTCGGCTTCTTGAACAAACCGACCAGAGGCCTCTTCGAACCGGCGTTGAAACTGTGTCGCGCCCCATGCTTCGTGGGCGGCGTGCATTGTGACCGGGCGCAATCCACCAGAGCCCATGACCGGGCGCGGCGTCCAAAGGTGAAACGGCAGATAAAGCGCGAAAAGATCAGAGTTATCCGCGGCGATGACAACGTCGTGGTCTTCTGCGTTCTGTGTAAAGACGGGAATCTGGCGTTGGACCAGTACGTGACCAGTGTCGGTCCTGCGTGATCCACCGGTGTCTTCGAATTCGCGTTCTTCAACAACTTGTGCACCAAATTTGTTGGCTGCACGGCGGTAGGCATCACCCAATGTGCGGTCAGCTGGGTTTGATCCTTGAATGAGGAACACCTCGCGCCACTGCTTCCACATGGCGAATTGCACGACCGCGTCAGCAAGCATCATTTCACTGGGCGCGACGTGCAGTAGGTTTGCGCGGCACTGATCGTCACGGACTGACATATCGCGGGTCGTTGCGTTGATCACCAATACATCGGAGCCTGCGCGGTCCGCGATCTGTAGCAGGTCTTCGGCGTTGGCCATAACCACGAGCAACGTTGTTCCGTTCGCAATAAGTTCTTCTAATAAGGCGTCAATTTCTTCGGGGGTGGTTGCGACGTAGTTTGTGTTGAACGTCATGCCCATGAAATTGCCAGTGGTTTGGTTGTCTTCATCAGCCAAAGCACCCCCGGCAAAGCCCAGGTCATCGGGGATCAGATCGTAGCGGGAAATCGGCAAACGCTGGGGGTAGTCGACGCGCAGAACGGCGGCATTGATATCTAGGGCGTAGGCACCAAAGGCAGTGCAAAACAGGCATGCAAAGGCCACAATCAAGCGTGCAAATACCATCATCCTAGATGACCTCCCCCTTTGAAATTAACCAAGAAATTCGCGTAATTGGTTCCCTTTTCGAATGCTGCAACGATTCAACTTGGAAAAAAACCGATACTTTAGGCTTATTGTCAGCTTCACATAAGCTCAGCTACGGTCAAGGTAATTCAGCACGAGCCACGTTTGCTGTGATGTTAATTTGCCATTTTCCAACACACGAGCCAGTCAATGAAAATACACCGAAGAACTCTTATCCTGCTTGCCGCCTGCCTACCAATGGCGGCCCACGCACATGGTCCAACCCGTCAGAAAGTGACCCTTTCCGCTGAGGTAAGCGCCACACCAGAAGAGGTTTGGGCCGTGGTCGGCAACTTTCAGGACATGAGTTGGCACCCAGCGGTTTATTCCAGCACCGGAACGGGTGGTAACGAAATAGACGCCACGCGCTTGCTGGTGTTGGGCGAAGAAGGTGGTCCGACGATTGACGAAATCTTGTACAAATACTCTGACGAAAAGATGAGCTATTCGTACCGGATCACCGATGTATCCGTCGACGTGTTACCAGTTACAAATTACTCCTCCCACATAACGGTCACCGCGACGGAGGGTGGTGGGTCACTGGTCGAATGGCGCGGCGCGTTTTACCGTGGCTACCCGAACAATGACCCGCCACCCGAACTAAACGACGAAGCTGCGATTGCTGCAGTGTCGGGTGTTTATCAGGCTGGTTTGGATGCACTTGTTGCCCGCTTTGGTAGCTAATAGGACGATTTGCCTGTCGATGTTTTTTGCCCTCGCTGTGACGCAGGTTGTAGCGGGGGATTTGGCTTATGTGACTAACCAAAACGACAGCACGCTTAGTGTTATTGATCTAGATGATCACCGCGAAGTCAGACGTATCGATGTGGATGGTTCACCGGCCGGTGTCGCCGTTGATCCTGCGGGCAGTTTTTTCTTAACGGTGAGTGCTGACAGCAAGGCAATTCGCAAATTTGACAGCAATACATTGGAATTGCTGAACGAAGTGTCCCTTGATGGTGGGCCAATTGGCGTCGCCATTCACCCAGATAGCCAGACCATTTATGTGACCGACTGGTTCAATGCCCGAATTTGGGTGCTAAGCGCAGCTGATCTAGCCGTCATCAATACGCTGGAAACTGGGGCAGCCCCTGCCGGAGTTGCTGTGACGCCGGATGGCGCTTGGCTTGCCTCAGCAGATAAAGAGGCCAATCAGGTTTCGATATTTGATCTGCGGACGAATACGGTCGCCCATCGGGTTCCGGTCGGCGTGCGGCCCTTTGGGGTTACGGTGGGACCGCGGGGCCGGTTGTTCACGGCTGATGTTGGATCAAATTCGGTGACGGTTGTTGATCCGGTAGCAGGTAAGGTCGTTGGCACAGTTTCAGTCGGTGAACGCCCATATGCGGTGACATTCGCCCAAGGTGCTGGTTTTGTGACGAACCAATATGCCGACAGTGTCAGCGTGTTTGACCTGACTGACCTGACTGTGAAGGCAACAATTGACGTTGGTGAATATCCCGAAGGGATCGACACAACGACTGACGGTAATCAAGTGATTGTCGCAAATTGGTTTTCGAATACAGTCAGCGTAATTGATGTGCACAGCCTAAGTGTTGTCGCGGAAATCGATACGGGCGATGGCCCAAGAGCCTTTGGTCGCTTTATCGTTGAGGGGGGCGAAGAATAGGTGCGCAGTTTACGTGCGAGGCTGGCAATTGGCGCAGCGATCATTGGTCTGGTCGCGGTACTGTCGAGCGCACTGACTATTCGCGGGATGGCCTTAATGTCCGCGCAGGTGCAAGTCGCAGTGACGGCCGAAAAGCGGATACAACGATTGTCGGATCTTGCGACCCAAGTCGGTTCGCTGATCGTCATTCTTTACGAAGCGGCGCAATCCGGCGTCGATGCGGATACTCGGAATGCGCGGTTAGAAGGGCTAACCGCAGGTATACGTCGGAACTTTGCGGCCATTCGTGCGGACCTTGATCAAAACGTCGGGGATGTTGCCCAATCTGATCTGGACGAACAGTCACGTCGCGCGACCCGCAGTATTGGTGTTGCGCGGATGGAAGCTTTGTTCGAGGGCACGTTAGAACAATTTGACGAAGCCTCTGAAATAACAGCACCTGATCAACGCGCGGCGCAATTGCAGGGGCTGATCAACGCATTTTCGATTGGTTTTGATCCGCTGTTAAACGCGGCTGTCACCGAAGATCGCCGCGCGCGTGAAGCCGCAATCGCGCAGGTTGACGCCTTGCGTGACCGGCTTACGCGGGCAGCCTTTGCTGTTGGCGTTTTGGCACTGCTGCTTGTAGCCGGGTTTTACTATTTCTTGGTTCGCCCGCAGTTGTCGCGTTTAGATCAACTGCGCGTTGCTTCCCGGTCGATCGGGAATGAGAACTTCAAAGTCAGCCTACCGGATGAACAAGGCGACGAAATCGGCCTTTTGTTCAAAGCGACAAACGAAATGGCAGCGTCATTGGCTGCACGCAAATCCGCAGTCGAAAGCGAATGGGGACGGCTAAACCAAACCATCGCGGACCGGACAGAGGCGCTACGTCATGCCAACGAGGCACTGGCCAAGACAGACGAAGACCGGCGCAGGTTTTTTGCTGATGTCAGTCACGAATTGCGCACACCGCTGACAGTCATCTTGATGGAGGCAGAGCTGGCCCTGAAATCCGGCGCGCCACAAGATGGTCCATATGGGGTGATCCACGGTCGTGCACGGCGATTGAACCAACGTATCGATGATTTGCTACGTATCGCCCGATCTGATGGCGGGCTGCTGAGCCTGGAGCGCTCAACATTTGACTTACACCGCGCGGCACAAGCTGCCGTCGCCGATATGCAAAGCCTTGCAGACAATGCGGGGGTAACGATCACGCTAGATGGTGTTTCTGGGACCAACGTCGAAGGCGACGAAAACTGGACGCGGCAAGTGGTGACTGGGCTAATCGAAAACGCGTTACGTCATGCTAAAGACGGCGGTTCTATCGCTTTAAACATTAACGCCACGGCAAGAGAAGCAAACCTGCGGGTGATCGACAACGGGCCTGGAATGTCTGAGGAGGATCTTAAAGTCGTGACGAACCGATTTGCGCAGGCCTCTACCGGGAAGGCAGCGTCAAACGGCTTTGGAATTGGCCTGTCACTGGCGCATTGGGTGATGACCGAACAAAAAGGCAAACTGACGATCCAAAGCCCGGTCCCGGCGCCTTTCAATATCGGTCCGAACGCCGGGACCATGGTGACGGTTTCGCTTTTGCGAGCAAGCGGTTAGCGTGATGTGATGGCTGATACAACGATCCTTATTGTTGATGACGACCCCGAGATCACAGATGCGCTGGCGCGTGGTCTACAGATGCACGGATATGCCACGCTGGCCGAAAGCACGGTGGAGGCGGCGGCAAAGCGGTTTCCAGACGGGCAGGTGGCTGCAGCAATCATTGATGTGATGATCGGACGCGACAGCGGCATTGATCTGGTGCGTGCCCTTAGGGCGGCCGGACATGCAAAGCCGATACTGATGCTTTCCGCGCTAACGGAAGTCACTGATAGGATGGCCGGGTTAGAGGCGGGGGCCGACGATTATGTCGTAAAGCCATTCGCGTTTGACGAACTCGTTGCCCGTTTGCAGGTTCAATTGCAGCGCTCGGTCACTGCGCATTGTGTGCTTGATCCGGCGTCGCGCACAGTGCGTGGCCAAACCCGCGAGGCGATTCTGACTGAAAGAGAATTCGACCTATTGGCGATGCTGCATGATAAGGCGGGTACTGTTATTTCTCGGGGTGAAATCTTTGATACGCTGTGGGCGAATGAAGGGTCTTCATCCGAAAATGTCGTTGATGTTTACATCGGATATTTGCGCAAAAAACTGGCGCCTATGGATGATTTTCACTTTGGCATCAATACAATAAGAAACCGTGGTTTCGTTTTTCAGCACCTCGATTAAGTGTCCGTTCTTATTTTTTCTTAGAACATAAGATTTGACCGAAATGCCCAGCAGGGCGCACATTTATCTGACACAGAGGAGGAACTATTATGGCTTGGACGAAACCAGTGATCCGCGAAATCGAATGCGGCATGGAAATCAACATGTACGGTCCTGAGAACGACGAACGTAACAACGACGACCTGTTCTAAACATATAAGCGCGGAGCACGCAGATGGTATTTCGCGCTTGTATTTTAGGGGCAGCTGCCGGTGGTGGCCTGCCCCAATGGAATTGCGGTTGCGAAAACTGCAATTTGGCACGTAGTGGTAAAATACCCTCCCAATCACAGTCTTCGGTAGCGGTCAGCGCGAATGGTTCTGATTGGGCAATCCTGAATGCGTCTCCCGACATTCGTGATCAAATGGCGCGTACGCCTGCACTGCATCCCACAGATTTGCGCGTCAGCCCGTTGAAATCCGTTCTTTTGACAAATGGTGACATTGATCACGTCGCGGGATTGCTCATCCTGCGTGAACAGCAACCGTTCAACCTGTTCGCGACCCAAGATATCCACGATGTCATCGACGCGAACCCGATTTTTGGCGCCCTAAAGCCTGATCTCGTAATTCGCCGCACCATCGCGCTGGGCACACCATTTGAGCTTGTGACCGGGGTTCTGGCCACTCTTTTCTCTGTGCCAGGTAAGGTACCTCTCTATCTGGAAGGTGATCATGTACAGACAGACCTTGAAGGCGAACAAACTGTTGGCGTTCACCTGAAAACGGACCAGCGAAATGTATTCTATATCCCCGGTTGTTCGACCCTAAAACCGGACCTGCGTGAGCGACTATCGGGTGCCGATATGGTCATGTTTGACGGTACGCTGTGGCAAGATGATGAAATGGTCACTGGCGGGCTAAGCCAAAAGACGGGCAATCGGATGGGACATATGTCGATGTCTGGCCCTGATGGGTCAATGGCTGCCTTTGCCGATCTTGAGGTAGGTAAAAAGGTCTATGTCCATATGAACAATACGAACCCTGTTTTGCGCCCATCATCCGACCAACGCGCCACCGCCGAAGCATCTGGTTGGACTATTGCCCAAGACGGGATGGAGTTTGAATTATGACCCTAAGCAAAGAACAGTTCGAAGCACGGTTGCGTCAGATTGGTGCAGAACGGTATCACGACAAACACCCGTTTCATCACCTTCTACACTCTGGAGGATGCACGCCCGATCAAGTTCGAGCATGGGTCATTAACCGGTTCTATTATCAGTCGCGTATCCCCATGAAAGACGCCGCATTCATGAGCAGGGTCGATGATCCTGCACTGCGTCGCGCATGGCGTTCCCGGATTGAGGATCACGATGGCACCGCCGAAAACGAGGGCGGTATTGAGCGGTGGCTGCGGCTTGCCGAAGCTGTCGGGCTTGACCGTGATTATGTTGCCAGCGCCGAAGGCGTCATGCCCGCGACCAAATTTGCGGTCGACGCTTATGTACGATTTGTTCGGGATGAAACACTGCTAGAGGCCGTTGCGGCGTCACTCACGGAATTGTTCGCACCAAAGATTCACGCCCAGCGAATTGAAGGCTTGCTTGCCAATTATGCCTTCGCGGATGATTCTAGTCTGGCCTATTTCAAGAACCGATTGAAAGAAGCCCCCAAAGACGTGGCCTTTGGTCTGGCTTGGGTGTTGGACAAAGCTGACACACAAGAAAAACAAGACGCGGCGGCGAAGGCATTGATCTTTAAAACCGATGTGCTGTGGTCGCAGCTAGATGCATTGCATGCCGCATATGTTGATCCTGCAAGAATTCCGCCGGGTGCATGGCAACCGGGTACGTTTCTTGCGCAGAACGTGGCGGCCGCATCATGACCGATGGGCTGTCCCCTGATGTAATTCCCGTAATCCCGCGTGGCGTGCGGTTGCATTGGGATCATGTCCGCGAAAAATGGGTCTTGCTTGCGCCAGAACGGGCGGTCGCGCTGGATCCGATTGGTCATGCGATCATGACGGAAATTGATGGTGCGCGTAGCTTTGGTACGATTACGACCGCTCTGGCTGATAAATATGGCGCCCCGCATGAACAGGTCGCGGCGGATGCGGGTGAATTTCTGCGCGGTCTGATGAATCGCCGCATTTTGGAGGTCGCATAATGGACGGTTCAGAGGTCCGAGACTGGCGTGCAGAGGGCAAGGCGAACGGTATTCCTGCGCCAATAGCCATGCTGGCTGAACTGACCCATCGCTGTCCGCTATCATGTCCGTATTGTTCTAACCCTGTCGAATTGGCGCAAAAGTCACTTGAGCTTGATACATCTGACTGGGTTCGCGTGTTTCAGCAGGCCGCAGAACTGGGCGTGCTTCAGCTTCATCTTTCAGGGGGTGAACCCGCAGCTCGTCGTGATCTGGTTGATCTTGTAAAGGCCGCGCGTGATGCGGGGCTTTATACGAACCTGATTACGTCTGGGATTGGGCTGACGGAACGGCGCTTGCAGGAATTGGATATGGCTGGCCTCGATCATATTCAGCTTTCGTTGCAGGGCACTGATGCTGACATGGCGGACCGCATTGGCGGCTATAAAGGTGGCTTTCAACGCAAGATGCAGGTTGCCGCATGGATCAAGGATATCGGTTTTCCACTGACGTTGAACGCTGTCGTCCACCGCCAAAACCTTCACCAGCTTCCACGCGCGATTGAGATGGCTTTGGAAATGAATGCAAGGCGTATTGAGGTCGCCATTGTCCAGTTCCACGGTTGGGCGATGTCGAACCGTGATGCGTTGATGCCGACAAAGGAACAGGCACAGGAAGCCAGCCGCGTCGTGGCCGAGGCCCGTGATCGGTTAAAAGGCCAACTGGTGCTAGATTACGTTCCTGCTGATTATCACGCTGATTACCCCAAGCGTTGCATGGGTGGCTGGGGTACAACGGGCCTAAACGTCGCCCCCGACGGAGAGGTGCTTCCGTGTCACGCAGCCCAAACCATCAAGTCGTTGAAGTTTGATAATGTACGCAACAAAAGCCTATCTGAAATTTGGTATCGTGGGTCAGCATTCAACGCCTATCGCGGTGATGATTGGATGCAAGAACCCTGCCGTTCTTGCGACCGCAAGAAGCTGGATTTTGGCGGATGTCGTTGTCAGGCAATGGCATTGGCCGGTGATCCAAATGCGACCGACCCAGTTTGCGTGAAATCACCACTACATGCAGAACTTCAAAAGCGCGCCGTCGCGTTCTCGCATCATGATAACGCCGAATTGACCTATCGTCAGCAGCCGCCAGCGTAATTGAGGGCGGCAATATATGATCCAATATGCTATGGTCTTGCCGACCAGCGTTTGGGTAATGAGCATAGTGCGTATTCGTGAAAGACTGATCAAATGCCTTTTAATGGCACTTCTGGCAGCCGTTCCCTTTGGTGCGCGCGCGGATAATACGCACCCTACGCGGGGTGAATTTCTAGCGCTTGCAAAGCAAGGCTGGGTCTTTGACCTTCATTCGTCCCGCCATCGCCGCGACCCAGATTTTCCTCCTGTCCAGTTCAACAGCAGCGAAGTCGCCATGGGTGAAATCTGCGTCATTGGCGAACCGGCAAACCGGCTATCAGAACGTGTCATTTCGAGCTTTGTAGGCCTGCTAGGTGATATCTACGGCCGTCGGTTGTCGGTCACTTATGCGAACCGCAGTATTTCAAGCTGCCCAACGCGCCCCCGCGTCTATGTCAGGCTGTATTCTGGGCGTCCGCCGTCTGCTTTGTTTAATGCTGATTTGCGACAGATGGATCGGGATTTCGATATTCGGTTTCCGCCACAGTGGCGCGAACCCGTCTATTCCCCAGCGCAAGCAAACGGCTTTTTTGGTCATGAGGGCGCAATCGCGCATTTGTTAGTCCGGCAGGCACCACATGCGAACCTAACTCCGTTGCAGCGGGATTTTTATACATCGATTTTGACCGAAGAACTGTTTCAGGTGGTCAGTTTCGGGGCAGATATTCTTAAGTTTGATCGCGACGCCCCATTCAGATCGAAGCTGCAGGAACATCCCGTTAATTTGCGACGTGTGTCGTGGCAATCTGACCAGTTCATGACCGGGTTGCTTTCGAGCAATCCGAACGGTTTGTGTGGGTTTGACGTTTTTATGCTGCACGCGCTTGCTGGGTCAGGGCTAGAAACTGTTAATTCGGCAGAGCTGATCATGTTTATCGAGACAAATTTCGATGTGTTGAAAGACGCTGCCGAAAAGACGGTCGCTAATCCAGCGTATGAAATGCTGCTTGATAATAGCTGTTTGGCGTTGCCCGACTAATCTACTACCTTTGTATAACTAGATTTGGTGCGTTTTCCCGGTCAGGGTTTGGCCATTAATCTGGGGGGACTGGCCGTGCTTGATGGTAAGTCACGTGAGTGTTTTGAACAAATTTCGGCGCTTAAAGAATGGCTTGAAACGGGGCTGATCGGTAGCGATCAGTTAATTGAACGACTGCTGATTGGCGTTCTGACAGGGGGGCATCTTCTGATTGAAGGGCCGCCGGGGTTGGCGAAAACCCGTGCTGTGAAACTGCTGTCGCGCGCTCTTGGTGGATCGTTTGCACGGGTACAATGTACGCCGGATTTGTTGCCAGCGGATTTGACTGGAACTGATGTGTTTAACCCCGAAACGGGTAAATTTGCGTTCGCGCAGGGCCCCGTATTTCACAACCTTGTACTGGTCGACGAAATCAACCGCGCACCGCCCAAAACACAGTCTGCCCTGCTAGAGGCAATGGCCGAAACCCAAGTCACCAGCGGCGGCACAACCCACACCTTGCCGGAACCGTTTTTTGTTGTCGCCACGCAAAATTCCATCGAACACGAAGGCACGTTCCCGCTGCCAGAGGCGCAGCTAGATCGTTTCTTGCTTCACATCGTTCTGACTCAACCCAATCTAGAGACCGAGCGGCGCATTCTGGATTTGGTCGAAAATGAACGGGTTAAGGGCGATGCAACCCCGCCGGAATTGGGGCTAGATGTAGTGCAGGTCGCCCGACGTGATGTGGACAACGTGTTTCTGTCGCCTGCCTTGCGGGATTACATTGTCAGGCTGGTCGTGGCGACCCGTGTCGCTCCGTTTGATACACAAATTGAACATTCAGTTTCTCCGCGTGGATCAATCGCGCTGGCGGCTTCGGCGCGTGCGCGTGCGTATTTAAACGGACGTAATCACGCGATCCCCGAAGATGTCGAAGCGGTACTGCCCGATGCGCTTGCCCATCGGATGGTTCTGAACTGGGCGACCGCCGCCGAAGGTGTGACACCCCGGGCCGTCGTCGCTGACATCATGCAACAAACCCAAGCGTTATGACGGATGTGTCGGGCACGCAGGTGACAGCACAGGCGTTAATTGCCTTGCAAGGTGCCGTCGCGGAAAACATGCGCCGCGACGTACCAACAAGCGGCCTGCCCGGTGGGTTTCCAATCAAAAAACGTGGCCAAGGTCAGGTGAACGCCGATAGCCGCCTCTACATTCATGGCGATGAAATGCGGTACATCGACAAAGGTGCGACCGCCCGGACTGGCGATCTGCATGTGCGGACCTTTCACGAAGAACGCGACAGGGTGACATTTTTGGTGGCTGATTTCCGGCCATCGATGCTGTGGGGCATGCGTCGCGCGTTCCGTTCGGTTGCCGCAGCCGAGGCGCTTGCATGGATTGGTTGGCAAGCCGTTGCAGTTGGTGGGCGGGTCGGTCTGCTGGCAATCACGACAGGTGAACCCACCATCGTGCGGACGCGTACGGGTACCCGTGGGATGCTGTCGGTGATTGGCGGGCTGGTGCGCGCCCATGAATTCGCGACCTCTGTCGTTGGCCCCGATCAGTTTATTGATCCACCGCTAGATATGGCCGTCGAAGGTCTACATCGGATCGTACCCAAAGGTGCGTCAATCATCATCGCAAGCGCTTTTGATCAACGAGGCGACAATTTCGAAGGCACCATGAAACGGCTAGCCCAGCATCGCGCACCGTCATTTGTGATGGTCGAAGATAGCGGGCTACAATCACTGCCGCCGGGGCATTACCCAATTCGGTCGCCAGACGGATACCGCCGTTCAATCAAACTGCGACAAACACTGCCGCACGATCATGCGTTACCAGAAATTCCGGGTTGCGCGGTTATGCACCTGGATACCAGCCTGCCAACGCGGCAAGCCATGACGCAGGCAGGAGTATCGTGAATGGCAGAGGGCATCACCACAGTTGATGCGATGTTGTCGGGTTTGCACGACATCCGATTGCCAGAGGCCGCGCCCGGCGGGCTGATTTCAGAGATATTGGTCGCCGTTGGTTATGGGCTGTTGTTGGCATATTTGACGTCATTGGTACTGGGGTATTTCCTGCGAGGCCCTGCAACGGACGCTGGTTCTTTGACCGACCAGATCGCGGCGCTAGCTGACTTACCTGAAGATGACCGTGCAGTTGCGCTATTGCACATGATCCAAATTCACGCACCTGCTGCCTTACCTACTGAACTGTATGCTCGCGCAGGTATCCCACCGATCGACGAGCTTGAAGCCATGCTTCTTAAGAGCGAGGCGCAGAATGCTTGAGTTCGCAAACCCATGGTTTTTCGTACTGCTGCCGCTGCCGGTCGTTGTGTATTTTTTGGCACCGCCGCAGACACCCAGTGGTGCCGTGCTGGTCGTGCCCGAAGGTATCGAGCGTCGAATGCTTAGTGGCGGTGCAGGTGGTCAAAACCCGCTCCGCCATATTGATATGCTGACGCCGATTTGCATTTGGTTTCTGTTGGTCGTCGCCTTGGCCGGTCCGCGTGTCGTTGCGCCACAGCAAGCCTTACCAATGTCAGGGCGCGATCTGATCCTTGCGTTGGATTTGTCGGGGTCGATGGTGCGCGATGACTTTGCGCTGGATGGGCAAACTGCGACGCGACTTGAGGTCGTCAAAGCCGTCGGCGCAGACTTTGCGCGCGCACGGGCAGGGGACCGGGTGGGGTTGGTCGTGTTTGGGTCCGACGCATATGTTGCGGCAGCGCCTTCGTTTGATACTGATGCTGTCGCCCAGAAAATCGAAGACATGGTGATCGGCATTTCTGGGCGGGCAACCAATATCGGTGATGGCATTGGGATTGCGCTAAAACGGTTAGTGGCGTCAGACGCAGACACCAAAGTCATCATTCTTTTGTCGGACGGTGCCAATAACGCGGGTGCCGCGATGCCACGCGATGTTGCGGCGCTTGCGGCGGATATGGGGGTGCGTATCCACACGATTGCGCTGGGACCGATTGCGTTAGAGGACGCACCCGATCAGCGCGGTGTTGTCGATGTGCGGACGTTGGATGCCATTGCCAAGATCAGCGGCGGTCAGATGTTCCGGGTCCGTACGACAGATGATCTGCGGGCGGCGGCGTCTGAATTAGATGCGTTAGAACCAACAGCCCGTGCGGGTCTATCGGCGCAGACCTACCGCGCGTTTTGGATTTGGCCAGCACTATTGGCGGGCCTTTTGGGGATCGGACTTGGGGTGCGGTCAAAAGAATGAGTTCTATCGCCGATATCACCTTTCTGCGTCCCTTTTGGTTCGCCGCAATTCCCGTGCTCGTAACGCTTATGATTTGGCGTTTGCGCCGATCCGGTCAGCCGGGTGATTGGCAGGCCAGCATCCAGCCGCATCTACTGGCCGCAATGACAGCTATGGGGCGGATCGAACCCGCAGGCAGTCGGTTTTTTGCCGCTGTCCCATTTGTCATTGCGATGTGTGTTGCGGTGGCGCTGACAGGGCCATCCATTGAAAAACGCGGCGCGCAGACCTTCCGTAATTTGGATGGGGTTGTGTTTGTTATCGATGTGTCGGGATCAATGGTGCGCGATGAAAGCTGGCCATCGGTCGTAAATATGGCGCATGCGGGTCTTAGCGCCTTGGGCAGTAAACCCGCTGCGTTGATTGTCTATGGTGGGGATAGCTATCTGGCGTCGCCGTTGACCACCGACCACAGGCAGTTGGCGCAAAGCATCTCGCTGATTGACGAAGATTTCATTCCCGATCGGGGCAACAGGCCACACCTTGCATTGGAACGCGCTGCTGACGTGCTGCAGAATGCGTTGGTACTGTCGGGTGATGTCGTTTTGATGACGGATGGGGAAGGGCTTGGCGACGACGCGATTGCCGCCGCTATGCGGATAACAGAGTTGGGCGCACGGCTGTCTGTGGTGCTGGCCAAAACAACCGTATCCGGCAACCCGCCGATAAGCCCGGCAACCTTTGAAAGCTTGGTAAGCGTCGGTGGTGGCCAAATCTATGAAACACCCGATCTCATTCGGTTCATGGCCGATTTTGGCGATGCAGCGGCGTCGCGCACTGAATTGCAGGACCTACAGCTTGTTTTGCGTGCGGACATCGGGCGGTATATTCTGTTCCTTGCGCTGCTTCCTGCGCTTTTGTTGTTCCGAAGGAGCCGCGCCTGATGAAACGGATGCTGCCTCTGTTTGCTGTAACATGTTTGGTTCTTGCGGCATTGTTGGGCGGGGCGGCGCCATTTGGGCGGGTCGCATTGTCGCTCGGGATGCCACGCACTGCCGCGAGCTTGTTTGCAGATCCGGGCTGGGTGGGGGTTGCGCTCTACCGCGCAGATGATTTCCAAGGGGCGGCAGATGCCATGGAACAAGCAGGCGCAGATGCGTTTTATAACCTTGGCAATGCTCATGCACAGCTAGGCGAATATGCGGCGGCGCTGGAAGCCTATGATCTGGCGGTTGCTATCCGGCAAGACCCGCAAGCGCAGCAGAATTTTGATCTGCTGCGGGCGTTCTACGCATCCACGACGCTTGACGTGGATGGGGTTTTCTTGACCGAGGATCGCGAAGGTTCAACCACAGACGCGCCAATTGCGCGGGGTGATGCGCGCGCCTCTGGAACGGGGGATGAGGTTACTAATACATCCGCGACGCCAGCCCTTGCTGAGATTGTAAGCCGTGGTGAACAGCGGGTGCGGCAGGTCTTTGATGCGCAATCCATCACGGCAAACGCCCGCTGGCTTGCGACGCTAGAGGACGTGCCTGGCGCGTTTTTAGCAGAACGTATTTACCACGAACATAAGGCGCGTCGCGATGCAGGAACTGGCCAAGAGCAGGAGGACACCGAATGGTAAGAGCATTCTATGCGATCTTGCTGGCGGCATGGTGGGTGGTGCCCGTTTGGGCGCAAACCTCGACGGTTGACCCTGACGATCTTACGCTTTCAGTGACGGTCGAACCGTTACCCGATCCGTTGATGCGCCAAGAAATGGTGCTGATAACTATCCACGGCATCTACAAACGCCACATCACTCTAGAAAGTTTGGAACAGCCGGATTTCGATGGTTTTAACTGGATGCAATTGGGGCAGGACCATTGGTTCGAAAGTCTGCTGGATGGTCGCCCGGTCAAGAACATGCGACGACGGATGGCCGTTTTTCCTGATAAAACGGGGACATTGGAAATCGGGCCGTTCAAGCACCATCTGACGTTGTTAGATGAAAACAACAAATGGTTCGAACATACGATCACGTCAGAGCCGGTCACTATTAATGTAACGCCAGAACCTCAGAGCGATGATTGGTGGTTTCCGGTTCGGGGTTTGCGTGTCTCCGACGACTGGTCAAATGCACCTGATCAACTATCCAAAGGCGAAGGTGTGCTACGCGTGATCCGCATATCCGCGCTGGGCGCGAGCCCCGATATGATTCCGCCGATGCCGGAATTGACATCGCCTTCCGCCCTCATCTTTGCGCATCCCGAAAAGCGACTGGTTGATTTAACCTCGCGAGGACCAGAAGCGATTGCGTTTTGGCGTTGGACAGTCACCCCGACGAATGGTCATTCTGCGATCCTTGAACCGATCACGTTTAGCTATTTCGATACGGTCGCACGCGAAATGCGCGAGGTGTCGATTGCTCCACAACGAGTCGCCTTTGGTGATGTTGTCGGCGCACCGGTTTCGGATCAGCGTACACCCGTTGAAACGAGCCGGATTCATCCGCTTGTCTTGCGTATCTGCGGTATTATTGCATTTCTTTCCGGGGTGTTGGCTGTAACGCGAGGTGAGACGCTTTCACGCTATTACCTTCGCCAAAGGCTACGCAGTTGGCGGCTTCAATGCCAACTTCGCTGGGCGATATGGCGTCATGATATGGCGGGGGTTAGAGCGTCTGCCCATGCGATTGATCAACTATACGGATACTCAATAGAGCGCTCAGAGTTACTGTCCGAACTGGATAGTCATCTCTTTGGTCGGTCGTTTGATCCAAATATACCTGAAAAATTTGCTTTTCGATTGCGACAAACACTGTTGATTGGTGGTTTGCACACGAATGTGCACTGAAATATGCCGACTCGCCCAAAAGGTGCTTTGTGGAAACCAGATGTTCCGCTACGCTTTTGCTGGGAGGAACTAAAATGTCTAATTTTGCGAGTGCAGAGAAGCATTTCTCTGCCAGCCATATACTCGTGGTGGATGATCATCCGCTGTATTGTGACGCGATGGCAGCATCGCTGTCATCCGCCTTTAAGATTAAACAAGTCAATTCGGTGAATTCATTGGAGGGAGCGATGAAAGCACTGGGTGCAGGGCCGACGCCAGATTTGGTTTTGCTGGATTTGGGTTTGCCAGATGCGACAGGGTTAAGCGGCTTTTTCCAACTTAAGGAACATTGTCAAGACATGCCAATCGTCGTCATTTCGGCGGATTCATCAGATGATACGATTCAGGCGGCGATGGATGCTGGGGCGATGGGGTTTGTACCAAAAGACGCGCCGCGTACCGTGATCGGGGATGCGCTTGCGCAGGTTCAGGAAGGCGCACGTTATCTACCGCCTTGCTATTGCCCAAAGCCAAGACAGACCGCGCAGGACCCGGTTAGTATGCAAGAAGCATCAAAGCGAATTGCGCGCCTTACCCCACAGCAGCGCCGGATTATGGAGCTTATTTCAGCAGGCAAGCCAAACAAAGTGATCGCTTACGAACTTTCGGTCGCCGAAGGCACGGTCAAGGCACATATCACAGCGTTGCTGCGTCGGTTGGGTGTAAGCAACAGAACCCAAGCCGCTGTTTTGGTAAACAGTGCAACGTTAAATCGTCCGCAGTCGTTGTCAGATACAAACGCGCGTGCGCAGTTAAGCTAGTTTAATTATGAATATGGTTGATGGTGACTTTACTGGCGCAAGTATTGTGTCGGTGGGCGTTTCTATGTCTGCCGATCCTGATATCGCCGTATCAGAAGCAGTGGCGCAATTGCCGGCTGAAGGCATTTGCTTTGTTTTGGTCTTTGTTCCTGAATGCTTAGACACCAGCAAGGTCGCCGCTAGTCTTGCGCTGCATCTGCCGCAAACATTGGCATTCGGATGCACCACTGGCGGGCAAATTACACCGCAAGGTTATGCTGATAATGCACTAATGCTTGTGTCGTTTCCACGTGATCATTTCAGATGTTCATCTAAGCTGTTTAGCCCGCTCAAGCCGGTTTCTATTGAGCAAACCGCATTGGCGGCGCAAACGCTTGCCCAGCGTTTCCAAACCACAGCCGGTTGGCGCAGGTTTGCAATTACGATTGCAGATGGGCTGTCTAAGCAAGAAGACGTTTTGGTCGCTGCATTGGACGCAGGCCTAGGTGATATTCCAGTCTTCGGGGGGTCCGCGGGGCATGGGCTCGCGTTTGATGGTACCTATGTTTTGCATGGTGGCGCATTTCATGAAGACGCAGCACTTTTGCTGATCGTTGAAACGGACCTTGTATTCGAAGGCGTTGAATTCGATCACTTTATGCCGACAGAACGCCAGTTGGTTGTCACGCAAGCACGCCCTGACGATAGGATCGTGACGGAAATCAATGGCGCAGTTGCAGCAGACGAATATGCGCGTTTGATCGGCTATGATGTTGCTGATCTATCCCCACGGGTTTTTGCAGAAAATCCGGTGTTGGTGCGCAATTTGGATAACTGGCACGTTCGCGCAATCCAAGAGGTACTTGATGATGGTGCTTTGACGTTTTTGTCTGCGATCGAAAACGGTCTTGTGCTGACGCTTGCACGGGGGAAAGAAATCATCAAAACGATGGATGCGGAACTTGCTGTTACTGGCCCACGCGGGGAAACGCCGCATTTCATTTTAGGTTTCGATTGTGTGCTAAGGCGGCTTGAAATTGAACAAAAACAGTTAAGTGGCGAAGCATCAAAGGTGCTGCGCGACAGGCGTGTGTTGGGGTTTAATACATACGGTGAACAGCACGGCGGCGTTCACATGAACCAGACCTTTGTCGGCATTGCGTTCTTTTCGTCTAGTCTCAAGATGGATTTATGATTGATCGTGATCTCCCACTTGATGTTCAAGTCGCGCAACAAGACAAGATCATCAAAGCGCTTGTCCAGCGTGCCAACCAACGGCATGAATTAGGCCGTTCGGCATATTCGTTGTTTCAGTCAGCGATTACGCTGCAAAGCAAAGTATCAGAGAAAACGCGCGACCTAGAAGCAGCGCTAAACACGCTTGGCCAAACCAGCACAGAGCTGGAAACATCAGAAGAAGCGCGTAACCAAACCGAACAAAGCCTGACCGACGCGTTAGAGTCGATGGAAGGGGGGTTTGCGTTATTCACAGGTGGTCGTTTGCGCGTTTACAACGACTATTTCAAAAAGCTGATTCCGGACGTTCACGATGTTATTGGTCCAGGGCTATCGTTAGAGACATATTTCGATAGTCTGACAAAAAGCACCTACATCGCCCGCGATAGTGACGCCGAAAAACTTGCCGGTAATGCAGCCCAAGCGAACGAAGCGCCCGCGCCATTTGTGTTTGAAATCAAGAATGATCGTTGGTTCGTCATCAATTATCGGCAAACGAGCCACAATAATATTGTCGTATTTCAAACTGAAATCACGTCGGTCGTGCGGTCCAATCGGCTGGAAAAAGACCAACTTATCGACGCGCAAGAGCATTTTTTAAGCGCAGCATTTGATAACATGCCGCAAGGTGTGTGTACGTTCTCGTCCGATGGCACGATGTTGTTTGGAAATGCACGTTTTACGAGCTTGCTTTCTCTCCCCGGTCGTCTTGCTTGTGTTGGGACTTCGTATGCCCAAATTGTTGAGCATCTGAGCGCGCATTCAATCATGGGCGACTTGCGGCACGATAACTTTACAACTTTGCTGCGGTATCTACGCCGCAAAGAAAGCCTGCATCTCCGCCGGCGCCAGAAAAACCATACTGTTCTAGAATTCGTAGTGAACCCGCTACCAGACGGTGGCTGCATCGTGAACGTGATGGATGTGACTGTGCAGTCTCAGACGACAGAACAGCTAGAAAACAGGGTCCAAGAGCGCACGCAAGAGCTGACTGATTTGAACAAAGAATTGCGCGGGCAATATACGGCGCTAGAAAGCATCGAAGAGGATCTACGGCAGGCAAAAGCCGAGGTCGAAGCCGCGATGAGTTCAAAAACGCGGTTCTTTGCGGCGGCTTCGCATGATTTGTTGCAGCCCATCAATGCGGCAAAACTGTTGATTTCATCATTATCGGATATGGCGTTAGCAAACGACGTACGGGATACTGTTCAAAGGATTGATCATTCATTCCAATCTATGGAATCGTTGCTTCACGCGTTGCTCGATATTTCGCGACTTGAATCTGTGGATATGAAACTTGCGGTGACGGATTTTGCGCTTGATGGCATCATGCGCAACATCGCGAATGATATGGGGCCGTTGGCTGTCGAAAAAGGTCTGCGGCTTGAGGTGGTTCCAAGCCGCGTATGGGTACGTAGCGACCAACGTTATCTATCTCGATCGGTTCAAAATTTGGTCAATAACGCGATCCAATACACAAAGTCAGGTCGTGTACTTTTGGGGTGCCGCCGTCGCGGAAATTCCGTTGTGATCGAGGTCTGGGACACGGGTGTTGGAATAACAAAGGCCGACCAAGAACGGGTTTTCCAAGAATTCACGCGGGTTGATGGTGGCAGCGGTATGGGTATGGGCCTAGGGCTATCGATTGTGCAGCGGGCATGTGCGCACTTAGGGCATAAGGTGTCCGTGCGCTCGCAGCCGGGCAAAGGGTCGGTGTTTTCGATTACCTTGCCGATGGTAACTGCAGGCGTGGGCGCGCATTCAGACACGCCAAATGTCACGTCACAAACATCAGAATCCTTGGATTTGATTGTTGTGATGATTGAAAATGACCCTGGTGTGCTGTTTGCAATGTCACGCCGACTAGAGAGTTGGGGCGCAAGCGTTCTTGCGTGTACCTCGACCGAACAAGCTGTTGAAATGGTGGCAGAGTTGGGGATGAGCCCAGACGTGATTTTGGCAGATTATCAATTGGATCATGGTGATACTGGCATCGAAAGCATCATCGCACTACGTCAGCAAGCTGGTGCAGGACTGCCCGCAATAATTATCACCGCCAATCAAGAAACATCCATAAAGGACCTGTGCGCCCAGCTGCGAATATCAGTGCTGACGAAGCCGGTTAACCTGTCGCGACTGCGGTCGCTGATAGATTGGAAAACCCGGCAGGTGCCACGAGCGCGCAGCGAAGGATACGACCAAAGTCTGCAATGACGTCGTGCAATAATTGAATACTCTGCTGATAGCGAAAAGGGGCGAATGAAGTTGTTAAGATACATGCTTATGGTGTTGCTTCTTGCGACGCCGGTTCACGCAGAAGAAATCTATGATTTGATCTTTAAGCAGGGTACCTTGACCGGGGTTCAGCACGATCTGCTTTATGACCGCGAAACCATTGTCGCCAGCAATCCTGAATATGGACAACGCCATTCGGGTGACGTGGCGCTTAGTTTTGCACCTGATGACATGGCTGTGCTTCGGTTTTTGCAAGGAGATCAGCATCGTAATCTGGGACAGTTTCCCGCGACTGTTGGAAACCCAATTATCATGTATTTCGTTGAAACAGTGCTACGTGATGTCGCCCACGAAGCTGGCGGAAGCCCATTTTATATTCGCAACCGTATCAAAGAAGCGCTGATCACCCCTGCGCCGATTGACGACGCAATGATCCCTTTTGGGGACGGTGAAGTACCGGTTAAGCAAATCACATTCCGTCCATTTGAAAACGATGAAAACCGCGAGCGCATGGGCGTTTATGGCAACCTAGAAATGACCTTTGTCATGTCTGAGGCAGTGCCGGGTTGGTATGTATCGCTGTCGGCAGTTGCATCGGATGCCAGTGGCGATGACGGCTACAGCAACACCCTGAATTTGATGCCTGAGGTGGCAGAATGAAAAACCTTCTTGCAAGCGCACTGATACTGCTGGGGAGCTCTGCTTTTGCGCAATCCGTCAGTGATCAATTGAATGACTACCCAACAATTGCACGTGCAGACTACGTTTTCGGCTGCATGGCGGTGAACGGGCAGGGGCGGGATCAGTTGGCGAAATGCGCATGCTCCATCGATCATATTGCCACGATCCTACCCTATGAACGCTATGTCGAGGCCGAGACCGTGCTTTCAATGCAGTTGGCTGGGGGGGAACGTATGGCGATATTTCGAACGGCATCTATGACGCAGGCCATCGTTGCCGATTTACGGCGTGCACAGGCCGAGGCCGAAATTCTTTGTTTTTAGGCACCGTCGTCTTTTGCGAGAACCTGTTCGAAAATGTTGCCTTCGGTGTCACGCGCCCGAATGCGGATTGTTGGTGCACCGTTGTCACGGTAACCGAACCGAAAAACCGGATTTTCACTGACTGATATCCCGCCCTCAAGCGTGAATAATATTTCGTCACCTTGAAAAACTTCGATCAGGTTGATGAAATGCGCGCTGACGAACAGCTGGGTTATTTGGTCTCTTTGAAGGCCGGAATAGTTTGGATGTCGGATCATGACCTGGGCTTCGCGCCGTTGCCCTGACATGCGCGGCGTGTCGTCAAAACTACGCAGCCGCATTTGCCCCATCGACGCTAAGGCAACTTCGGGATCACGCGATGCGGGGGCAGAACAGCCACCGGATGCTTTGACATATCCACCGTTCATAAACAGACCATCATCAGTTTCTGCAATGACACGGATGTTCGAGTATTGGTTGACTCTTACCCGTAGTTCAAAATCTAGCGGCCACATGGCTTCGCTGAATGTTAAATCTGCGGCCAGCGGGGCAGGGTTTTCGTCGATGATCACCAGTGCGCCGTGGATCGGCGTTGCATCCGCCGATTGCGAAATAACAATGGGAACCGTGGCAGCATCATGCGCGCGATACGGCGTCTCAACCGTGAACAATGCGGCACCGTCATGCAATGTGGTGTCACCGACGAAATCAAAGCGTAGCTCGTTCCAGCTTTCGCTTTCGATCAGGGCGTTGCCTTGGGCAATGGCGGCCTGCGACAAGACCGCAAACAAAGATGCAGCAAGAAGACGTTTCATCGGTTTCTCCTCTTTTGATCGATGTTTTGTAGCACAAATGGCAAAAATACAGGAGTAATCCTTAGTATCGGTTCGCGTTTTCGTGATCAATTGCTACTGAATTTGCATTATGAAAGCGAAGGCCGCCCCATGTTTGAAGCGATCGTCAGTCTGTGCTTGCTGTCTGATCCGGCGGTTTGCCGCGATGTCTTAATCCCCGGATATGAGTCAATATCGGTCGCCGAATGTGATGCGCAACTTCGGGCTAATCCACCGGATTTGAAACTGTTTTTAAATGAAGAGCCGCACGGGATGGCTGCCTGCGCACCTGTTGGTGATACGTTGAGATTTCAGCAAGCTGCGCGGGGTGTTTTTGTCCATCGAGGCGCGATCAGTGATGCCAATCCAGAAAATGAAGGCGACGTTGCAAACGTCGCTTTCGTAATAGGGAAAAGCGCGGTTGCCGTTATCGACAGCGGTGGTTCGCGTCGCGTTTCTGAACAAATTTACCGGGCCGTTCGGTCGGAAACAGGGCTTCCGGTTCGGTACGTTGTTTTAACACATATGCACCCGGATCACGTGTTGGGCGCATCATTATTTGCGCAGGCAGGTGCTGAGATCGTTGGTCACAGTGGCCTCGCGCGTGGGCTTTCGGATCGAAGCGACGCCTATATGAACAGATTTCAGGACTTGATTGGCGCTGCAGGGTTTATCGGCACCCAAGTTGTTATGCCCGATATCGGTGTCGAAAAGATGCTGGATCTTGATCTAGGTGATCGCGTTTTACATCTGCGATCTTGGCCAAACGGGCATTCTATAAACGACCTGACAGTCGGAGACCCAACAAGCGGTATTTTGTTTACGGGAGATTTGATGTTTCATGAATACACGCCTGCTTTGGATGGCAGTGTTCTGGGTTGGCAAACGGTTCTGACCGAATTGCAGGCGCTTCCCTATCATACAATCATGCCCGGGCACGGCGGTCCGATATTAGACTGGCCAGATAGTGCTGGCCCTCTCAATGCGTATCTTGCGCTGCTTATCTCGGACACGCGTTCTGCGATCGTTCGCGGCGATAGTTTAGGGGACGCTGTGCGGGTAATCGGTCAAAGCCAAGCCGCTGATTGGGATTTGTTCGATCAGTTCAATCCGCGCAATGCCACTGTGGCGTTCACTGAATTAGAATGGGAATAGTGGCCTAACCGGGCAGGTGATGCGATAGTGTTTGGGCAATGGCATAGGCGCGTTTTTCCAAGATGACGGGCGTTTCACAGACGTACAGCAACGACTGTGCACGGTCACGATAAATGCGCTGGTCCCAGTCTAACTGTTCTTCAAGCGCATCAACCTTATCAAAGTCGGGGTCCTGTTTCGCCATTTCATTATCCATGTCGATCCGGGCTGTTTCTATCCGTGTGGCTAAGTCGATCTGGGACAGCGAATAGCGACCGATACCTGCGATGATATCGGTGCGATCCCTGTTAATTCTGTTGAAAATCGCCTGAAAAATAGCGGTGTAATCATCTTGGGTAAGCTGAGCGTTGGTCGCTGCGAAGTCAGCTGTGATATCTTCAACTTCGTCAATAGACACACGGCGCAATACCAACGTGTCCACTAAAGTTGCGGCAGCAGGTGTTAGATCTTGCACGGCTTCGTTTTCAGGTGCTTGGTGCGGCCACATCAGACCCAAAGATAGTTGTTCGACCTTTCGTTGGACACATGGCCATGTCGGGTCAGAGTAGTCTTCGGCAAAAACAAAAGCCGGCTGGCCCAGGAATAGGGCTGCGATGAGTGTCATACGCATTTTCGACATGTGTTCCCCCGTCAGTCGTACAAACGACCATTATCGCGCGCGAATCTATATCATATTTAGAGCGTTGTTTCAGTTGTTCTGTAACAGCGACCAAAGTCGTAATTGTCGGATGAGACCCGTATTGACTAACTTTTCCCTGAAGAAGAATTGCCTTTGGGGGATAGATAATGCGTACACGTGCCGCGGTCGCTGTTGCAGCTGGCAAGCCACTTGAAGTGATGGAAGTGAACCTCGAAGGGCCGCGTGCCGGTGAGGTTTTGA
>NZ_PVTP01000005.1 GCF_003003285.1 Yoonia maritima | reverse complement strand
ACCGCGAGGCACAATAGCGCGGGATGGAGCAGCCCGGTAGCTCGTCAGGCTCATAACCTGAAGGTCGTAGGTTCAAATCCTACTCCCGCAACCAAATCTTACTAATGATTATAACACGTTACGCGCCACCTTCGGGTGGTTGTTCGCGTTTCCAAAACAACGCTGGAAGCACTTCGGAAGCAAACAATGCGAAGTGAGCACTGTGGCACAGGCGCAACGCGCAAGCCATACGTCGATTGGGACAACGGTGCGTGAAACCGTTCAATGCGGCCCAGGACAGAACCAAATCCAAAATACAGCCACCAAACGCACCCCATGTTGCTTTGCCCCCTGAAAACTGGATCACTTTGAGTTAGAGTTGATTGCTCAAGCTATCATTACAAATCCCGTCGCACCGATCCGGCCGCGTTGAAAAAGCGCATTAAAGCGCATTAAAGAGATTTGTGAGACTCGCGTTCGATAGTAAGCGTTGCAAAGGATTGAATAGCCCCTAGTTTCCTAGACACCTTCTTGGTTCAGGTTGCGCTGTCTGTTTTCGAAATTGACGGGCGACAGCATACCGTTTCTGACATGTTTGCGTTTTGGGTTATAGAACATTTCGACGTAATCGAAGATGTCCTGTCTTGCTTGCTCTCGTGTCTTGTATGTTCGACGGCGGATGCGTTCGCGTTTGAGCAAGTTGAAGAAGCTCTCCGCGACCGCATTATCATGACAATTTCCACGCCTACTCATTGAGTGTTCAAGGTTGTGGGCGCGGAGGAATGCAGCCCAATCGCGGCTGGTGTATTGCGAGCCCTGGTCAGTATGGATCAAGACGTTTTGCTGTGGCTTGCGCCGCCAAACGGCCATCAATAACGCCTGCAGAACAAGGTCAGTCGGTTGCCGTGATTGTGTCGCCCAGCCAATGACGCGCCGCGAGTACCTGCGGCGCTTTCATAAGGCGTTGATCTAAATATTTCTGTGATACACCTTGAAACACAAAACAGCTTGATACGGCAGACGTAATATTGCAGCTTCCGTCTTAATAAATCTTGCTTGGGATCTGCCGCAAGCGTCCCAAAGGAAGCGTTGATGAAGCTAATTATTCAAGTCCCTTGCCTCAACGAAGAGAGGAATCTACCACAGGTTATCAGTGGTATACCTGAACGTATTCCTGGAATTTCTGTGATTGAGACCCAAATCATTGATGATGGGTCGACCGATAAAACGGTGGAAATCGCCCAAAGTATGGGTGTTACGCATATTATACGGAATAAGTCGAATCGTGGTCTTGCCTACAGCTTTCAGGTCGGAATTGAAAATGCGTTGCGGCAGGGGGCTGATATTATTGTCAATACGGATGGTGACAATCAATATGATAGCAGTTGTATAATTGAACTCGTAAAGCCAATTGTTGACGGACATGCGGATATTGTACTCGGCGATCGCCAGCCAAATCAAAACACAGAATTTTCCCTTGTTAAACGGGTCCTTCAAAAGGCTGGAAGCTCGGTTGTTAGTAGCCTTGCACAGGTCAATATATCTGACGCTGTGTCTGGTTTCAGGGCTTACTCACGTGAGGCGGCCCTAGGCATCAATGTGATGACCCGCTTCAGCTATACAACTGAAACATTGATTCATGCTGGGCAGGATGGATTGACCATTGCTTCCGTGGTGGTGAAAACGAACACAACAGAGCGACCGTCCCGCTTATTCAAATCTATGCGCTCTTTCGTATCCAAGCAGGCCGCAACAATCCTTCGTAGCTATGTGATGTATCGTCCGCTTAATGCATTTCTGTCCCTTGGCGGGATTATGATATTACTAGGTTTGTTGCCGATATTGCGGTTTTTATACTTTTTCGTGATGGGGGATGGAGACGGGAAAATACAATCTCTGATCTTGGGAGGTGTCTTTTTGTCAGCAGGTTACATTACAATCATTCTCGCTCTTTTGAGCGATACAATTGCCACAAATCGCCGTCTTTTGGAGCAGGTTTTAAAGCGCGTACGCGAGATAGAAATGGCAACAACCGTCTCTAATGAAAATTTGAAGTCAGATGTGCCTGGTGCAAAAAATGATGGGAAATCAAAATCTTGAACAAAGATTTCTCTACGTTATGTGCGTGCCTCTGTGCTATTGCTGGCGCAACTTTATATGCTTTACTTGCGTTCGGTGTAATCTTTCCGCCTGATTACCCGTATTTTGGGACGGATATTTACAACGCGTATTTTTATAGACTGCTCGAAGGGCGCTTCGACCTACCCGTGCGTATGCTTCGCTATGAGGGACATTATTTTGCGGACGGTGTCGGGCTACTGTATCATGGGATTGCGCCGCTTTTGACGCGCGCTGTGCTTTACCCGTTTGTAACTCTGAACCAGTTCCCAACAGCGGCGTTTTCAATTTGGCTGTGGTCCGTGGTTGGAACAGCAATCTATCATTTGTCGGTCGTTCAGGTAATGCACAAATTTGTAGGCCCTATTGCGGGCCGTATGTCAGTTTTCTGGGGAATGATGATTGGGATCGGCATTTGGATTTGTAGCCCAGGCTTGTTGTTGAGTACGAATTTGGCTCTTTATCATGAGCCGATAAGCATTGCTTATGCCGCTATGGCTCTAGCGATCTACCTCATGCTGCGTTTTGCGCTGTTTGGTATGCCCATGAAGTATGTCTTGATACCAGCTGCCCTACTTGCAGGCTTATTGATACATTCCCGTCCCCACATGGCAGTAGGACTGTATGCAGGTATTGCTACCTTAATGTGTCTATCATTGTTTCGCAGATCGGATCGGTCACCTATCTCAGTGCTAAGCAGCCTCATTTTGTTAGCGGCTTTGGGTGGGTCGTTCTTACAACTTAATGCGATGCGTTTCGGCTCAATGACGGAGACGCATGGGCACTTCGAAACACCGGATAGTGGTGGGGGCACTCAGTATGGTGTGGCATTCTTCGAAAGCGATTATGATGATTACCGACGTAAGATGGCTTTTGTAGAGCATGAACGGTTCCACCCATGGCGGATGATCCCTAATTTAGGAGTCTATGTTTTTGATCACCCCGTTTATGCTAACCATGTCGGTACAATACATCGTAAACTGACCGAAAGTATTTCAGGCTTTGGGCGCATAGAAGTACCTAAGATTGGCCTGATGTATTTGTGGCCAGCATGGATTGTGCTAATGGTTGTCGGGCTGTGCTATGGGAGGCCACGGTTTGTTGCGCTGGAGAGGGCGCTGCCGGCTGTTGTGACTGCCGGAGTTGCGGCCGGAATGCTGCTTAGCTATCCAACGATAACCCTACGATATCATTTTGAATTGTGGCCGCTGGTGGTTGTTTTGTGCCTGCTCACCTTTCCCGGACTGATAAAAGAATATGGGCCTCAGAGTTTAACGAATAGTTTTGTCTTGAAACTGAGTGTCGTGCTTCTCGTCACGGGCGCGATTTTTTCGGGGTTGGCTGCTTTATGGTATACGTATGTCTTTGAGATGGCCCCTGGTACATTTCATGAGGCTTGGGATGCCAACAGGTGCATGACGGAAGTACAAGAAAAAGGGTTTTCCAGAGCCAACGGGATTAAGCTTTGTATCGATCCCGGAAGGATCTACGAGGTGAGTTCGGAAGGGTAAAATGCCGAAACTAAAATTAATAATGAAGCGCCTTTACGTGACATTCATACATGTGTTTGGTGCCGGTATTGACAAAATTGGGGTGCTGGGATGGCTGGAGGCACGTCTGGATCGTCGCGCATTTCACTGGTTGCGTTCACTTTTTGCAATCTATGATGTGGATCAGATGATTGCTTTGGGCGTTCCATGGTGGACCTACAGAGCAATAGATCAAGTTGATGCATTTCTGCTGGAACGCCCCTCGGCAAAAGTTTTCGAATTCGGAAGCGGCGCAAGTACTGTTTGGTTGGCGCGACGATCGGGATCAGTGGTAAGTATTGAACATGACAAAAACTGGTTTGATATGATGCAGAGCAGGATTTGTGGGAATCCTAGTATAAGTTTGGTCCACATACCTGCCGATAATGCCCTGTCGCTGAACAGGCTCTTTCATTCTAAAAAAGAGGGTTACATCGGTCAGAGTTTCGAAAAGTATGTCAATGCGATCAGAAAGACTGGAGATAGATACGATGTTATTGTGATTGATGGGCGTGCCCGTGCAGCATGCTTACATATTGCAAAAACCTCACTCGCAGACGGGGGAATAATTGTTTTTGATAATTCAAAGCGTAGCCGCTACCAAACTGCGATCAATGTCAGTGGCCTTGTAGCGTGTGCTTTCCCGGGCCTTACTCCTTCGCTACCTTACCCAGATGAAACAACGCTGTTGAATGATGGAAAAGCTGCCGGAAACGCCGGAACAAATGGTAACTAAGGTGAGAGTTGCGATACGTAGAATTGGGCAAGGTATCACGCTTGTCGCAATTTTTTTTTTAATACGAGAGCTTTATGAGCAGTCAGGTGAAATAAGAAATTGGCGGCCAACAATTGCGCAATTTTTCTTGATGTCTGTCTTGGCCCTAGCCTATGCGGCAGCTCTGCTAATTCTTGCGTTCAACTGGTTGACGATCTTGAGTGCACTTATCAAAGACCCCTTACCGAAAGGACCAGTTCTACTGTCCTACACCAGCACTCAGATCGCTAAATATATACCCGGAAACTTTTTGCATTTTGTCGGTCGACATGCATATCTTAAGAATACAGGATTATCGCACAAACCAATTGCCACCGCGTCGATTTACGAGATAATCAGTCTACCTGTCGCGGCTATCATCGCCATATGCTTGGCAATACCTTTCGTAGACAGTGGACGCGTTGGTAGTTGGGAGAGAGCAGACCGTACAGCTATTGCTGGTTTGATTGTGGTTGCTTTAACGGTTGTACTAGCTGTTATTTGGTACCAGTGTAATACACGGGCTTGGAAATCCGCCAGTATAGTCATCAGCCGAGCCACTGGTTTTATGTTGTTTCAGGGACTTGTATTTTCCGCCCTGTTATATGCTGTTTCAGGTTCATTTGTAGTTCTTGCCATTCCTGTTGCTATCATGTCGTGGCTTGTTGGTTTTGTTACAATTGGCGCACCCGGCGGTATAGGGGTTCGAGAAGCTTTACTTATCAACATGTTAGACAGCGCTTCCGCCAACGAAAATGTGTTGATCGCGGCGTTGCTGTTTCGTGTAATAACAACAGTCGGCGAAATAGTACTGTACGCATTCGGAAATGTATTTTTGGCGAAACCAAACTCGCGCGGGGAATAAATAGACCGCGCAAAATTCATTTTTTCATTTTACTACAATTACTTACGCTGTTTGTGTTCTTTTTGGCAAAGTCGTTGGTGGCGTTCTCTCGTCTAGCGTTTGAGCGGAATCAATTCGTCGAGCAGAACGGATCTTTTTTCTTTAACTGATATCTGCGCGGCCATGCCCATCAGCACGGCCATTTTGCCGTCATCTAATGTGACTTCGGCTTTGTCGCGTTCACCGCGTACGAGTTCGAGGAACTTTTGATGTTGGTAATAGGTCGATCCGTTGTGATCACCGGCGTCTAGTAGCGCGGGATCAACGGGAATATCTTGCTTTACCGGGCCTTTGGGATGGCGCGGGCTGACAATCAGCTGTGGGGTTGGCGCTTCGCCCAAGTGTTCTGGCCAGAACCGCCCCGGACCGGGAACAAAGGCTTCGACCTTGCCGGTGGGGCCGACTGCTGACACCTCTTCTTGGTATTCTGCCCCTTCGGCGAACATGCATAATTCTAGCATCGCGCGGCTGCCATTGGCGAAATCCACGATGACATAGCCGTTGTCCAAGATGTCGGGTTTCTGCCCATCATAACGTTCATCCAGATGGTTTGCGTCTTGGCCACCCGACGCCATCACGCGCAATGGTTCGGATTGCAGCGCAAGGCGCATGAGGTCGAAAAAGTGACAGCATTTTTCAACGAACGTCCCGCCGGAATAGCGATCAAACCGGTTCCAATCCCCGACTTTTTCAAGAAACGGAAAGCGGTGTTCCCGGATCGTCATCATCTTGATGCCACCTGTCGCCCCATCAACACTGTCCAAAAATGCGGCGATGGGCGGCATATAGCGGTACTCCATCGCGACCCAGACGGGCGACGGATATGTTTCAGCAAAATCATTCAACCGCGCCAGCTGATCAAGATCGGTGAACAGTGGCTTTTCGACCAGCACTGGCAGATGCCGTTTTGCTGCTAGCATTTCCAACTGTTCGACATGGCGAAAATTGGGGCTGGCAATCAGGATGCAATCCAGATCAGGGATCGCCAAAAGCGTATCAATGCTATCAACCAGTAGGGCGTCCGGCGCGATAGATTGAGCGATTTGCGCCATACCCGCGTCGGGCTCAAAAATCCCCGCGACGGCGGCACCATCCAGCAAAGCAATATTGCGCATGTGTTCGTGGCCCATCATGCCGCAACCGATGATCCCATAGTTCGTGATGTCTGGCATTTTTCCTCCCTAACGCAGGCGCTGCACATAGCGGGCGCGCTGCGGGTCAAACCAAGTTCGTGAGAACTCGACTGAACCATGTTGTTCTGCATAGCTGATACGCTCGATGAACCCGACGGTTTGGCCGGGCTGTGGCGCGAAATCTGTTGGGGCCCAATCGGGGACTTGGCCGACAGATACGTAATCTTCGGCATGGGTGATCCAAAACCCAAGCCGCATTTTGTAATAGCGATACAGTGAATCTGACAGATCCTCGGGCACGATCCGCCCCGCCTGTAGATCAAGCCAGATCTCTTCGACCGCGATCGGATCCCGGTTTAAAAATCGCAAGCGGCGGATGCGTGTCGCCCGCGGTGACTGCCCGAATTCCGGCAAGCCATCGGGTTTATCCATTTCATCGACAGCCAAGACCTGCGCTGTTGGCAAGCCGCCACCGCGCAATAGCTCTAGCCGAAACATCGAATAGATGCTTTCGACATCGGGGGTCTTGCGAACGTAATTTCCGGACCCTTGAATGCTTTCGATCAGGCCTTTTTCTTCTAATATTGCCAATGCCTTGCGCAATGTACGCACTGTCGTGCCGTGCTGTTTGGCAAGGTCACGCTCGGGCGGCAGCCGCGCCCCGTCTAGCAATTGACCCGATGCAATTTCACGGATCAGGACTTCGCTGATCTGCACATAAAGTGGCAATGCAGTTGGGGTTTCGCTTTTGACATACATCGCGGGTTGGGTTGCCTTCGAAAAAAATTGATACACCATTGATCCATATCAAAGACACTGTTAGCGATAGGGAAAGTCAAGCGATTTTATCAACAGATCGCCCAGGGGAGGATGACGACAATGACCGTAGTACCGGTGACATCAGCCGACCTAGACGCAGCCGAAGTGTCATGGTTTTCAGCTTTATGTTCAGACGACTACCAGTTCCTTGGTCAGCCCGATGGGGATTTGCGGTCATCATGGGACCATTGTTCCAACATCGTGAAAACAGCCGAAAAACAGGGATTCAGGAATATCCTTTGCCCTTCATCTTATCAGGTTGGGCAAGACACGCTTAGCTTTGTGGCAGGCTGTGCGCCGATCACGACAGACATCAACATGCTGGCCGCAGTGCGCTGCGGTGAAATGCAGCCGATCATGCTGGCCCGCACAATCGCCACGCTTGATCACATGCTGAACGGGCGATTGACGGTGAACATCATCAGCTCTGACTTTCCGGGTCAGGTCGAAGAAAGCAACTACCGCTATCAGCGTTCCCGCGAGGTCGTTGAGATATTGAAACAGGCCTGGACGCAGGACGAAATCAATTACAAAGGCGAGATTTACAATTTCTCTGGCCTCACGACCGACCCTGTGCGCCCGTATCAAACAGGTGGCCCGCTTTTGTATTTCGGTGGGTACTCTCCTGCTGCGCTTGAACTGTGTGGGCAGCATTGTGACGTTTACCTGATGTGGCCCGAAAAGGTCGAAGAACTGCAAGGTAGGATGAAGGCGGTCAACGCGGTTGCCGAAAAATACGAGCGCACGCTGGACTATGGCCTACGCGTGCACGTAATCGTCCGCGACACCGAAGCCGAGGCGCGTGAATACGCTGATTACATCGTATCAAAGCTGGACGATGACCAAGGCGACGCGATCCGCAATCGGGCGCAAGACGCAAAATCGCTTGGCGTTAGCCATCAGGCCAAGAACCGCGAAATCGCGGATGATCACGGTTATATCGAACCGAATCTATGGACGGGCGTTGGCCGGGCCCGGTCTGGTTGCGGCGCTGCCCTTGTCGGGTCGACGGATCAAGTTATGTCAAAACTAGAGACATATCAAAAGATGGGCATCCGTGCGTTTATCCTATCGGGTTATCCGCACATTGATGAGGCTGAACATTTCGGAAAGCGCGTGCTACCACTGATGAAAACATGTTCATTACCGCATGAATACGGGCGCGTCCCTGCCGGTGTTCCTGCAACCCCACTCGGAAACGGAGTCCGCCGCTAATGATGCCCCGCATAGAAATCACCCCTGACCTATCCTTTAGCCAACTTGTCTATGGCATGTGGCGGATCGGGGACGATTCAAACACCTCTGCCGCCCATGTCGAGGCTAAGATTCAAAGCTGCCTCTCCCAAGGGATCACGACGTTCGATCAGGCCGACATTTATGGCGGCTATGTCGCCGAAGACATCCTTGGCACGGCCCTAAAGGCAAACCCTGCCCTGCGCCTGCAGATGGAGATCGTAACCAAATGCGATATCGTGGCCCCGATGGGCCGCTATGCGGATGCCAAATGCAAATATTACGACACCACACGCGCGCATATCACGTCTTCCGTTGATCTTTCGCTGACGGCGATGGGGATTGAACAGATCGATCTGTTGCTGATCCACCGTCCCGATCCGCTAATGGACCACAATGAAACAGGTGCTGCGCTGGATGAGATGGTCACATCCGGCAAAGTCCGCGCTGTTGGCGTGTCAAACTTTCGGCCGTGGGATTGGGAACTGCTGCAATCAGCCATGAAAAACCAGCTGGTCACCAACCAGATCGAAATCTCTGCGTCGGCGATTGACGCTTTCACAAACGGCGACATTGCGTTCCACCAACGCCAAGATCAGCCGATCATGGCATGGTCCCCGCTTGGTGGCGGCGACCTCATGACAGGGCAAAACGCGCTGACCGACCGGATGGATGAAATCGCCAAAGACCAAGGCGTAGACCGCGCCGCCGTTGCTGTCGCATTTCTACTGCGCCACCCGTCAAAAATCCTGCCGGTTCTTGGCACCAATAATCTTGATCGGATTGGTAGGCTGTCGGATGCACTAACTGTTACAATTTCGCGCGAAGACTGGTTCTATCTTTACGAAGCAGGCCTAGGAACAGAAGTGCCATGATTGCGACTGATACTGGCAACTTGGCGATGACGTCATTCACACCGGACCCCAGCAACCCGCGCCAATTGCGGGATGCTTTCGGGCGGTTTGCAACGGGTGTGACGATTGTGACTGTCGCCACAGACGACGGGCCAATGGCGATCACCGCGAACAGTTTTTCGTCGCTGTCGCTGGACCCGCCGCTTGTCATGTGGGCGCCTGATAAATCTTCGCGACGCTTTGCGCATTTCGCGCAGGCCGAACATTTTGCGATCCATATTCTGGCACATGACCAAGACGATATATGCTGGAAAGTCGCCCGCGATGGGGCCTGCCTTCTGGATGCTGAACTGACCCAAAATGTCGAAGGCGTCCCGATCTTACCCAACTGCCTCGCACGGTTCGAATGCAGCCAATACGCATCTTATGACGGGGGCGACCACGAAATTATCGTGGGCAAAGTCCTGCGTGCCGCCACCCGCAAAAGCGGCGACGCATTGGGTTTTTTCAAAGGGAATATGAAAATATTCACCGACAAATAAGGCCAAAACCAAATTTATAATCTGAATGTCTAGGGAGGAAAACATGAAGGTAACGACAAAGAGGGGCGCAATCGCTGCGCTTATGCTGACAGGTGCATCCGGTGCATATGCGGACGAAGTATCGTTCCTGTGCTACCAAGATAGCAACGAATGCGACGTAATCGCCGACATGCTGCCTGCATTCACTGAAAAGACAGGGCACACCGTCAAACTGGAAACCGTCGCCTATGACGTGATCCGCGATCAGCTGGAAAACCAGCTACAGACAGATGCAGCCCCGGATGTGGCCCGGGTAACCAACTTGGGCGGTTTGAACCAATATTACCTCGATCTGGCCCCTTACGTGGACGGCGCAACTTGGGAAGCCAGCTATGGCGCAACCTTGCCATGGTTCCGTAAACCCGGCGGCGACGATAGCGGCATCTATGGCTGGATGACCCAGCTAACTGTCACAGGCCCCTATGTGAACGTCACCCTATTTGAAGACGCTGGCGTTGATATGCCCGGCGAAGGCGCAACTTGGGACGATTGGGCAACCGCCCTGATGGAAGTCAAAGAAATGACCGGGATCACCGCAGGTCTTGCGATGGACCGGACGGCGCACCGCATGGCTGGCCCCGCATTCAGCTATGGCGCGAAATTCTTTGACGATGCAGGTGAACCGATCCTTGTTGACGCTGGTTTCCGCGACTTCGCAGAAACATTTGTGGGTTGGCACGCCTCTGGCCTGATGCCCGCCGAAGGTTGGCCTGCTGGCGAAGGCACGCAGTACCGCAACGCCGCACCATTGTTCCAATCGGGCGATGTCGCGATGCACATGTCCGGATCGTGGATGATCAACAGCTATGCTGACAACATCACCGATTTCGACTGGAAAGCCGTCCCTGCCCCATGTGGCACCGGTGGCTGTGGGGCAATGCCGGGTGGCGCTGCCATCGTGGCGTTTGAATCCACTGACGTTCCCGAAGCCGCAGCAGCGCTGATTGATTTCCTTGCCGCTGAAGAAAGCGCTGCCAGCTTTGCGGCTTCTACGCGCAATATCACCGCGCATCAGGGACTTCAGGCATCTGGAATTGACTACGCCGATGCGTCCCCTGCGGTTGCGGCGGCCCTGTCTGTCTTTGCGGCCAACGCTGGCGTTGCTGCCGACACCACACCCCAGGCCTACACCTTGCAAGGCTACCCTAAGAACTTTGTCATCTATGGCGCTGTACCTGATTACCTGACCAAGGCAATCACCGGCGAAATGTCACTCGACGAAGCCCTTGCTGCGATTGATGCGGATGTTGCCGCGAAAATCGCCGAGTAGCCTGTAAATCAAAGGGGGCACGGCATGACCGAAGCACTATCCGCTGCTTTTTCCGGTTCGCCGTGGCCGCTTTACCTTTTGGTTTATTTGATCATCGGGTGGGCGCTGCTGCGCCCGTCCGGCACCTTTTGGGATCAACTGATCAGCACGATCGGCTGGCCCATTGAAATGACCCAACGACTGTCTGGGGCGACCGGCCTGCCCTATCTGTTCTTATTGCCGAACATGATCGTCTTTGGGCTGTTCACCTTTGCACCCCTGTTCATCAACATGGGCTTTTCGGTCACCGAAGGGCAATCTATCCTGTTTTCTGACCGCGAATGGGCCGGGTTGGATAACCTGCGCCGCCTACTATCTGAAACGCAGATCGACACAGGCGCGGCGAACCTCGAAGACGACAAATTCCTAAGCGCGGTTTATGACACCGCCACTTTCGTCGTGTTCCAAGTGCCGATCATGATCGCCGTCGCACTGATTTCCGCGCTGGCACTAAACCGCAAAATCGTCGCGCGTGGCCTGTGGCGTGCGGTGTTCTTTTACCCGGTGATGCTATCGCCCGTAGTGGTTGGTTTTCTTTGGAGCCTGATCCTCAAACGCCAAGGCGTGCTATCAGAAACCCTGATGCGCTGGGGCTGGCTGGATGAACCAATCCAATGGCTGACCGATCCATCTTGGACAATGTTCTGGTCCGTTTTCGTCTACACCTGGGCGCATCTTGGGTTCTACATGCTGATCCTATTGGCCGGGCTTCAGGCAATCCCACGTGATGTCTATGAAGCCGCCGAAATGGATGGCACCCCGGCGTGGCGGCAACTGACGCGGATCACGATCCCGCTTTTGGCCCCTACCCTGCTGGTCGTCACCGTGCTGTCGCTCGTCAAAGCATTCCAAGCATTCGAAGAGCTTTACGCGATGTCCGTGCGCTGGACGTCATTGGTTGGGTACATCTTTGAAACCTCAGGTCTACGTGGGCAACCAACGGCAAACGGGCTTGGGATCGCGGCAATGGCGTCACTTCTTGTCGCGGTCGTTTTGATCATGCTGTCGCTGCTGCAGGTCTACCTTTCATCGAAGTCGAGCAAGCCATGACCGCAATCGTTACCTTTCTGACCCGCAAGGCTGGCGGACGCCGGGCCAATTGGCTTGATTGGATGACCTATGCCTATCTGTTCACGGGATTTTTGGTCATCATTCTGCCCGTGATGTGGCTTGCGCTGAATTCACTCAAGTCCGCATCGCAGCTCGAAAAACAGGACCTGTCACTACTGCCATCAAGTTTTGAAAGCGTCGCACGGGCGACCGTTTCTGGGCCTGATGGCAAGCAGATTTTCTTTATCCAAGACCTGCCTGACTGGGTGCTTAACTGGAACGATTTGTCCGACGCACAACAAGCAAGCCACGACATCCCAGCCTTCCTAGCCGATTGGTCTGGCCGCGAATTATACGCATTGCGGTCGCAACTGGGTTACGTGCCAACCTTGGTCCGTGATCTGGTCGCATCCCAAGATTTACCCGATTGGTTGCTACGCTATCCGTCTATGTCAGCAACGGCCAAACAAGATTTCGACGCCGACGCGGTGATCGCGGCACTAAACGCCGAAGACCAGCGATTACTGTCCGAATTCTTGGGCGTCGGATCATATGAGCCATCCCGGCTAACACTTCAAATTCTGGCGCGTGCACCTGATCCGGTTACTGGCGAAGAAACGCAGTTTGGCATCTCTAATTTCAAGGCGACCCGTGAATTCACGCCCGCCCGTTACGTCGATAACCGCAGCGAAGATGTCGTCCGCCTGAACACGACTGAAATCACGATGCGGCGGCCTATTGATCCGTCATGGAACAACTTTTCTGATCCGCTGAACGGCAACGCCTTTGGGGTGAACGTGAACTTTGCGACATGTTTCACCAATTCCGTGCTGGTGACGCTGATTGCAACGGTCCTAACGCTGCTGATCAACTCAATGGCTGCGTTTTCGCTGGCGAAATACAAATTCCGTGGCCAAGTCGCATTCTTTATCGTCATCCTCGCGACGCTCATGGTACCTCCAACAATCACTTTGGTGGGCGTGTTCAAGGCGGTAAACGCCACTGGTCTTTCGGGGTCTATCTGGGGGGTCATCATCCCGGGTGCTGCCACCCCAACTGGCGTCTTCCTACTGCGCCAATACATGCTGTCGATCCCCGATGAACTAATCGAGGCCGCCCGCATGGACGCCGCATCCGAATGGAAAGTCTACTGGCGCATCGTGCTACCACTTGCGATGCCTGCGCTTGCGGCACTGGGCATCCTGTCGATCATCTGGCGTTGGAACGACCTGATCCTGCCGTTGGTCGCCATCGCCACCACCAAAGAAGCCTATACAATCCAGCTTTGCCTGCTCGAATTCCGGGGCGAACACCTGTCGCAGGAACACTACAGACTGGCCATGACCATGGTTAGCCTCGTGCCTTCGACGCTCGTCTTTGTGTTCCTGCAAAAATACATCACCACCGGCATTGCCAATACGGGACTGAAATAATGACCAACCTTGTCCTGAAAAACGTGACCAAATCCTATGGCGACGTTCCCGTGATCCACGGGATCGACATGGAGATCAAAACCGGCGAATTCTGCGTCTTTGTTGGGCCATCAGGCTGCGGGAAATCCACGCTGCTGCGGATGATTTCCGGGCTTGAAGACATCACCGGCGGTGAGATCGAGATCGACAACGAAGTCGTGAACCACATTCCCGCCGCACAGCGCGGTCTGGCAATGGTTTTCCAATCCTACGCGCTCTACCCGCATATGTCCGTGCGCAAGAACCTTAGTTTCGGGCTAGAGAACCTGAAAACCTCAAAGCCCGAAATCGAAAAGCGCGTGATTGAGGCCGCGCGGATGCTGCAAATTGATCCCTATCTTGATCGCAGGCCCGGCCAATTATCGGGCGGCCAGCGGCAGCGCGTCGCCATCGGACGCGCGGTTGTGCGCGAACCCAAAGTCTTCTTGTTCGACGAACCGCTTTCCAACCTCGATGCCGAACTGCGGGTCAGCATGCGCCGCGAAATCGGGGCGTTACACCGACGGCTGGGGAATACGATGATCTACGTGACCCATGACCAGGTCGAAGCCATGACAATGGCGGATAAGATCGCAGTCTTGCGCGCCGGAAAGGTCGAACAATTCGGCACCCCGCTTGAGCTATTCAACCATCCTAAGAACCGCTTTGTTGCCGGTTTTATCGGTTCACCCGCGATGAATTTCCTCCAAGGCAAGGTTGGTCCACAAGGTATCCAGCTGGACGACAACACGAACGTCGCCATCGACCCAGCTCGGATCAAAGGCCCACAAGACACGCCAGTCGAACTCGGCGTCCGCCCCCGCGACTTGATCATCGACCCCGATGGCCCAATCAAGGTGCGCGTATCAGAGGTCGAACAGCTGGGCGCAGAAAGCTACTTGTTTGCGGAACTCAGTACCGGAGAGGCAATCGTTGTGCATCAGCCGGGTCAAACTAACGTACAAATTGGGAATAATTTGCACCTATCCATCAATTCAGACGAATTATTTCTATTCGACAAAGCAAGCGGCACAGCATGGTATTGAACGCAAAGACGATCTTTCCCGGCCTTCTATTCGCCGGGATGGTCGCAATGGCAGCACAGTTCCTGTCCGATCACTATGGTGCACCAGTTATGCTCATGGCGATCCTACTTGGGATACCGTTCCAGTTTCTATCAACCGAAGAACGCACCGCCCCCGGCATCGGTTTTGCATCGCGCATGGTGCTGCGCGTCGGTGTGGCACTGCTGGGCGTGCGGGTTAGCGTTGATATGGTCGCAGAAATAGGCTTCGCGAATGTCGCGCTGGTTGCCTCTGGTGTGGCGTTAACCATTGCGCTGGGGCTGATCATGGCCCCTCTATTCGGCCGCGACCGCGCCTTTGGGTTTCTGACAGGCGGCGCTGTGGCGATTTGTGGGGCGTCCGCGGCAATGGCGATTGCGTCACTCTTGCCCAAAGGCGAAAACACGGAGCGCGATGTGACATTTACCGTCGTTTCCGTGACGCTTGCGTCGACAGTTGCGATGATCGCCTACCCGATTTTAATCAGCTACCTTGGCATGGATAGCCAATCCGCCGGTGTCTTTCTAGGCGGCACAATCCACGACGTGGCCCAAGTCGTCGGTGCCGGATATTCGGTATCGGACGAAACCGGTGACATTTCTACACTGGTAAAGCTGTTCCGGGTCGGAATGCTTGCACCCGTCGTGTTCATCGGGACGCTATTCTTACGACAATCAGGCAAAGGGGCCGAAGGCGTGCCGCTCGTACCCGGCTTTGTCATTGGGTTCTTGGTACTGGCCGGGCTGAATTCATTCGGCTGGCTACCAGCATGGGCAATTCAATCCGCCGACACCGTGTCACGGGCCTGTCTGGTAACCGCAGTCGCCGCAGTTGGCATGAAAACATCATTCGAGGACCTACGATCGGTCGGGAAATCCGCCCCAATCATGATCTTAATCTTAACCGCTGCGTTGGCAGGCTATGTACTGCTAGGCCAGCAGTTGCTGACCTAGCAGTTATTATCGTGTCGTGATTTCCACTTGAAAACGTGTGCGCGCACCTGCGGGAGGCGCAGGGAACGGGCTGGCGCGCTGAAGAATTTGCAACGCCATCTGATCCAAAGCCGCGCTGCCAGAACTGCGTGCTATTTGTGCTGAGGCGAGGCTGCCGTTTGCGCTAATGCTAAACGCTACCATTGCAGCACCTTGTTCGCTGGTACGCGGCCGGCGAACACGTGAAATGCGTCGCATCACTTGACCGGGATAGTTTGTGACTGCTGCATTACTAACTGGCGCTGAATCCCCAGATGAGGCTTGGGAGCCTGAGGATAATTGGGTGGATGCCGTTTGACGATTATTTGATCCAGCGGTTGCCTGCTGGTTTGCATTACCGCGTTCCCGTACTGGCGTTGTCCGCTGTGCAAGGTTTCTGGGACGTGCGGTTGGCCGGATGGACGTCGTTGGAGAATTGTCGATCGCTTCTGCTTCGACTGGTACGACAGGGGTAACCGGCGGCGTTGGTGGGACAACAGGTGCAACGGTTGGCTCGACGACTTCTGGTGCATCGGGTGCCGGGGCTGGTTCAACTTGCACCGCGACGACCGGATTCACACCGGTCATCGTCGCGGACATCACAGGCGCAGGAGTTGTTGGGGCAACAGGGGCAGGGGCCGCAACCGTGGGTGTCATTACCCCAACGGCCATATCAGCAAATGATGACCCCATCTTTGCTTCAACTGATGCACCTGCAGCTGCGATGAGGATGGGTGGAGGCGCGGCAGCAGGCCGCCAAAAAACAGCAACATGCAGCGCCATTGCCGCAACAAGAGCAACTACTTTGATACTATGAGATTGGGCAATCATTGTATGGACCGCTCGGTAGCAATGAGGACTGTTTCAGCACCAGCTTCATGCAAAGCCGCACCAATCTGTAGCAGTGTTTTCGCAGGAAGCGCTTGATCGGGGACAACCCGAACGGTTTCCGCGCTATGGGTTGCGTAATAGTCTTGGGCGCTCGCGATCGGTTGACCATCGGCCTGAAGCGTTCCGTCCGCGTTTATAACCAACCCTTCGGGTGGGGCCGCGCTATCAAGGTCGGCGGTGTTCACTAGCGTGAGCTCTGGATCCAAAGGTGGCGCGAGAGTGCCAGCAATCAGAAAGAAGATGAGCATCAGGAAAACCACGTTGATCAATGCGATTGTTGGTTCGCCCTTTGCCTTGCGACGTCTTGGTTTCATGCTGGCACCAACACATTAAGAGTGAGATGGGGGATCGTTTTGACCACGGCTAAGACGTCCGTCAGGCGCTGGGCGGTTACTTCTGGCCCTAGACCGACGATCGCTGCTGTCGGTGCATCAGGTTCGCCAGCAAGCGCTGCGGGCAGACCATCAAGCGCAATCGTTTCGCCATTCAAGCTGATTTCGTCTGATGTGACCCGAAGGAACATTGGCGTTGTTTGTGATGCAACCGTTCCAGCAGTCCCAACCGGAAGCGGGACTTCGGAGAACTTCGAAAAAGTCGAAGACAGCATGAAAAACAACAACAGCAAAAAGATGACATCAATAAGTGATGTCATCGATAGCCGGTTTTTACGTTTCTTACGCTGCATTGGCGCTTGGCTGCTTTTCGCTCCAGCTTTCGCTTGGGGCGACGACGGCCTGGATCACTTGGCCTGCAAAGACACGTTCTGCATCCATGCGTTGTTCGAACCATGACAGGATCAGGGAGGTTGGCATGGCAACCGCCAGCCCAACAGCCGTTGTCATCAACGCGACCCAAATACCACCAGCAAGGATCGAAGGATCGACCTGATTACCGGCGTCTTGTAACGATTGGAATGCTGAAATCATGCCAAGAACCGTACCAAAAAGGCCCAGCAACGGTGCTAGCTGTGCGACGTTATCTAGAAAACGAAAACCGCGTTCTAGTTTGAGGAAACGGGCCTCGGCCTCGGCCTCTAGTCGTGCAGATAGATCGGATGGGGCTGTGTCACGTACGTAATATGCGGTGCGGATAACCGGAGCGAGATAGCTATTACTACGGTTCAACGCTTCAATCGCAGGTGCATGCTGGTTCTGGTCCCAAAGGTTCACAGACTGACGCAGCACAACGTGGCGACCAACGCCAGCGCGGTAAAACTGCCATAGCTTATACAGGGTGACAGTCACAGCGAGCACCGAGCAGGCAATCAGAATAGCGACAACAGGGCCACCAGTTTCGATAATTCCAAGAAGCGGGGCGATGAGCGTTTGAAAATCCATTATCCTAATAGTCCAATCTCGGTACGGCTGGTTAATTCCAGCGTCGTTGCGCAAACATCTGCGCCCAATTCGCCAGCTTCACATGTGCTCGCGCCATTGATGAGGATCCGGCTAAGGTCGGAACATACCATTCCTGCGAATTCAAACTGACGAACGCGTGCGCGTCCGGCTGGTAGGTTTCCAAAATCAAGCAGTGTTAGCTGCTGAACGCCGCCATCCGCATTGAACAGGACAGCTTCGTAGGCTGCTTTGCTGATGTCAGATGGATGATCGTTCTGTATTAAAAACGACAACCGACACGCGGTGTCGGTGGTTTGTGCAGTGTTTAATTCAATACTGAGTTTTGGTTCTACCGCCACTTCCTCTGCCGCGGCGGGTGCCGCGACAGAGAGGACGATGGCGAAGTGCCAAAGTGTGCTGATACGCATGATCAGAAGGTCCTTGCTAGGGTGAGTTTTACATTGCGGCCCGGTGCGGGACGTGTGGCTTGTGCCAAGCTGGGAGTGTAGTCGACGTCAAAGGCATTTTCGACACCAAAGCGCATTTGTGTGCCTTCAAGAATACCAGACTGCGGAACATATGTCGCGCGCAGGTTGTTCACGACGTAACCGTCATACTTTGTACCATTGCGTGTGATGTCAGCGCCCACAACGGTTTCAAAGCTCAGGTCGAGTTCTTCGCCGAATTTGTTACCAACGGCAAAAAGTAGGCTGTTGGCTGGGGTGTTGCGCCAGTCACTTGCAGTACCGGTCGCATCATAAGACGTGCCGTCAACAATGTTTGCGTTCACGTCGACGTAGATACCGCTTTCCAAGGAATATGATGCTTCGATTTCGACGCCTTCGGTTTCGACCTTGGACACGCCAGAGTACGATGTAACGTCCCAAAGTGTGGTTTGATAAACGTTGGCTTTTACGCTCAGGCTATCGCCCGATGTAATGACATCAAGATTATCAAACGACGCACCCACTTCAAAGGTTTCTGCTTTCTCGCTTTGGGTCATATACGTTGCGTTGCCCAAATCATCGAGAATTGGAAGGTTTTCGGTATATGCGGCGCTACCAAATACAGCAAAGCCACTTTCAAAGGCATAGCGTGCGGAAATGCCGCCCATTACAGCGTCGTTGTCATATGTTCCATCGGTCGGTGCTGTGTCACCCTCAATATGCGAAGTTTCGGCACGCAATGCTGGGGTCAATGTAAAGCTGTCACCAAACTGCAGCTCGTCAATCAAGAAGACTGCAACCCGGTCGTCGGTGCCTCCTGGTGCTGAAGAGGCCGTTAAGCGATCTTTGTGAATAAGCTCAAGACCGGATTGCAACGTATGGCTTACAGCGCCTGTCGCAAAAAGGCTGGTATTTTCTGCACGTAGCTTAGTTGTTTGATACTGATGGTCAGCATTGAGCAATGCAGATGTTCCACCGGACGCGTCTTCTTGGTCAATTTCTTGATCTGAATAGGACAAGGTGACGTTCAGATCGATCAAATCGTTTCCGACAGGGTTGTATTCATAGTTTAGCGCAGAAGTGACTGTATGCGTTTCACGGTTAACATACCCGAACATTGGGCTCCCGCTGAATGCATCATAAGGCACGCCTTTTTCGTCAGTGCGCGTGTCAGTGTATGACAGGGTGATCGCTTGGTCGTTGTTCTGACCAAATGTGTAGCGTCCTTTGATCAGGCCTGATGGCAGTTCAATCCCATCTTCGCCGATATCTTCGCCAACACCATCTGTTTGAACATCAAGATAACGCTGTGTGTAATTCGCGAGGAATTCCATGTTTTCTGTTGGTTGCCACGCAAGAATGGTGGAGCTGGTCACACCGTCACCGTTGCTAGAAAATTGCAGTGTTTCGCGTGCTTTGAATCCGATTTCACCATCCGTAAAGTCGGAGGCGTCTTTGGTATCAAGCTGAACAACACCACCAACGATACCGGAACCATATGCAAAGCTGCCGACGGTTCCGCGGATGACGCTGACTGATTTGTATAGTTCTGGATCTGTGTAAAGCTGAGTACCGATGCGGTACAGCTCTTCTGATCCAACCGAAGCACCGTCTACGATGATCGCGACTTTTTGGTCGGACCCGTATGTGCCGTTTGCGCCGTATCCGCGAATGTTGATGCCGGAGCTTTGTGGCGTCGAACCATTGATCAGTGAAACGCCCGGTACGGAATCAATTAATTCCGCGATCGTACCCGCTTGACGGTCGTCTATTTCTTCCTGATCAACCTGAGTAACTGCTACTGCTGTATCCGTTTGCACGTCACGCTTGCTTTCTGCTAGTTCGATCGTGCCTAAAAATGTGTCTTCTTGTGCCACCGCAGCCTGTGCGACCAGCAACCCAAATACTAGGCTGGTCGTGCTTAACAACGTTGTTTTTACTTGTACTTTTGCCATTTCATTTCCCTTGAAGCTGACGGTTGCGAGGGCTTGCTGTGGGGCTGGCGGCGCATGTTTTTTGTCCCGAGGTGCGAATTATATTTGCATCTCCTAGCGCTTCGCTATTAAACCATACTAATTCTGTCAAGAATAAATCGGTGGCATTTTTTGTCACCTTAGCCAGGCGGTTTTTGCATTCCCGGCCCAGCCATAACCCACTGAAATTGCACGCAAGCAAGGTGACCCATGGCCGACACAACTCTAATGACACCCGAAGATATTCGGACTCAACACAAAGAAAACCCGAAAACCCGCGAACGCGACCTTGCTCAAAAGCTAGGTATCAGCGAAGCCGAGATCATCGCGGCATATTGTGGGCAGGGGGCAACCCGTATTGATGCGCATCCTGACAATATTATGGGCATTGCGCAGCAATTGGGTGAAGTCATGGCTCTGACCCGCAATGAAAGCTGTGTGAACGAGAAGGTTGGCGTTTACGAAAACTACCGCTCTGGTCCGCATGCGTCGATGGTGTTGGCAGATGACATCGATCTACGGATTTTCCCGGCACATTGGAAACACGCGTTCTTGTTTGAAAAGCGCACCGATGAATCCATGCGCCGCAGCATTCAGGTATTCGACGCGGCTGGTGATGCGGTTCACAAGATTTTCTTGCGCGATCCGGCCAGCCATGCGGTTTGGGAAAATGCCCGTGACACTGGTGCGAGCGAAGATCAGAGCCAAACAATCGCGACGACACCACGCGTTCCGACAGAGGCCCCAAAGGCCGAGCCAGAAAAACTGGATATCTTGCGCAAAGAATGGACGCGCATGACGGATACGCATCAGTTTATGCGTTTGACCAGCAAACTTAAGATGAACCGCCTTGGCGCTTATCGGATTGTTGGCGCCCCTTTCGTGCGTCCGCTTGCTATCGAAGCTGTCAATCAAGCATTGGAAGCGGCGGTCGCCCAAGAGATCGAGATCATGGTCTTTACCGGCAACCGTGGCTGCATCCAGATTCACAGTGGCCCCATCAAAACGCTGCGTCCAATGGGACCTTGGCAAAACGTCATGGACCCGCGCTTCAATATGCACCTACGCGCCGACCACATCGCAGAGGTCTGGGCGGTCGAGAAACCGACCCAACGTGGTCCTGCGATCTCGCTCGAGGCGTTCGATGCAGATGGCGGCAACATCTTCCAGATTTTCGGAGTAGGCAAACCAGACAACAACCACCGCCCGGCGTGGGATGATGTAGTCAACGGCCTGCCCGGCCTTAAGCAGGCGGAGACAGTATAATGCGAACGCAAATCAAAGCGGCTGCATTTGCCGCGCTCACAGCCGTTGTGCCAAACTTAGTGCAAGCCGAAGAAACCCAAGGCATCGTATCCATTGGCGGTTCTATCACCGAGATCATTTACGCGCTTGGTAAGGGCGACCAACTGATCGCACGCGATACGACCTCTAGCTTCCCAGCAGAAGTAAATGATCTGCCTGACGTCGGCTACATGCGCGCCCTGTCCCCTGAAGGCGTTCTTTCGGTGTCGCCCGGGCTCATCGTTTCTGAAGACGGCGCAGGGCCGCCAGAAACTATCGACGTGCTAAAGGCTGCGGACATTCCGCTTGTCATGATCACGGACGAATTTTCACGCGCTGGGATCGTCGCCAAGATCCGTGCAGTGGGTGAAGCTGTCGGCGCAACGGATGAGGCCGAAGCGCTCGCTGTTGAAATCGACACAAAGCTGCAGTCTGCCGAAGAAACCGCAACTGCCCGTGCTGGTGAGACGCCAAAACGCGTCTTGTTCATCCTAAGCACCCAAGGTGGCCGCATCATGGCATCAGGTCGGAACACAGCAGCGGACAGCATCATTTCAATGGCCGGTGCCGTAAATGCCATCGCTGAATTCGAAGGGTACAAGCAACTCAGCGACGAAGCCATCAGCGTTGCCGCGCCCGATGTTATCTTGATGATGGACCGAGGCGGCGATCACGGCGCGGACAATTCTGAGCTGCTATCGATGCCTGCCATTGTCACGACGCCAGCCGCTGAAACGGAATCTGTCGTGCGTATGAACGGCCTCTATTTGCTTGGCTTTGGTCCACGCACTGCAGATGCGGTCCTTGAACTAAGCGCCGCGCTCTACGGAGAGTAACAATGACCGTCGCAGACAATCTAACGGTCCCAATTCAACGCGAGGATCGGCGGGTCAAAGCCCGCCGTGCGCATATTTGGCTGGCCGCATTACTGGCCGTCACTGCAATCCTTAGCCTCGCGACTGGCCCAACCGGCACGTCCCTGTGGGGTGCTTTGGGTAAACTGATCACGGGCGACGAATTGACCACAATGGAACGTGTTGTCCTATGGGATATTCGGCTTCCAAGGTTAATTCTTGGTATGGCCGTCGGGGCATCGCTGGCCGTGTCGGGCGCTGTGATGCAAGGCCTATTCCGCAACCCCTTGGCAGATCCCGGCCTTGTCGGGGTTGGCGCGGGTGCCGGGCTAGGCGCGATTGTCGCGATAGTTCTTGGGGCGTTGCTGCCGATTTGGCTACGCGATGTCGTTGGCAACTACCTCGTGTCATTCTCGGCCTTTTTTGGGGGGTGGCTATCCACCATTATCTTGTACCGCGTATCGACGCGACGCGGGCAAACATCGGTGGCGACAATGCTGCTTGCGGGGATCGCACTTGGTGCACTTGCCGGGGCGGTTTCTGGGATCTTGGTCTATATGGCCGACGATCAACAGCTACGTGACCTCACCTTTTGGGGGATGGGGTCACTCGCTGGGGCAACATGGGCCAAAGTGGTCGTCGCCGTTCCATTGATCGGGATTGCCGTCGTCGCATCATTCTTTTTGGGACAGGGCCTGAATGGATTGGCCTTGGGCGAAGCCACAGCTGCCCACCTTGGTATTCCCGTTCAACGGTTGAAATCTGCTGCGATCATGATTGTCGCCGGCGCAACTGGCGCTGCGGTCGCTGTCTCTGGTGGGATCGGCTTTATTGGGATTGTGGTACCACATCTGCTGCGGTTGGCCACCGGGCCAGACCATGACACGCTTTTGCCGAATGCGGCATTGCTTGGCGCGACTTTATTATTGGGGGCAGACATCATCAGCCGCCTGATCATCGCCCCAGCCGAACTCCCTATCGGGATCGTGACGGCGGTATTGGGATCACCCGTATTCCTATGGATTCTCTTGCGGCGACGCGGATTGGTGGAGTTCTGATCAATGATTGAAGCGACAAACATCAAAGTCAAAATCGGCAAAGCCGCAATCCTGCATGGCGTCAATTTTACCGCAGAGCCGGGTAAAGTGACCGCAATCGTCGGACCAAACGGATCAGGGAAAACGACCCTATTACGGGCGATAACAGATGAAATCCCGTGGTCAGGGCAAATCAAGATCAACGGCAAATCAATCGGTGATTACAAGTCTTGGGAGCTGGCCGCCGTACGCGGTGTGCTCCCACAAGCAGCGACGCTGGCTTTCCCATTCACCGTGATCGAAGTCGTCCGCATGGGACTGACTTCTGGCGTGCATGGCAACAAAGATGCGCTTGCGACACAAGCATTGGCGCGTGTTGGGCTATCCGGTTACGAAGGCCGATTTTTCCAAGAATTGTCGGGCGGGGAACAGCAACGCGCGCATCTTGCGCGGGTCTTGTGCCAAGTCTGGGAACCGGTATTGAACCGCCAACCCCGTTGGTTGCTGTTGGATGAACCGGTTGCAAGCCTTGATATCGGGCACCAGCTGTTGATCATGCGGTGTTTGCAGGATTATGCTAAACGCGGTGGCGGTGTGATCGCTGTCATGCACGACCTGAACTTAACTGCCATGGTCGCTGATGCCGTTACAATCGTGGCGCGTGGACGGGTTGTCGCCCACGGCGGTGTCCAAGACGTGCTAAATGATCAAGCGTTATCATCAGCGTATGATTGCACGTTGCGAACAAACACCCCGCCTATATCAGATATGCGATATGTCTTGCCCCAAGCTGCAGAAACTGCGGGCGCATAGGAAGGACAAAAATGGGCGCTGACTATAAGTAAAGGTCCGCGAATGTTGTGTCTAGCAACACAAGCGACCCTTCGTCACCGTAAGTGATGGTCAGGTCGCCATTTGACGATGAGAATGCGATCTGACCTTCAATCTGAATGCTGTCGCCTTCGGTGGAATCAAAGTCGATGACTGTGCTTGTTCCGGATGAACCAACAAAAATATCTGCACCAGACCCACCGACCAAGGTGTTTACTCCGGCACCACCATCAATGATGTCATCGCCGGACTGGCCATGTAAAAAGTCGTCGCCATTATCGCCGGTGATAACGTCGTCACCAGCACGTCCAAATATGCGATCCTCGCCATCGTCACCCGAAATCGTATTGTTGGCAGTGTTGCCTAAGATACTGTTATCCCAAATATTGCCGACAATTTCGGCGTCTTCTTCACCTGTGACAAGCACGCCATCTAGGATTTCGCCCATAACAGAAGAAGCGGTGACCGTTGCGCGTTCCCAACCGTCGCCACCTTCCACGATGTCATATGGGCTTTCGTCGTCAGCATCATCGGTGTCAGATTCGTCCGCGTCAGTATCCGTTTCTTCAACGATTTCCTCTGTGACGAGTTCGGCTATTTCTTCGGTGTCTTCGACCTCTGGCTCAGCTTCCTCAACGACGTCGGTATCACTGTCATCAACGCCAGTGTCAGCGTCTTCTGTCGCTGGTTCAGGTTCGTCTGCGGCTTCTTCCTCTTCGGGTTCAGATTCTTCGTGCTCAGTTTCCCCATCCTCTACGACTTCGTCGATGATCGGTTCTGGCTCTTCTACTGTTTCTTCTACCTCTGGCTCAGGAGGGGTGATTTCCTCTTCGACATCCTGCGCGTCTTCTTCTGCGGGCTCTTCGATTTCGCTACTGTTCGCTGGAATGGCGACGTGAGGTTGAATAGACGCGAATTCTCTTTCTAAGTTGCCAAAGATGACAGTTTCGAACCTTGAGAGACGTGTCACATTACCGCCGTTCGATACGACCAGGGTATCGCCATCCCAAGCAGTGCTATAGCTGGCTTCGGATAGTTCGAATACAACAGTGTCGCGGCCTGAACCGCCAATAAGTGTATCTTCGCCGCCGGATGCATAAACAATATCCGCACCTGTTCCCAAATCCACGACATCGTCACCCGCACCGGTATGCACGATGTCTGCACCTGCGTTCATCGACATGGTTGATCCGGTGTCAGCGGCGGTAACTTCTTCTGCTCGGACAGTGCCGACCACTGTCGAGAAGGTTACATCGTTTGCGCTGCGATCAGTCGGCGCACCGTAATGTGTGCCTTCGTTAAAGAACACTGTGGGCGACATGTATTCCGTTTCGTCGCCGGTGCGTGTCGAACTTTCAACAGTAACGGTGTTGTTTTGATCAAGTCCGCCATGAAAGTTGATATCACGATTGGTGTTGATGACTTCAATCGTGTTGCCAGACGCAGATGTATAGCTAGCAAAGACCACTGCGTGCCGTGTGTCTGTGATCGATAGATCAGTGAACGAACTATCGTACACATCGCGGACCCAAATACCGTAGCCATTGCCACCATCACCTTTGTCATGTGCACCATCGATAATGACGTCGCTCATATCCAAATTAGTAGAGTTTCCGACGGTAATGCCGTGCGATGCAGAGTCTAACGCAGCGATATCCGTCAGAACGGCGTTGCTTGTGCCAGCAACCGAGATCAAAGTTGCCCCAATGTCGGTTTTCATCACATTTGAAAATTTGCTTGGGTCAGCTTCGCCCCACGATCCAACGATCGTAAAGCCTGAAAGCGTATTATCTTCGATGATATTGCGTTCTTCGACAGTTGTAATGTCTGGATCAAAATCAAACGGAAGCTCCGTATCGAAGGCAACAGTATTCCCATTCACCTCGGTGATCTCAACTAGCACAGTTCTAAGCGAAGAATCCCTTTGCCAGTCTTCGTCACCGATTTCTTCGAAGAATTCATCTGTATTTTCTTGGGTGATATATATGAAGTCACCAACACTTAGACCATGCCCAGATCCCAACGTTATTTCTGTTTCGCCAGCGGATGCAGATTGAGCAAGATCATGTGTGTCGATGATGTCGGGTTCGAACGTATCGTGACCCAGCTGAATTGCCGCATCATCGGCAAGTCCTTCTGCGACAATAATGATTGTCTCTTCGCTACCGGCGCCAACAAGTGAGATGTCACTGCGATCAATCACTAGGGTTTGGGTTAACGTATATGTACCCGCCTCCAAATGAATGGTGGTGCCTGAATCAGCTGAATCTATCAGCGACTGTAGTTCGGCTGTTGATATGTCGGCGGTTGTATAAACGTCGGATGATGGCATTACCAATTCCTCTTATCTGAAGAAAACAAGTTAGAATCAGTAACACACATGACTCGGTTCAATTAATTTCACTGTACGAGTTGAGAACAGAATCTAAAGTGGGTCTGTGAAAAACAGCGGTTAAAACCGCTCAATAGGTGGAAATCCGCCACATTGTCCACGGTTTACAGAAAGAACTAGCGCTGTCTCGATCATAAGGATCATAACTTGCTCAATGCATTTAGCGGTTCACCTTTCGTGGGGGGAGGTCCGGACCAGCGGTCGAAAATTTAAATGGTGAGTCCACAAGCCGAGCGTATCGGCATTTTTTGTGTGGCATCGCGTGTGCACTCGTGGGTTTGAGGTATCGAAATCTGAGGGGTATGCCGAAGGTTATAAGGAACGTAGTTGTGAACAAATTCGACAACCATAATGTCTCGATGCTCGTGAGCGACGAGAAGGCCAAGCGCCGTGTACTTATTACCGATAGAAATCCCGTTCTAGCAGAAGTTCTAGCAAACGAGCTAAATTTGACAGGCGTTCTTGAATGTACTTTTGTGCCTCACGGGGTTCAAATTATTGATGAGATTACTGCGCGGCGCCCTGATGCCTTAATATTTGATCCCGCCGACATGGAACTGTCAAAGCAAAGCGACATTCTCGAGCTGGGCCGCAATATTCGCCGTGCAAATCCAACAACGCGGGTTTTGGGTTATAGTTTTAAAACGACTAATAGCATGGTTCGTGGTATGCTGGACGCTGGTTTTTGCGGCTGCATCTCAAAGAATGCTAATTTGCGGCAGTTGGCGATTGCATTGGCGGTGATCCTTGATGGGGGCATCTACTTTGATGATGCTTTCGGTGCACATTTGCGCCCGATGCTAGCCGAAACAGCTGACGATGACGGGCTGAGCGAGCGCGAGAAAGAAGTGCTTGTGGGATTTGCCCGTGGATTGAGTGCAAAGCAAATCGCACATGACCTAAAGATCAGCAACAAAACGGTCGATACTTATAAAGCACGAGCAAGCCAAAAGGTGGGCCTGAGCGATCGGGCGCAACTCGTGGGATATGTGCTTGAACAAGGCTGGATGAGTTAGTCCGCCTTTAAAAAGCCACATTTCAAACAGTTCACAATGCAGGTGCAGCATAGCTGCCACCTGCATTTTGCATATCTGCCACCCATTTTACCCACAGCAAATCAGTGGTTTAGGCAATGTTCCGCCAAAAGGTTAATGAATCCTTACAGTGTCAGGATTTTTCCCGACTGGTCAAAACTCTGCATTGCGGCATTTTTTAGACGAAGCAAATTACTGCGAGGAAACAATGGCACGTATTAGTATTTTTGGAATCGGCTATGTCGGTGTTGTCGCTGCTGGCTGTCTGGCCAAAGACGGCCACGACGTTATTGCAGTCGATGTCGACCCGGGAAAAATTGACGCGATCAACGCGGGTTTGTCCCCTATTGTAGAGAATGGTCTAGACGACCTTATTAAAGACGTCGTTGACGCGGGCCGTCTGACGGCCACTAACGATGTTGAATATGCAGTGAACAACACTGACGCGTCATTCGTATGTGTCGGCACACCAAGCGCCCCAGACGGGTCGGTTGGTCTGAAATACGTTGATGTAGTCTGCCAAAACATTGGCGAGGCGCTCGCGAAAAAAGATGCGTTCCACTCGGTTATTATCAGGTCGACCATCGTACCGGGCAGCTGTGAAAACACCTGCATCCCGACGCTCGAATCCGCGTCCGGCAAGAAAGCAGGCACTGGTTTTGGCGTTGGCTACTATCCTGAATTCCTGCGCGAAAGCACCGCGATCGAAGACTATTATGATCCTGGTCTAATCGTATTCGGTGCACTGGATGACGGCACACGTGCAATCCTGACCGAGCTCAACGAGAACCTGAACTGCAAAATCCACACCGTGGACCTGCGCACCGCAGAGATGGTGAAATACACATCTAACACATGGCGCGCAGTCAAAGTGACCTTTGCAAACGAAATCGGGAACATTGCCAAATCATGCGGCCTTGATGGTCAAGACGTGATGGAAATCCTGTGTTCTGACCTTAAGGTAAACATGTCGCCGTACTTTATGCGGCCTGGTTTTGCCTTTGGCGGGTCCTGCCTGCCCAAAGATGTTCGCGCGTTGCGTCATCTAGCAGCCGAAAACAACACTCCTGCCCCGCTATTGAATGCCGTCCTTGATGCGAACGAAGCACAAATCGTCAAAGCGGAAAAGATGGTCGCGTCTTCAAAGGCGTCAAAGGTCGGCTTTGTCGGGATCAGCTTTAAACCGGGTACAGACGACATGCGTGAAAGCCCATTGGCTGAACTTGCATCACGTCTGATCAAATCGGGCGTTGCGGTCGAAATCTATGACCCCTTCGTGCACGAAGCCTATGCGAACGATAATTCGACTGCGGGTCGCGGTAACGATGTTGTTCCTGATCTAAAGGAACGCCTGAACCCGAACCTAACAGCGATGATCGACGGGTCAGATATGATCGTGGTCGGCAATATCTATAAAGATACGCTTTCTGAACTTGATGCGGCAATCAGCAACAAACCAATGGTTGACCTGACACGCATCAGCCGTAACCGGGTGACCGGTGGTGGCTATGATGGGATTTGTTGGTAATCCGTCATGCTACAAGCCCTCAGCCACATTGCGTATCTTTCCGTCATTATCATGCTAGCCGCGCTCGTCCCGGCAGGGCTGCTTGGCGACGTGAAAGAAGCCGTTGTTGTGCTGGGGGTTCTTGGCGCTTGGCGGTACACGTGGGCGTCTATTAACTTTACCCGTGCAGCCATTTTCCGGTGGTATAGCTATCCGCGCCGCAAGGCACGCGCACATGCGCGCTATGCGGATCGTACGGTTCGTGCCCACGCATATTTTCTGACCACATCTTATATGATCGAAAGCAGCGTCACGATCCCGGTTTATCGCAGTATCTTTCTGGCTGCCTCTAAATCTGAGAACGGCGCGACAATCGTTTCATCGGTTGTCGATGGCGCTGATGAACGGCTGATCCAAGACATTTATGCGACGATGCAGGTCGATATGTCTTCAGTAAAATTGATTATCGACCGCATTCCCGGCACTGGCAAACGTGACGCTTTGGCTAAGGCGTTGAATATCATCGCGCGGGAATGCCCGACTGCAAACGATATTGTTCTTTTCGTCGATGGCGATAGCTGTGTCCCCGAAGATATTGTTGCGCAATCGGCACCAGTTTTCACGAACCCGAAAATCGGTGCGCTAACCACCGACGAAGAAGTCGAGATCCCACAACCCGGTTTGTTCCGCGACTGGTTCGAACTGCGCTTTGACCAACGTCAGGTTATGATGTGTTCGATGGGTCTTGGTAACCGCGTGTTGACGCTGACCGGCCGCATGTCCGTGTTCCGTGGCGATCTGGCGACTGATCCTGATTTCATCAATTCGGTCCAGCACGACTTTATCGACCACTGGCGTTTGGGCCGCGTCAACTTCCTGACCGGCGATGACAAATCAACTTGGTTCTGGCTGATGAAGAACGGCTATCAGATGGCTTATCTGCCCGATGTCGCCAGTTCTTCGATGGAAACACAGCCAAAGCCGACCTTTGTCGGCAGCGCCACCGCACTCATGGTCCGCTGGTTTGGCAACATGCTGCGCACTAATGGCCGCGCGTTGGAACTGTCACCATCCCAGATCGGATACTTCACATGGTGGTCGATCCTTGATCAGCGCCTTTCCATGTGGACCACGCTCGCTGGCCCAATCTGCATGGTCGCCGCAGCAATATTTTTCGACCCAATGGTAATCCCGATCTACATCGCCTGGGTCATGTTGACACGTTATGTGTTCTGTACGGCAATTTGTTTGTTCCGAGGCCGCAGTTTCCCCATCGTTTACACGGGCTTACTGTATTTCGGCCAGTTATTTGGAGCAGCGGTAAAAAGCTACGTTCTGTTCCGGCTTGATCGCCAAAAATGGACACGGCAGGCCAGCGCTGGATCCTCTGGAATCCGCCGCCCAGTTGGTGAACGTCTGCGTGCTGCCAGCTCTGCTTACCTTCACGTCTTAACTCTTGGATGGCTGACGATCGCCGCCCTGTACCTGACCGGCGTCGTCTAACTCACATTGAAGTATTGGAAATCACGATGAGCGAAACACAACCAACACAGCCAACGAGCCCCGACACTTCTGTTTCTGGCGGCTTCATCTATGAAAACGAACATCCGCAACTGCCGATCCCGTTCACTGCACGGGTTGGTGACCGCCGACTTGAAGGGAATTCAATCTCGATCACGCAGGCGCTTGTTTCTGGACTAATGCCACCAAACGGTAACATGCAAAAATGCCCGGTTGCGCTTCAGTTCGATTTCGAAGGGTTTTCCGTAAACCTGTTCTTGGAAGCCAACGTTCTGAAAATCGGCGCACCCGATAGCCCTGAATACAGCCTGCAGTTCTGTGACCCGTCCGGCAGCCATCTTGCGCCGCTGCGTTACATCATGAACAGCCACTTGGCAGGTGATCTGGTCACCGTTGGCCGCTTTTTAGGCTACACCGGACCAACGCAGGTTAAACCGAAAAAGCCCGTTGAAAAGCCGCGCCTAACACAGCGCATTGGCCGTACCGTGCGGCAGGCAGGGATCATCGTCCTTAGCCTTGGACTGGTTGCGATGGCTGCAAATATCGTGCGTGAACGCGTGATCTTTAGCTATGAACCACGCCCCGTTGTCATCAGCCAAAGCGGTGAAACGCTGCGCGCGACCTCTGCCGGTCAAATCACCTATATCAACGAAGCAGCCGGTGTCGGTGATGTTGTTTACTCAATCGGTGCCAACTCTGGCGATCTACTTAGCGTGCGGATGCCGTGCGACTGCACCATGCTGCCATCCCCCGACTTTTACGAAGGTGCGACCATCCTTGCGGGCGCGCCATTGGTGAAACTTATCGGCCCAGATGCCGAAATCGAAGCCAACACTCAGATCAGTTTCGAAGGTGCTGCCCGCTTGCTTGCTGGTGACTCTGCGGAACTTGAACTCAGCGACGGCCGTGTTGTCCCTGTGACAGTTAGCCTAGCTGAAACTGCTGAAGGTGCGCGGGCGAACGACTATATCGCCGCCCAAATCACCATCAGCGACGAAACTGCGACACAGATCGCCGTAGGCGAAACTGCACGGCTTCGGTTTCGACGCCAACTGCTGCCCAACGCATTAAACAACGCCCTTTAAACATACGAAGGGCATCATCACCGGCTCATACTGAGCCGGATTAATTTCCCTAACAGCCCAACATAAACGGGCTCTAACTAGGAATTTTAGACCGATGCAAGATATTAGACCGATTATCCTATGTGGTGGTACTGGTTCACGCCTGTGGCCAATGTCCCGCACCCAAAGCCCTAAACAGTTTCAACCTGTTGGCGGCCCCGGGTCACTTACATTTTTCCAAGCGACAGTGCAGCGTCACCGTTCTAAGGGCTTTGGTAAGCCTGTCGTTGTCACCGCGATGCAACATTACCGCACGGTTCAGCAGCAGCTGAAAGAATTACAGTGCGACGCGACAATTATCTGCGAACCAATGGCGCGCAACACCGGACCTGCTGTTTTGGCTGCGGCGATGGTATTGGCAGAAGAAGACCCCAAAGCATTGATGCTGATCCTTCCAGCTGATCACATCATCGAGGGTAACTTGAATACGCCGATCCTTTCTATGCGCGAAGCTGCGAGTGATGGACGCATCGTGACATTTGGTATTACCCCAACTTACCCAGAAACAGGGTATGGCTATATCACTGACGGCGGCGCGTTTTCGAACTATGCAGGTCTACACAGCGTTGCGGAATTTGTCGAAAAGCCGCCGCTTAGCAAAGCGTCTGCCTTGGTTGATACTGGTTGCGCCTATTGGGCGTCGGGCATTTCATTGTATTCCACAAAGACAATCATTCAAGAATTCACACGTCTTGATAAGCCGTCGTTGAATGCCGTGACAGAAGCCGTGTCAAAAGGTGAGTGGGCTGACAATTGCTTGAAGCTGCACGCGGATAGCTTCCGCAAGGCAACGAACGAACCAACTGAACGCGTTATCTTTGAACGTGCGAAATCGGTCGCATTCGCGCCGCTTGATGTTGAATGGAGCGATGTCGGCTGCTGGACATCAATGCATGCGATCGGCCACTCGGACACCGACGGCAACGTGCTAACAGGCGATGTGATCTCGGTAAATTCTAAGAACACATTGGTGCGCGGCGACAAACGGCTTGTCGCGGTGGTTGGTGTGTCTGACGTGATCGTCGTGGATACGCCCGATGCTGTGCTGGTGACAGCACGCGGTCAGTGCCAAGACGTTAAGAAAGTCGTCGAGACACTGAAATCAGAATCCCGCCGTGAATCCGTGCGTCACTTGGCACGCGAACACCAATGGGGCCAAAGCCACCATGTCATGACGTCGAAAGACCACGACATGACAATGCTAAGCATCAACCCAGGTTCATCCATCACCGTTGATCCCCTGCCCGGTCGCCAGATCATCGCAGGTCGCGGTGGGCTGTCGGTCTTTGACGGGCTTAGCAACCGGACATTGGGCAAGGGCGAACGCGCCATGCTTGATGTTTTGGATCGGACAAAACTGACCAACACGTCGTCGGACAAGATCGACGTCATCATGGTGACGTTGAATTCTTCGATCTCAAACTCAATGCCAATGGATACTGCGTTGAATGCCTAAGTGGCGCGCACATATCACTTTGGCCGCTGGCCTGACTGCACTGTTCTGCGGCGCTGGGGCATCTATGTCCCACGCCCAGACAATGCAGGGCTATACCGCGCTGCGTGAACAGGTTGCGGATATTTATGCGGACCTGAAAGAACAAGTGCCGCATATTCGGCAGCCATCAGAGCTGTCCGATGCCACCCACGCGCTTAGCACGGCACAAACCGCGCCGGGGTCACAAGTAGCCCAAGAATTGCCGCCCATGCCCGACGGCGAATTTGAACTAATGGACCTTCGCCTTGCGCTGGTTCAGCTATCGTTTGCTGTTGGCAGTAACGATCAAATCACTGTCGTCCGCGCCCAAGCAGCAGAGCAGCCTCGCGTGATCGGCGTGCAAAACGGCACTGTCGATTTCGCACAATTGCGCGAATGGGTTGCGACGCGATCCAGCCCCGAAACGCTGATGACGGGCGACACTTTGCGGGTGCCGATTGTCGTGCTGCAAAACGCGCGGCTTCGCATTCAACCCGACGACATCTTACACCTCAGTCGCGCAGACGGCGCATTTATTGCCAACCTTGGGTCAATGATCATCGACGGCGCTGAAATCTCAGCGACCGCCGCGCCAAACACTGGTGCGTCTGACTTTGTACCCTTTGTGACCACCGCTGGCACAGGGATGGTGCAGATATCAAACAGCCTGTTCGAAGGTTTGGGCTTTGGCGACACCGCCGCATTTTCCGGTGTGTCTGTGATTAACCGCGGGCTGTACGCGCCGATTGGCGACTCGTTCATGGTGCAAAGCGTGCTGCGCGACATCGGAAAAGTCACCTTTGACGGCACCGACGCCGCAATTATCAAAGGCAACATATTCGCAGGCGAAGACGCCGGCACCGTTGAACTACGGCACACACAAAACGCGCGCGTGATCGCCAATATTTTCGCCGATAGCGCAAATGGCAGCGCATTACGCATCACCGACGGTTCCACGGGGACAACACTAACCCGCAACGTCGTTCTTAGCAGCGCCAGCAATGGCATCACCGTCAACCACGGCAGCAGCAACACAATCATTTCAGACAATATCGTCTGGAAAAGCACAGGCGGCGGCATTTCGATCACCGGTTCTGACTGTGTTTATCTGGCGAATAACATCGCCATTGATAACCGCCGCAAAGGTATCGAACTGCGCACCAGTCAAAGCTCTGCGGTGGTCGCCAACCATCTGCTCGGCAACCAAAGCTCTGGTCTGTTTGTCGGCGATCAACCAATCGGTAGCCATACCACGATTAGCGACAACATCTTTGTCGGTAACCGGATCGGGCTGTCATCCGCCTCTGCGCATCGGCTGACCCTTCAGGGCAACAACTTCCTGAACCAATTCCCCCGCTTTCTGGACGGTGACCTTGCCTCGCAAAGCCATAAAATCGTTGCCGACCTACGCGGCGAACAAGACATCGACCTGACAGCGGGCGGGATCCGGTCTTTCGCCACTGCCCCCGTCACCTGCACATATAAATTGGATAGCTGAGCAATGGTATTCTCGTCAGAATCATTCCTGTTCCTGTTCTTGCCAGTGTTTTTGTTGGTCTATTACGCCACGCCTGAGCGGTTGAAATCCTATGCGATCCTTGCGGGTTCATATGTGTTTTACGCGTGGTGGCGTGTCGATTTTCTAGGGCTCTTATTCCTGACGACTGCCTTTGCCTATGTGATCGGCCAGAAGGTCGCCAAACACCGCGGCACGTCACTGGGCCGGACCTATCTGATTATCGGGGTTGTGGGCTGTTTGGGTGTTCTGGGGATTTTCAAATACCTGAATTTCTTTGTCGACAGCTTTGCTGCGCTTGTTGGTACTGATGCCGCTGGTCTGGGCATTCACTGGCGCTTGATCCTGCCGATCGGGATTTCGTTTTATGTGTTTCAGGCCCTTAGCTATCTGATCGACGTGCATCGTGGCGACGCCACAGCCGACGCGCCTTTCATCGACTTTGCTGCCTTTATCGCGTTGTTCCCGCAGCTGATCGCTGGCCCAATCCTGCGCTACAAAGACCTAGAGGATCAGTTCCGCGAACGCACTCATTCGGTTGAGATGTTCAGCGATGGCTTTGCGCGGTTCATCATCGGGCTTGGTAAAAAGGTCATCCTTGCCGACGCGGTCGCGCCGCTCGCTGATCTGGCCTTTGCGACTGACAACCCCGGTATGGCGCTCGCTTGGGCAGGGGCGGCTGCCTACATGCTTCAGCTTTACTTCGACTTTTCTGGCTACAGCGATATGGCGATTGGGCTGGGCAAGATGATGGGGTTCAACTTCCTCGAAAACTTCCGGTTTCCGTACATCAGCAAATCAATCACCGAATTCTGGCGGCGCTGGCATATCTCTCTGTCGAACTGGCTGCGCGATTATCTTTACATCTCGCTTGGCGGCAACCGCAAAGGACCGGGGCGCACCTATGTGAACCTAATGATGGTCATGGTTTTGGGTGGCCTATGGCACGGCGCGAACTGGACGTTTGTTCTCTGGGGCTTCTGGCACGGCGGTCTGCTGGCAACCGAACGCTTTGTCGGCTGGGATCGGAACGCCAAAAACCACTGGTTCGCCTTGCCCCTAACGCTACTCTTTGTGTTGATCGGTTGGGTCATGTTCCGCGCGGCCTATGTCGGCGAAGCGTTCGAGATTTACGGCGGCATGATCGGGCTGAATGGGCTGATCGGTGATCCAACTGTCTGGCTTTCTGTGACACGTGAAAGCGTTGCATTGACTGCGCTGGCAATCGTGGTCGTCTTTGTTGAACCACATATATCGGCTGCCATCGAAGCAAACGGTTCAGGCATGACGCAGATCCGGCCTGATGGGACCACGGTGGCGAACCCAACCGTTCAGGTTCTTAATTCGCTTGCCGTTCTTCTGATCGGGACGGTTACGATCCTCAAGCTGGCCGAGCAAAGTTTTTCACCCTTCTTGTATTTCCAATTTTGATCGGAGGAACGTGATGTATTTCCAAACCGCGATAAGACTAGCGGCCCCCGTGGCATTCTTTGGATACGCTGCATTTGCGAACATTGCGCTGTTTCAGGCGGATGTCGAAGGGCCACACTTAGATGGGTTCGTCAAAGGTGGCTTCACCCAAGAGGTCGACACGCTCTACCGCGCAAATCTGCCCCACCGCGATGTCGCTGTGGGCTGGGTCGGTGCCGCCCGCTATGTCCTTCTGAACGAAGGCCGCAAAGGCGTGATTGCTGGCGAAAAAGGCTGGCTGTTCAGCTCTGAAGAATTCCGCGAACAAGACCCCGATCAGATTGGCCTGACTGACACGTTGGATTGGATAGCGTCGGTTCAAGACCGCCTCGCTCAGACTGGCACTGAACTGGTTGTTGTGCCTCTGCCTGCTAAGCTTGAGATCGCGCAAATCCACGGCGGTGACGCCGAACAAGCCCAGTCTATTGCGGGCACATACGACCTGTTTCTGGCCGAACTCGCCGCCCGCGATATTGTAACGGTCGATACGCGCCCGGCCTTAACCACCGAAACCGCCGCCTTTTTTCAAACAGACACGCACTGGACATCGGCAGGCGCGCAAACTGTTGCGCAAACTGTTGCTGAGTCAGGCAAGGTTGAGATCGGCACGGACAAATTTACACGAGCTGACCTCGACCCGATCCATTTTACCGGTGATCTGGTGTCGTTCGTGACCTCTGAAGAATTGGCACCAACCGTTGGTCTGACCATGGAAACCGTTACGCCGTATGTCGCTGAAATGGCGGCAGATGACGGGGCAATTGGTACGATTGATCTGTTCGGATCAGATGGCCCTGTGCCAATCGCATTGGTCGGCACCAGTTATTCTGCCAACCCGAACTGGAGCTTCGTCGAAGCGCTGAAATTGGAGTTGGCCCAAGATATTTTAAACTTCGCAGAAGAGGGCCAAGGCCCTGTTGCGCCAATGCACACATACCTTGAAACGCTTGATCCGGCTGAGGCTCCTCCGATTGTTATTTGGGAGTTCCCTGTGCGCTACCTAAGCGACCCGGCCTTGATGGATAGCCTTCTACCAACGAATGGGGACGACAATGTTTAAACTCGCAACCGCACTAATCCTTGGGATTGCGACGTCAGCCGTCGCACAAGATAGCGATGAAACGATAGAGCCAAGCCGCATCACGGTTAAAATGATGCCGGGCATCACTTCATCTGCGCAACTACCAACGCAAGAATTGATCGACGCGCGTAAATCATTGACGCAAGGCAGAAGAATTTACACGTCTCAACTGCGTCAAATTGCGGACCTGGGAGATGGGTTTGCCGCGCTCAAATTTGCGGAATGGCTAGAAGATTCTGAAACAGCACAGCAGTCCGACATCGCGCATTACTATGGGATTGCGGCGGCCACTGGGCGTCTTAACGCGTTTAACAGATTGCTTGATGCGCTTGACCATATTGATCCAGCGGAGCTGCCACGCGCACGTAGTAATGTTCTGGAAGGTATTGTGTTCGCATACGCGCGGGCAGGAAATAGTCGTGCAGTTGATGCCGTCATTCGCTATCAAGTTACCCAAAAACCATTTGGGCGTATCGATAGCGAGGTCGAAAGCCTGCTCGCCCAAGCGCACGGAGATACAGCATCTTCGATATCATTGCACCTTGCGCTGACCATTCTCCAAAACGAAGCGCATTCACCTGACGATTTGGCACGTGCACAGGCCTATATTCAAACGGCCGCTGAATCAGATTCACTTGAAACGCAGTTAGTCGCAGCGAACCTCACTCCACTGCTTGATGTGGCGCTTTCTAAGCAGGCTGAAATACCAACGGAGGTCATGCAGTGAAACAGCGCAATCTAAAGCTGGCATGTATTGCCTTATCCGCATTTAGTATGATGCCGAATATTGCGGTGGCTGAATCGATGTTCGGCTGCGCAGGACTGGAAACCGACACTGAACTACCTTCTTTGGAGGGCAAAGACGGTGTGTTTTTTAGAATTAAAACAGACCTGCGCATGAACCATCCGTTTTCGGATCAAAACGTTGAATTCATTTCAGAGCTGTCGCAAGCACTGGCCGAAAACGGGACAACTTTGATTTTCGTACCTATCCCAACCAAAAGCGTGACAATGCCCGACTATCTACCGGAAGAGGCGGCGCTGTACGGGTTTGATTTGGGTATCGCGACCGCAGTGCATGACGACATCTTGGACCGGCTCAATGCTGCGGGTGTCATTACTGTTGATGCCCGAGAAGCCATGATGGAAGCCGAAGAACTTCCTTTCTTTAAGGCAGACTTTCACTGGTCCCATATTGGCGCGCGTCATACAGCCGAAGCGATTGCAGAAAAGATTAAAAGCCTGCCAGAATACGCTGATCTTGACCATACGCCGTTTGAGACCGTCGAAGAGGGAATTGAAATCTCTTTTTCTGGCATGAGACGAGACCTGCAAGAGCACTGTGTTAAAACGCTGCCCGAAGCAGAAATTATGACATATTCGACCACACAAACAGAAGAGATCGATCTTGGTGACGGTGGTCTTGACCTGTTTGGCGAAGACGATTTGACTATTCCGATCGCGCTGTTGGGAACTTCGTTTTCGGACAGTCCGGTCAATAACTTCCCCGGTTTCATCGCCCAGTACACAGAGCTAGAGGTCGTCAACTATGCTTTGACTGGTGGGAACCAATATGGTGCCATGACGTCTTATTTGACATCAACCGAGTTCCAAGAAACACGACCACGGTTTCTGGTGTGGGAAAATCCCATTTACACCAACCTTGCACAATATGGTGATCAGCCGATGCGTGAACTCATTGCTGCGGCCGGGCAGACATGCACGGTGCCGTTAGAGGCGCAAGTCAACGAAGCTAACAATGTGGTGACGGTTGATCTTACTGATTACGAACTGGGTCCTGAGGATACGATCTTTATTGATATCCATCAGCTTGCGGGCACCAGCGCCAACTTTCTGTTTCAGTCCCACGATGGCCTGACACGGAGCAAATTTATCGAACGAGGTGAACGCCAAAGCCGGACAGGTCGTTTCTACATGCCGTTGTCTGGACTTTGGGCCGACGGCGCAGCTTCGGTCGATATTTCGACGTCTGGGCCTTTTACCTCCCAGCCCAGCGTCTTTGCCTGCACCACTCAAACAAAGGAAGAAATATGAAACTCCCGTTTACTGTCGCTTTAGCGGCTATCCTCACTCAGGTTAGTCCCGCTCTGGCCGATGATGGCCTATATCAAGATGTGGCTGATCCAAACTCGAGCTTCGTTCGGGTCGTTGCACCGGGTCAAACTGTTGCTTCGATAAATGGTGAAAGCGTCAGTGACATCGCTTCAGGCGTTTCCGATTACGTGAATGTCATGCCCGGAGAGATTGACGTTGTCGTTCCGAATGGGACTGGAGTGGTCGAAGTTGGGCCAAGCGCCTACTATACGGTTCTTTTTACTGAAGATGGTCAAACAGAAATCGTCACAGACGACATTACGAACAGCCCATCAAAGGCAGACATATCGATCTACAATTTGACCGATACACCAAGCATCGACGTATTTGTCCCACAAGCAAATGCCGTCGCTGTTGAAGGCATCGAAGCCATGCAGGGGCAGTCCGTAGCGATCAAAGCACCGCTCACGTTGGACTTTGAACTGCGTTCTGGTGACGAAGTTCTAGCAACTGTTTCAGAGGTAGAGCTTATCCGTAACGCTGGTGTGTCTATCGTTCTACTGCAGACCGACGACGGCTACTCTGCATTCGCCACGGACAATTCCTACCTTAAATAAGGTAGCTATACAGGAGTAACCACATGTTTGGTTTCGTATCTTCACCAAAACAAAACTGGTCAGCGATCCTTTCGGTGCTTGCCCTGTCGGTCGCGCCTATCGCGACATATGCACAAGAGCCGAGCACGAATGTGCTCGACCTCGAATTTTTGCCACCTGAGATTACGCCGTCACATATCTGTGTGCCGCGTGCACCCGATGCCGAGACTGTAGAAACTTGGAGAAATTGGGATGGTGTCAGGCTTCCCAATGTCGACCACGCGCTCATCAAACGCGACATCAATCGTTTGCAGCAAATCAATGCTTCCTACTGGCTAGAAACGATTGAGCTGATTATCACGCGCTTGGCCGAAGCCGACCCTAGTTATGCAGGGGACAACGCACTGTTGGCGCGGATATCTGCAATGGTTGCCGCGGGCGCGTTCGAAGAGCTAAGCAGTCAACAGCTTATCGCGCAGCTTGCTGCTGACGAAGAACTTCTGTCACCGCGTATCAAAACAGCCTTGTCTGGTTATTTTCGGAATGGGCTTGGTGTTGAACGTGACGTCGAACACGCCGACGCGTTGCTTGTTGATGCCGGGTATTCTGGCAACGCCGATGCGTTGCTGACCCTCACGAAACGTGAACTTGCCGGAACTAGTCCCGAAGGATGGGATGTTGCCCCTGAACTTGCTGTGACCATGGCGTTTGGTTCGTTGGTAGGGGAATTGAACCCTTCGATTTGCGACCGCGTTGCACGTATTGCGCGCGAATATAGCAACGGCGAAATTGTGCGACCAAACCCGCAGCTGGCGCATGATTGGTTTCGGTTTGCAGCCGACCTAGGCGATTCAAATTCGGCCTGGAAAATCGTTGAATTCCACATGCTGGCAGAGAATTTCGAAAAAGATAATGACGTTCTGCTGCATTATTTAACGCAGGCTGCAGATGCGCAATTGCCATATGCACAAATTGCGCTGGGCCGTGTTTATGAAACCGGTGCATTGGTCGAACGCGACCTTGATCGTACTTTGCAATTATTTCGAGCCGCGGCAAAATCAGGGGGGCGCCCCGGCCTGACACGTCTGGCGTTGTTTTTAGAAACCTACGCTGATCGTTATCCCGGCACCAATGATGAACGATTGGCAGCATTGAATGACCTTGCCGAACATCCTGGTGCGGCGGGCTGGGTCTTCTCTCGGCTTGCGGATGATGTTTACGAGCGTAAAGGGCGTTGGGGCGGTCAAGCAGAAGCTTTGGTTTATCTGGAACGCGCAGCAGAGCTGGGCGACATGGATGGTTCGCTCAACCTTGCCATCAACCTTGTCGCGCAACGAAGTGGCGAGCATGAGATTGAACGCGCAGTCGACCTATTGTCATATTCGGTGTCGGCTTTAGGCGGTGTGAACCCTGCCAAAATGCTACATGGTGTATTTATGTGCCAAGCCCCTGATAGCCCACGGATAGAAGAGGCGCAGTATTGGCAAAGTATCGAAGATGCGACAGGCACATCGAATGTCGAAATCGCGGCGCGCGATCTTATTGAACTCGATGACGAAGATGATGCGCTTACCATCGCGCTGATACAATCTCATGCGCTTTATGGTCGCGCGAAGGCGATGGCGAGTTACCTAAAGTATCTTGAAAACGCCCCCGACACGACGCCCGAGATGCTTGCGTTTTGGCATGAATATTCGAACCAATATACAAGCGTCTTGGAAGCATTGGCCGACCTTGAATTCGAACTGGCCGAAAATCCGGCCGAGCGTATCGTTGCTTTCAATTTGTTAAGGCAGGAATATAAATTGTCTGGTGCTCCGGCTGCGCTGGCTCTTGCCGAGGCGATATTGGATTACCAATCCGACACAGCATTCGACACCACAGAAGTCCGTTCCTTGCTAGAGGGACCGGCTGGCGAAGGCCAAGGTGCTGCAATGCAGTTGCTTGCTGTGCTTGACCCGGGCGCCGACAGTGGTCGCGCTGTATTCGAACAATTCGCAGACATTATCGAAGCAAATGGCGACTTTGATGCGCTACTTTTCGCGGTGCCATTTTTGGAGGCGGAAAAGCAGGAAAACTATCTATCGCGGGCCGCCGGTATCATTCCGTGCGATTATAAAAACGTGATGGCAATGTCGCGTTTGTATCTCGAGATCGACGATGCAGAAAACGCTGTGCACTGGATGCGGATCGCCGAATATCTGATGGAAGACAATCCGTGGACCATGGTTGATCTTGCGCGTTCAGAACTAAGCGTTCTTGGTGTCGAAGCTGCACCTAAAGCGATGGCTTTGTTTGAACGCGCTGCCGCGTTGGGTGATGTAAATGCGCCGCGTGGAATGTTCGATCTTTTGGTGGCAAGTGATGCGGAAACCTATGATCCAGAACGCGCGGCCTTTTTGATTACGCAAGCAATGGATGACCCAGAGCACGCCTATTTGAACCGCTTCTTAGGATCTTACCGTGCTGCCGAGGATGACGTCAAAGTTGAGATCGAAGCACGCCTTGATATGCCGCAGGTCTATATGGTTGCCGCTGAATCTGGCGATGTCTTTTCAATGCGTACCTATGCACTTTATCTACGTGAAAACGCGGCCAATCCGACTGACCTTGCGACATCAACCGAATGGCTGACACGTGCTGCAGAAGGCGGAGACACAACAGCAATGGCCGAACTTGGATATGCGCTTGCATTTGGGATCGGAACTGACGCCGATTTGGACAATGCAGTGGTCTGGCTGGAGCGCGCTGCAGCAAATGGGTCTGCTAAAGCTGCGACAATTACAGCACTTCTTAACCTCAGTGAGGATACATAATGCGTAAATTTTTAAGCATCGCAGGAGCCGGAGTTCTGATGTCTTTCGCTAGCCCTGCTTTTGCAGATGACGAAGCCTGCGCCGCAGCACCTGAACCTGTTGTGACGCTTGGCTTTGGTAGCCGTTACACGGATGACAGCAAATCGCGTTCTGACATCGACGATGAAAGCAATGCAGAGGTAAATGCCGCACTTGGACCGATTGACGACTTTGTTCGGGATCTCACGCAGGTTGCTAATAATGTCACCAAAGGCGGTGGAGACCGTGTTGCACAGGCGGATTGTGCAATTGCGCAAATGTTGACCTGGGCCGGGGCTGACGCCTTTTCCGAGCTTAACACCATCACCGCAAATTTTTCGATTGGATCGCGCCTTGGTGCGTTCGCGTTGGTTTACCGGCAGGTGGCACCATACGCGACTGATGTACATGCGCGGCAAACAATCGAGGATTGGCTAGGTCGTCGCACTGCAGAACAAATGACGTTTTGGGAAGAAGAAGCAACCTCTGGTGCGAAAACGGGTAACCTGCGGGCTTGGGCAACGTTGGGGATTAACCTTGTCGGTCAGATCAGGAATGACCCAATTGCGCTAAGTTGGTCCGAGTGGTCCGCGACATATCTTCAATGTCAGGCGCTTGCTGACGGCAGCCTGCCGCAAGAAATGCGTCGCGGAAAATATGCACTGCACTATCAATTGCACGCTGTTGCACCGCTGGTTTTAACAACGTTGCTACTGGAACAGCAGGGGCGTTCCATCAAGGGTGTGTGTGACAATGCACTGGATCGGATCGTTGCGTTTACAATAGCTGATCTCGAAACAGGTGAAGCAAGTGCTGCCTATTCTGGCAAAGAGCAAAGCCTGTTTGATGGCACTGAAGAGCTTGAGAGTTTTCAAATGGCTTGGCTCGAGGCGTATCTCGTGTTGTCTCCGAACCCGGATATTGACGCATATGCGGATCGGTTCCGTCCGATGTCGAATAGTAAACTGGGCGGTGATCAGGCTCTGCTTTGGTCTGGAACAGGTTCTGATGGGTAACTAAAGGCTAGGTTGGCGCTACGTTGACGTTTTTGCTGCAATGCGGCACAATATCCTTGCTCAGCTATCGCCAGGCCATCCCTTTATCATCTGTTCATGACACGTATCGTCGCGTTGCGCCGCAGGCGTTGTGAACTCCCGTTCCAGCGAGCCCGCAATGACCTTTATGCCCCGTATGACTGCCGAGACGCGTGCGATCCGCACCGTGCGTCCGCTGTCGTGGCGTCGTTGGCCGGGTGTTATCGCTGATGTCTGGCACGTTCATGGCGAAGCGGGCGGCGGCGGTTTCTACCGCTCGCCCGATCCGCGATTGGTTGTGTTTTTAGGGGATGGCGCCAATGATCTGCGCATTCGCACGCATGAAACCGCGCCATGGACCCATGATGTTGGCGTCTTTTACGTTCCCGCAGGCGTACCAATGTGGAGCGAGCTGGACCGCGAAGGCCCCTATGCCCATCTTGATCTGCATCTTGACGCTGGGCCGCTCGCACAGCGCATGCAGACATTGGTCGCCCCATCTGCACTCACACAGCCACGCCTTTTGAAAAGCACAGACCGCATAAACGCGCTTGCCGGTATGATCGCCGAAGAAGTGATGACACCATCGCGCCCCGATCTTATGACTGACGGCTTGTTTTCTGCGTTGATGATTGAGGTTCTTGAACTGCCCGCTCCGCAGCCAGAAGCCGAGCGTGGGGGGCTGTCGCCGCATACGCTGATCAAGCTGGAACATTATGCGCGGCAAAGTTTGGATCGGCGGATCACTGTCGCTGAACTGGCCGAAGTTGCTGGCCTGTCCGAAAGCTGGCTAACGCGTGCATTCCGTCAAAGCCTTGGCACGACCCCACAAAGATGGCTGACATCCCTACGCCTTGCCACAGCCCAAGATCTAATGACAGATATGTCACGGCCGTTGGCTGAAGTCGCCGCCGAGGCCGGATTTGCAGATCAGGCCCACCTCACACGTGTCTTTCGAACCCATCATGGTCAGACGCCGGGTGATTGGAGAAAACGTCGTTTTGTCCCGAATCCGACAAGCCACGACAGTTTGGTTCAAGCCAATCGATAATTTCCGACTTAAATAGTCGGAAATTAAATTACCTCGGACACGCACATGACCCTTACATCTCGGCTTACTTTGCTGGCCAGCGCCAGCATCTTTGCGCTTTCATCATCCGCTGCTCACGCCCAATCAACGGCGGATCTTTTCGATCTTGGCTCGATCCAACTTGAAGGAGAGATTGATCCATCTGACCCTGTTGCGGGCTATGTCGCCACGAACGCACAAACTGCGACCAAAACAGGCACGCCCATCCTTGAGACACAGCAATCTGTTTCTGTAATTACTGGGGAACAGATCGAAGACCAAGGGGCGACAACATTAGGCGATACGCTTGGCTACACAGCCGGCCTGACAGCACAGCCTTTCGGCACCGACCCACGTTTCGACAGCCCCACCATCCGCGGCTTCAACGGATCTGGTGCGCAATACCTCAACGGGTTACGCATTCTGCGTAGTTTTGGTGCGCCATCATTTGAAATTTATTCACTTGAGCGCGTCGAAGTTCTGAAAGGTCCGTCATCGGTTCTTTACGGTGCAGGCATCCCTGGTGGTGTCATCAACCAAGTACAAAAACGCGCGCAGTTTGTTGACTTTGGCGAAGCTGGTGTCGGTGTTGGTGATCCAACTGCCACAGAGGGCTTTGTGGACTGGAACCACACCTACTCTGATAATTTTGCGGCACGCTTTACGGCGGTTGCACGCGATAGCGAAGAAGACGTCGAAGAGCTCTCAAGCCAGCGTGGCTATCTGGGTGTAGCGACACGCTGGGACATTTCAGACGCAACAACATTGCAGTTTCTCGGCTCTTATCAGAAAGACAACCCACTCACCCCGGCAGGTGTTCCACACGGCTTGATTGGTCAAGTTGACGACGAAGACTTGCGTAGCTTCTATGCTGGTGACCCAACAGACGATAACAGCGATCGTGAAACGGTGAACCTTGGGTTCGAGCTTAGTCATGATCTGAACGAAGATTGGTCGCTGGAAGCCGGCTATCGACATCAGCGTTTTAGCTGGGACTACACTGGCTTTTACGTGACGGGTCTTGGCACGGATGGTGATACAATTAGCCGTGGTGGCAGTACTCAAGACGAAGAAAGTGTCACTGATAACCTAGATGTTCGGCTTCGTGGCTCGGTTTGGGCAGGGAACACAGTACATGATCTGCTCTTTGGGTTGGATGTTCGTCATTATGATGCCAAAGAAATCGTGGCATTTTTATATGCCGACGATATCAGCTACTCCAATCCTGAATATGACGGTGCGAACTTAACCGCGCCTTGGTACGCGTCAACAAAGGACTCGGTGCTTGATCAGGTCGGTGTCTATGCTCAGGATGAAGTCTCTGTAGGCAACTGGCGCGGTTCGCTTGCATTGCGTCACGATTGGGCAGAACAAACTGGCACAAGCGAGCAAAAAGACACAGCGACCACTGGCCGCGCAGGCGTATCATATGTGTTCGAAAATGGCGTTGCACCATATGCCAGCTATGCGACCTCGTTTGATCCAGAGGTCGGCAGCGATATCGACGCTAACGCACTGAAGCCAACTGAAGGCAAACAGTGGGAAGTGGGAGTCAAGTGGGAGCCAACTACCTTTAATGGCTTCTTCTCAGCAGCGGTTTATGACCTGACCCAAAGCAACCTGTCGGCAACTGTTACCGAAGGCGGCATATCAGGCACCCGTCAAATCGGCGAAGTCACGTCCAAAGGTCTAGAGCTGGAAGGTTCTGTCGATCTGGACAACGGCTGGAACATTCGTGGACAGTACACTTGGAACGAAACTGAACAGACCAAGGGTAGCAACGTCGGCAATGAAATGGCAAACGCGCCCACACATAACGCAAGCCTTTGGGCCAACTATGGCTTTGGCAACGACAGCGCTCTCGAAGGGCTGCGCGTTGGTGGTGGTGTTCGCTACATCGGCACACGTTTCGGCGACACAGCAAACGCATACGAAATGGAAGACGTCACATTGCTTGATCTTCAGACAAGCTATGACGTGACCGAAGACATCGCAGTATCGCTGAACGTCACCAACCTGACTGACGTCGCATATGTCGCCAACTGTGGCGGGTTTGGTTGCTACTATGGCGACGGCCGCACCGTTCAGGCGCGTATGTCTTACAAGTGGTAAACGCTTCTAACATCTTTGGGCGCCGCGCATTTATGTGCGGCGCTCTTGCGTCGCTCGCGCTTCCTGCGCGGGCGGATACGCCTCGGGTTGCGGCAATTGATTGGGCCATGCTTGAAACCGCTATGGCGCTTGGCATTGTTCCCGTCGCCGCCTGCGAACTGATCCGATTTCGCGCAGATGCCGTGACCCCCGACCTTCCGCAATCGGTTGTTGATCTGGGGCTACGCAGCGCACCAAATTTCGAACTTTTGCAATTAACGCGCCCTACCCTGATCCTTTCGTCGCCATGGTACGGCTATATTGAGCCGCGCCTTTCCGCGATTGCGCCTGTGTTCAGCCAGACCTTCTATTTCGCCGACAAAGACCCGTGGCAAAAATCCATCGAGGCATTGCACGGCTTGGCCGGGCAGCTTGGTATCCCTGAAACTGCAAATCAGGTCGAAGCCGCTGCACTGGCTGAACTGGCCCAAATGCGCGAAACGCTTGCGCCATTTCGTGACCGTCCCGTTTACATCACCCAAATCGGCGACCCTCGGCATTTCCGCGCGTTCGGCGCAGATAGCATGTTTGGCGCCGTCTTATCCCTGTTGGGTCTAACCAATGCGTGGGATGGCAGCACCGAATACTCCTTTGCCGCGCCGGTCCCGCTTGAACGGCTTGCACCAAAGCCTGACGCCCGCATCATCGCTGTATCCGGCATTCCTGCCGTCGCCGAACAAGGCCTACGCAATTCTGTGCTTTGGAACCGGCTAGAGCCAGTCGCCCAAGGCCGTTTTGCCACAATCGGCAACATCAACCCATTTGGGGGGCTTCCCGCCGGGCTGCGGTTTGCGCGGTTGTTGACCAACGCCTTAACCCAAGGGCACGCCGGATGAAGATCGCTATACTGCCACTTTCGTTTCTTCTTGCGGTTGGGCTTTGGCTCGCTGCGGCGCAGCCTTGGGTAACGGGTGGATGGCCGCTGCCGCCGTTTCACGCAGCAAGCCTTAGCTTTGAACACATCCTACTGGCCTATGGTCACATGCCGCGCGGGATTATCGCATTGCTTGTCGGCGCATTGCTTGGGCTTTCGGGTGCTTTGCTGCAGATTGTCCTGCGCAACCCTATCGCCGATCCGTCAACACTGGGCATTTCCGCCGGGGCGCAACTGGCACTGGTCGCCGTGACTGTTTTGGCCCCCGAGTGGTTGGCATGGGGGCGTTGGCCAATCGCCATGTTCGGCGCGATGGCAGCGCTGGCTATTGTGATGGGCATCGGGGCCGCACGCGCATTCCACCCTGTGACAATGGTGATCGCCGGCATGCTTGTCGCGTTGTTCGCGTCATCGTTTGCGGCGGCATTAACGCTGGCGCAGGGGCAATATCTGTTCTCACTGGTCGTTTGGAATGGCGGTTCATTGGTGCAAACAGGCTGGGGACCAACGCTCACATTGATTGCGGCCCTGTTCGTTGGCGGCATCGGCGCCGCGCTTTTGGCACGCCCGCTTAGCGTTTTGGGACTAGCGGCAGAAACGGCGCGGTCGCTTGGGCTGAACGTCGCGTGGGTGCGTGGTTTAGCGGTGCTTTTGGCATGTGGACTGGCGGCAAGCGTATCGGCAACTGTTGGACTAGTCGCCTTTGTTGGACTTGCAGCCCCCGCAATCGCCCGCGCATTGGGCGCACGCAAACCGGCGCAGGTGCTTTGGATGGCACCCATCGCAGGCGCGCTGTTACTGTCAGTCTGTGATGGGCTTGTGCTGACCATCGCTGGCGCTGGCGGCGAAATGTTCCCAACTGGCGCTGTAACAGGTTTGATCGGCGGGCCCCTATTGCTGTGGCTTCTGCCGCGCCTTCGCGCAACACCGCCCCCTGCGCATTCAGACGCATTGCCAAGGCGCCAACGCCCTGCCCTGATGCTATGGGTGTTGGCCGTCTTTTCAATCGTCTTACTTGCGATCCTTGTGATGGTCGGTCGCCTGCCTGATGGCTGGGCCTTACTTGACCGCGAAAGCCTTGCCCTGTTCCTGCCCAATCGGCTACCGCGTCTGATTGGCGCGGCAAGCGCTGGTGGGCTGCTCGCCCTTTCAGGCGCAATCCTTCAGCGGCTTACGGCGAACCCTCTTGCCTCGCCCGAAGTCTTGGGCGTCTCTGGCGGGGCGGCAATGGGATATGCAGGGTTGTTGTTCCTAACGGCGGCACCAACTGCATTGCAGCTAACGCTAGGGGCAACGGTCGGCGGGGCATTGGCGCTCGCCCTAATCACGCTGTGTGTGTTGGGCCGGAACGCACGACCAGAGCGGCTGTTGCTGGCAGGTGTGGCCGTGTCATCGCTTGCGGCATCGGTGCTGTCACTTTTGATGGCCGCAGGCACAATGAAAAGCTTTGCCATTCTCGCTTGGCTGTCTGGGTCCGCATCGGCACTCACTGGTACTGGGGCGGGCGCATTGGCTGCATTGCTGATCGGGCTAACCATCGCCGCGCTCTTCTTGGGACGCTGGTTGGCGATCCTCCCACTGGGGCCAGAGGTCGCGCGCGCGCTTGGCATTCCAGTACGGTTGGCGACGGTTGCCATGGTCCTGCTGGCGGGGTTGGCGACAGGGGCCGCCACGATCCTTGTTGGGCCACTTAGCTTTGTTGGGCTGATGGCACCACATCTGGCGCGGCATCTGGGATTTGCCCGCGCAACTGATCACTTGCTTGGCAGTATGCTTATCGGCGTATTGCTTATGCTTGCCGCCGATTTCGGCGCACGTATGGCAAGCTTTCCTTATGACCTGCCACTTGGCCTGTTTGCGTCGCTTTTGGGCGCACCCTGGCTGATCCGGCTATTACTGCGGAGACCCGCATGACCACACTTTATGACATTCAAAACCTGACCTTCACTGTGCCGGGACGCACGTTGCTGGACGATGTGAAACTGTCAGTGCCTGCGGGCAAGGTAACCGGGCTGATCGGGCATAATGGGTCTGGCAAGTCGACACTGCTAAAACTGCTAGCACGGCAGATCACACCCACATCCGGCACCATCGCCTTTCACGGTCAATCACTGCCCGACTGGAATGCACGCAAACTGGCACGGCGACTGGCGTATCTGCCGCAACACCTGCCCACGGCCGAAGGTTTGCTGGTACGCGAACTCGCGGCACTCGGGCGGTATCCATGGCACGGGCCGCTTGGCCGACCCGGCCCCGAAGACCAAAACGCCATCGATGCAGCTGTCACCGCCTGCGGGTTGGATGGGCTTGCTGATCGGCGAGTTGATACGCTTTCGGGGGGCGAGGCGCAGCGCGCATGGCTTGCCATGCTGATCGCGCAAGAGGCCGATTGCCTGCTGCTGGATGAACCGATCTCGGCGCTGGATATCGTGCATCAGGTCGAAGTTCTGAACCTCGTGCACAAACTTAGCCACGACAGCGGGCGCAGCATCATCGTCGTGTTACACGATCTTAATATGGCAGCACGGTTCTGCGATCACATCGTCGCGCTACGCGGCGGGACGGTCGCCATGCAAGGGACCCCAACTGACCTCATGAACCCAACCGAACTGCAATCCATCTATGGTGCCAATATGGAGGTGCTTTCCCGCGCCGACGGCACCCCAATCGCACACCCCAACTAACCTCGAAGGTCACGCAGCCAAATGCTCCGCAAATTCTTCGCCTACTACCGGCCACACAAGAAACTTCTGTGGCTGGATCTTTCCTGTGCCATCTTATCGGGACTTCTAGAACTGGTGTTTCCGCTCGCCATTGCGGCGTTTATCGACCAACTGCTGCCGGCAGGTGATTGGGCCATGACGGTATTGGCCGCCTTTGGGCTGGTTGCCGTCTATCTGGTGAATACCGGGCTGATGGCAGTGGTGATCTATTGGGGTCACACGCTTGGGATCAATATCGAAACCGAAATGCGCGCCCGCGCCTTTGCGCATATTACGCGGCTTAGCTGGACATGGTTTGACCGCAATGAAACAGGCAAACTGGTATCACGTGTCACCCGCGATCTCGAAGAAATCGGCGAAGTCGCCCACCACGGCCCCGAAGATGTGCTGATCGCGCTGATGACATTCATCGGGGCATTCGCACTGATGCTGTACCTGCATCCCCCACTTGCGTTTATCACGCTCACGATTGTTCCGGTGATGGTCTGGCTTCTTGCCGTCTATGGCGGACGGATGACACGCACATGGCAGGCCATCTATGGCCGGGTCGGCGCGTTTAATGTTCGGCTCGAAGAAAGCATCGGCGGCATCCGTGTTGTCCAAGCCTTTACCAACGAAAACCATGAACGCGACCTGTTCGACAGCGACAACCAGCGCTACCGCAAAACCAAGCTAGAGGCATACCGGATCATCGCCGCCCTCACCGCGCTGCACTATATGGGGCTGCGCGCGGTGCAAGTCGTCGTGATGGTCGCTGGCGCTGGCTACGTGTTTCAGGGCGGGCTGTCTGCCGGGGGTTATGTCGCATTCTTGCTGCTGGTTGGCGTGTTTTTCCGCCCACTGGAAAAAATCGCCGCCGTGGTCGAAACCTACCCACGCGGGATCGCCGGATTCCGCAGCTATTTGGACCTGCTTTCGCAAAAGCCCGACATTACCGACGCAGCAGACGCAACACCCGCCCCAGCCCTTGGCGGCGAAATCACATTCGACAACGTAGAGCTCAGCTATGACGGTGCCCGCGGTGTGCTGCATGGCATTTCACTAGATGTGAAGCCCGGCGAAACCGTCGCCTTTGTTGGGCCATCTGGGGCTGGGAAAACCTCTCTCATGGCGCTGATCCCACGTTTTTACGACCCAACCGGCGGCGAAATCCGGATCGACGGGGTGCCGCTTCAGAAAATGACGCTAGATTCCCTGCGCAAACAGGTCGGCCTCGTGTCCCAAGACGTGTTTCTGTTCGGCGGCACATTACGCGACAACATCGCCTACGGGCGGCTAGACGCGACCGACGCAGAAATCCGCGAGGCCGTGAAACAAGCCCGGCTCGAACCGCTAATCGAAACCCTGCCCGAAAGGTTGGACACCATCGTCGGCGAACGCGGCGTGATGCTGTCTGGCGGTCAACGCCAGCGGGTCGCAATCGCGCGCGTCTTCCTGCGGAATCCACCCGTGCTTCTGCTCGACGAAGCCACCTCAGCGCTCGACCGCAGCACGGAACGCGAAGTACAGGCTGAACTCGCAAGGCTTGCCGTCGGACGAACAACGCTGATCATCGCGCACCGGCTAGACACAATCCGCCATGCTGACAGAATTGTGGTCATCGACGCTGGCAAAATCGTCGAAATAGGGACCCACGACGAACTCGTCGCACGACAGGCCGCCTATTTCGCGATGCTTGGCTAAAAACCGGCGATACGCCACATGAGGTTTAAGTGTTTTGTGGAAAGCGCCTTTACCTGAGAAAAATAGTCAACTAGCTGCCGCGCAGCTAGAGAATGCAACGGCGCATCGTCTTCGAGCCAATCCCAAAACACATGATTGGAGACGATTTTGCGTACTCATGATTTTAGCGGCTGCCGCATCGGCAGGCCGTCCTATCGCGTGGCCTGCTTACTTTTCTCAAAGGTACTTCAACCGCGTTGGCGCTTGGTTCATTTTTCTCGGCAGGCCAAGCAGCGGCAGACGAAGCGACATTTCTTGTTCAGTTGAACGACTACGAAGGCGATTCTGCGTATTTTTTCGCTCTATCTGGTGGATCCAAGCAATCGCTTCGTACGGACGTTATGGGTGTCTGGCGACGAAGAACGTTGGTACCCTGACCAACCGCGTTGGTGGAAATATGTTGGCCGTGCTCAAGAAAACTTGCTGGCTGTTACAGGCGCGTCAACGGCACCCGGCGACAGGACAGTTATCCGTGTCGACCTAGAATCTGAGGTCTTAGATGCAGGGTATTCTGTGCGCGTTGACACATCAGTGGAAGATCAGCAAAATCATCCGACCGATGTCGAAGTTGCGCTAACATCCGAAGTGCAAGGCGACAAAATTCCGGGCACCGGTTATGTGCGGTATCTTCGTTACAAGTGGGACTAAGCGCCTATGTGGCGTAGCGTGCATTCGGTCATTGGGCTGACCCTGTCGTTGTTGGTAATGGTGCTGTCAATCAGCGGTACCATATTGGCGACACAGCCTGTCTATGATCGTGTTATATCTGACGGTGGGCAGTAAACCTTTCTGTCGCGGACATGTTGCGCAATGTGGCAGAAGCAAATCCTGAAATCGACGGTGAACGCATAAAGCGCGGCTCTTCGGGGCAGTATAAGCTGGCCTTTGCGCAAAATAACCGGCGGCAGGAACGCTTTGTCGATCCCGCCACCGGAATGTTTCTGCCGGAGCGCAAAGAGCCTGCGATTTATGCGTTTATGCGTGATCTGCATCGGTCATTCACATTGGGCGAAAACGGGCGAATTTTGTCCGCAATCGGGGCTCTGGCGATGACGTTTTTGACCATCACAGGTTTTGCGTTATTCCTGCGACGAATGGGTGGTTTGCGCCAGATGCTTACGCCTATCCAAGGGCGCGGAGCCGACGCGTTGCATTCCATTTGTGGGCGAGTGTTATTCGTGCCGCTGCTGATCACTGCAGTGACTGCCCTTTGGTTGTCGGCGGTCACGTTTGATATTGTTCCTGCTGGATCTGGGCGCGCACCTGCATATCCCGAGAGTATCGAGGAACTAGATGCCGTTGCACCGTGGGATTTGCACGGACTTCAGTCACTTGCTTTAGCTGATGTTGACGAAGTCGTATTCCCAATTCCTGACGACTGGTTCGATGTTTGGGCTGTTAAAACAGACACGGCCTACATCTTTGTTGACCAGTTTGCTGGCGATGAACTGTCGCGTGATCCGCTTCCTGTTTCGGGTCTAATTATGGGATATATCACCTTACTTCACACCGCTGAAGGGATTTGGCCTTGGGCAATTGTGTTGTTCATCTCGTCCTTGGGTGTGCCATTCTTCGCGGTGACGGGCATCATGGTGTGGTGGCGCAACAGATCGCAAGGGCGAGGTCGCATTCAAAACAATGCATCTATTGGAGCGGCCAAAGTGGTGATCTTGGTCGGTTCAGAAGGCAATGCAACTTGGGGCTTTGGCAAGGCACTGCATGCTGCGTTCCATGCCCATGGTTGGCCGGTTCGGCTTGGGGCGATGAACGAATTGCGCCGTGAATTGCCAACGGCTGAATACTTGTTGATCCTAGCGTCGACATACGGGGATGGTGATGTACCCAAATCCGCTAGTCGGTTTTTGAACGCTTTGGCTCGGTTCCGTAGCAATGGCGCGGCACACGCGACGCTTGCATTTGGCGACAAAGCGTTTCCGGATTTCTGCGGTTATGCACATCGCGCTGACGCTGCTCTTACGGCCAAACTGGGCAACCCTTTCATGCCTGTGTTCGATATCGATAAGCAATCTGCGCAATCATTTCGGGATTGGTGCGGAAAGTTGTCTGACGAGGTTGGTGTGCAATTGGACGTACATTACGATCCAAAGCGCTCAAAAACCCAGACGCTGCACCTTGTACGTCGTGAAATATTTGGTGCGTCTGTCGGCGCTACAACCGCCGTGCTTCGGTTTAAAGCGAAAAAGCTGCCCGCACATCGGCCGGGCGACTTAGTCGAAATTTATCCACCCAACAGCACAGTGCCTAGGCTGTATTCGCTAGGATCGAGTTCCCACGCTGATGGCTTTCTTGAGATTGTCGTGCGGCGTATTGAGGGGGGAGAGTGCTCTGGTTGGCTTTGCGATCTCGAGAACGGTGATGAGATCGAAGTTTCGATTACGCGCAATGAAAGGTTCCAGTTACCACGCCGTCGCCCGGTTGTTTTGATTGGGGCTGGCACGGGGATCGCACCGTTTACCGGCATGATCCGGCACAACGAGCCGCGCCGCAGCGTTGATTTGTATTGGGGGGGCGACACCCGCAAAAGGACGCGCTTTATGCAGCTGACATTAATGATTGGCTGCAGGCCGGACGCCTCGAAACCTTTGGTCCGGCGTGGTCGCGCAGCGATCAAGGTACTTACGTTCAAGACCTCATTCGCGGCGACCGCACCCGTCTTATCGATCGTTTGCAATCAGGCGCAACGATCATGGTTTGCGGGGGCACAGCAATGGCCGCCGCAGTCCGCAACGAAATCGACATTCTGGCCGCTGAAATTGGGCTTTCGGTCTCTGAACTGAAACACCGCAATCGCTACCTCGAAGATGTCTATTGATCGGCAAATGCCGGAGACTCGTAAATGGAAAAGGAAAAGCAATGCGCTTTCAAATCACACCGAACTTGGCTGCCCTGGCACTTTCTGTCAGCGCATTTACACTGCCATCCTATGCTCAAAACCCATTGTTAGACTCAGATTTTTGGAAAGATGCAGATCTAGCCGCCGTCGAAGCCGCGATTGCGGGGGGTGCTGACCCAGTTGAACTGGGTGATGGAAATTACACACCACTGGTGCGGGCGATCCGCGGAGGTGCGTCTACGGAAGTGGTGGATTATCTGGTTGCACAAGGTGCTGACGTGAACCGGCCCAGCCATGACGGTCGTCCGGCGATTTTTTGGGCAGGTCGTTACGGTGATTTAGCCATGGTTGAGCATGTTATCTCACTGGGTGGAGACGTCACTGCGACTGAAGAATCCGGTCGCAATGCGCTGGGCTATGCGGCGTTCGGACAAACGGACCAAGCCGTTTTCGAATTTCTTCTTGCACAAGGGCTTGATCCTAATGCCACCGACGATGCAGGACGTAACGCAGCATTGTCCGCTGCACGATCCAATGGTGATCTTGCAACGGTTGAATACATCGCAAGCATCTCGGATGTGTCAGCGCGCACGACTAATGGGTCTGACGCATTCATGCTTTCGGCTGAACGGAACAGCAACCTTGATGTGATCAAGAAGATGATGGCTCTTTCTTCGGATGTTCATGCTGTGACGTCAGATACCGGTTCTGACGCACTACTCCTTGCTGCGGTACGTAATGAAACTGTCGATGTGTTCAACTTCTTGCTTGAAAACGGATTTAGTGCGGATGCAACAACTGCCGAGGATCGGTCTGTTTTATCAGTGGCCGCGTACCGCAATAGTAACGATGTTATTCGGATGTTTCTGAACGCGGGCAACAATGTGAATGATGTGGACGCGCGGGGTAAGACTCCATTGTTCTACGCTGCCGAACGTAACTCTGCTGACGTAGTGGCGTTGCTGTTAGCCGCTGGTGCAGAGGTGAACGTGGCAGACGCCGATGGCAACTCTCCGTTGCTCGTCACGGCAGGGCGTGATCGTTCCGGTGCTGACGAGATCATCACTGCGTTCATGGGCGCTGGTGCGGACGTGACTGTATCAAACAACGCTGGCGTCAACACAGTGTTGGCCGCGGCCGACGTTGGTCTTTCTCTCGATGTAATCAAAGGGTTTGTTGAAGCTGGGGCAGATGTGAATGCGGTAGACGATGAATTGATGTCCCCGTTGATGCACGTTGCGCTAAAGGGGCAAGACCCTGCAGCTGTGCAATATCTGTTAGATGCTGGGGCAGACGCAACATTGGGCGATGATTTTGGCGATACTGCAGCAGACATGGTTGCTGAAAACGAAAATCTTGTAGGCACTGAAGCGCAAGCGCTTTTGGTTGCTGCGGTTAACTAAGCAAAGGCCCCCGCCTAGCCTAACTAGGCGGGGGAACAAGTCTATGACTGATATTTCAGATATTCATCACGCGCAGGGCACGGTCATGGGAGGAGCATGGCAGATGTATCATGTGCCCGTCGCCGGGGTTTCTTGCGAAGATGTTGCGGCTGGCGCGCTCAACGCGTTACGACAAGTGGATACTCAAATGTCGAATTATCGCGCCGATAGTGACTTGATGCGCGTAAACGATGGTCCCACGGGCGCGTTTATTACCATTCCTACTGATATGCATACCGTGATGACTTGCGCAGACAGATACGCGCGTGCGTCAGGTGGTGCGTTAAATATTGCATTGGGTCGGCTTGTAAATCGGTGGGGTTTTGGCCCTGATGCAACACCTGTCTGTCGCCCCGAAGCGACAGAAACACATGCTGAGGCCGCGCGTGCCGCCTTGGAAAGTTTTGCGCTGCGCTCTGATCCACCGGCAGTTTTGAAGCATAGCGAGATTGCGTTAGACCTATGCGCGCTTGCCAAAGGGTTTGCCGTGGATAAAGCGGCCCATGCCGTCCAAGCGATGGGTGTCAGTAATTTCATGATTGAAGCGTCCGGAGAAATTATCGCCTATGGACATCGCGCAAATGGTGAGAAGTGGACCGTCGGTTTAGAGCTACCTGTACCGGGAAATGACCGTATTGTATTTGACGAAGTTGGCCTGAATAATCTGGCCGTTGCTACAACCGGCGGACATCGTAACCGCCGCGACATAGACGGACATGCGGTTTCACACACGATTAATCCGATCACGGGCGCACCGTTGGAAGGTGACCTACTTTCGGTGACCGTCCTTCATGCCACATGTATGGACGCGGATGCTCTTGCGACCATTTTATACGTTCTGGGCTCCGAAGATGGCCCCAAGTTTGCCTACGACAACGATGTTGCAGCTTTGTTCCTGATCCGCGAACCTGAAGGGTTACGCGAAATCAGATCCGATGCGTTTATCGCAAAGACGTGTCGTTAGCGTCGGCCGGTTGCCGAAAAGGCATTACCAAGCGTTATAGCCCAGATACTTGCCAGACATTTCAATCTTAACGCGGTCGCCCTTTTCGTTAGGTACGCGCGTGACTTGCATGTCAAAATCGATCGCTGACATGATACCGTCGCCAAATCCTTCGTGGATCAGTGCCTTGATCGTTGGGCCGTACACACCTACGATTTCATACAGCCGGTAGATGCAGGGGTCGGTTGGGACGGTTTGCGACCAAACCTTTGTGGGGCTTTCTTCTAAGACTGCAATCGCCTCTGGTGGAAGTTGGAGCAGCAAAACAAGAGCCTGCGCTTTTTCGGCTGACATTGCATTCATTCCCATGCATGCCGAATGGGTCCAAACTGGTGACATGCCAATGCTTGCAGCAATACCTTCCCAAGTTTGCCCCAGCTCTTTCTTGGCGGCGATGATCAATGCGGTCACGTCTTCTTTGTCGAGAGCGGATGTCGTGAGCTGGTCTTTCATTTCATTGTCTCCTGTTGCGGGGTTATCTGGCGGCAAGGGTGATGCACAATAATGCCAAGATTGCGCATAAACCTTGCCAGAAACGCAAAGGGTTGCGTTCCATCAGGGGGCGCTGGTGGGCAGAGATCCACGAATTGCTGGGGCGTTTTAAGTCCGCCACGCATTCAGTCAGTGCGTCGTAACGTTTAATCGGATCTGGGTGCAGCATTTTATGTAGGGCGGTATCCATCCAATCAGGCACGCCGGTGTATTCATCGCGTGCAGCTTGGTAATGAAGTGCCATTTGATCGCGTCGCGAACGGATGCGAGCAACTTGGGTGCCGTAGGGCAGGCGGCCCGTCAGCATTTCATAGGCGATGACGCCCAATGCGTATTGGTCAGATCGCCAACTAATTGCGTCGCCAGATAGGTATTCAGGGGCGGTGTACTGATACGTGCCCGGCATTGCGCCTAAGGTGCCCGGTGCTGCTTCTTCTACGCCTGCGACGGATGCGGACCCAAGGTCGATGATTTTGACGGTGCCGTCATTGTCGATCATGATGTTTTCGGGACGTATATCTTGGTGGATCATCTCACGGCGATGAAATGCGCGTAGCCCTGTTGCGATCTGGGTGATGATCCCGCGAACCTGATCAAGACTAGGTTTGGGATTGTCGGTCATCCACTGACGTAGCGTTGCGCCCTCGACGTATTCGGTGACTACGTATAGCGCGCTGCGATGTTCGGGAACCTTGGCCGCGCTTAGAACATGGGGCGAAGACAATCGCCGTGCAATCCATTCTTCCAGCATAAAACGGTTTAGATAGGACCCATCTTGTGCTGTTTCAGTCGCAGGAATTTTGAGCGCGACGCGCATTCCTGACGGAGCGATAGCAAGGTAGACATGGCTGCGGGCAGTCGCGTGAAGTGATCGTACAATCCGAAACCCGTCAATGATATCGCCAGCACCCGGAAGCGGCGGAATCGGCAGCTGGGTAGCCTCCATTTGCAAATTAACGCCGGGTGCAGGCAGTTGATCCACACGCAGGATTTGGACTGTCAGGTTGTCGTCACTCGCGCGATTAAAAGCGAGATCGGCAATCTTTTTTGCGGCGCTATCAAGGTCTGCGGCTTCTTGCAGGATGCTATTGACGTCAGACCCTTCGATTACGTCGTGTACGCCATCGGTCGTTAGCAAAAATATGTCACCCTTGCTAAGCGGAACACGACGGTAGTCGACTTTGACTTCGGGTCCTGCACCTAATGCCCGCGCGAGAAAGGTTTGTTCGGGAGAAACCGTCATGCGGTGATCGTCGGTCAGCGGCTCTAGGCTGGTTCCTGACAAACGTTGCACGCGGCTGTCTCCAACGTGCAGAATGTGTCCTTCGCGTCCCTTTAGGATTAACGTGGATAGGGTGCATACCCTGCCAGCATTGATGTCAGACACTGTGCTGTTTTGCCCGTGAAGCCAAGCATTTGTCGCCGCAATTACCTGAAGCGCGGATGTCTTAACCGTCCATGCGTCAGAGGTCGCGTAGTAATCTGTTAAAAGCGACTTTACGGCGATTTCAGAGGCTTCGGCACTGACGGCGCTGGACGAAATTCCGTCGGCCACAGCCAAAGTGACCCCTTTAAGTGCAAGCGCCGGCCCCGTTGGGATCAGCGCACCGTGAAAGTCTTGGTTTTGGGGCTTGCGGCCGGTAGAGGAATATTGGCCAATCGAAATGCCTAAGGCATCGGTGGCTTTCATATCCTTTGGCATTGCGCGCTCCCTACGGTTTGAGGCGCAGCTTGAAACTGCGCCTCTACGTCAGTCGTTATTCAGCAGGCATAGATGACGTGTCATCGTTACGTGCGACTGTGGCATTCCGCTTTGGGGATTCGCGGAAGTGGGTCATGTAAATCATGCCGCCCACAAAGGTAAGACCGCCAACTAGGTTGCCCAGAACCACAGGAATTTCGTTATATGCAAAGTAGTCAAACCACGTGAATTCGCCGCCTAGCATAATGCCTGATGGGAACAGGAACATGTTTACGATTGAGTGCTCGAAGCCGAGGTAGAAGAAGACAAGGATTGGCATCCACATCGCCATGATTTTGCCCGATACAGAGCTGGACATCATAGCGGCCACCACGCCGGTTGAAACCATCCAGTTGCACATGACGGCGCGGATAAACACGGTCAACAGACCTGCTCCGCCAGCTGCAGCGTAGCCCAACGTACGTGCTTCGCCGATTTGGCCAATTCTTTGGCCTACAGCATTTGGTTCTTGGCTAAAGCCCATCGTAAATATGATGGCCATAAATACGGCGGTGGTCATCGCACCTGCAAAGTTGCCGCAAAACACGAGCCCCCAGTTGCGAAATACGCCTTTCCATGTGCATCCAGGACGTTTCGCGATAACCGCCAGCGGTGCAAGCGTGAACACCCCTGTCAGCAAGTCAAACCCCATCAGGTAAAGCATGCAAAAGCCAACGGGGAAAAGCAGCGAAGCGACAAGGAAGTTCCCGGTGTTCACGGCGATGGTCACCGCGAATGCCGCCGCAAGCGCAAGGATCGCGCCTGCCATATAAGAACGGATCAGCGTGTCTTTGGTCGCCATGAAAATCTTGGATTCACCTGCGTCGACCATCTTCGACGCGAATTCCTTGGGTTGGATATACGACATTTTCGTAACCTTTCGGGAGGGGAGAAAAACAGATGCCTGCGGGCAGGCGGAGGTATGAAATTGGATCAATTTTCCTGTCCGTTGGGCTAGCCAGGAAACACGGGCGGGCAGTTCATTCTTAGAATGTAAAAGACATTCATCTGCGCGATCAGCGCGGATAAGAAAACAAAGATACTTTGAACGCCGAACACACTTTCGGTGAAACAAAACGCACAGCATTACTGCTGCCGTATCTAAACTGTGTCGCGCCATTGCGACGTGTCGCGGACGATCCTGCCCACGCGTCTAAGGAAATTTGTATGGGGCGTTGCCGCTGCATTGCAAGGATTTGAATATGCGTGATGGCATAAGCTGCACGGAAAATGCGCAAAATTGGCAACGTGCAATAAATTTAAGCACTACTTCGGGCGAACAGATATAAATTGTGCGCAGGTAAGACTGTAATTTTGGGAATAAATGAAAACGCACGAAACCCAAATGGCTTCGTACGTCTTTATTTTATTGGGTAGGCGCGTCTTTCGCGCCAGTCATAAAGGCCACTGCATCGGACATTGTGTAATCTTTGGGGTCGATCACACATAGCCGCTTGCCTAGCCGGTGCACGTGGATCCGGTCGGCGACCTCGAACACGTGCGGCATGTTGTGACTGATCAAAATGATCGGAATGCCACGTGCACGCACGTCGAGTATAAGTTCAAGAACGCGCCGCGATTCCTTGACCCCAAGTGCTGCCGTTGGTTCGTCCAAAATGATGACCTTAGACCCAAATGCGGCGGCACGGGCCACGGCGACGCCTTGGCGTTGACCGCCCGACAGTGTTTCCACGGCTTGGTTGATGTTCTGGATCGTCATCAGGCCAAGTTCGGTTAGCTTATCGCGGGCCATCTTTTCCATGCGAGGGCGGTCTAGCTGGCGCAGCCATTTCCCACGGAATCCGGGCTTGCGCAGTTCACGGCCCATGAACATGTTGTCTGCGATAGACAGGGCAGGGGACATGGCGAGCGTCTGATAGACCGTTTCGATCCCTTCCTTGCGCGCGTCTGTCGGCGAGGTAAAGCGTACTTTGCGTCCTTCGAGTTCAACTTCGCCTTCGTCAGGCACAACAGCACCGGAAATCGCTTTGATCAGGGAGGACTTCCCGGCGCCGTTGTCCCCGATCACGGCGAGGATTTCGCCGGGATAGAGATCAAAATCGCAGTGATCTAGGGCGGTCACTTTGCCGTAGCGTTTGACCAGCCCACGAGCTTTGAGAATGGGTTCCATTACGCAGATACCTTTCTGATCCATTGGTCCACGGCAACGGCCGCAATGATAAGCACACCAATCAATAGATAGGTCCACTGTGCGTCAGCCCCAGCAAGCCGTAGGCCAAGCGTGAACACCCCAACGATAAGCGCACCAAACAGCGCACCAAGGATAGAGCCACGCCCGCCGAACAATGAAATCCCACCGATCACAACGGCCGTGATTGATTCAATATTGGCCAGTTGGCCGGAGGTCGGGGAAACTGAACCGATACGCCCGATCATAGCCCAGCCTGCAAACCCGCAGATAAGTCCGGACAACACATAGACGGAAATCAGTGTGCGGCGCACATTGACGCCCGAAAGTTGTGCAGCTTCAGGGTCATCGCCGACCGCATAGACGTGTCGGCCCCAAGCGGTTTGTTTCAGCACATAAGCAAGCACGAGCATTAGAAGCACCATAAACACGACGCCAACTGTGAATACGGCTCCGCCGACTTGGAATTTGGTCGCAAATAATTGCAAGAGAGGGGCGTTCGCCTCGATCTCTTGGGCGCGGATGGTTTCGTTTGCGGAATATAGGAATGTCGCGGCAAGAACGATTTGCCACATGCCAAGGGTCACAATGAACGGCGGTAACTTCATCACTGCAACAAGCCAGCCATTGATGTAACCGCAAATCATCCCTGTCATCAGGCCAAAGGCAACCGCGATTTCGACAGGTATCCCATAGCGGAACGTGAATTGTCCCATGACGACAGACGACAGAACCAAGATCGCGCCAACTGACAAATCAATCCCGGCGGTCAGGATCACAAGGCTTTGGGCTGCCGCCACGATACCGACGATCTGGACCTGTTGAAGGATGAGCGTCAATGCAAATGGCGAAAAGAACTTGGACCCAAGCAGCAGGCCAAAACCGATGATTGAAGCGACCAAAACAAACAGCGGCACAAGCGCTGGGTTCACATGTAACGCGTGTTGGACCGTTGCGAGAACGCCCTTGCGCGTATCTTTAAACTCCGCGACGGCTTCGGCACCCTTTGCCTTTACCGCAGCTTCAAAATTGTCAGCATCCCCCGACATATTGATTTCCCCTTTTTAGATTTTTAGTGGCGTGGCATAGACAAACGAGGGCAAGCAGTTTGCTCGCCCTCGTGTATTTAGCTCAGACTAGATTTAGCCCCAGCACAAATCCGTGCCTTCCGCGACAGAGATGCTTTCGACACCGTCAGCGGGCTGATCAGTGACAAGCGCAACACCCGTATCAAAGAAGTTCTTGCCGGGCGTGTTTTCTGGCAGCGTACCATCGGCTGCGTAAGCAACAATCGCTTCGATGCCTTTGGATGCCATCAACAGTGGGTACTGTTGTGAAGTCGCACCGATCACGCCGTCAGCAACGTTTTGCACGCCAGGGCAACCGCCATCGACGGAAACGATAAGTACGTCATCTTCACGGCCAAATGATTTCAGCGCCTCATATGCGCCAGCTGCGGCTGGTTCGTTAATAGTGTAGACCACGTTGATTGATGGATCGACCGCGAGCAGGTTTTCCATAGCTTTGCGACCGCCTTCTTCGTTGCCTGCAGTGACATCGTTACCAACAATCCGTGGGTCAGTTTCGTCGCCCCACTTGTTCGGGTCGCCCAAGTCAATGCCAAAGCCTTGCAAGAAACCTTGGTCACGCAGAACGCCAACGGTTGGCTGACTAACGGCCAGGTCAAGCATCGCGATACGTGCATTTGGGGCTTCGTCGCCAAGCGTCGCCGCGGCCCATTGACCGATCAGTTCACCAGCAAGGAAGTTGTCGGTTGCAAATGTTGCGTCCGCAGCGTCGATTGGGTCTAGTGGTGTATCCAAAGCGATAACCAGCAGGCCCGCGTCGCGTGCTTGGGTCACTGCGCCAACAATAGAAGATGTGTCAGACGCTGTGATCAGAATACCAGAAGCGCCATCAGCGATGCATGTTTCGATCGCAGCAACTTGCGTTTCGTGGTCGCCGTCAACTTTACCGGCGTATGACCGCAATGTGATGCCGGCAGCTTCTGCTGCGGCTTCAGCGCCTTCGCGCATCTTCACAAAGAACGGGTTAGTGTCGGTTTTCGTGATAAGGCATGCAGATGTGCCGTGGCCCGCAGCCATCGCGCCGCTAGCTGATGTGATGGCAGCCAGTGCTGTACCGATAAGAAGCTTTTTCATGATTTCCTCCCAGAAACTCTGTATAAAATGGGGTATCCCCCGACCTCCTCGCTTCGAACGGATCGAAGTGAATGCGGACAAACAACGCGATTTTCACGCGGCTGTCAATTAATTAGTTAACTTTATTTATTAATGGAATTCATGTATTCCTTCCTGCGGGAGAGCATACTATGAAGGCTGGGATGGAGCACACAGTTATAAAATCGTTCGGTGCGGGCCTAAGTCAAAGGGGCGTGCGCAACCACAATGAACGGCTTTTGCTATCTTTGCTTCAACGTCACGGTGAAATGCCGGGTAGTGATCTTGCTAAGCTGTCATCGCTTTCACCCCCTACCGTTTCGGCGATTCTAAAGCGACTTGAAACCGACGGCCTGCTTGTTCGGGGTGAACCGACACGCGGTAAGGTTGGAAAACCTTCTGTGCCAATGCGGCTTTCACCCGACGGAGTGCTTTCGTTCGGGCTTAAGATCGGGCGCCGCTCGGCTGATCTATTGCTTATGGATTTTACGGGACAAGTCCGTGAACAGCGCCACATCAGCTATACCTTTCCAACCCCAGAAGAGGTGTTTGGGTTTTTATCAAAAGGAATGTCCGAAATATCGGGGGCGTTGCCACCGGGCACTGCCAAACGTATTTGCGGGCTAGGCATTGCTGCACCATTCGAGATGTGGAACTGGGATGATCTAGTTGGTGAACCGTCACCAGCGTTTTTGTCATGGAAAGATATCAACATCTCCGCGCAAATCGCGACTTTCAGTGATTTACCCGTTTCATTGGTCAATGACGCGACTGCTGCCTGTCAGGCGGAACATGTTTATGGCCGGGGTAAAAACTTTGCTGACTATGCGTACTTCTTTGTAGGTGCATTCATCGGTGGTGGTATCGTGTTGAACCATTCTGTGGTCGCTGGCCGCCAAGGTAACGCGGGTGCGCTGGGGTCGCTGCGCAGCATCGGCCTGCACGGGGAAAGTAAGCAGTTGGTCGATATGGCTTCAATTCATCTGCTTGAAACACGGTTGGAAGAGGTCGATCTTGACCCTGCTATGATTTGGCAAAATCCGCAAGATTGGTCAAAAATCACGCGCTACGTTGAACCTTGGTTGGGTCAAACTGCCCAAGAGCTGGCAAAAGCAAGCCTGTCGACGTGCGCAGTGATTGATTTCGAAGCCATCCTAATTGACGGATCTTTTCCAGATGAAATCAGGGCTGATCTTGTTGAGCGCGTGCGCCGCTATATTTCGAACCAAGATACGCGCGGGCTGATCCCGCCGGTAATCGAAAGCGGGACGATTGGCGGGAATGCACGTGCGCTGGGCGCGGCGAGTGGACCGATTTTTTCGCAGTTCTTGCTTGATACGAATGCGGGGCTATCTGTCGGCTAAGGGTCAAAGCAGGCGGCATTGCTGAACGATTAGATCGCGGACCCATTTGTGCATGGGTGAATTCAGTGTGCGCGTTGTCCAGACGAGTTGGATATCAATCGGGGTTGGCACTGGGCATGGTGTAATCCGCAAGCCTTTACCAATTTCACGCGATAGTCGTTCGGGAACAGTGGCGACAAGGTTGGTTCCAGCGATAAGGGTTTGAATGCCCGCTGGGCTTGGCACCTTGATCGCGATCGAAATTGCGTGCCCTTCTTGTTCAAGCACTTGCATATAGCGTGATTTCCATTTTCCGCCGTAGGTGATGTAGATGTGGTCAAGCGGCAGGTATTGGTCCAACGTCAACGTGGTTTCAGCAAACGGGTGTTCGGAATCCATCACGCACACATACCGATCATCATACAGCTTGCGTCCATAGAACGCCGCGCCCAGTTTTTGGAACGGGCCGATCAACAGATCAGCTTCCATCCGGAGCAGGCGGTCGTGGCCAAGATATGATGAATCAACAATTTCGATCTTTAGGTTCGGCGCTTGTTTTTGGATCGCATGGACCACGCGCGGTATAATCAAAACCCGTTCGTAGTAATTGCAGGCGATGGTGATCGTCCCCGCACTTTCTTTTGGGTCAAAGTCTTGGGCGGCGGTCAATTGGCTGAACCGCTGCACAAGATCGATCGCTTCGGTTACGGCTTCTTCGCAACGGGCAGTAGCGATGAGGCTACGGCCTTCGCGGGCGAATAGCGGGTCACTGAACACGCCGCGCAGCTTTTCGATGGTGTAGCTTACAACGGACTGATTGATTTCAAGATCTTCGGCCGCGCGCGTAAACGAATTATGGCGATAGACGCTGATAAGAACCTCGAGTGCACGAAAGTCGATGGTGAGCGGGTCGAATGATTTCGTCATGCTATCTGAAATTCCGATCCTATCTATCTATACCATCGTATTGATTGATACAGTGGCAAAAGGTTCCATGTCAAAACACCACCTTGGGAGGGGAGGTGATGACGGGGGGGAACAAAGTCATGTTGGATATTCCAGTTAACGAGACGGTCACATTGGCCGATCTCACCCATGATCCATATCCGATCTACAAACAGATGCGTGCGCAAACACCGGTGGTCCGTGTGGCACAGACGAACCGTATTTTTGTGACCACGGCAGAGCATACGAAATGGATCAAAGAAAACCCCGAGATATTTAGCTCGGATGATCCGATGACGCCGATGAAACCTGCGTTTCAGGCACATACTTTGATGCGCAAGGATGGTGCAGAACATCGCGCAGAACGTATGGCGATGCAGCCTTCGTTTTCGCCAAAGGTTATTCGCTCTGATTGGGCAGAACTCTACGAAAAGATCGCCAAAGAATACGTGTCGCTCCTTCCGCGTGGTGAAACGGTTGATCTGTTCTCTGAACTATGTGGACCCGTTGCAGCCCGCATTCTGGCGCATATGCTGGGCCTAGAGGACGCAACAGACGAAGAAATGCAGCGCTGGTCGCAGCGGCTGATCGACGGTGCCGGAAACTTTGGGCGCGACCCCAAGCTGTTTGAGGCATCCGACGCAGCCAACGCCGAGATGAACGCGCTGTTCGAAAAGATCATCCCGCGCCATCAATCAGAGCCGAACAACTCTGCGTTTTCGGTCATGCTTCGCGCGAAAAACCCAATTCCGCTTAGCCAGATGTACGCCAATATTAAAATCGCAATCGGCGGCGGCATCAACGAACCGCGTGATGCCTTGGCAACGATTGTCTACGGATTGCTGACCAACCCGGACCAGTTGGAAGAGGTGAAACGCCAAGAGGCGTGGATGGACGCCTTTGAGGAAGGGATCCGGTGGGTTGCGCCAATTCAGGTCTCTGGCCGCCGCACGACCCAAGAAATTCAGATCGGCGATGTTGTCGTGCCCAAAGCCGAAACTGTCATGACCATTCAGGCATCCGCGAACCGCGACGAGGCGATATTTGACGACGGAGAAAGCTTTAACGTTTTCCGCGAAAAGCACCCCCATCAATCATTCGGCAGTGGGCCGCATCACTGCGCAGGTGCGCAAATCGCCCGCCGGACACTGGGGCATATTATGCTGCCGTTATTGTTTGATCGGTTTCCCAACATGCAGCTTCCCAACCCCGAAGATGTCGTTTGGAGCGGGTTCGGATTTCGCGGACCGCTCAACCTACCGATCTATTTGGACTAACCGCAGGTATTTACGAAAGGGCACATCATGGTGTCGATTACATTCATTCAACCCGATGGCGCCGCGCAGACCGTGCAGGCAACCGTGGGTGACAGCGTGATGCAGACTGCGCTCAACAATAATATCGAAGGCATCTTTGCTGAATGTGGCGGGGCGATGATGTGCGCAACCTGTCACTGTTATATCGACGATGAATGGGCAGAGAAAACTGGCGATAAAAGTGATGGCGAAGATGATATGCTGGACTGCGCCGAAACCGAAGTAACTGACGCCTCTCGGCTGACTTGTCAGATCAAAGTCACCGATGCCCTTGATGGGATGGTCGTGCGTCTTCCGTCTGAGCTGGCCTAGATGGAACGTGTTGTCATCATCGGTGCTGGGCAAGGCGGTTTTCAGGCCGCGGCAAGCCTTCGGCAAGAAGGGTTTGACGGTGAAATCCTAATGATCGGCGATGAACAGGGACGTCCGTATCAACGCCCGCCGCTTTCCAAGGCTTATCTGAAAGGTGGGACAGTTCAGGCGTTATCTCTGCGGCCAGATAGTTTTTTTGAGACGCATAAGATCGAATTGCGTATGGGCTGTTGGGTCCGCGCCATTGATCGGGCGAATGCCCGAGTCGAGATAGACGGCGAACAGATTGCCTATGATCATCTGATTATCGCAACAGGTGCACGCAACCTTCGCCCGCAGATCGCTGGGCTTGAGCATAGCGTCGGCCTGCGGACGCTTCATGAGGCCAGCGCCATCAAGGCATTCTTGGTCAACGGGGTGCGTGTTGGCGTGATCGGGGGCGGTTTTATCGGGTTGGAATTCGCGGCAGTGGCACGCGAGCTAGGCCATAGCGTGACAGTGGCCGAAGCTGCCCCCCGTTTGATGGCGCGTGCGGTATCGGAGCCCATGTCTGCAAGGTTCGCCGAAAAGCACCGACAACTGGGCACCGAAATTATCTTGGGTGATGGTGTCGCTGAGATTGATGCAGGAGGTTTTACTTTGGCGTCAGGGCGCTATGTAGACACTGATCTGGCACTGCTTGCCGTGGGTGTTGTTCCTAACGTTGAGCTGGCTAAACTGGCGGGGCTTCAAGTCGACAATGGCATTGTCGTTGATGAAATGCTTGTCACTTCTGATCCTGCAATCTCGGCGCTGGGCGATTGCGCTGCATTCCCCGATCCGGTGACGGGCCGAAGTATTCGGCTGGAAAGCGTTCAGGCCGCGACCGACCACGCCCGGTTGATTGCAAAGCGTATCGCCAAGGGGGCTGATGCGCCTTACCGCGCCGTCCCGTGGTTCTGGTCTGATCAAGCAGATTGGAAGCTGCAGATCGCTGGCCTAGCGGGGCCAACTGACACTGCAGAGGAATTGGCCGATGGAACCGTGTTAAGGTTTTGTGGCTCGCGGATCACTGCAGTTGAAACGATCAACAACGCCAAGGTCCATATGACTGCACGCAAAGGCATGGCGAGCGGCGTGCCGCTGACCCGACAAAAATTTGACGTCACCCCAGCAGAGGTGCTGGTATGATGTAACCCGCATAAGCGGCCAAGTAATGGGCGCATATACCCGGCAGGAGGAGTGCCGGACAACACCTAGGGAGGAAACGATGAAACAAAAACTAAAGAGAAGAGCCGTGCTGGCTGGCGCGGGGGCCGCGCTTGCGACGCCCGCGCTTTTGAGCCGTGTAAATGCCGCCGAAGTCACGCTGCGTTTACACTCAATGCTGCCCGCACCCGCACCCATGAATTCACAGTTCTTTGTGCCGTGGGCGGATGAAATACGTGAGGCATCGAATGGTGCGATTGACGTTCAGTTGTTCCCGTCGATGCAGCTTGGTGGCAAGCCGCCTCAGTTGCCTGATCAAGTACGTCAGGGTATTTGCGATATCTCGTGGACCTTACCAGTCTACACACCTGACCGGTTCCCGATAGCAGAAACGCTTGCGCTGCCATTCATGGTAACCAACGCCGAAAAGACATCGGTGGTGATGCACACGTTGATGGAAGAATTCGGCCAAGACGACTATGCCGGTATCAAGACGCTGGCATTTCATACACACGATGGCGGCAAGCTGCACACCCGCAATGGGTTGATCCATACTGCGGATGACCTGCGCGGTTTGAAACTGCGGGCACCGAACCAAGCAACTGGTAAGATGCTTGAACTACTCGGGGCCGAAACGGTGTTCTTCCCAGTAACCGAGATGGTCGTCGGCCTATCGAGTGGGGTGATCGATGGATGCTGTCTACCATACGAGATCGTTCCAGCGTTCAAACTGCAAGAGCTGACGGGCTTTACCTCTGCACCAGCGCCTGCGTCACGTGGACTATATGCGAACACGTTTGCAATGCTGATGAACCAAGCTGCTTACGAGGGCATGTCGGACGATCTGCGTGGGGTTATCGACGCGCACTCAGGCGCGGGATTGTCGCAGCGTATCGGACGCCAGTTTGATGAGTTCGAAACCAGAGGCAAAGCGGCTGTCGAAGCGCAAGGCAATACGATCGGCGAAATCGCATCCGAAGAAATCGCGGCATGGCGCGAAATTGCAGAACCCGTGCATGCGGAATGGGTCGAAAAGCTGAACGGCTTTGGCCACGACGGTGCCGCAGTCCTTGCCCGGGCGAACGAGCTGCTTGACGCTGGGTAAGAAATTGGATGGCGCGCGTTGATGTTGTGTTTGTGTGGGCCATCCGTCCAATTCTAAAACGCCGAATCACAAGACAGGGCAGTATAACCTAACGTAATTCATGCCTAACTAATTCTGGCGTGTGTATCTTGCGTCACGCAATTTCATTTCAATTTTGCAATGATTGATAGGGGGGTGACGCAATTATGCTGAAAAAACAGCGCAATTAGGTGATATTTGGCCGAGATAATTCAGAACAGTAAAAAGCCTTAAAAAGGTCACCATGTCTGCACTATGACAAGGAAGGTAGACCAACATACAGCGTAACGTGTACACACGATCTAACCTTTAGCGAGAAAGCGTTCATGTCTTGCAATCTGTGTGAAAGTACGAAACGGAGCGGTGATGCAAAATTCGGATCTTTGGGTCACATTAGCGTAAGTGTCGTATTGGTTTAATATGTAAATCTACAGCAGATAAGAAACAGTGATTACACGAGATAACTTAATGCCACGCAACCCAAGTAAAGGGCCTGTCCCTCGAACTGCGTATGCGTTTGTCGCCAGATCACACGGGCAATTTGCCCTTGACGGTATTTGTGCGGGGTCGTGATGTTTCACTACGTAGACCAGCCTAATACGATGGCGACTCCCAAAGTTCTTATCTTGCAAGGGCCAGTTGGCCCGTTTTTTAAAGAGCTACAGCGCGGACTAAGCGCCTCTGGGTTTGCAACCAAAAGAGTTGTGTTTAATGCCGCTGACCAACTGTTCGCCGGTGGTGGCGAGTGTTTTCGTTTTATAGGGTCACCTGACGATTGGACCGCATGGCTAGAGGCCGAGATGCGGGATAATCGCCCTGATTATATCGTTGTCTTCGGGGCCCGGCGTCCAGTGCACGCTACTGCAAGAAAAGTTGCGGCATTGTTTGGCGTTCGCGTGATCTGCCTTGAAGAAGGTTATTTAAGGTCCGGCTTTATCACTTGTGAGCTTGGCGGTAACAACGATAGCTCGCCATTGTGTGATTGGAAGCGGCAACAGGACGCGCCGCAAAACACTCCGAAGCCAGTAGATATGCCACGAAAGTATGGGGCGTTAGGTATTTGGTCGACCATTTATTATCTCGTCCGCGACTTTAGATCGTCACCGGATGAGGTCGCACTGTTCCATCGAAAGCACGAAGGGATTGGTGCGCTCGCTGTGTCTTGGGCTAAGCATATGGGATCACGTGCATTCGCGCGGTTTGAAACCTTTACCAAGCTAAAGCGATTGAAAAACGAACTGAATGGTCAGTACATCGTTGTTACCTTGCAGACTCCACAAGACAGCCAGCTACAGTTTGCGGCGCGTGGTTGGTCTAACGAAAAGCTGATTTCTGATACTTTGGGCGCGCTTAAGCACAGTGCTGCCAAAGATGCGATTGTCTTTAAGCTTCACCCAATGGATCGGCGCGTCGGAAAGACACGGCGTTTCATTGAGAAAACCGCACGGCAACTGGATCTTTCTGATCGTGTTATGGTATTGAATTACGGTGCGATTGGCGATGTCGTCAATCATGCGTCTGGTATGATCGTTATCAATTCCACGTCTGCCTTTTCAGCGCTGCATCATCACATTCCAGTACTGGTGCTTGGCGATGCCATATATCGTCATGAAAATTTGGTGACTGTGGGGACTGAAACAACAACTATTCAGACGTTTCTTGCTTCGCGCAAAGTTAAATCAGTGGAATGCGCCGACGCGTTCATTGAGACTGTGAAAGCGCACGCGCTTCTTCCCGGGGACTTTTACTATGTAAAAGGTCGCAAGGTTGCTGTAGATGCAATCACTAAGAAATTAGAGCAAGATTTAGTGCTTAGTCGCGAACAGGAAGAAGTCGTTTAATGCCGCTTACCCGACTTAAGTCGTTCAGCCGTTATGGCGGATGTGTCTTTTTGGCCTTGGTCCTCGCCGGTTGTTCAAGTTTACCCGCATTTGGTCCGTCTACAGATGAAATTGTTGAAGCCGCCGCGTTTGAGGTTGGTACGGACGAAGCCGTAACCCAGTTTCATCTTGTGAACGTGACGGCTGCGACGCTTCCGCAGTCGCAGGTTGCTGTTAGCAGATTCCCGAATGGTTTCCGCGCGCAGCGTTTTTTAGTAGAGAATGAACGTATTTCGGTGGCTGATGTGCTTGAGCTGCGCATTTGGGAAACTGCAAATGATGGGTTGTTTGCATCCTCGGGTCAGCGTGAAACGGTTCTATCGTTCCAAGTTTCAAATGCTGGTACGATAGAAGTGCCATACGCCGGACGTATCAATGTAGCGGGTCTAACGACTTCGCGTGTACGCCAGGTGTTGCTGGAAAAATACCAAGGTCAGGCGATTGACCCCGAAATCAACGTGCGTATTACAGATACGTCCTCGCGGACTGCGATTGTATTGGGTGATGTGCGAACTTCGGGGCGGGCTGACATTCCTGCGAATGGTATTCGGCTGTTGGATCTTCTTGCGCAAATGGGCGGTGTGCCGCACCCAACTTGGGAGGCAGAGATCGCGGTTTCGCGTGGCATGCATTCCGGTCGCATGCGGATGGACGACCTAAAAGGCCATGCCGCTGATAATATTGTTATACTGCCGGGTGACACCGTTCAGGTGACACATGTACCAAGGCGTTACGCCGTGTATGGTGCGGTTTCACGCACAGGAAACACCAACCTGAATACGGCTAATCCGACGCTGTCTGACTTACTTGCCGAGGTGGGTGGGCTCAATGATATGCAGGCCGCGCCCAATTCTGTGTTTGTGTTCCGCCGTGCACGAATAAATACGGAAACCCCTATTGTTTACCGGGTTGATTTTGCGCGTGCTGATGCGTTTCTTTTGGCTGACCAATTTATGTTGAAAGAAACTGACATAATTTATGTTGCCACCGCTGATGCAAGTGAGTTCCGAAAATTTGTTGCGACGCTTATTGGACCCGTTGTAAGTAGTGCGAACAGCGTCCAAAGCTTAGGGAACTAAATGCCTAATACTGTTCCTGATGATCGCGTGTCGCGGCCTGCTTCCTTCAGTCTACGTGAGGTAGTCCAGCAAACACTTGCGATTGAGGCAGACGCGCTGAAACATTTGTCCGCCTGTCCACCTGACAAACTGTGTGCCGCTGCAGAGATGATTTTTGCAGCCCGTGGTCCGGTTGTTGTCGCTGGCGTCGGTAAAAGTGGGCACATCGGTCGCAAAATTGCGTCCACGTTTCGTTCGCTTGGTCAGCAGTCTGTGTTTCTACATGCGGCCGAGGCGAGCCATGGTGATCTTGGTATCATTCACGATGACAGTGTTGTGCTCGTTCTATCCAATTCTGGTGAAACAACCGAGTTGGGTGATTTATTGGCATATTGTCGCGAATATGAAATCCCTGTTATCGGCGTTACGGCATCTGAGAACAGCACTTTGGGTAAAGCGAGCAAGATCGTAATTGCACATGGCAAGGTGCAAGAGGCTTGTGTGAACGGCCTTGCGCCGACAACGTCGACGACAGTTGCTTTGGCAATTGGTGATGCGCTTGCAGTTGGTGTAAGCCACCTTTCAAAAACAGAACCCCAGGATTTCCGGCGGTATCATCCCGGTGGTAAACTTGGCGCACGCTTACTGACAGTGCGGGACCTTATGCACACCGGGGATGCCTTGCCAATTGTTGCACCTGAAATGCCGATGCAAGAGGTCGTGATCACGATGTCTGCCAAAGGTTTCGGTGCTGCGATGGTTTGTAAAGGAACCGACGTGATTGGTCTGATCACAGATGGCGATATGCGTCGCAACGTAGCGCGTCTTTGGCAGTCGCGGGCAGCGGATCTTGTTTCTGGCCCGCCCAAAACAGTCGTTCCAGAAACCACTGCTGCCGCCGCTCTTACATTCATGAGTAGTCAGGCAATTACGGCTGCTATTGTTGTAGATGATAACGGCAAGATGCTTGGCCTGTTGCATATCCACGATTGCTTGCGGGCCGGAGTAGAGGAGTGAGCGTTAACGCGCGTCAAAGGGCATGTTATGCTTGGATTGACGCGATGTAGTTGCATAACGCCGCAAAAATGGTGCCTGTTAGAAAAATGAAGATTGTCGGCACTCTTGCGTTGACTTGGCGTCGGGCATCCAAGCTCGGTCAGTGGTTGCGGTTGATGGCTGGTCGGTTGCGGACCCAGCCCGGCGCGGATTTAGTGACATCAATGGATCTGTGCGACGACCCTCTTGTCGCGGATGCTTTGGGTGCTGTTCCGGCTTTTCACAGTCGGCTTATCCGGCCTAATGCAAACCGGTTTGTCGGCTGGGGTCGTAAATGGTCTGGGCGCCGTGCAGTCGATATTGCACAAGATCACGGTGCTGCCTTTGTGTTGCTTGAAGACGGGTTTTTGCGATCTGTAGGGCGCCGTGATCGAGCGGTTTCAGTCGCGGTGGACAATTTAGGTGTGCATTATGATGCTTCGACGCCTTCTCGGCTCGAAACCTTAATTTCCGGCGGACTTTCACCAGACGAAGACCTGCGCGCCGCGAATATAATTCAAATTTGGCGTGACGGTCGTGTATCCAAATACAACGCTGCGCCGGAGTTAACCCGCAGGCTGCCCGACCAATACGTATTGGTCGTAGATCAGGTGCGCGGTGATATGTCGATTGGGTTTGGTAGTGCGACAGCAGACAGTTTTCATGTCATGCTGCAAGCGGCTCTGAACGAAAATCCAGATATTGATATTGTCGTAAAACTACACCCCGATGTTTATACGAACGCAGCTAAAAGCCATTTTAACCCTGATCAGTTGCGCGAAATGGACCGTGTTCATGTCATCGCGGAAAACTGTCACCCGGTTTCTCTCATTTCGGGGGCGCGTGCTGTTTATGCGGTAACATCACAAGTCGGGTTCGAGGCTTTGATTTGGGGGCGGCCAGTTCATACGTTTGGGATGCCGTTTTATGCAGGATGGGGATTGACCACTGATGCCTTGCCCACGCCAACACGCCGCGGTCAAGCAAGCCTTCATCAACTTGTTCACGCTGCGTTGGTTGGATACGCGTTTTATGCAAACCCGGTGACGCGAAAACCGTGGGAAGTGGAAGATGCTATTGGCTATATTGCAGAGCAACGCAGGTTGCTTTTTGTGCTCCCTCCAAAGGTGACCGCAATAGGATTTTCAGCATGGAAGCGCCAGTTTATTCCTAAGTTCTTCGCTGACACAAAGGTACACTTCGCGAAAGAAGCAGCACCGCAAAGCGCTGTCGCTGTCTGGGGTAGGGCGACTGCACCTCGTCATGCGAAATCTATTTTACGTATTGAAGACGGCTTTCTGCGTTCTGCGGGTTTGGGGGCCGATCTTGTCCGCCCGATGTCGTTGGTTATTGACCAGACGGGAATCTACTACGATGCGACCTGCCCCTCTGACCTGGAGAACATTTTAAACACGCAGGACCTAACCCTTACGCAAATGGCGCGTGCACACAGGCTGCGAGAAAGCATCGTGGCTGGTCGGGTAAGCAAATATAATGTTGGCGCAGACAACTGGACGCGCCCCAGTAACGTGGAAAACGTTGTTTTGGTCGTTGGGCAGGTGGAAACAGATGCATCACTGGCATTCGGATCGCCCGAAGTCACAACAAACCTAGAGCTATTGCAACGTGCACGTCATCTGCATCCCGATGACTATATCATTTTCAAACCCCACCCTGATGTAATGGCGGGTTTGCGTGATCTTAAGGGGGTAGCAGGTCCGTTTGCGGAATTCTGCGATGAGGTCTTAACCACAGATGTGTCTGCCGATTGTTTGTTAGGGCAAGTCGATCGATTGCATACAATGACATCATTGATGGGGTTTGAAGCATTACTTCGTGGGGTTGCTGTGACCTGTCATGGTATCCCATTTTATGCGGGCTGGGGGCTTACGACTGATGTGTTACCGTGCCCGAGGCGGGTAAAAATATTGTCGCTGGATGAATTGGTGTTTGGTACATTGATTAGCTATCCACGTTATTTTGATTTTACAGCAAACTGCTTTGTGGGCCCGGAAGATACGCTTTATGCGCTCGGAAAAGCGCGTGAGGCGAGCCTAAGTTACAACTGGTATCGCAAGTTGCGCAGATCACTGATAGTATCCGCTCTAAAATTAAGAGGCGTAAAAAAATGAGCGACGCTCCAAAAGTTGAGGCCGCGCAAAAGGTCGTTTCGCTGACTAAAACCGAGGCGCAAAAGTCGTCGACAGTTCGGTTGCAACGCAAGCGGCGCAATAAGCTGTGGCTGTCGTTCGTTTTGCTCGTTCTGATCCCGATTACTTTGGCGACATTCTATTACACGGCGATTGCGACAGACCGTTACGCGGCGCGTGCAGGGTTTTCCATCCGAGGGATCGAGACTGGCGCAAGTCTTGACGGCTTGGGCGCGCTGACGGGATTGGCAAGTGCGGGTTCTACGACTGCAGACACCTATATTGTGTTAGACTACCTAGAAAGCCGCCGTCTGCTTGAGGACGTCGATGCGCGCTTATCTTTAAGAGAAGTGTTTTCCGACCCAAGTATTGATTTTCTGACACGGTTGGATCCTGACGCTCCTATCGAGGATTTCGTGAAATATTGGAACCGTCGTATCCGGACACAGTCTGATCCGACGTCAGGTATAATTGAGTTCGAGGTGCAATCGGTTACGCCAGAACATGCCCAGCAAATTGGGCAGGTTGTGCTTGAATTGACACAAAGCCTTGTGAACGAACTATCGGCAAGCGCGCGCCAAGATGCGCTTAGCTTTGCCCGCGAAGAGGTCGATTTACAAGAAATCAGATTGCGCGACTCTTTGGACAGTATTCGTGATTTCCGTAATTCTGAACAATCGGTTGATCCGACGGCAAGTGCAGCGCTTGAGATTCAGCTTTTGTCCGGGCTTGAGTCACGGTTAATCGATATTAACGCGCGCCTTGCCGCACAACGCGAGTCGCTTGATGAAAATGCGCCTAGTTTGGTTGCGTTGCGCCGTCAGGCCGAGGCTTTGTCAGAGCAAATCGATACACGTCGCCTTGAGATTGGTGGAGCGCTATTGGATGAAACTGGCACATCGGCAGTAACTGAACAGCTTGCTGCTTTTGAAACATTGGATGTTGAACGGAGGTTGGCCGAACAATCCTACGCGTCTGCTTTGAACTCGTTAGAGCAAGCACGCCGTGACGCAGATCGCCAACAACGTTACCTTGCCGTCCACGTGCGACCGCAAACCCCAGAGAAGTCAGAATATCCGCGACGGGTTAGAAATATTTTGCTGGCCAGCTTTATGTTCTTTGCGATTTGGGGCATCGGCACGCTGCTGACGTATTCCGTCAGGGACCACTTAACGTGAGGCAAATGGACACAGCCGAACTGCTTACATTGCAGCTTCGGGTTATTCTGAGCCTTGTTCTGCGTGAGACAAGGGCAACGTTTGGCACATCGTCATTCGGCTATGCCTGGGCCGTCATTACGCCGACGGCAAGTGTCGCGGTGCTCGTAATCTTGTTTTCCTTGATCGGTCGCCATGCGCCATTTGGCTCCAGTTTAGCGCTGTTCTTTGCGACGGGTATTTTGACGCTGCAATTCTTTACTGAAGTGTCGAGCAAACTGATGACTGTGTTTGATGCGAACAAGGCACTGCTAACTTATCCTGTGATTAAAGATGTCGACACGATTTTGGCGCGTGCGCTATTAATCTCAGCTACGTACCTTGTTATCATGGTGATATTCTACTCGGCGTTAATCGCCGTTGGCATGGCGGAGTTACCCGCCCGGCCTGAGCAATTGATTTTGGTGTTCTTTACAACTGCCTTATTGGGATTGGGGTATGGGACGTTAAATGCGGTTATTGCCTCGCTGTGGGATACGTGGATCCAGATTGAAAAGGTTCTGACGCGCCCGCTGTTTTTTATTTCCGGCATTTTCTATGTGCCAAGCCAGTTGCCTGTGCGCGCGCAAGAGGTGTTGCAATGGAACCCGATCCTTCATCTGGTTGAGGGTTTTCGCCATGGGTTCTATCCCAATTACAAAACGAGCATCTTGGACATGACATACCCAGCAATAGTTGGGACGATATTGCTGCTGATTGGGCTGACGGGCGAGCGGCTATTTCGCAGGTCGAGGTTTTAACGATGCTTGCATTCGATCGTGTGTCGAAAGTTTATAAATTGAAGGGCGTCCAAAAAGTAATTTTGGATGATCTGTCATTTGCATTTCCCGAAGACCGTAACGTTGCGATTATGGGTAAAAATGGCGCAGGTAAGTCAACCATGATGCGTTTGCTTGCCGGGTCAGAGCCGCCTACGACTGGCCGCGTGTACCGGAGCTTGCGGGTTTCTTGGCCGCTAGGTTTTGCGGGCGGTTTTAACGGCAGTATGACGGGGATCGAAAATATACGTTTTGTTTCACGTATATATGGGCAAGATACAGAACGTGTGATCGAATACGTGAAAGACTTTGCAGAGCTTGGGCCTTCGCTACAGCTTCCAATCAAGACCTATTCAAGCGGGATGAAGGCGCGCTTGGCTTTTGGGCTAAGTATGGCAATCAATTTTCAAGTCTACCTTATTGATGAAATCACGGCAGTAGGCGATGAAACGTTTCGCAAGAAAAGTAACGCGGTGTTTCAGGAAAAGCTGAAGAGTAGCCAGATCATTATGGTGTCTCATTCGGCTGCGACAATCAAAGAATATTGTGATTGCGGCTTGCTATTGAACAACGGCGGCGTCACATTTTACGATGACGTTGGTGATCTTCTTAAGGATTATAAGTCGCTTTGATCATTGCGTGACTTTTGACACGATCGCATCGTAGCGTCCAAGAAAACCCCCAAGGTTTCTATCACCGTTTTAGGGTCGTGCCGTGGCATCATGAGCTTTAGCCCGCGTGCCATCGCGATCATGCCACGCGCAATCTGATCCGCAGGCGCACATAGTGTCATTTTACGCGCACGTGCTATCTCGGATACAATATCAGTCATTTTTGCCGCGTGTTCATCAAGTAAGGCAAAGTAGCTATCGGCGAATTTCATATCCCGCATTGCATGCAGGCTAATTTCGGCTTCTAGCTGGGCTTTTTCGTCTGACCCACACATATCTTGCAACCAGACTGATGCTTCTGCCAGCATTTCGTCTGTTGGTGTCGTGGTATCTTTGCTGAAGTACGAAATTGAATCATAGGCGTGTTGGAATAACCGCCGCATGATCGCAAAGACCAGTTCGTCTTTGTTTTTAAAGTTCGAATAGAACGCGCCTTGGGTAAAACCAGCTTGGGCGGCGATGTCGCGCACTGAAGCACCAGCATACCCGTTTTGGGCAATTAATTGTGCACCCGCTTGAAGCAGGGCGTCCCGTGTTTGCTGTTGGGATTTTGCGCGATTGGATTGTTCTGACATATGTGACGAAATAGCAGTTGTAATCTGAATAGGCCAGTTTTATGTAACGTCAAATAGCAGTCGCTATCTGAATTTTCCGCAGGCGCTATTTGGCTGGGTTGTTCGGTTCCGAATCTGCGTTAGGCTGCAATTAGCGAGCCAAGAATATAGGGGAAAGCGAATGTTGCGTCTAAATGTCTTGGTTGCGTCGGTGGCGTTGGTCATTGGGTCACCCGCAGTTGCGGAAACGCCGTTGACCGTGGTGATAGTCACCGCACAATCAACTGAACTGGAACGCGGGATTTCGCTAACGGGGGAAATCGTTGCGCGAAATTCCCTGAGCGTATCGTTTCCCAGCGGCGGCCGCGTCGAAAGTGTTGAGGTCCGTGAAGGTGATGTCGTCGAGGCAGGCGCCGTATTGGCGCGTATAACGGCCATTCAACAAGAGCAGGCGCTTCGTGCCGCGCGCGCCGGGGTTTCGACGGCCACCGCAGATAGGGATCAAGCGCTTGAAGATCTTCGTCGCCAAGATGCACTGCTAGAGCGCGGGGCAACAACGCGCGTTTCCCGCGACAATGCTGCTGACCAGACGCGCGTTAAGGAAGGCGTGCTTGCTCAAGCGCGCGCAGATTTAGACCTTGCAGAAAAGGCGCTGGAAGACACGGTTGTAACTGCGCCAGAGGCCGCAACCGTCACCGCCCGCTATGCGGAGCCTGGGCAGGTTGTCGGCGCAGTTGAACCCGTTGTTGAGCTTGCGTTGGGTGGCGCGGTTGATGCGGTGTTTGATGTCCCTGAAAATCTTATGACCAGTACAAATCAAATCGAACACGTGCGTATGTTTCCGCTAGAACGCCCCAGCCAACTGTTTGCGGGCGCCGTGAGAGAGGTGTCACCTCTTGTGGACCCAACGACAGGTACCGTTGCTGTTAAGGTGAGTGTCGACGACAAACCGAACGGTATTGAATATGGCGATGCCGTTCGCGGTTCTACAACTGAATCAGTCGGTGAGGCGGTTGTCCTACCTTATAGCGCGATGAGCGCGTCCGCGCAGGGCCCCGCAGTGTGGGTGGTGGACCCCAAAACGATGCGGGTGTCGCTTGCGCAGATTACAGTGGACCGGTTTGAAACTGGAAACATCTTAGTCGCGGACGGTATTGAGGAGGGCGCGCTGGTTGTGTCAGCGGGTGCGCAGTTGCTTTACCCCGGTCGCCTTGTTCGCACCGAAGCGGGGACAAACGAATGAAACGTCTATTTATGTTACTCGCCTTGATGAGCGGCCAATCCGCATTTGCGGAATCCGCGCCAGTATCGGCCGAGATTGTGTCGGATGTTCCTCGTCCAGTTATATCACGCCGTGTTGGTGCCGATGCTGTGCAGCAGGCGACATATATCGGGACGGTTGCTGCCGGTAACGAAGTGTCGCTTGGTTTTCCGATCAGCGGTACAATGGTGGAACGCCGGGTTGATTTGGGCGCTTTAGTTGCCAAAGGCGATGTTTTGGCTCTGCTAGACCCAAAAGATTTGCAGGCAGAGGAGCGTAGCTCTCAAGCGGGTGTTCTTGTTGCTGAAACGAATTTAGGAGCAGCCCAAGAAGCATGGAACCGTGCGGTCGAGTTGGCAGAACGTGGCGTTGATTCCGCCACGCGTCAGGAAGATGCACAGCGGGCTTTGGTCGCGGCGCAAGCTGGTGTCGAACAAGCCCAAGCAAACCTTGCAAGCGCCCAAGACAAATTGGACCTCGCTGAACTGCGCGCCCCACAAGACGGAGTGATCACCGGAGCCTATGAAGATGCAGGCACGCTGGTTTCGCCGGGGCTAGAGGTGTTGCGCCTTGCGAACACTGACCGCCGAGAAATTGTCGTTGATATCAGCGAACAGGGTCTTGCCGAACTGGAAATCGGAACGGTATTTGTGGTCGCGTTGGTATCAAATCCACGTTTGACAACAAGCGCGCGTCTGGCACGGATTGACCCCGTTGCCGAAAGCCTGACACGGAACCGTCGTGCGCATTTGTTGCTGTCCGATCCGCCTCCTGGGTTTCGTTTTGGCGCGCTGGTTCAAATCCGCGCCGTCAGTGATGGCGCCACGGTTGTCAGTTTGCCGATTAGCGCAGTCTTGAACCCTGAAGGCGACGCTGCCGTGTGGCTGGTCGATCGCGATCAAAATGTGGTGAATCTACGCCACATAACGCTTGGGTTGAACTTTGGGGATCATGTCCGCGTGACCACAGGAATTGAATTGGGCGACGAAGTCGTTCTGCGGGGTATCCATTCCCTGCATGAAGGCCAAACCATCGGGCGGAGTGTATCGCAATGAACCGTTTTAATCTGTCCGACTGGGCGCTATCGCATCGGTCTTTTGTCTGGTTTTTAATGATCGTTTCGGTCGTTGCAGGGGCAATGTCATATATGAACATTGGTCGCGAAGAAGACCCTAACTTTGCGATTAAGACCATGATCGTGTCTGCCGCTTTACCGGGTGCGGATGTTGAACAGACGCTTTCACAGGTCACTGACCGCATTGAGAAGAAGCTAGAAGAACTACCAGAGCTGGATTTCACGCGGTCGGTCACTGCTGCGGGTACTTCGATTGTTTATATTGAATTGCTGGCTTCGACTGATGCCGACGAGTTGCCACGGATATGGCAGCGGGTCCGCAGCATGATGGGCGACATTCGCGGTGAGTTCCCGCAAGAATTTTCGGGGTTCCAGTTCAACGATAGCTTTGGTGATGTGTTCGGCAATCTGTATGCCTTTACCTATGATGGGTTCACCCCGCGCGAGGTCCGCGATTACGTCGAACGTGTCCGTCGCGAAATCCAAGCGTTGGATGACGCTGGTAAAGTCGAAATATACGGCGTGCGCGACGAGGTTATCTATCTTGAGTTCTCGACTGAACGGATGGCTGCACTTGGCCTGAACCAAGAGTCGGTGCAAGCAACGCTTGCCGCCCAGAACGCCATTCTGCCGTCCGGCGTGATTAAGGCCGGCGCAGAACAGGTGCTGGTTCGTATCGGCGGTCAATTCGCCGATGCAGAGAGCCTTGCCGATATTAACTTGCGTGTTGGTGATCAGTTCTTTCCATTGACCGATATCGCCGACATTCAACGTGCCTACGAAGATCCGCCGTCTGAGATGTTCCGCTACAAAGGCCAAGAAGCAATCGGTCTTGCGGTTGGTATGCGCCAAGGCGCGAACATCGTTGATTTCGGTGTGGAACTAGACGCAGTGATGGCGCACGCGATCACAGAATTACCAATTGGGATCGATATTCAACAGGTTGCCAACCAACCACACGTCGTTGACGAAGCCGTCGGTCACTTTCTACAGGCGTTGCTAGAGGCCGTGTTGATCGTGTTGGCCGTTAGTTTTGTAAGTCTTGGGATGCGGGCCGGTTTGGTTGTTGCCCTGACGATTCCATTGGTTTTGGCGATTACGTTTGTGATCATGGAATACACCGGGTTCACGCTGCAGCGGATTTCGCTGGGTGCATTGATTATCGCGCTTGGCCTGTTGGTGGACGATGCGATGATCGCGATTGAGACGATGATTTCGCGTCTTGAAAAGGGCGAAAGCCTGACGGCATCTGCGTCTTATGCGTGGACTTCGATCGCGTTCCCAATGTTGACGGGGACATTGATCACGGTGGCGGGGTTTATTCCGATTGGTTTGAACTCATCGGCCGCTGGTGAATTTACCTTCTCGCTCTTTGTCGTTATCGCGGTGGCTTTGCTGATTTCGTGGATTGTTGCGGTGTTATTTGCTCCGTTGATTGGGGTGACCTTATTAAAGGAAAACGTCGGACATCATCATGCAGAGCCTGGGCGCTTCCGCAGGATGTTTCATGTTGTGTTACGTGGGGCGATGCGATTCCGTTGGCTGACGATTGCCTTGACCATTGGGGTCTTTGGGTTTTCGATTTATGGAATGCGTTTCGTCGAACAGCAATTCTTTCCAAGTTCGGACCGGCCAGAGCTTATCATTGATTTGGCCATGCCGCAAAACACTGCGATCACTGAAACCCAAGCCCAGCTAGATCGGTTCGAAACCTACCTTGAGGGTGACGAAAACGTATTGTTCTGGACATCATATGTTGGCCGCGGTGCGCCACGTTTCTTGCTTGCGTTTGATGTACCGACACCCGGCCCGAATACTGGGCAAATTGTCATTCAAACACCGTCGGTCGAGGCGCGCGATGCATTGCGTGCTAAGCTGACAGATGTTGCCGAAACGCGGTTCCCAGGTGCTGATATCTTTGTCAAATTGCTGGAAATCGGTCCGCCTGTTGGTCGCCCAGTTCAGTATCGCCTAAGCGGGACAGATCCCGACACATTGCGCGACCACGCCCGTGACTTAGCCGCGGTTATGGCGACAGATGACCGTCTGACGGGGATCATCCTTGACTGGAATGAACCAGCACGCGTGGTGCGTATCAATATCTTGCAGGACAAAGCGCGCCAGCTTGGACTTTCGTCCAGTGACATCGCGACATCACTGAACACCATTTACGATGGTAAGACCGTGACGGCGCTGCGCGATGATGATTATCTGGTTGATATCCGTGTGCGCGGAAACGAAGCTGATCGTCAGTCGGTCGAGGCATTGTCGAACCTGCAACTATCCTCACCCAGTGGTTCTGCGATCCCCCTTCGGTCGATTGCGACGTTTAGTTATGAAACTGAACAGCCCGTGATCCACCAACGCGACCGCACGCCGACGATTACCGTTAAGGCTGCGATTGTTACGGATGACCAACCTGCCACGATTGTAACCCAACTGACAGATAAGATTGCTGCTTTTAACGCGGACCTACCGCTTGGCTATCAGGCGGTAATCGGCGGCGCCGTTGAATCTAGCGTTGATAGCCAAGCACCTATTGCTGCGGTTGTGCCTGTGATGCTGTTGATCATGCTGACACTGATCATGGTCCAAATGCAGGGGTTTAGGCTCGCGTTTATCGTGTTCTGTGTAGCGCCACTGGGGTTGATTGGTGTGGTTGCTGCGCTGGTGCCATCGGGCGCGCCGTTGGGCTTTGTTGCGATCTTGGGTGTGCTTGCTTTGATGGGGATTTTGATCCGGAACTCGATCATTCTAGTGTCCGAAATCGAAGTGCTGCGCGACAAAGGGCGCAATGCTTGGGATGCGGTTTTTGAGGCTAGCGATGCGCGTGCGCGTCCGATCCTGCTGACCGCCGCTGCAGCGAGCCTCGCGCTTATCCCGATCTCCCGCCAGATTTTCTGGGGTCCGATGGCCTATGCAATGATGGGCGGGATCATCGCTGGTACGGTGATCACGCTGGTTTTTGTGCCCGCGCTGTATCTGGCGGTCTTTCGGGTCAAACGAGACGTCTAACTTTAATAGCAAACCGACCCGCCTGTCTTGGTTGGGTCGGTTTATCCGTTAGATCACGTTTTAAAGTTTACTCTTTTTATCGATTATTATTTCGAATACATCGCATTGTATATTGAGGACACTGCGCTGTTAGCTGCCGCCAGAGCCTGTGACCGTCAAACAGAAAGGATTACTATGTTTGAACGATCTATTTTTGGTGCGGCTTTTGTTGCAATGGTTGCGACGTCTGGCTTTGCTGACACGTCATTAACAACGCCGGATGGTGCGGTTTCTGTCGCTGAAAAACCTGAAACTGTCATTACTTTTGATGTTGGAGCACTGGATACGCTCACGGCGTTGGGTGTCGATGTTGCTGGCCTAACAGAGCCACTATATGTCCCTGCGCTTGCTGCTTTGGATGACGGAACTAAACCCAAAATTGGATCGCTGTTCGAACCCGATTTTGAACAAGTTTTTGCGCTTCAGCCTGATCTAATCATTGTTGGACCGCGCAGCGTGAGTCAGATGGATGCGCTGTCTGACATTGCGCAAACAGTCAATCTAAGCCCCTTTTCAGATGACCTAGAACAGGTTGTGCTTACGCAAACGACAGAGCTTGGCGCGTTATTTGGGAAAGAAGCCGAAGCCGAAGCTCTTATTGGGGAACTGCACAGTTCACTGACCGAACTGCGAGGGCTGACGGAAAATGCGGGTAAAGGTCTTATTGTGATGACTAACGGGCCAAAGATTTCTGTCTTTGGACCAGAGTCCCGTTTCGGGTGGGTCCACGCCACGCTTGGCGTTGTGCCTGTGCTTGAAAACGTTGAGGCGGAAACACACGGCGAGGCGATCAGTTTTGAATTCTTGCACGATGCAAATCCAGATTGGATGATCGTCTTTGATCGGACATCTGCTACTGGCGGCGACGGGCCAAGCGCGAACGAAACACTGGACAACGAACTGGTTGCGCAGACGACTGCGATGCAAACAGGTCAGGTCATCTATGTGAACCCCGCTGACTTCTATATCGCGACATCTGGCGTGCGGTCGTTGCAAGATACGGTCGACCAATTCATCGAAGCTTATAGCGCCAATCAATAAGCGCAATCGATGAAATCGCTTTCTTTGCACATGCTGTTGGCCTTGGCGGCAATCGTAGCCATGGCGATGCTTAGTCTGACAATCGGCGCAGCTGATATGTCGATTAGCGCTGTGTGGCGTGGGCAAGGGGACGATACACTTATCTTGATGGCCAGCCGTGTTCCTAGGACGTTGGCCATCATTCTAACAGGGATATCAATGGCGATATCCGGTCTGATTTTTCAAATGCTGACCCGCAATAAATTTGTTGAACCTGCAACGGCTGGTACGACAGAAAGCGCTGGGTTGGGTTTGCTGGTCGCCGTGTTTTTTCTACCAAGCGCGCCGTTGATCGTTAAAATGTGTGTTGCCGCCGTTTTCGCCATCGCAGGCACAGTGCTTTTCTTGCGCATCCTTGACCGGCTGCCTGTGCACGAACCATTGCTTGTTCCGCTAGTCGGGCTGATGCTGGGCGGGGTCATTGGGGCCGTTGGCACGTTCTTTGCCTATCAAGCGGATCTTTTGCAGTACCTTGGCATATGGACGACGGGAGAATTTTCTGGCGTCCTACGTGGCCGGTACGAGATTTTATGGATCACGGGTGTATTGGCTGCTTTGGGCTACGTTTTTGCAGACCGGTTTTCGATCATGGGTATGGGGAAAGACGTTTCTGTCACGCTTGGGCTAAACTATCGCGGTGTGATGTGGCTCGGATTGCTGATTGTATCGGTCATCAGCGCAGTTGTTGTGGTGACAGTGGGCACCATTCCATTTTTAGGACTGATTGTCCCTAATATTGTTAGCAGAATGATGGGGGATAACCTGCGTGCAGCTGTGCCGTGGGCTGCCAGCCTTGGTGCGGGGCTGCTTTTACTATGCGACATTTTAGGCCGTGTTGTCCGTGCACCTTACGAAATTCCCATTGGCACAATTTTTGGCGTTATCGGATCGGCAGTGTTCTTGTATTTACTCTTGGGGCGCCAAAGTCATGCGGTCCGATAGTACTGCTCCACGCTTTGGTTTGCGGCTTGGCCTGCTTGGGGGGGCGGCTCTGATCGCGGTCGCACTGTTCTTTGTGCTTGGTGTGCCGGCAGGGGCTTGGGCGTTTGCGCTCAAGTTTCGAACGGGTAAAGTCGTTGCATTGATCCTTGTGGCGTTTGCAATTTCGGCGTCGACGCAACTGTTTCATGTCACGACCCGCAATCAGATTTTGACGCCCGCAATCATGGGCTTTGACGCATTATACCTGATGATACAGACCGGATTGGTCTACAGCATCGGCGGTATGGCCGCGCTGTCGATCGACCCAGTTGCTAAATTCTCGGCGGAAGTTGTCGCGATGATGGTGTTTTCTACGGGATTGTTCTTGTGGTTGTTCACCGCGAAATCGCGGGACCTGCATCTATTGGTACTGGTTGGGATCATCTTTGGCGCGTTGTTCCGCAGCCTGTCCAACTTTGCCGCACGGATGATTGACCCCAATGATTTTGTGGTTGTCCAAGGCGAGATGTTCGCCCGTTTCAACGCAGTGAACCTTGATCTGCTTTGGATTTCTATCGGGCTTTGTGCTGGAACAGTGCCGATTTTATGGGGCATGCGCCACCAATTTGACGTGCTGGCATTGGGACGCGAAACCGCAATTAATCTAGGTCTACGCTACAAACGTGTGATGCTCATTTCATTTGCGACGATTGGCTTACTCGTGTCGGTTTCCACAGCGCTTGTTGGTCCAGTCACATTCTTTGGGCTGCTTGTAACGCATTTAGCCTATCGGTTCTTACCCGGAGCACGCTTTGGCGTAACGCTGATCGCGACCACGCTGGTTGCCATTGTGACGCTCGTTGGGGGGCAGGCGATTTTCGAACATGTGTTAGGTTTCAAAGGCACGCTGTCTGTTGTCATCGATATGCTTGGCGGATTGGTTTTTCTTACTCTGCTGCTTAAGGGGGCTGCAAAATGATCCGAATTAATGGGGTCAGTCATCAGATTGCGGGTGCGCCTATCCTATCAGATGTCACACTAACCTTGCCCAAGGGGGGCATTACCGCATTGATTGGGCCGAACGGCGCGGGCAAGTCTACGCTGCTTTCATTGATGGCACGCTTGACGCGTATCCAAAGCGGTAGCATTTCTTTTGATGATGCGGATGTGGCAGAAACACCGACGCAAGAGCTTGCCAAGCGGTTGTCGATCTTACGCCAAGACAACGTGTTGACTGCGCGCTTAACGGTGCAAGACCTCGTTGGGTTTGGCCGGTATCCACACCACAAAGGGCGACCGGGGCCGACCGATGTGAAGCTTGTCAACGACGCCTTACAGGCAATGGCGTTGACGCCGCTGCGAACACGGTTCCTGGATGAACTGTCTGGTGGCCAGCGGCAGCGCGCGTTGGTCGCGATGGTTTTGGCGCAAGACACAGATTACGTACTGTTGGATGAACCGCTGAATAATCTCGATATGCGCCATGCGCGCCAGATGATGATACGGCTACAGACGGCTGCCCGTACACAAGGCAAAAGCTTTGTCGTTGTGATCCACGACATCAATTTCGCGGCGGCCTATGCCGATAGGATTGTCGCGCTAAAGGATGGTCGTGTGCTCGCGACCGGAACCCCGGCCGAGATTGTGACCCCAGCGATGCTAAATGATATTTTCGACCTTGATATTGTGGTGCAGCAAATTGCGGGGCACCCGTTTGCCCTGCATCAGATTGCACCGCCTTCGACGCAATAGGATCTCGTATGAACACCACAGCTCCGCAACTCTCCGATGCGTTCCGCCTTGCCGAATTAGTGTCGATTGATCGGCCATTCCCAAGCTTCTTTCGTGTCACGATGCGCGCGCCTGACTTGCAGCGTTATACCGAAGGCGGGATGCATTTTCGTTTACTTCTCCCGCCAAAGGATCGCACACCTGTTTGGCCATATATAGACGAAACAGGTCGTGCGCGGTTCCCAACCGGGGATGATCAGCTTCACAATCCGGTCTACACTTTTGTTTCGGTTGATGTCGCGGCCGAGCAGTTCACATTTGATGTTTATATCCATGAAGGTGGAAGGATCACCGAATGGATGCGTAACGCGTGTTTGGGGGACACAATCGGAATCAATGGTCCCGGTGGTGGCACGATGCCTGTCGCAGATAAGATCATTATGGCGGGTGACGAAACTGCATTACCTGCGATCCGACGGATTTTGGCGGCGTCGGCGGTAGACGTGACAGGTGCCGCCTATATCGAAATCGGAGCGCCAGAGGATGTTCAGGACCTCAAAAAGCCTGCCGGGGTTGATCTGCAATGGCTTATCCGCGGGCGCGATGTTGGCCCAGTTCAAGCATTGATTGATAATCATTCAAATCTGTCTGTTGGTAATCCGCCGTTCGTTTGGTGCGGCGCCGAAAAATCGCAGGTACAAAAGGCGCGCGCGCATTTCCGTGATACATTGGGCATTGGTACTGACCATAGCTATCTGTCTGGATATTGGCGTCTGGCAAAGCCCACGGTGATATGACTTAAATTGCGCAGTTGCGCATTGTTTGTGGCGGATGCCCAAACGCATGCCGAAACGCAGTCGAGAAATTTTCTGGTGTTGAATAACCCGCGATATGCGCCGCTTGGGCAACTGTGAACCCGTCTTCGGATAGGGCGCGGCGTGCCTGTACAAGTCGTTCACGTCTCATAAAGTCACTTAACGTGATGCCGGTACCCGTCTTAAAATGCCGTTGAAGCGAACGCCTGTTCATGCCCAAATCTTTTTCAATCCGATCCAGTGTCAAATCCTGACTTAGATTGCGTAACAAATACAGACGTATGCGTTCTGCAATCGGATGCGCGTCGCTGGGGGACTGGGCAGGTTCATTGATGCAGTCGGTCAAGGCCCGACGGATCAATTCTAGCGCACGAGAAATCCGAAACAGTTCCTTTTGCGTCGCGTTGTCCTGTGGCGGGGGGAGCAGGATTTGCGTTGCGAGCCGGGTCAATTCGGTATCAATGGACCAAATGTGATAGGTAAACGTGGTGCTGCCCTTACATAGGCTAGCTGCAACAGTATCTCCGCTGGCGGTGAGTTGGTGTAGCCATTCGCTTGGGGTTGCCAGTGCAATCTTCCTATAGGGCGCGCCATATGAAATGTCGTAGTGCAACTTTGCGGTGCGTCGCAGATGCATCATCATCGCGACAGGGTGCTCTCTCGCGTCGAGTTCGATCTGGTGATCGTCGATTGAAAATCGCTGATAGCCTTTTAACAGCACCATTATTTGAAACTTTGGATCGACTGTATCAACAGGCGGTCGTCGTCCGGGTGTTACGACCTCGTCCAGAACGCCGATGCGTAAGTTGCCGGGAAACAGTTGAACTGCCATATTGTGTCGCCCTTAGGGTGCGTGATTATCCGTTGTGTCGCGCGATCAAAGGTATGAGTCGCCCGCGCAGGGGGCTGGCACGTGGACGCGCTGGCGTGGTGACTTTAGTAAACCTGATAGAAAAACTCAAGTAAATCGGGCGTGCCCTTGCGTCCGGGTAAGTATGTATTGGGACACGATAATGACATTGCGAACAAACAGACATTCAAACGCGCGCCATCTGATCTTGGCTGGGCTTATGGCAAGCACAGCACTGGTCGGTCCAGGGTATGCACAAGATGCGATCAACATCGGCACTGTCGTTCTAGAAACAGAGGATGGTACGGCAATTGGCTATGTCGCAACTGAATCATCTGCGGGTACAAAGACTGATACGCCGCTGTCTGAAACGCCTATCACTGTAAATGTCGTGACCGCTGAACAGATCGAAGCACAGGGCGCTAATTCCGTGGCCGAAGCCGTACGTTACGTTTCGAACGTACAGGGCGAATACCGCGGCACGTCGAATTTTCACGACGAAGTAATGATCCGTGGCTTCACATCTTATTCAGGAAAATCGTTAGACGGCATGTCGTTTGGCGGATCGTCTAATGGTCAGCTCGATACATACCTGCTTGACAGTGTTGAGGTCGTCAAAGGCCCGAACTCGCTGACTTATGGTCAGGTCTCGCCCGGTGGTCAGATTAATCAGGTGCTGAAAACACCAACTGATAATCAAACGAACCGCGCTGAAATTGCGGTGGGTAGTGAAGACTATCGTCGCTTTAGCGCTGACCTACAGGGTGATCTGAACGACAGCGGTTCTGTGCACTATCGTCTGCTAAGTTCCATTTGGGATAAAACAATTGAAAGCGGGCTGGGTCAAAGCCGTGTGCTTGTTGCGCCATCTGTAACGGCAAACCTGTCTGACCAGACCGAAGTCACTGTTTATGGCATTTACCAAGCTGACCCCGAAGCAGGTTATCGTAACCACCAAACGCAGGGCGGTACCCTAGAGGAAACGTCTGCGGGCTATCTATACCCAGATGGTTTTGCGTCTTACGCTCCAGATTATGACGAAGCAGACAGGACGACGACTTCGTTTGGGTATGGGGTTGAACACGATTTTGGCAACGGTCTGACGCTAAATCAAAAGGCACGCTACAACACGATCGATCTGGATCACAAAGGTGTTTCGGGCGATGCAGTCACTGCTGATGGCTTGGGTGTTGACTTGTTCGCCTTCCATTCTGTGGATCACAGTGAGCAGCTGACAACCGATTCATATTTGTCCACATCGTTCGCGACAGGAACGATTTCACACGAGGTTGTCGGTGGCGTTGATACCCAATGGATCGAAACACGAACCGACTATGCGCGCGCATTCGGTATCGGCACATATTACTTTGCCGACGGATCAACCACAGATCTAAGCACGATCACAGTGAACCCTGTATATGACGAAACCACAACTGTTACCCAAGTTGGCGCTTATGTGCAGGACCAAATGAAGGTTGGTAATTTTAGCGCGGATGTTGGTTTGCGCCACGATTGGGCCGAAACAGACACTGGTGCGACGGATGGATCGTATTCATCCAACTTCACAGAGGAAGCCACAACAGGGCGCGCTGCGTTATCTTACAAGTTTGCGAATGGTTTAATGTCATATGTCAGCTATTCTAATTCATTTACTCCGGTCACGCGCAGCAGCGGTACAGGTACCCCGTTTGATGCTGAAACGGCTGAGCAGTGGGAAATTGGTGCTAAATGGGCGACGCTTGATGGCGCGTTGCAAGTGTCGGGTTCAGTCTTTGATATCACCCAAGAAGGCGTGATGGAGTGGGTGTCCGGTGTAGGTTGGTCACAGGTTGGTAAAGTTCAAAGCCATGGTGTCGAACTTGAAGCGCAAGGTCAGGTGAATGACCGTCTGGCTGTCGTTGCATCATTCGCGCATCTTGATCCTGTTTACAAAGAAGGCGGAAATACCGGTAACCAGCAACAGCGTGTTCCTTTGGAATCTGCCGCTGTGTGGTTGGACTATGATGTGACCGAAGCCATTGGCGTATCTGTCGGTGGGCGTTTCATTGGCAAAAGCTGGGGCAATGCAACAAACACCGTCGAGGTGCCATCAACAACGCTTTACGACATCGGTATGACCGCTGATTTAGGTGCTCTTAACAGTGGCCTAGATGGAATTGGTGCACGCGTAGCAGTCACTAACGTTGCGGATACGCGCTATACCGCGTCCTGCACCAATGGGTATTGCTGGCAAGGCGAAGGCCGCGCTGTTGTCGCGACCGTCGGATACGAGTGGTAAATTATGGCCCTGAAATACTTTCAGGCTGCTCTACCGGTGCTCTTCTTGAGCGCCGGTATCGGCATGTGTGAAGATCTCGGTAGTGATCTTTCTCAAGAAACGACGTGGATCGCGCCAGGGGAAACTGCATCGTTTGAAATGGATGCAACGCCGGGTACCTATGTTCGGGGGCGCTTGCATTCTTTGGGGCATCCCTTCGACCTTTCTTTGACCGACAAGACGGGCATGCATGTTCGGCGGCTGCTCGACGACAACACGGGCGCTGGGCAGTTTCATGTTGTGATCGGTGAACAAGGGCAGCAATTTCGTGCTTTGAATGATGGTGATGTGGGTGCTGAAGTGACGCTTGAGATCGAACGTATTGTCCCACCAGATGAACAAATTGGCAACGCCAAATCTTATCTCAGCCCAATAATTGCAGCACTTTCTGATGGCGGTGATACAGCCGAATTCTGGGCTGCACGTGCTGTTCAAGGCACACCGATGGTTGAACCGTCCACACGTGACGGGCAAATCATCACGACATTCCTATGGCGAGGTGCCGAAAAAAACGTACGGCTTTGGGGAGGTCCGGCGGCTGACCACATGTGGATGGATCGCCTCGGTGACACCGACGTTTGGTACATCTCTTTTGAAATGCCCGACAGTGGTCGCCTTTCCTATGGCTTTTCGCCTGATGTTCCGCAGTTTGACGGTAGCATGCGTGAAAACCGCGTGGCGTTGCTGGCCACCTTGCAGGCGGATCCGCTGAACAAGACGCCAATCTATTCGGAGGCACCAGATCAATGGGCGCAGCGTTCGCTCTTCGAAGCCCCGAACGCGCCCGTTCAGCCGGGGATGGATGGCCAAGGGGATTTTGCAGAGGGAACCATTGAACCCGGGCTGTTACGCTCTGATGCTTTCTCAGATCGGAGGGTTGATTATTACCGCCCCGCTGATTTCGACGCAAACGACCCTAACACAGTGCTTTTGGTGATGTTCGACGGTCCAGCCTATCAGACAGAACGCGCACCTATCCCCCAAATCTTAGACCGTTTGATCGCCGATAGTCGGCTGCCACAAGTTGCTGTCGCGTTCATTGATCCGGTAGACGGTGATCAACGTGGTGTGGATCTGACATGTAATCCTGAGTTTTTGGATGTGCTTGCGAATGATTGGTTGCCGCAGGTCGAGAGCACTTTGAAAATTGCACCAACGGCTGCGCAAAGGGTTGTGTCTGGGTCTTCGTATGGTGGTTTAGCGTCTGCGTGCCTTGTGCATCGTCATCCTGAGACCTTTGGCAACGCGGTCGTTCTATCGGGCAGCTTTTGGTGGGCGCCACAAGGATACGAAGGCCAGGGAACACCCTATGTCTCAGCGCTTTGGATGGATAATGCGCCTAAGGATGTTCGGATTTGGATGTCTGCTGGGATTTATGAAATCAGCCGTTTGCCGGGCAGCGTGTCGATCTTTGAAACGACCCGGCACCTGCGCGATGTGCTGACGTTACAGGGGATCAAGGACGTGACTTACCGCGAATTCGTGGGCGGTCACGATTACCTCGTTTGGCGCGGTGCGTTGGCCGAAGGCTTGCTGCATCTATTTGGTGATTAGGGCGCCGGAAAAACTTTCCCATCGAACAGTTTGCGCGCGGTCCTTAATGTGCCCGCGCACTGAACCTGACCGTGTGTGTCGCGTTCAATCAATACGTCGGCAGCTCCAGTCGGATGTTCGATCGCGAATGTGTTGTCGGTTGGTAAAACCGCGACGCTCGCGGCAGGCGATCCGGGCAATGTGCAGGCCGTCGCCACGCTAACCGCCGCAAAGACCCCAATCGTTGCGTGGCATCGATGCGGGATAAAGCTACGGGTTGTGATGGTGCCGTTCTTTGGCGGTGCGACTAACGTCATTTTCGGAACTGATTTTTGCGCGACATCACCAAGGCTCATCAGTGGCCCGCACTGTAGGCGAATTGCCTCTAGCCGCGCTTTCAGCGTAGTATCAGCATCAAGCACTTCACGAGGTTCATAGCCCGTTAGCCCAAAATCGGTGGCACGCATAATTACGCAAGGCATGCCGTTATCGATTAGCGTACATTCGATCCCATCTATTACATCTACAGCATTGCCAGAGGGCAACAGCGCCCCACACATCGACCCTGCGACATTGTCGAACATCAGCGGAATTGGCGCATGGGTGCCGGGAACGCCATCAATATGCGCGTCACCAGCATAGGTCACGATACCATCCGGGCTTTGCACCCTGGCAGTCGCGATTTCGCCGGTGTTTAGCATATGAATGCGGACAGAGGTTTCATCCATATTGGCAGGAACCAAGCCCCGCTCAATAGCGGCAGGGCCAACCCCGGCAAGGATATTTCCGCAGGCTTGTGCGTCTGTTACGACGGCCTGATCAACGAATACTTGTAGAAACAGATAATCTACATCGGCGTCAGGGCGTGACGCTGGCGATAGGATTGCCACCTTGGACGTTAGTGGATCTGCCCCACCGATCCCGTCGATTTGTAGCGGATCAGGTGACCCCATGATCCGTAGCAACAATGCGTCACGGTCGGCCGTGTCGGTGGACAAATCGGACGCAAGAAAATATGCGCCCTTTGACGTCCCGCCGCGCATCCAAAGACATGGAATGCCTTCAGACATACTTCAGACCCTTCTCCGCCAGCCGTGGCCGCATGTCGTAGATATCTAATCCCAGTTCACCGGCTGCTAGGCGAACGCGTTTGGCCTCTTCCGCATCAAGCCGTTTTTGCGCGTTGACCAAGACTGTCTCGGCTTCGGCCTGTTTAACGACGACAACGCCATCATCATCCGCGACGATGACATCACCTGCGTCAATCGCTTGTCCTGCGCAAACGATTGGCACGTTCACAGAACCAAGCGTTTCTTTGACGGTGCCCTGCGCGCTGATCGCTTTGGACCAGACCGGGAAATTCATTTGGGTAAGGTCGCGAATGTCGCGGATGCCCGCATCAATGATCAACCCACGACAGCCGCGTGCCATCGCCGAGGTCGCTAACAAGTCACCAAAGTACCCGTTATCGCAGGGCGACGTAGGTGATAGAACAAGGATATCGCCTTCTTGCAACTGCTCGATCGCGACATGAAGCATCCAGTTATCACCGGGCGCTGCGCTGATCGTGACGGCAGACCCAGCGATCTGTGCACCGCGATATATCGGGTTCATATAGGAGGCTAGGCATCCTTTGCGACCCTGTGCCTCGTGAACAGTTGCGACACCTGCTTCACCTAGTTTCTTGATGGTTTCAGGGTCAGCGCGTTTCACGTTTTGAACAACTACAGACATGGGGTTTCCTTATTTCTTAACCGGCGGCGTGCCGTGGGTGTGGAAGCTTTCGATGGTCTTCAAGCCCCAAGCCTGACCTTTCATGCGGTCTGCTTGTGTCCATTTTATTGGCTTCCAATCGGGTGCCATGATCAGGCGTGCGCCCGCATTCGCCAATTCCACGCGGTTCCCCGCAGGTTCCCAGACGTACAGAAAGAACGTCCCTTGAATGGCGTGTTTATGCGGGCCAGTTTCGATATGGACACCGTTTTGCAAAAAGATGTCAGCGGCACGCAGGATGTCTTCGCGTTGGTCCGTGGCATAGGTCACGTGGTGCAGTCGCGCGTTGCCGCCGCCTTGTTCTTCGGTGCAGGCCAGATCGTAGGTCTTGTTATTCACGGTGAACCAGCAGCCGCCAATGCGCCCGTTGTCTAACTCAATGTATTCTGTGACACGTGATCCAAGGCAGGTCTCCATGAACCGCTTGAATTCAGTCACATCACTGGAAAGCAGGTTCAAGTGGTCGACCCGGCGCGGCGCGGCACCTTCGAACGCAGAGGCCGTATTTTTCAGTGCGGCAACGTCATCGCCTTTGGCTTCGAACCAAACAGTATCGTAGTAAATTTCGAATACATGGCCAAAGGGGTCTTCGAAACGGAAGGCCCGCCCGTGGCTAAGATCGCCATCGTTCCAGCCGTGGACCTTATATCCGCTTTCCTCAATCACTTTGACGCGACGCTCTAACGCTTCGGGTGATGCAGCACGGTAACCAATGTGGCCGACCCCAGTGGTGTCCGCCTTGGTCAGTTTGAGCGTTGCGAATTCATAGTCATCCCACGCCCGAAGATATGCCGATGTTTCGTCCTGCCCTGAGAGTTTGAGGCCATAAACGCGAGTAAAGAAATCAAGGCTTTCTTCGAATTTGTCGGTCAGCATTTCGACGTGGCCCAAGTGGGCCAAATCGAATGATTGATTTGTCATGTCTGTCATACGTGTCGACCTTACAGCTCGTCTACGGTGCGTGGAAAAATTGATTGGAACCCTTCGGCGTATTGGCAATCGCGTCCGCCAGATTGGCCGCCAGAGTTACGCTTAAAGTGGTTCGCACGCTGCTGGGCGACGCGGGTGTAATAGTCCCACAGGTGGACCTGACCTTGATTACATTCCATCGCTTTGCGTTTCTTGTCCCAGACCGGCGTGATGTCGAGGAACGTATCTGGCTTCCAACCCATCTGTTCGGTCTGATGCGGTTCAAACAGGTATAGCTGTGGCGCACCAAGAACCTTTTCACCGGGGTTGTGGCCCCACGCTTGCGCGATCATTCGGCATTCAAGCGCGACCTGCGTCATATACATGTGGTCGGTGTTGTAGGGGTCGTATTGGCTGTGGCTTATCATGAATGACGGCTGCACCTTTCGGATAAGGTCGACGAGTTTGAACTTGTCGTCCTTATCAAGCTCGAGCGGATAATCCCCCAAGTCAAAGCATTCCAAGTGGTGCGCACCAAGCGCGTCAGCGGCGGCTTCGGCCTCTGCACGACGGATGTCTTTGACTTCTTGGAGTGATTTGCCTTCTTTCCACAGACGCGCGCTTTCACCGCGTTCGCCGAATGAAAGGCAGGCAACGGTGACTTCGTAGCCAAGGTCAGCGTGCAGCGCGATTGCGCCGCCGCAACGCCAGACAAAGTCAGCGGCATGGGCCGAGATAACGAGGGCGGTCTTCTTTTGGGTGGTCATGGAATTGCTCCGAAAAATCGTGTTTGTCCGACTGTCACATGGCAATCCCCGGCAAAACAATTTTGAAGGCCGTCTATCAGGATAAGAATTTGCTATAGTGTATGGTCATGGTGGCCCTCGGATGGCAGGCTTGTTTGGGTGGATACGCATAGTGTTTCGGTATCGCAGGGGAGTAATTTAGTGAAAAGTAGCACGATACTTGAATTAGGTTCTGTAACGCATCCTGCGCCAGATTACGGTTTGGGCCACAAGCTATGATTTCGCGAAATCTCCGTCACTTTCGGGTGTTTCTTGCCGTTGCCACTTCGCGTTCGCCAACTATAGCAGCGGCGCGGTGTAATGTGTCGCAACCCGCCGTGACCCAATCGTTGGCTAAGCTCGAACGAGAGGCGGGTGGCGAACTTTTTGACCGTACACGTCACGGATTCTTTTTGACCGAGCGCGGCGCATTATTCGAATTGCGCTTGCGCCGCGCGATGCAGCGATTGGATGCAGCATTAGCAGAGGTGTCACCGCGTTTAATCGTGACGGCTACCGTTGCGCAGTTGCAGGCGCTCATTGCGGTTGTTGATGCACAAAACTTTACCTTAGCTGCACGTAATCTGGGGTTGGCACAGCCCACAGTGCACCGTGCTATCACGCAGATCGAGCAAGAGGCCGCCCGCCCATTATTCGAGCGCACGACATTCGGTCTGGTCGCCACACGTCCGTGCCGTGATTTGGCAAAGGCTGCGCAGTTGGCGTTTTCTGAGTTTGATCAAACCGAAGCAGATCTAGGTGAATTTGACGGACGCGAAGTTGGAACAATTGTTGTGGGGTCACTGCCGTTGTCGCGGTCTGTCGTGCTGCCGCAGGCATTGGCCCAGTTTCGTGCGCTGCGGTCGATGCAGCCGGTGACCGTATTGGATGGGACTTATGATGATCTATTGGGCGGGGTTCGTTCTGGCGAAATAGATTTTATGATCGGCGCTTTGCGTGATCCTTTGCCAATTAGTGATGTCGAGCAAGAGCAGCTGTTTTCAGATAAGATGGCGATTTTGGCGCGGCCTGCGCACCCATTGGCAAACAATGCAGATATTGGGCTGGATGTTCTTGCAAAACAGCAGTGGGCGGTGCCGCGTCAGGGTACGCCAAGTCGAACCCAATTTGATGACTTGTTTGCATTGGCTCATATTGATGCGCCCGGCAGCATTCTTGAGTGTGGCTCCATTCTTTTGATGCGTGAAATTTTGCAACGTAGCGATATGTTGGGCTGTATTTCTGAAAAGCAGGCAGAAGCTGAAACTTTACGTGGTTTGCTGATCGCGTTGGCTGTCGACACAAATTGGAAAGGTCGCCCAATTGGCCTGACTTATCGGATCGGGTGGGTCCCGACCAAAGCCCAAGCGTTGCTATTGGAACTTGTGCGCCGCGCCGCCGCAGTTTCGGACAGGCTATAGCGGATACTTATGCTGTTCCTCTGGCTTTGAATTCGCGTTGGTACTGGATGCGCTGACATAAGATGCGCATGCGTGCGAGCTGAACCTCGTACATCGTGAATTTTCGGGAGGAAGAAACATGCGCCTAACTACACCTATTGCCACTGCCGTTGTCGCTTTGTGGGCGACGAACGCAGTTGCCGAAGAACTAAGCTTTGCCAATTTTATGCCACCAGGTCACCCATATGTGTCAGGTGCGTTTCAGCCGTTCGCTGACTTGGTTGGCGAAAAGACTGGCGGCGACGTGACCGTGCGCCTTTATTCTGGCGGTGAACTTGGGCCGGGTCCGGTCGAACAATACAACCGTGCTGTTGACGGTGTCGCCGATTTTGCGATCGGTTTGCCCGGTTACACCGCGTCGAACTTTCCTCTGACGCTAACCGCTGAATTGCCCGGTGTGATCAACACCGAAACGGGTACCGCAGATCTGTGGGAAAACATTGATCTATTCAAAGACGAATACCGCCGCGTGCAGCTGGTTTCGCTTTGGTCCAGCGCGCCAAACGTCCTGTACACGCGTGATGTTGCTGTTCATAGCCCTGCGGACGTTGCAGGGATGAATATTCGGGTGCCGTCACGAAACGCGGGCCTTCAGGTCGAAGCATGGGGTGGTAACCCAGTATCCATGCCCGTGACCGAGATTTACAATGCGATGCAAACCGGCGTGATTGACGGTGCGATGATCGACACAACCGCCACCCGCGCTTTCCGTTTGGGTGAAGTCGCCAATTATCTGACCCTTGGGTTCGAGGCGACGAATTCGCCGTTCTTCATCGTGATGAACCGTGATGCATTCCGTGGTCTGTCTGACGATGCCCAAGCCGCCGTGGTTGAGGCTGGCAAAGAGGCATCCGTGCTGGCGAACACCACCCAGCTAACCGTCGCCGAAGGCGGGATCGTCGCATTCGAAGAAATGGGCGGCGAAGTCGTTCGCCTAAGCGATGACGAAGCCGCAGCGTTCAACGTATTGTCTGCACCGATTGTGGATCAGGTTGTGGCCGATACCGGCGACGCTGCACAAGCGGTCGTCGACGCACTGACAGCGGAATAAACCGTGTCGCGTTTCAGTAAATCAACTTGGGCGGCGTGGTCCGCCTGGGTTCCCGGATTGCTGGCCATCGGGGCCGGCATCTGCCTTATTGCCATGGTGATTGTCGTCAGCACTGGCGTGATCTTGCGGTACGTTTTTGGCGCGCCGCTGCTTGGGGTGAACGAAATCGTCCAACTGGTCGCTGTTGCGTTGGTCATGATGGCGCTTCCTTATGCGACCTACACCGGCTCGCATGTCCGGGTGGACCTTTTTGATAAACCGCTCGGCCGTTGGGGCCGCTTGTTTGGTGATCTTATGTCCCGAACACTGTCGATTATCGCGCTGTATGTGCTGTGCGGTCAGGCGTGGAAAAAGGCGGCCGAGGCTATCGAATTTGGTGATGTGACCAACATGCTCGAACTGCCGCTGTGGCCCGTTTACGGGGCGATCTGTGCGGGTATGGCGCTGTGCGCGATTGTGTTTGCAGCGCAAATGATTGCGCTGATTTTCGGATGGAAGACGATAGATGACTGACCTAGCTATTGGGATCTTTGGGATCGGCGCACTGTTTGGGCTGATGATCCTGCGGACACCTGTTGCCTTTGCCATGTTTTTGACTGGCTTTTTCGGGGTTTGGTATCTTGACGGATTACGCCGCGCGACCGCGATTATGTTCACCGAAACCTATTCGTCGATCAGCAGTTACAACCTGATTGTCGTTCCGATGTTTGTCCTGCTTGGCAACATCGCGTCAGAGGCTGGATTTAGCCGCGCCCTTTATGATGCCGCCCATGCTTGGGTCGGGAGATTTCGGGGCGGATTGGCATCTGCGTCTGTTATCGGGTGTGCCGCGTTTTCGGCTGTGTCGGGATCGTCAGTCGCGACTGCGGTGACCATCGGCCGTGTTGCCCTGCCCGAGATGAAGCGGCTTGGATACGGTCCGGGCCTATCGACGGGCGCCATTGCTGCGGGCGGTACATTGGGTTTCCTGATCCCCCCTTCGACAGGCTTTGTTATCTACGCGATCCTGACTGAGGAATCGATTGGACGCTTGTTTATGGCAGGTATACTGCCCGGTTTGCTCATGAGCAGTCTGTTCATCATGGCGATTTGGATTGTCACGTTGCGCAACCCAAATGCTGGCCCACGCGGCGAAGCCAAGCCACTCGCGGAACGTCTTCGTTTGTTTGGCCGCGCTGCACCTTTGATTGGGGTCATCATGATCTCAATCGGTGGCATTTACTTGGGTGTTTTCACCCCGGTCGAAGCATCCGGCGTCGGCGCAGGGCTAGTGATCTTGATTGCGTTGCTTACCGGAAGCCTATCATGCACAGGTTTTGTCAGCGCGATTGGTGACACCGTCAAAACATCGGCAATGCTGTACATGATCGTTGTTGGGGCGAACGTGCTGAACCCGTTCTTGGTTATCACGGATATCCCGCTTGCGCTTAGCAATATGCTGACCTCCTTTGGACTTGGGCCGTATGGAACGCTGGTGCTGATCTTACTAAGCTATGTTGTTTTGGGTATGTTTTTGGATGGGTTGGCGATGCTGGTTGTAACCATTCCGATCTACTATCCGATTATTCTTGGCCTTGGCTTTGATCCAATTTGGTTTGGCGTGATTGCGGTGATCGTGATCGAAATGGGTATGATTACACCACCTGTGGGGTTGAACGTCTTTGTCGTGCGTAGCGTCGCCGAAGACATCCCGCTGCATACGATCTTTAAGGGCGTTACCCCGTTTCTGATCGCTATGATTGTGACTTTGGTCCTGATCATCCTGTTCCCGCAAATCGCGCTCGCGATCCCAAACTCTATGTTTGGGTAGCTGGGTTAATAGGTCTCACGTCACAAGACTATTCAGCGTCATCAAAGCATGATTTACAAATGACCGTGGCCATTCGTTTGGCCCGGTCGTTGAATGCAAGGATGAATCGTGATGACCCAGAATTTTGCACAACCTGACACGATCCGCGCTGATTTTTCAGCGGCGATGTCTGCGATGTACCGGACAGAGGTCCCAGCCTATGGCGACCTGCTAGAGATTGTTCAGGACACAAATGCCGCGACCCTGAATGGGCCATCGGCGGCAGGGTTGAATCTCACACCTGACGAAGACACCACACGCATTTCCGAAGAACGGCACGGTGCGATCCGTCTGGGCACAGCGGATGAACTGGCAATGATGGCACGCGTTTTCGCGGTCATGGGGATGTACCCCGTGGGCTATTACGACCTGTCGGCGGCTGCGGTGCCTGTGCATTCGACTGCCTTTCGCCCAACGACCCGCGCCGCACTGGCGGCCAATCCGTTCCGGGTGTTTACTTCGCTGTTGCGCCTAGAACTGATCACAGATGATACGCTGCGCGCGCAAGCCGCGGCCATTTTGGCAAAGCGGCAAATTTTCACCGCTGGCGCCGTCGCCCTGACCGAAAAAGCAGAGGCCCAAGGCGGGCTGTCATCCGAAGACGCGACAAAATTCGTGGCTGAGGTGTTGGAAACATTTCGTTGGCATGCTGACGCTTGCGTCGATATCGACACGTTCAATCAACTGAACTCCGCCCACCGCCTCATCGCGGATGTGGTTTCGTTTAAGGGGCCGCATATCAATCACCTTACACCCCGCACGTTGGATATTGATGCCGCCCAGGTCGGCATGGTCGAACGCGGCCTGCCTGCCAAAGCCGTCGTTGAAGGCCCGCCACGCCGTGACTGCCCCATCTTGCTGCGGCAGACATCGTTCAAGGCACTAGAGGAGCCTGTGAAATTTCCATCAGCGGATGGTACAGCGACCGTTGGTAGCCACACCGCCCGTTTCGGAGAGATCGAGCAACGCGGCGTCGCCCTGACACCTAAGGGTCGCGATCTTTATGATCGGACGCTTGCAGCAGTTCGCGCCGAAATACTGCCTGCAGGCGATGGATCGAACGCTGCCGCATATATGGCCGCGTTGTCAGATGCGTTCAAAGTTTTCCCAGACGATTGGCGTGGCATGTATGATCAGGGCTTGGCCCATTTCAAATTCTCAATCGACCACATTCCTGACACCACGCGCGATCTGGATACAGTCGCGCTGCTAGATGAAGGTGTGCTAACCCTAAGCCCGATCATCTACGAAGATTTCCTGCCAGTCAGCGCAGCAGGCATATTCCAATCAAACCTTGGCGATGATGCAGGGCAGGATAGCCACAGCGCATCTAGCAAAGCCGAATTCGAAAAGGCACTGGGCACTTCCGTGGCCGATGAATTCGCGCTTTATCAACAGATCGAGGACGCTTCGCTGTCGGCCTGCCTCGACCAAATTCGCAAGGCAGGCCAATCGGCTTAGGTCACTTTTCGTAGGTCGTTGCCTGCATCGTAATTTGCGCGGTGCAGGCGATGTCTGTGGCCGAAAAACCGACCGCGATATCAAATTCGCCTGCCTCAACCCGCCAAAGCGCGGCATCGACATCGAAATACGCAAAATCGCGACCATTCAGATCAAGATCGACCTGTTGGCTTTCGCCCGGCGCTAACGAAACCTTCGCAAAGGTTTTTAGCTCTTTGACGGGCCGCAAGATGCTCGACGCCTTATCGCCAACGTAAACCTGCACGACAGTAGCGCCGCTTCGGTCGCCTGTGTTGGTCAGTGTGACAGTCACGTGCGCGCCGCCACCCACAGCTTTGACAATGCAATCAGACAGGGCGAATTCGGTATACCCTAACCCATGGCCAAACGGGAACAGTGGTGCGATCCCATGTTTGTCATAGTGCCGGTAGCCGATGAACACGCCTTCCTCGTAACGGACTTTGCCGTCTAGGCCGGGATAGATCTCGGGGTCTTGTGACCATGTCGGGTTGTCTTGCCAGCGCACAGGGAAAGTCTGCGGTAGGCGACCGCCCGGTTCAACATCGCCGAACAATACGTCAGTGATCGCATTGCCTGTTTCTTGACCGGGGTACCATGCTTGCAAAACGGCCTTGGCTTGATCCACCCAAGGCATTTCAACCGGGCCACCCGTTTGCAACACAATGACCGCATTCGGGTTTGCGGCCAGAACGGCAGCGACCAGTTCGTCTTGGGCACCGGGCAAAGTGATGTGTTCTAGGTCGGAACCTTCGGTGTCCCATTCCCCAGACCTCCCGACGAATACAATCGCTGTGTCGGCTTCTTTGGCGGCATTGGCTGCTAGTGCGATCGCGTCGTCTGGCAGCGGTCGCCCAACGCCAGCGCGGAAGGCCGACAGATCAAGCATCTCGCCTTTGCGCGCGACGAATTCCACGGTGACCGCATAGGATTGTCCTGCAATCAGGTCAGCCTCTTCCACGATCTCGTCGCAGCCTTCCTCAAAGAAGGTACGACCGCGTGTCCAACCATCGGCCGCGTTTACAACAAGCTTGCCATCAACGAATAGCTTACTGCGGCCAGTCGCGTGAAGCCCGAACCGGTGCTGACCTGATGCATCGGGCGTGTAAGTCCAGCTAATCCGGGCCGAGAAACCTGTGGGGTCAACCTTGCCTTCACCAATGGGCGGCATCCAGAAGGTCTGTGTCTGGCCTAACGTTTGCGTCGCGACCGGGTCACCGGAAAGATCGCCATTATCAAAGAAATCAACGCTGACATCGCCAATGAACAAGGGTTCCCACCGATGGTTATGACATCCCGGTGCGTGGATGATGTTGTCGGCGCCAAATCGTTCGGTCAGCGCCTCGAGCGGCGAAACACGATAATGGGCGTTGATGAACGACGATCCGCCACCCATGATCTGCGCCTCGGCCGCGTTTGGTCCGATGACTGCAATCTTGCCGGGCTTTGCCGTCAGCGGCAGGATTTTTTCGTTCTTTAACAAAACCGTACCTTCAGCCCCTGCGCGCCGGATAAGCGCGCGGGTTTCTGGTAGGTCCTCTGACTTTTCTGCGTAAGGAGTTTTATCGGTAAGCGCCCCGGTGCGTTCCATCAGGCGCAACATATTCAGCGCGCGGGTGCGGATCATTTCGGGTGTAACAGCGCCTTCTTTTACGGCTGTAACCAGCTTGTCGCCTCGGTCACGGGGTGGTCCGGGCATTTCCAGATCAAGCCCTGCATTTACGGTTTCGGCGGTTGTGTGGGACCCAAACCAATCGGACATGACAATGCCGTCATAATCCCAGTCGCCACGTAGAACGTCGGTCAGCAGCCAAGTGTTCTCGGATGTATAGTCGGCGTTCAATCGGTTGTATGAAGACATCATCGCCCAGGCGTTGCCGTCTTTTACCGCCGCCTCAAACGGGCGAAGATAGACTTCGCGCAAGGTGCGTTCGTCGACCTCTGAATTCATCGTCGTACGCTGAATTTCGGATTCATTCCCGGCAAAGTGTTTCGGCGTCGCTGCAATCCCGTTGTCCTGAAGCCCATGAATATATGAAACAGTGAGCGATGCCGTGAGTTCAGGATCTTCGGCAAAGCATTCAAAGTTGCGACCATTGGTGACGGACCGATGGATGTTGATTGTTGGGGCAAGCAGCACATGCGCACATTTTGATTTGGTTTCCTTGGCTAGCGCTGCGCCGACTTCATACGCGAGTTCGGGGTTCCATGTAGCACCAAGTGCGATACCCACTGGGAACGCCGCCGCTGTGACGCCGCCGAACCAATCACCGCCACCACGCGCGCCATTTGGGCCGTCAGTCACGCGAAGTTTGCTAAGGCCAAGCCGTTCTATCGCCGGAATCGACCAAAGGTCTTCGCCTGACAGCAGTGAAACCTGCTCTTCCAGCGTCATTTGATCCACTAGGGTTTCGATATTCACGGTCATATTGCGGGCTCCTCCAAGCGTTTGGAAATTGATAGCGGAAGAATTAAAGGAAAGACAATTGCTACAAAGGCTTGGCTGATTTCATTAGCCTTGATTGACGTGATCGCGCCATTCGCTGGCGTAAGCCTGCAAATCGGCCACATTGCGGGAGCATGTGACCTTCGGCGGCGATTGATAGGTCGCATCGTCCAACAATAGCAACGCGCTGCCCGCGCTGGTTCCCGTTGATGCAGCTGACGCGCATACGCCGTCCGGTCGGATCGCTGCCAGCATGTCTAGGTAATCAGCGTTCCGCGCAAAGGGGCCTTCGATGATGGTTGGGCCAGTCGCGCCAATCAGGTTCAGGCAGGTGTCCGTCATGAGGGCCAGATAATACGATAGGGCTAGCATCCGTGTGCCGTCGGTTTTCGGCTCTGCTGTCCAGCTGTGCATTCGGTCTGGGTAGGGGCCTGACCCTTGGACGACCGATGGTAGAAGCATCACGCCGTCAGCGATTAAGCGCATACGGTCTTGGGCGTTGGGGTCGGCGGTTGAGGTGCCTCGGATCTCTTCGAATGAACGTCCCCCCATGAATCGCGCCGATGGAACTGCTGCGCCTAATGCGTTGACGTTGATCAGCGTGTCGCGCGCCGGGTCTAGCGTGCCCTGAGCGCCACCCACGGCCATGGCAATTACCCATGTTCCGGTTGAAACAACGCTGAACGCCCCGTCCTGACCGATCACATGAGGATAAAGTGATGCATTGCTGTCGTGGATGCCAAAGGCGACGGGGATATCCGATGAAAGCCCAGTCTGCGTCGCAATATCATCGGCCAATTGCCCAGCAATAGACCCTGATTTTTGTGCTGCTGGCAGTTTTCCCGAGATCCCAAGCGTATCGATGAGCGACGAAAAATCGCCTGCATATGGGTTCCACAGATCAGTATGGCAGCCAAGCGATGTGACTTCGGTTGCCATGACATCCGTAAGCCGCCATGCCCAGTATTGAGGGTAGGTCAGGATATGCGCCGTGCGGTCGCAGAGCGTTGGGTCAACCGCAAATTGCCAATCCAACTGCGCCCCAACGTTAAGCCCCATAGGAAGACGTGGCGAACCCGTTTGCGAAAATTCGGGGCGGATTGCGTCGTATTCAGCTGCCCTGTCATCGGGCCCGGTATGTTCATAGTCCAACATCGGCGCGGCAAGTGCACCGTCTTTGTCCAACAGAACGACAGCGGCCCCATGTGTGGTGATAGAAATACCGGTAATCGCGTGTGTCTGACCAAATTCAGTAAGGGCATCCAGAAAGAATGCCCAATGTCCTTCAAGGTCGAAATGTGGCCAAGGTGGTCCCGGCAAGACGGTATTGGGACGGGTTCGAACCGCAACTTCGTCGAGCGTATTGGCATCCACTAACGCCAGTTTTGCGTTTGTTTTGCCGACATCAATGACAGCAATAAATTGATGGTCGGTCATGGCATGTAAAACATTGGCTCTAGCGGCATCGCGATGGGTTCGTTTGATGGGTGGGTTTCCATGATGTCCGCCATATGCGCCCACCATTTTTGCATAACAGGGTGGTCAGGCAGGTTGTCCATGGCATGATCGTTTGTACGCATCAGGATTCCAAACAAGGCGTTGGTGTCTTCGTCTAACCAGATCGAATAATCACTGATCCCTGCTTCAGTCAGCAGCGCGGATAGCTCTGGCCAGATGTCATCGTGCCGTTGTTTGTATTCTGCGGTCTTGCCGGGAAGTAAGGTCATGCGAAAGGCGTAGCGTTCCATCAGCGTTTCCTTTGTGCGGCGATCAGCCCGATCAAACGGGGTAGGGCAATAACCCCGATTAGCAGTCCACCGATAAAGATCGACATGACGATGCCGGGAACGTTCAACAGGCCAAGGCCAAATGTAACCATGCCCATGACAAGGGCCGCGATCACGACGCCGACAATTGTACCTGACCCGCCTAAGATCGAAATGCCACCTAGAACGACCATCGTGACGACCTCTAATTCCCAGCCCAATGCGATGGACGGGCGCGTCGACCCCAGCCGGGACGTGAGGCAAACAGCTGCAAGGCCGGACATTAAGCCTGTGAGCAGGAACAAGATCATCTTGGTTCTTTGAACCTTCACCCCGGAAAACAACGCTGCAGTGGGATTATTCCCGATGACATAAAGCTTTCGCCCAAAGTTGGTCAGATGCAGCAAGACCCCAAAGGCGATTGCAAGCACGATGAGAATTACGATCTCCCATGTGATGACGCCAAAGGCATAGCCCCGCCCGAAGACGCTAAAGTCGCTGGGGTAGCCGTTGAATGCTTGGTCGCCCAAGACAATATACGCAATACCGCGAAACAGGCTCATGGTTCCGATGGTGACGACGATAGATGGCAAACCCATCTTGGTAATCAGCACCCCGTTGAACGCGCCGCATAACACACCCACGCTCAGACCGATCAGAACCAGCATTGGCGTGCCTGCCCCAAGCTGCAGCGCATAGCCCATCGCAGTGGATGACAGCGCAATAATCCCGGCAACGCTTAGGTCGATTTCACCGGTGATGATCAGCAGCGCCATTGCAAAAGCGATCATGGCTTTTTCGGTAAAGTTAAAGCTCGCGTCGCTTAGGTTCCAAGGGTCCAGAAAATATGGGCTGGCTTGGGTGTTGGCGAAAAAGATAATGATCGCGACGCCTAGCAATAGGACTTCCCATGATCGGATTAGCCGATAACCACGGCTGTGCAGTCGGTTCGGGATCGTACGCTGGGCTGTGTCGGAAATGCTCATGATGTGGCCTCGGCAGATTTGAGGATAACACGGCCCTTGGTTCGTTCAGACTGGGCGTTAAATGCGACAGCGATGATGATCGCTGCACCTGAAATGGCAAGCTGCCAGAATGGCGAAATGCCAGCGACCGGAAGTGCGTTCTTGATCACGCCAAGAAATAGCGCGCCCAAAACTGCACCACCAACGGAACCGATCCCACCGGCGATGGAAATGCCTCCAATGACGCAGGCGGCAACCACGTCCAACTCAAACCCGCCAGCGACGTCCGTATAGGCCACGGCATAACGCGACACCCAAAGATACCCGCAAAGCCCGGCAAGCCCACCGGATAGCACAAAGCTGTTGAACCGTGTCCGACCAACGTTAATGCCAGTGTAAACCGCTGCATGTGGATTTCCACCAACGGCATAGAACGCGCGGCCCATCGGGGTGCGCATGATCAACGGAACGAACAGCGTGATAACCAAAATCGCGATCCATCCCAGCACGGGTAGGCCAAGGATCACATGACGCGGCAGCGCCTTAAAGCCATCGCTCATTTCATGTGCGTTGATCCATGCGCCATCTGAGATCAGGAAGATCACACCGCGATAGATTGTCATCGTACCCAGGGTGACCACGATTGAAGGCAGGTCCAAAAGCCAGACCAACACGCCGTTGAATGCCCCCATAAGCATCCCTAGTGCGATAGCAATCAGGATCAAAACCGTTACAGGCATCCCCGGCATTGCGGCGTTGATTGTCGCAACGACCATCCCTGTTAGGGCAAGGTTTGACGCGACCGATAGATCAATGCATTTGGTCAAGATGACCGTCATTTGGCCCAAGGCAAGGATCATCAAGATCGAGGTGTCGTTAAAGATGCTTGCCAGATTGCCCGGCGCAGCAAACCCAGAAAACCGCGTTTCAACCAAGGCGATCAGCGCGATTATTGCGCCTAGCAGGATCGTTTCCCGTGATTTTAGACGTTTCAGCATTAGGCGCTCTCCTCGTAACCTGCGGCGGCGCGCACTAGCTTTTCTGGGGTTAGACCTTTGCGGTCGCATTCATCGACGATCCGGCCTTCGCGCATCACAATTACGCGGTCGGACATGCCTAAGATTTCCGGGATCTCAGAGCTAACCATGATCACCGACAGCCCTTCGTTTGCTAGTTCGGCCATGAATTCATGCACGGCAGCTTTGGAACCTACGTCGATGCCTTTGGTGGGTTCGTCTAGGATGATCACCTTAGGCAATGTGGCGAGCCATTTGGCGATGACCACTTTTTGTTGGTTCCCCCCAGATAGATTGCCGACGTTCTGGTCAAGCGCAGCCGCACGAAGATCAAGCCGTTCAGTGTATTTGCGCGCAAGGCTGAATTCTTCGGCCATTTTCAGAAAACCATTGCCCGAAATCCGCCCCAACGATGGAAGTGTCACGTTTTGGAAGATAGGCAAGTCAATGATTGCGCCTTGCTTGCCGCGGTCCTCGGGGACGTAAACGATGCCTTGTTCTATTGCTTCGTTCGGGCTTCGGATGATGGCGATTTTGCCGTCGATCTTAATCGCGCCCTTCGATGGCTTTGTGACGCCAAACAGCGCCTGCATGAATTCGGAACGACCAGCACCAACCAGCCCGTAAAATCCTAAAATCTCGCCTCGGCGCAGGCCGAAATTGATGTCGGCGAATTCGGTTGGATGGGAATATCCCACTACCCGCAGGATTTCGTCACCTATATTTGTGCTGCGGGTTGGAAAGACTTGCCCAACGGGGCGGCCGACCATCATTTCGACCAGCTTGTTTTCGGTGATGTCGGCGATCATGCCCGCACCCACCATTTCGCCATCGCGGAACACGGTATAGCGGTCGGCGATGCGGAAGATTTCATCAAATTTGTGGCTGATGAATAGGATCGCTTTGCCTTCGGATTTCAGGCGATCAACCAGTTCGTACAGCTCTTCGATCTCTGCCCTGGACAGGGCGGCGGTTGGTTCGTCCATCACCACGACGCGGGCCTGCACCGACAAGGCGCGTGCGATGGCGACAAGGTGTTTGTTCGCGATGCCCAATTCCCGCAGGGTGGCATCTGGGTCCAGATTTGCACCAATACGCGTCAGGATTTCGGTCGCTTGGGTGCGCATGGTGCCCCAATCAATTAGCCCCCAGCGGGTACGTGGAGCGTGACCTAGAAAGATGTTTTCAGCGACCGTAAGATCATCAAAAAGCACCGTTTCTTGGTGGATCGCTGTCACACCCGCGTCTGACGCGTCGGTGGCCGTTTGAAATTGAGTGGGTGTATCATCAATGACAATGTCACCAGCGTCTGGGCGGTAAATACCAGTTAGCACCTTTACGAGTGTCGATTTCCCTGCGCCGTTTTCACCAACGAGAGCGGTGACTTGGCCGGAATAAAGCGCCAGATCAACGCCACCCAGCGCGCGGACGCCGGGAAAAGTCTTGGTGATGCCACGCAGCGTAAGAACCGGCGCAAGATCAGCCGTGTCCCCGCGCGCCGCTATTGGCTGCTTGGTGTTGTCCAAAGTCATGATGTTCACTTGAGAATATGGATGCAGGCCCAGTCAAGCCGGACCTGCAAGTTAAATCAAAAGACGCTTTTGAATTCGTCGATGTTGCTGGCGTCGTATTTGAACGGCGTCGACATTGCTGCCTCGTTATTGTCATCCAATGTGGCAGTGCCCATCCGGCCCATGCCGATTTCTGCACCCGGTGCGGCTGTCGCGGCATCTGTCGCCAGATTGTAGGCCAGCATTGTAGTCGCATAGCCTAGATCAACTGGGTTCCAGATCGCGAAGGACTTTGACGCACCGCTTTCGATGGCACCGGCCATTTCCGACGGAAGACCAAGACCGGTCACGTTAACTTCGCCAATTTTGCCTGCGTCAGCCACGGCTTGTGCGGCTGCGACGATACCGACAGAGGTCGGCGCAATGATTGCATCCAAGTCAGGGTAGGTCTGAATAAGTCCCTGAGTCTCGCGGTAGGATTTGTCAGCCAGATCATCGCCGTAAACTGTCGCGACGACTTCGATGTTTGGATAGTCGCCCATGACGGCGTTCATTTCATCAATCCAGATGTTCTGGTTTGTCGATGTCGACGTTGCTGACAAAATGGCGACCTGACCGCCGTCTGGCATTTCATCTGCCGCCAGTTTGATGATGGTTTGACCAATCAGCGCGTTGGATGAAGGTGATAGGTGCATTTCGCGGCCTTCAGGTGCAACGCCTGAATCCCAAGAAATAACTGTGATCCCACGATCCATCGCCTTTTGTAGCGCGGGTACCAATGCGTCAGGGTCGTTTGCAGAAACGGCGATCGCGTCAACGCGCTGCGCAATCAGCGAATTGATGACTTCGATCTGACCTTCGGCAGTGGTGTCTGTTGGGCCGGTATAGATAATTTCTACCCCACCCAATTCACCGGCGGCTTCTTCTGCGCCGCGTGCTGCGGCCTCGAAGAAACCGTTGCCCAGTGATTTAACGACAAGCGCAATACGCACGTCGTCGGCCATAGCTGTGGTCGCAATGAATGATGTCGCAAGGCCAGCGGCCAATGCGATTTTCTTTGATAGGCTCATGTTGTTCCTCCCTAATGAGCAGTCGTGCGTTATCCCACTTCGCGCTTTTCCTCCTCGGCACGGGTCGGGGTAACGGTAATTAATGTGACACCGGCCGCGTCGATCATGCTGGCATGGGCGTCCTCAATCCGGTCGTCGGTAATGATGGTGGCAATCTGATCAAGGCCGCACAAAATGAGGCTAGACCGTGATTTGAATTTTGTGCTGTCAGCAAGCAATATAACTTCGTCCGCTTGGCCCATCAGTTTGTTTTCGGCCTGAATGATCAGCGGGTCTTGCTCCATCACGCCTAGTTTGGACACACCTTGGCATCCAAGAAATAGGCGCTTGGCGCTAAAGTTCCGGGTAACGTCATTATCGAACGGCGACAGAATGATGTTCTGTTCGCGATAGATCGTGCCGCCCGACAGCATGACCGTGTTCTTGGATTGGTGCAGCAGATGTTCCGCGATGGGGAAAGAGTTTGTAAAAACAAGACACCGCTTGTTTGCCAGCGGATGCACCATCTGAAATGTTGTTGTGCCGCCGTTGATAATGATCGGATCCCCATCATCGCATAGTTCGACCGCTGCGCTCGCAATTGCGCGTTTTTCTGCAATCTTGTGGCTTTCGTTCATCGCGAACGGACGCCCCTTAAGACCAACGAATTGTGGGGGCGCGATTGATTCTGCCCCACCCCGCACGCGGCGCAGCTTTTTCTGCATATGAAGCGTGGCGATGTCGCGGCGCACGGTGGCTTCTGACGCGTCTGTCAGTTCAACCATTTCGGCAACCGTAACAACGGGCCGGGCTTCTACAGCAGAGAGAATAACGCGGTGGCGTTCGCTTTCGATCATGGTTTTTTGTCCCGTTCTTTGGTCGCAGCTTCAATCATTCAATCAGTCATTGTCAATCAATTTCTTTCATTATTGATCGTTTCTGCGGCGCAGCGTGATCGATAATGATTGAAAATGATTGACGCGACGTTCAATCTCGCGCAGTAATCTGGCAAACGTGACCAATTACTGGTCCCGAATGGGAGGAAAACCATGCCGACATCTTCGCCAAAGGCGCGACTTGAAAACCTATGGGACGATGCAACCGCTTCAAACATGACCGAGCCTGAAAAGCTACTGTATCGGTCCAACCTTTTGGGGTCCGATAAGCGCGTCACCAATTATGGCGGGGGCAATACTTCGGCTAAGGTCATGGAGACGGACCCGCTAACGGGTGATCAGGTCGAGGTTCTTTGGGTCAAAGGGTCGGGTGGTGATATCGGTTCGATCAAGATGGACGGATTTTCAACGCTTTATATGGACAAGCTGAACGCCCTTAAGGGGCTGTATCGCGGTGTCAAATTTGAGGACGAGATGGTCGGCTATCTTCCTCATTGTACGTTCAATTTGAACTCACGGGCGGCGTCGATTGATACGCCGCTGCACGCATATGTGCCGCGCAAGCATGTTGATCACGTGCATTCAGATGCGATCATCGCGATTGCTGCTTCCAAAGACGGTATCGCGCTTACCCAAGAGATTTTTGGCGATACCGTTGGTTGGCTACCGTGGAAGCGCCCCGGTTATGAATTGGGTTTGTGGTTGTCGGACTTCTGCGAAAAGAACCCGAATGCGAAAGGCGTCATTCTGGGGTCGCATGGTTTGTTCACTTGGGATGATGATGCCAAGGTTTGTTATGAAACCACGCTAGAGGTGATTAACACCGCGACAGCGTGGCTTGAAAATAAGACGGCGGATGTGCCCGCGTTCGGTGGGCAAAAACATACAGCTTTGTCTGCGGATGAACGTCGTCGTGTCGCAGCAGCACTGATGCCCGCGATCCGCGGTATGATTTCCGAGGATAGCCACAAGGTTGGTCATTTCGATGATCAGGACGCTGTCCTGCAATTTGTCGGTTCAAATGATATGGAGCCGTTGGCGGCGCTGGGCACGTCATGCCCTGACCATTTTTTGCGCACTAAGATCCGTCCGCTTGTTGTCGATTTCGATTCAGCGAACCCTGATATTGACGGGACATTGGCGGGTTTGGCTGGCATGGTCGCTGATTACCGCGCGGATTACACCGCCTATTACGAACGTTGCAAACACGATAACAGCCCGGGCATGCGTGACCCCAATGCGATTGTGTACCTCGTGCCCGGCGTTGGCATGATCACCTTCGCGAAGGACAAGGCGACGGCGCGCGTATCTGGCGAATTCTATGTTAATGCGATCAACGTGATGCGCGGCGCACACGCAATCAGCGAATACCAAGGTCTGCCCGAGCAAGAGGCGTTTGATATCGAATACTGGTTGCTTGAAGAAGCAAAGCTGCAGCGCATGCCAAAACCAAAAGCGCTGGCTGGCCGCGTTGCCATTGTGACTGGGGGTGCTGGTGGCATCGGGGCCGCAACGGCCGAACGGTATCTAATGGACGGTGCATGTGTCGTGCTTGCCGATATTGATGCTGATGCATTGGCTTCAACGAGCGAAGGCTTAGCCGCGAAATACGGTGCTGATGTTGTGCGCACCGTCGAAATGAACGTCACCTCGGAAGATGCCGTTGCCCAAGCTTACGCGGATATGGCGGTTGAATTCGGTGGCGTCGATATCGTCGTGTCCAACGCAGGGATCGCATCATCCGCCACAGTCGAAGACACCACGCTAGAGCTATGGAACAAGAATATGTCGATCCTTTCGACCGGTTATTTCCTTGTCGCTCGCGAGGCATTCAAACTGCTAAAGACCCAAGGCATCGGTGGGTCCATGATCTTTGTCGCGTCCAAGAATGGGTTGGCTGCATCGCCGGGCGCATCCGCCTATTGCACGGCTAAGGCTAGCGAAATTCACCTTGCCCGCTGTTTAGCATTGGAAGGCGCGCCTGATGGTATCCGCGTGAATGTTGTGAACCCTGATGCGGTGTTGAAAGGGTCCAAAATCTGGTCAGGCGAATGGTTGACGCAACGGGCATCGACCTATGACACAGACAAAGACGGGCTAGAGGAAATGTATCGTCAGCGGTCGTTGTTAAAACGGTCGGTCCTGCCCGAAGATATTGCAGAGGCGTGTTATTTCTTTGCCGCCGATGTCAGTGCAAAGTCGACAGGGAACATCATCAACGTGGACGCGGGCAATGTCCAAGCGTTCACGCGTTGATCGGGGGATACAATGATTAAGACTGACCACATTTCCGCCGCCAATGCGCAGGCTGAAACAGCGCTGCGTACGGATTACGATGCCTTGGGCGAACAGCTTGATCGTCGCGGTATCGATATTGCCGCGATCAAGGCACAGGTGTCGGATTACGGCGTTGCCATTCCATCTTGGGGCACCGGCACCGGCGGCACCCGCTTTGCCCGGTTCCCGGGCGCGGGCGAGCCCGCAAATATCTTTGATAAGATGGATGACTGCGGTGTCATTCATCAGCTAACGGGTGCGACGCCAAAGGTGTCCCTGCATATCCCGTGGGATGACGCCCCTGCTGCTGATCTGTTGGCAAAGGCCGAAGAAACCAATTTGGCGTTCGATGCGATGAATTCGAACACCTTTCAGGATCAACCGGATCAGGCGCACAGCTACAAATATGGTTCTCTTTCACACACGGACAAAGCCGTCCGTCAGCAAGCGATTGAACATAATCTGTACTGCATCGAACTGGGTCAAAAAATCGGGTCAGAGGCTTTGACGGTTTGGGTCGGCGATGGTTCCAACTTTCCGGGGCAGGCGCATTTCATTCGCCAGTTTGACCGCTACCTTGATAGCGCGAAAGAGGTCTATGCGGCGATCCCAGATGATTGGCGATTATTGACTGAGCATAAAATCTTTGAACCCGCGTTTTATTCGACCGTGGTTCAAGACTGGGGCACCAACTATCTGATAGCGACCGAATTGGGTGATCGCGCGCAATGTCTTGTTGATTTGGGGCACCATGCGCCAAATGTGAACATCGAGATGATCGTCGCCCGGTTAATCCGGTTTGGTAAATTGGGTGGTTTTCATTTTAACGATAGCAAATACGGTGATGATGATCTCGATACGGGGTCGATCAACCCTTATCAGTTGTTTCTTGTGTTTAACGAGTTGGTTGATGCGGCTGGTACCCTAGGATTTAACCCCGCCCATATGCTTGACCAAAGCCACAACGTAACCGACCCAATCGAAAGCCTGATGTCATCAGCGATCGAAGTGCAGCGTGCCTATGCACAAGCGCTGATCGTGGACCGCGATGCGTTGTCGGGCTTTCAAGATGGGAATGATGCGTTGATGGCGAGCGAGACGCTCAAGCAGGCCTATCGCACTGACGTCGAGCCGATCCTTGCGATGGCGCGTTTTGAAAAGGGCAGTGCGATTAACCCGGTCGCGACTTACCGTGCGTCCGGGTATCGGGCGCAGGTCGCTGAAACACGGCCCGTGTCTTCGGGCGCTGGTGGTGGGATCGTTTAGGTTACGTCGACCAATGCGCCCTTGTGCGACACAACTTTGTGCGACAGGGCGCAGCCTGCGGCAATTGCGAGTGACAGATATTCGCCGCGCAAGTGACCGGCAAGGAAGGCTGCGTTAAAAGAATCCCCTGCGGCAGTGGTGTCCACTGGCGCGGGGTTCAGCACGGGGCTTACCGTAACGGGCGCGGCCGATCCGTTTTGCGCCAGAACATCGTCGGGTCCGTCTTTGACCACAACACAAGTCACCCCGACATTTTGATAGCGGGCAAGTGTCGCGGCCTTGTCAGCGTCGCCGAAAACAGTTGCTTCATCTTCAAACGATGGCAGGGCGATGTCGGAAACGGCCGCGGCTTTCATGATCCAGTCGCGCATTTCATCGGTGCCAGCCCAGAGCCGCGGGCGAAGGTTTGGATCAAACGCGACGGTAACTCCACGTGCGCGGGCAGCGGACAGCGTATCAAGCAATGCTTGGCGGTCCTCGGGTTCGACAATCGCAACAGTGATCCCGGAAAAGTAAGCGACATCACCCTTTTCCAGCGCATCAATAGGCGCAGGATGCTGCGCCAGCTTGCGTGCTGCGGCGACGCTACGCCAATAGCTAAAGCTACGTTCGCCGTCCTTGAGAGAAATCATATAAAGCCCGACCGTGCGATCCGGCACCGTCAGCAGCTCTGGCGTAATGCCTGCGCCACTGATGAAGTTAGTCATCTGCTCTGACATTGCGTCTGTTCCGACGCCGGTCAGATATGCGACCTCCCAATCGGCAGGTAGGTTTTTGCGCAGATACCAAGCGGTATTGAACGTATCGCCAGCAAATCCCATCGCATAGCCACCTTGCGCTTGCGGGGCCATTTCGACCATGCATTCGCCGATCGCCAATATCTTATTGGTCATTTCTGTTGGCTTTCCATCAGCTCTGGGTGGGAAGCGCTGACTTGTTCAAGGATGTTCAGAATGCGGGAAAGATGCGTACGCAGCTGTTTTTCAGCGCCGTCCGGATCACGGTCGCGGATGCACTGCATGATGGCGCGGTGATCATCCAGCGCACTTTGCGCACCAAATGCAAGGGACAGGTAACGCACGCGATCAAGGTGGACCTTTTGTTCGTGGATCAGGTTCCACGCGTTTGGATGCCCCGCAATTTCGCAGATGACTTCGTGGAATTCGTCGTCGAGTGCGTGAAAGCCTAACCTGTCGTCAGTCTTTATCGCGGCCTCTTGCTGATTGATGAGCCCTTCAAGGCGCAGAATATCGTCATCTGTAATCTTAGAGATAGCAGTACGCATACACTCGACCTCGAGCGCGGTGCGGATGAAACGTGCATCCAGCAACGCTTGTTCAGAGATATATGTGATCGTTGTCGCGCGTTGTGGGCGGATCAACATAAAGCCGAGTTCAGATAGTCGATAGAACGCATCGCGTACCGGCTGCCGAGAAACGCCAAGATTGCGCGCAATTTCAGCCTCGGAAACCTTTGTGCCCGGCGCAAGTTCCAGCGTGATGATCGCAGAATAAAGTGCCTGAAACACCTGATCAGTGGCTGTCGTCGTCTGCAGTTGGGCAAGTGAGGCTAGCGCGGGCATGGCAATTTCCAGTTTGACGTATCTACCAGACTAACATATTAGATGACTAGAGGTATCGCAAGTGCTTTGGGGGGAAATCTAATGAAATTAACTGATCCGGACCGTCTTTTTCCGGTCGAATCAGCGGTGCGAACGCTGGCGCGTGAATTGTACGAAAGCGTCGCGGAGTTGCCGATCATTAGCCCTCACGGTCATTGCGATCCAAGTTGGTTTGCAAAGAACGAGCGCTTTCCCGATCCTGCGCAATTGTTCGTGGTTCCGGACCATTACGTATTCCGGATGCTCGTGTCCCAAGGCGTGCCGATGGCTGATCTGGGTGTTCCAAGCGTGGATGGTCGCGCTGTCGAGGATGATCCGCGCAAAATCTGGCGTCGTTTTGCAGAAAACTACCACCTGCTACGTGGCACCCCATCGTCGATGTGGTTGGATCATTCTTTCGAACACGTGTTCGATCTGGATGAGCGTCTGTCGGCTGATACCGCTGATGCATATTACGATCACATCGACGCCAAACTGGCAGAGGATGCGTTCCGCCCGCGGGCGTTGTTTGATCGCTTTGGGATTGAGCTGCTTGCGACGACCGAAAGCGCATTGGATGATCTGACGTGGCATAAAATGATCGGCGACAGCGATTGGAATGGTCGGGTCGTAACGACCTATCGCCCGGACAATGTTGTTGACCCTGAATTTGAAGGTTTCGCTGATAACGTCGTGCAGTTTGGCGCACTGACTGGCGAAGATACCTCTACTTGGGAAGGGTATCTTCAGGCGCACCGGGTCCGTCGCGCGTTCTTTAAAGCCTATGGCGCGACCGCCAGCGACCACGGCCACGCGACTGCCCGTACCGAAGATATGTTGCAGGCCGATGCGGCGGCGCTGTTCTCTAAGGCATTGGCGGGGACATGTACCCCGGACGAGGCGGACGCATTTCGCGGGCAAATGCTAACTGAAATGGCGCGGATGAGCCTTGATGACGGGTTGGTTCTGCAAATCCATCCCGGATCGTTCCGCAACCACTCGGCCAGTGTTTTTGCGGGCTTTGGTCGTGACAAGGGTTTCGATATCCCAAGCCAGACTGACTACGTGCACGCGCTAAAGCCGCTTTTGGATGCGGTTGGAATGGAACCGTCGCTGACGATCATCGTCTTTACGTTGGACGAAACCAGCTACAGCCGCGAATTGGCACCGCTTGCTGGTGCGTACCCGGCGCTGCGTTTGGGGCCGCCTTGGTGGTTCTTTGACAGCAACGAAGGGATCAAGCGGTTCCGCGAAGCAACAACTGAAACATGCGGGTTTTACAATACCGTCGGCTTTAACGACGACACCCGCGCATTTTGTTCAATTCCCGCCCGGCACGACGTCGCCCGGCGGTCGGATTGTGCGTATCTGGCTAATCTTGTCGCGACGGGGCGGCTTGGTTTGGCGGATGCACATGAGGTCGCACATGACCTCACTTACCGGCTTGCTAAGCAGGCTTACCGGCTCTGAAAGGGCCATTTTTTCTGGGAGGAGAAAATAATGACTTTTACAAAAACTATTGGTGCAGCGTTGCTGGCCAGCGTTGCGATGGCTTCGGCTGCAACAGCGTGTGAAGTAACGCTTCGTTCATCCGATACGCACCCTGACGGTTACCCAACCGTCGCTGCCGTGAACCACATGGGCGATCTGTTGGAAGAGCGCACTGACGGGCGTCTTTGCATCGAAGTATCCCACTCAGCGCAGCTGGGTCAGGAAAAGGACACGATCGAGCAGACACAGTTCGGTGTAATCGACATGAACCGTGTTTCGCTTGGGCCGTTCAACAACATCATCGAAGAAACACAAATCCCTTCGCTGCCGTATATCTTCCGTTCAGTTGAGCACATGCACAAAGTGATGGATGGCCCTGTTGGCGATCAGATTCTGGAAGCATTCAGCGACCATGATCTGGTGGGTCTGGCATTCTTTGATGGCGGTTCACGTAGCTTCTACAATTCGCAAAAGCCGATCAATTCCATCGAAGATTTGGCGGGTCTTAAGTTCCGCGTGATGCAGTCTGACATGTTTGTTGATATGGTTTCTGCGCTGGGCGCGAACGCGACACCGATGCCGTATGGCGAAGTGTATTCTTCGATCCAAACGGGCGTTATCGACGGCGCGGAAAACAACTGGCCTTCATACGACAGCTCTGGTCACTTTGAAGTTGCACAATACTACACGCTTGATCAGCACTTGATCGTGCCAGAGGTTCTGGTGATGGCGAAATCCAGCTTTGATAAGCTGTCAGCCGAAGATCAGGAAATCGTACGCCAAGCAGCGCGCGATTCCGTTCCTGTGATGCGTGAACTTTGGGCTGCGCGTGAAGCTGAATCCGAAGCACGCGTTCGTGCTGCTGGTGTCGAGATCGTCACAGACATCGATAAGACACCATTCATCGAAGCTATGGTTCCAGTTTACGAAAAATACGTAACTTCACCTGTGCTTCAGCAGATGGTCGCTGACATTCAGGCAACTGAATAATACCAAATTTGGCCCGCAACAGCTGTTGCGGGCCGAAACTTTCGGGGGGAACGCCTTTGCAGGGCTTTATGATGAAAATTGCAGTTCTGACGGGCTTGATCGGGCGCGCCGCGCTTTGGACAGCTGGTACGGGACTGGTGTTAATGACGGTGTTGATCGCTGCGCAAGTGTTTTGGCGTTACGTGCTGAATGACAGTATTTCGTGGACTGAACCTGCGTCGGTGATGATCATGGGTTGGTTCATATTCTTGGGTGCAGCAGTCGGTATCCGTGAAGGGTATCACCTGTCGTTTGACGTGCTGCTTTATGTGATCCCGCACAAGGGCAAGATGTTCCTGTATTCTCTTTCCGATCTGGTCGTGACTTGCTTTGGCATTGGCATGATCTGGTTTGGCTGGCAGCTTGCGGAAAAGACCGCTGGAAATACGCTGCCGTCTTTGGGCATTTCTGGTGCCTTTGATTTTATTCCTATCGTTGCTGGCGGCGTTCTTGTCGCGCTGTTCTCGGTCGAGCGTATCGCGCGCCGTGCCGCAGGCCTGCCCACCGCCCGCTTTGGCGACGATAACAGCGAGGCGACTTAAGATGGAGCTTTACGTCCTTTTTGGAACATTCGTGTTCCTGCTTCTGATTGGTACGCCTGTTGCGTTCTGTCTTGGCGTTTCTAGCTTTGCCACGGTTGCCTATCTTGGCCTGCCGCCGGTGGTGGTGTTCCAACGTCTGAATTCTGGCGTGTCCGTTTTTGCGCTGATGGCGATCCCGTTCTTTATTTACGCAGGCGACCTGATGGTGCGCGGCGATATCGCGCGGCGGCTGGTGGCACTTGCGGGTGCCTTTGTTGGACACTTGCGCGGCGGCCTTGGTCAGGTGAATATTCTCGCCTCTGTCATGTTTGGTGGCGTGTCTGGGTCGGCTGCGGCTGATGCATCTGCCGTGGGTGGCTTGATGGTCCCACAAATGAAAGAACGCGGCTATGGCGTGGACTATGCGGTAAACATTACCGTCGTCAGCTCGATCATTGCGCTGATGTTGCCGCCTTCGCACAACATGATCATCTATTCGATCTCGGCTGGTGGCCGTATTTCGATTGCTGATCTGTTCACTGCAGGGATCATTCCGGGTTTCTTGCTGGCAATGTCGCTGATGACTGCTGCATGGTTTGTTGCCAAAAAGCGTGGTTACCCAACTGAAAAATTTCCCGGTCTTGCTATGATGGGCACTTTGTTTGTGTCCGCTGCCCCTGGTTTGATCTTGGTTGCGATCATCTTTGGCGGGGTCCGGTCCGGTATCTTTACGGCGTCTGAATCGTCCAACATCGCGGTTGTCTATGCGTTGCTGATTACGTTCTTTGTGTATCGCAGCCTTAGCTGGCATGACTTTGTCGAAGCAACATTCGCTGCTGTTCGCACAACCGCGATGGTACTGTTGGTGATCGGGTGCGCAGCATCATTTGGATGGCTGTTGGCTTATCTCAAAGTGCCCGCCGCGATGGTTGAAATGCTGCAAGGTGTGTCTGACAACCCTATCGTCATTTTGCTGTTGCTGAACGTGGTCCTGCTAATCCTTGGAACATTCATGGATATGTCGCCCCTGATCGTCATCACGACACCTATCTTCCTACCAGTTGCCACAGCGTTTGGTGTCGATCCGGTACACTTTGGTGTGATCCTAATCCTGAACCTTGGCATAGGGCTTTGTACGCCGCCCGTTGGCGCTGTGCTGTTCGTGGGGTGTGCGGTTGGGCGCATCCCAATCTTTGATGCGGTCAAATCCATCTGGCCGTTTTACGGTGCTGCCTTTGGTACACTGATGCTTGTCACCTATATTCCGGCGCTGTCGCTTTGGCTGCCGTCACTCTTTCACTGAGGAAACTATGACCCAGAAATTCCCCATCGTGCAGGCTGATCCCGGCGTCACACGCCAAGTCCTGTCCGAAAGCCCCGAACTGATGGTAGTGGCTTTCACCTTTGACAAAGATGGCGAAGGCAAACTGCACAGCCATCCGCACGTCCAGTCCACCTATGTGGAATCCGGTCGCTTTGCTTTCACCGTCGACGGTGTCGAAACCGAAGTCGGCCCCGGCGATAGCTTTGTAATTCCATCCCGCGCTGTTCACGGTTGCCGCTGCCTAGAAGACGGCCGCTTGATCGACACTTTCACGCCGCGCCGTGATGATTTTCTTTGAAAAGGAACCTCCCCATGCTGAAATCTGAATCCCGTTACGCCATTGATCCCGCAACCACGAAAACCCTCGATACCGAGGGGCTACGCAGCCATTTTCACGTTGGCGATCTATTTGCCGACGGTGAAATTCGTCTGGTCTATAGCCACTATGACCGCTTGATCCTTGGGTCGGCTGTTCCGGGCAAAGGTACGCTGACGCTGACTGACATGCCCGAAACCGGCACGAAGACGTTTCTTGAACGTCGTGAAATGGCTGTGCTGAACATCGGCGAAACCGGGACGGTCAAAGTCGATGGCGCTGCGTACGAATTGGCCAAAGGCGAAGTTCTGTATGTGGGTATGGGCGGTGGCGCTGTTGAGTTTTCTGGCGCTGGCCGTTTCTACATTCTGTCGGCCCCTGCGCACCAAACCTACCCAACCACGCACATCAAAGAATCTGATGCACGCCGCGTTGAAATGGGTTCGCGCGAGCAAGCTAATGAGCGCGTCATCATTCAGGTGCTACATCCAGATGTTTGCAAAAGCTGTCAGTTGTTGATGGGGTATACCCAGTTCAAGCCGGGTTCATTGTGGAACACAATGCCTGCACACCGTCACGACCGCCGGATGGAAGCATATCTGTATTTTGACGTGGATCCTGATCAGCGGGTCTTCCACTTTATGGGTGAACCATCAGAGACACGTCACATGGTGATTGCCAACGAAGAGGCTATCATTTCCCCACCATGGTCGATCCACTGCGGCGCAGGCACCGGGTCTTATACGTTCTGCTGGGCGATGGCTGGCGACAACGTTGATTTCACTGACATGGATATGATCGCGATGGGAGACTTGCGGTGAACCCGTTTGACCTCACTGGAAAACGCGCCCTTGTGACGGGTGCGAACACGGGCATTGGGCAGGCGATTGCGGTCGCCTTGGGGAATGCTGGGGCAGAGGTGGTTTGTGCCGGGCGATCCGGCATGGATGAAACGCTCGCGATGGTCCCAAATGGGACCGCGCTAAAGCTAGACTTTGCTGATCCGATGGCCGCGACGGGCATCTTTGCGAATCAGCAGATCGACATTCTGGTCAACAATGCGGGAATCATCCGCCGTGACGATAGCGTCGATTTTTCCGAGGCTGACTGGGACGACGTCATGGACGTGAACCTAAAGGCTGTGTTCTTTACCTGCCAAGCATTTGCGAAGGCGGCATTGGCACGTGGGACTGGCGGGAAGATCGTCAACATCGCCTCGCTTTTGTCGTTCCAAGGGGGGATTCGTGTGCCGTCTTACACGGCGTCCAAGCATGGTGTCGCGGGCCTGACCAAGCTGATGGCAAACGAATGGGCTGCCAAAGGCATCAACGTGAACGCATTGGCGCCCGGATACATTTCGACCAACAACACGACCGCATTGCGCGCGGACGAAGAACGCAACAAAGCAATCCTTGACCGTATTCCTGTGGGCCGTTGGGGGGACGCGTCTGACATGGGTGGTGCTGCTGTTTTCCTAGCGTCTTCGGCTGCGAACTATGTGCATGGTGCTGTTCTAAACGTTGATGGAGGCTGGCTTGCCCGCTGAACCACATTTGCAGCGCTCTGATACGCCGCGTCCTAAGGTGGGTATTGTTCACCTTGGGCCGGGCGCATTTTTCCGGGCTTTCAATGCGCCGTTCACAGCAGAGGCAATGGAGAAATCCGGCGGCGACTGGGGTATTCTAACTGTCAGTCTGCGCAGCAGTGACATCCGCGAAAAGTTAAAGCCGCAAGGCTGCGCCTATACAGCGGTAAAGCTGGCACCAGATGGCGCTGAATACACCGTGGTCGAGGTCATCGATGACGTGTTGGTTGCCCCTGAAAACCCCGAAGCCGTGCTGACGGCGATGGCGGACCCGCAGGTAAAGATCGTATCAACGACGATCACTGAAAAGGGATATTGCCACAACCCAGCAACGGGCGCGCTATTGATGGACCATCCCGATATTGTGCACGATTTGAGCCACCCAGAAGCGCCGCGTTCCGCAATTGGCTATATCGTTCACGCATTGAACCGTCGGCGTTTGGCAGGACATGCGCCCTTCACGTTGATGCCATGTGACAATCTACCTAATAACGGTCCGCTGACACGCAGCGTAATTTTGGACTTTGCCCGTGCATTAGACCCGGAATTAGCGGAATGGATCACCGATAACGGGCGTTTCCCCGCGACAATGGTTGATCGGATCACACCAGCGACGACCCCCGTTGATATTGCGTCGCTTGCGACGGCCCAAGGGTACATCGACAATGCTTGCGTGATGCATGAACCGTTTCGGCAGTGGGTCATCGAAGATGACTTTGTGAACGGCGATCGCCCAGACTGGGGTGGCGTTGGTGCGCAATTGGTCAACGATGTTGAGGCGTTCGAGCTGATGAAACTGCGCTGCCTGAACGGCACCCATTCGACGCTGGCCTATCTTGGTTATTTGGCAGGATATGAAACGATCGCCGATACAGTTGCAGATCCGGCGTTCGCCAATCTTATCAACGCACTGTGGAAAAACGAAATCACACCCACTGTTCCGGAGCCTGAAGGTGAGGATTTGTTGGCCTATTGTGCGGCTTTGCTAGAACGCTACCAAAACCCTGCGATCAGACATCGCACATGGCAAATTGCGATGGATGGTTCGCAAAAATTACCGCAACGGTTGCTTGGTACTGTTGTTGATAATCTGGCCGCTGGTAGGGGTATTCCCGGGCTCGCACTGGGTGTCGCCGGATGGATGCGCTACGTCGGCGGTGTCGATGAAAAAGGTGCGGCGATTGAGGTGAAAGACCCGCTCGCTGATCAGTTGCGCGCCGCCTATGACAGCAGCGACGATCCAGAAGAAAAGGTGTTGGCCTTGTTGGCAATCAAAGAGGTTTTTGCGCCGGAACTGGCGGGCAACCCAGTTTTCCGTAACGCTGTGACCGACGCATTCATGCGCCTGAGCCACGACGGTGCGCGGGCAACGGTTCAAGGGTTTAGCTAATGCAAGAAACTTGGCGTTGGTACGGGCCTTTTGACAAAATCACACTGCCAGAGGTCGCGCAAACCGGCGCGACCGGCATCGTGAACGCCCTGCACGAAATCCCCTATGGCGAAGTTTGGAAGCCCGAGGCCATCAACGCCCGCGCGGATGAAATTCGGACGGCTGGCTTTGATTGGGCGGTCGTCGAAAGCCTGCCGATCCACGAACGTATCAAACGTGGCGAAGGCGATCTGACACAACTGTTCGCGAACTACCGTCAGTCGATGGCGAATTTGGCTGCGGCTGGTGTGCAGGTTATTTGCTATAACTTCATGCCCTTGCTTGATTGGACACGTACCGATCTTGCCGCGCCCGTTGCACGCGGTGGGACATGTCTGCGGTTCGAAGCCTACCGCATGGCTGCGTTCGAAATTCACATGCTGGGTCGTGCCAAAGCCGAGGACGATTACCCCGAAGAAGTACGTCATCGCGCTGCGATTTGGTTCCAGAAATCGACCGACGCCGACCGCGAAGCGCTGCTTCACGCGATTATGTCAGGACTTCCGGGTGCCTACGACCGATACGATGTGGATGGGTTGCGTGATGCGCTGACGTTATACGACGGCTTGGACCGCGATGCTTTGCGTGCGAACTATCGTAGGTTTCTTAACGAGATCATTCCAACCGCTGAAGACCTTGGGATGCGGTTTTGCGTTCATCCAGACGATCCCCCGCGCGACATTTTGGGGTTGCCCCGGATCGTGTCGAATGCTGCTGATATCGATTGGATCATGTCCGCACATGACAGTAACGCAAACGGGCTAACGCTTTGCGCGGGGTCGCTTGGCGCTAATCCCGCAAATGATGTTCCAGCGATAGCAGCTGCCCACGCTGACCGTATCCATTTCGCGCACCTGAGGAACGTGCGCAAAGACCCAGATGGCGCGTTTGAAGAAGCGGCACATCTGGAAGGTGACACCGATATGGTCGCGCTGATCAAGGTGCTGTTGGATGAAGAAAAGCGGCGCAAGTCCGAAGGTCGCGCCGATGCATCAATCCCATTTCGTCCTGACCATGGTCATGATCTGTTGTCTGACGCTGATCGCGAAACGCATCCGGGCTATCCGCTGATCGGGCGGTTGCGCGGGCTGGCAGAGTTGCGTGGCGTGATCGCGGGATTATCGCACGTAGACTAGGCGATTTCGTCTGCATCAATCGGTGACGAGCCCGCCCAACGATACCGCGACGGGCTCGCTCCGATGTATTGTTTGAACATCCGGCTAAAGAAATACGGGTCCGAATAACCCAGTTCTGCGGCAACTTCTTTCACTGACAATCCAACGCCCAAACGGTTTACTGCAAACTCCATACGTTTGAGTTCGCGGTATTTTTGCGGGGTCATGCCAATCCGATCACGGAACGCACGACGAAAGTAGTCAGGGTTGTATGGGACGGCAGCCAGTGCTTCGGTCAGGCCGCCAGCGCCAACGGGGTCCGCGGCAAGCCGGGATGCAGTTAGCATAATCTGAAGCGATAGCCGATCTTGGTCGTGCTGCGGGTTAGCGGCTGTGCGCCATTCAATTAACGCATCATCTAGATAGGCTAATAGTAACACCATGAATTGGTGATGCGCTGCCAGTGTTGTTGTCGTACCTTGTGGCGTGTTCCGAAAGTGCCTGACTAGCGGTTCAAGTACGTCCCAATTACTTAGCTTAACACAGCGCCGCAAATTCATTTGTCCGACAACATCGCCGCGACCAAATAGTTCTAGCGAAAAATGTTGCGCTACGCCTGTCAGCATCTCGCCGGACCCTGCATACTGTCCAAGAAAACGTTGGTAGGCGGGAATAAGCATCGCCATGCCCGGCCTGAGCTCGGTCTTTTCGCCATCCAAATCATAAACTGCCGACCCGGACAGGCAAATAACCAAGTCATGGTCTGGATTGATTTTGTTTATTTTCCAGCTTGGTGTGTGGGTCATTCGAATCGCTGTGCGGGCCAATTTTAGTGAAAATGCTTGGACGGGCATCGCTGAAAGAAGTGAATGTTCGATTTTATCCATCTTTTTGTTGCATACTGTTCATTCAAAGGGTCACTGCTACCAGACTAACATAACAGGCAAGAAACAAATCGTCTGCAAGATTCACCTGAATTTGCAGTAAGGGAGGAGCCTTACCTATTTACCGCACTGACGTGCGATCGATGGGTTTGGGGTTTAATGCATGAATAATTCCGAACACGGTACTCCCGTGTCAACTGCCTATGCCATCAAAGGTGTGAACAACCGCGTAGCAGCGCTGGTTGTTGCCCCTTTTAAAGGCATATCTACCGCTTCTTGCGATTTTCCGGGTGTTGCGGCCGGGGCAGACTTACTTCGCGCTAATCCGTTGAGCACACGTCTGGACGACCGTCTTTTGCACGCGCTTTATCGGGATATGGAGACTGCCACGGTGGGCCATCTTCCGAAAGAAATAGTTAGGGAGGCCGCGTAAATGGGTGGTGACAGTAAATATCTAGGGCTTTGGTATGTCGCGCCCTATGTCATCGGGTTGTTGTTGTTCACGGCGTTTCCGTTTGTTGCGTCCTTCTATCTTAGCTTTACAGATTACGATCTGCTGTCAAAGCCGGAATGGACCGGCCTCGATAACTATCAAAAGCTGTTCACGCGTGACCGGACGTTCGACAAGTCGCTCAAGGTTACCTTGGCCTATGTGTTTATGACGGTGCCGCTAAAGCTGGCGTTTGCTTTGTTCATCGCGGTGATTTTGAATTATCGCCTACGCGCGATCGGCCTATTTCGGACAGCGTTTTATGTGCCTTCGATCTTGGGTGGTTCAATCGCGATTGCGGTTTTGTGGCGCTACATCTTTGCTGATACGGGCCTCGTGAACATGATGCTTGAAGGTGTCGGGCTGGAAGGTGTGAACTGGTTCGGCGATCCCGAAAACGCGTTGTTTACCATCAGTCTGTTGCGTTGTTGGCAGTTCGGCTCTGCGATGGTGATCTTTCTAGCCGCGCTGCAGTCAGTCGATAAATCCTTGTACGAGGCCGCGTCGATTGACGGTGCGAACAAATGGCAATTGTTCCGCTATATTACCCTGCCGCTGATCACACCGGTCATCTTTTTTAACCTGATCATGCAGACGGTGCAGGCGTTCCAAGAATTCAACGGTCCCTACATCATCACCGAAGGCGGCCCGCTGAAATCGACCTATTTGCTGCCGCTCTATATCTACGACAAGGCCTTCAAAAGCTTTGACATGGGCTATGCGAGCGCGATCGCTTGGGTGCTTTTCGTAATTATTATGGTCCTAACTTTGATCGCCTTCTGGTCATCAAAGAAATGGGTCTACTACGCCGGCGACAAGAGGAGCTAAGCGCATGACAGCTATGCCACAAATCAGCGCAGATACTCTTGCGAATATGGAAAAACAGCGGCGTCGGGCACGAATATCTTCGACCTTTCGATATAGCCTGTTGATCATTGTCGGATTGATCATGGTTTACCCATTGGTCTGGATGTTTGGTGCATCATTCAAAACCAACGCCGAGATCTTCTCGAGCCCGTCGTTCTGGCCAAAAGAACCCACCGTCCAAGGCTACATCGACGGTTGGAAAACATCGACGCCGTACACCTTTGCAAAGTTCTTTATGAACTCGATGATGATCATCATTCCGAAAATGATCGGGACAGCGATTTCATGTACATTGGTTGCTTACGGGTTCGCTCGGTTCGACTTTCCGTTTAAAAAGATCATCTTTTCGACGGTGATAGCAACGCTGCTGCTGCCAAACGTTGTAACGCGCATTCCGCAGTACCTGCTGTTTCGTGACATCGGTTGGTTGGACAGCTTTCTGCCGCTGTGGGTGCCTTCGGCGCTGGCTGGCGATGCGTTCTTTGTCTTTATGCTGATCCAGTTCCTGCGGGCGATCCCGCGCGACATGGAAGAAGCCGCCCGCGTGGACGGTGCGAACACGTTACAAACCTTGATCTACATCGTTGTGCCGATGTTGACGCCTGCGCTGATCTCGGTCTGTTTGTTCCAGTTCATGTGGACCATGAACGACTTTCTAGGGCCGCTGATTTACCTGTCATCGGTTGAAAACTATCCGATCAGCCTTGCGCTGAAACTGTCCATCGACACGACCGAGGCGTTCGCTTGGAACCAGATTTTGGCGATGTCCTGTCTGGCGCTCGCGCCGTCACTGATCGTGTTCTTCATGGCACAAAAATACTTCATCGAAGGTATTTCGACCGGGGGGGTCAAAGGCTAATGGCTGAGCTGCAACTAAAATCCGTCGAAAAAATGTACGGCAATGGTTTCAAGGCGGTGCATGGCATCGACCTTGATGTCAAAGACGGTGAATTCATGGTGCTGGTTGGCCCATCGGGCTGCGCCAAGTCGACGACACTGCGGATGATTGCAGGATTGGAAACCATTTCTGGCGGTGAAATTCGCATCGGCGACAGGATCATCAATGACCTGACACCCGGCAAACGCGGCATCGCAATGGTGTTCCAAAACTACGCGCTTTATCCACATATGAAGGTCCGTAAGAACCTGTCCTTTGGGCTCAAGCTTAAGCGCAAGCCAAAGGATGAGATTGAAGCATCGACTGGCGAAGTTTCGGGTATCCTGGAGATCGACGAACTGTTGGACCGTTTGCCAAAACAACTGTCTGGCGGTCAGGCCCAGCGTGTCGCCGTTGGTCGTGCGTTGATTAAAAGCCCAGAGGTGTTTTTGTTCGATGAACCGCTGTCGAACCTTGATGCGAAACTACGTGCGTCGATGCGCGTGCGGATCACTGATTTGCATAAACGGCTGCGCGATGAAGGTCGCCCCGCGACGGTGATCTACGTGACCCACGATCAGGTCGAGGCCATGACAATGGGCGACCGGATTTGCGTGATGAAAGATGGTCACATCATGCAGGTCGCAGATCCTGTGACGCTATATGAAAAGCCCGCGAACGCGTTTGTCGCCGGTTTCATCGGTATGCCGGAAATGAACCTTGCGGATGCCGAACTAACGATGGATGGCACGCCAAAGCTAACGCTGGCTGGCCAGACGATTTCTGCGCCCGCTGATTTGTCGGCGCGTTTGAATGCTGCGCCGGGTCCGGTCACGCTTGGTATTCGCCCACAGCACATGACCATCGAAACCGATGGCGCTGCCGACGCATTTTCCGGCGTTATTCACAACATTGAATTTATGGGACACGAGGTGAACGTTCACGTCACGATTGGTGACGCGGCATTTATCGCGGTCGTTCCGACCGAAAAATTTGATCTCAAATTACAGCGCGGTGATCGCGTAGGTCTGCGCCCTACAGGTGTGCAGATGCATATTTTCGACAGGGCCAGTGGGGAGAACGTGTCGCTGGCTGAATAAAAACGTCAAAGGGAGGAAACCAAATGACGCATATGAAGACACTTCTAGGGGTCGCGCTGACCTCGACTATTTTGGCCGGATCGGCCACCGCAGACGAACTCCGCATGAGCTGGTGGGGCGGTGATAGCCGTCACGCTGCAACCCAGGCTGCGCTTGAGGTTTGTGGTGCAAAGCATGGTCATACAATCAGCCCAGAATTCACAGGCTGGTCTGGTCACTTTGAAAAAGTCGTGACGCAGGTTGCTGGTGGCACCGAAGCCGACATCATGCAGATTAACTGGCCATGGCTACCAATCCTGTCTGCAGACGGCACTGGTTTTGCTGACATGAACCAACTGTCCGACACGATTGATCTATCCAGCTGGGATGCTGCACAAATCGAAGCGGGCACAATGAATGGTGCGTTGAACGGTTTATCCGTTTCAACAACAGGTCGCCTGTTTGTGTTTAACAAAAACAGCTTTGAGGCCGCCGGCCTTGCGATCCCAACTACTTGGGCTGAACTGATGGCTGCTGGTCCGGTGTTCCGCGACACGCTTGGCGAAGATTTTTATCCGTTCGAGGCCGCCGGTCTAGACGCCGCGCTAATCATCACACTGTACGGTACCCAAAAAACGGGCAAGCCGTTGATTGATCCTGCGACAAACACAGTTCTTTGGACCAAGGAAGAACTGGTTGACGCGATCGAGATGTATCAAGCAATGGTTGATGAACATGTCATCGAAGCATGGCGTGATCGTGCGGCTGCAGGCAACGTTGCCTTGCACGAAAACCCACGCTGGTCACGCGGTGAAATCGCAGGCACTTACCAATGGGATTCAACCTATTTCAAAATCTCTGATCCTTTGGATGAAGGCCAAGAGGTCATTTACACCGGTATCCTTTCCCAGGATGGCCAGCAGACCGAGGGCATCTATCGCAAGTCGTCGATGGTGTTCTCGATCTCGGCTAACTCGGATCACCAAGAGGCCGCGGCAGAAGTGCTGAATTGCCTGTTGAATGAACCCGAAGGTGTTGCTGCAATGGGAACCGCACGTGGCGTCCCAAGTTCAAGCGCGGCAAAGGCATTGCTATCGGACGCAGGTGCTATTGCGCCAGAACAGTCAGCAGCGCAGCAGTTGGTTCTGGATGCCGAAGGCCCAGCAATCCACCCCTTCATGGAGCACCCAGATGTGCGTTCAGCGATGTCCGATAACCTAGAGCTATTTGCTTACGGTGAAATCGACGCGGAAACCGCCGCCGATGACATGCTGTATGGCATCAACGAGGCGCTTGAAGACATTAAATAAATCCTTTGGGTGGCGCCGTGGTTTGCGGCGCTACCTATCTCAAACCTAATTGGTTATCCCATGTCTGTTATTGAAATTATTGCTGTGACACCACGCACGGCCACGGTACTGCTATCGCCTGATCAGGCGCTATATCATCTCGCTGAACCTATTGCGTGGTCGTTGGCAAGGGCCGGAAATGAACCCGTTCATACAGGCGAAGCCACTACGGTTTCAGTGTTTCTGGATGCGCTAGAGCCTGACACAAACTATGAGTTTCGCGCGGCAATGGGGGTGGCAACGTTTCAGACGCCGCCATGTGCAGGCCTAATCGATTTAACTGACTTTGGTGCAGCTACTGGCAGTGTTGATAACGCGCCTGCGTTTGCGGCGGCGATTGATGCGTTGCCGATTGGTGGGACGCTATACGTACCAGCCGGCAGATATGTTGCTAAACCAATATTTCTACGCAGTGATATGACATTGTACTTGGCGAAAGGTGCCGAAATCGCCGCGCCGGGTGACCGTACAGACTGGCCTATTCTTCCTGCTTGGGACGAAAACGGAGTGAATGTCGGTACTTGGGAAGGTCTTCCCGAAGCGAGTTTTGCGTCACCAATTACTGCGATCGGGTGTGAAAATTTGACGATCACCGGGCTGGGCCGCATCGACGGTGGCGGTGATAGTGGCGACTGGTGGAGCTGGCCAAAAGAAACCCGAGATGGCGCGCGACGCCCACGTACATTGTTTTTGGCACATTGTCAGAATGTCACCCTAAGCGGGATAACTGTCGCGAATTCACCTTCTTGGACGGTGCATCCGTTTCATTGCTCAAATCTTACTGCTGCGGCAATGTTTATTCAGAATCCGCCAGACAGCCCAAACACCGATGGCTTCAATCCGGAAAGTTGCGTTGATACGCAGGTGGTTGGGCTGCGGATATCGGTCGGCGACGACTGCATCGCGGTCAAAGCTGGTAAGCGGCAAAAGGGGGATAACCGTCATTTGGCCCCGACAACCCGGCTGACTATCCGTAACTGCCTGATGGAACGCGGGCACGGTGCGGTGGTGCTGGGCTCTGAAATGAGCGGTGACATTACCGATGTGACGATTACGCGTTGCACATTTGATGGTACGGACCGTGGTGTGCGGATTAAGACCCGGCGCGGGCGCGGTGGCAAAGTCGCACGGATCGCGCTTGATATGGTTCACATGGAAAATGTTGCTACGCCTTTGGCCGTGAACGCATTTTACTTTTGCGATCCTGACGGTCGCAGTGATGCAGTTCAAACGCGTGATCCCGCACCAGTCGATGAAACAACCCCGTTGGTTACCGACATTACACTTAGGAACGTGATGGCAAAGGGCGTGCAGCATGCTGCCGCTGCTCTTATCGGGTTACCCGAAGCGCCGATTATAGGGATTTCGGTTGATGGATTTTGGGTGTCTTACGATCCCAATGCAACACCGGGCGTTCCCGTGATGGCTAGCAACGTAGGCCCAGAACTTCACGCAGGAATTATTACTGAATTTGCCAGATTGGGCGGTGATCTGACCGTGCTTTCACCAGAGGAAATCTAGCCATGCTAAGTGACTATTTTGATGCCTACGCGCGTGATCATAAATACTATAAAGGTGGATCATGGTGCTATGAAGACGGGCTTGTCTATCGTGGGCTCGAAGCGATGCATCAGGCGACGGGCGAAGATCGCTGGCTTGACCACCTAAAGCGTTTGGTCGACGGACAACTAACCGATGCGTCATTGCCGGTTGGGTACGATCCGTCAGAATATAATATTGATCACATCCTGTCTGGGCGCGCTTTGGTTTATCTTCACGCGCAAACGGGTGATCCAAAATATATGGTTGCGGCTGATTACCTTGCGCTGCAACTGAAACATCATCCGCGTACAAAGTCTGGCGTATATTGGCATAAGTTGCGTTACCCTTGGCAAATTTGGTTGGACGGTTTGTATATGGGGCCGACATTTCAGGTGGGTTATGCGCAGGCAATCGGTGATCAGGCGATGGTGCAAGATTCGCTGACGCAAATTGCCACCGCGCTGAATACCAATCGCGACGCAAAATCAGGCCTATTCGCGCATGCATATGACGAAGCGCGAATGCAGCCTTGGGCGGATAAAAAGACGGGTCATTCTGCCGCTTTTTGGTCTCGTGCAATTGGTTGGGTTGCCATGGCGCTTGTCGATATTGCCGAAGTCGTATCAGAGCAAGAGTTCGCACCTTTGCGCCAAGACACGGTTGAATTGCTTGAGAAAATTTATGAACTACGTAAGCCCGACGGACTGTGGCTTCAGGTTATTGACCGCCCCGATCTTGTTCAAAACTATCAAGAATCTTCGGCGTCTGCGATGTTTGTATATGCGCTGGTCAAAGCATCACGGATCGGCATTTTGCCCGCCAATTATGATGAGCTCGTCGATACGCTGATTGATCAAACCGTGCGCCAACGCCCCGATGGTCAGCTAGAGATGTTTGACATGTGCTGGGTTGCTGGACTTGGTCCGTTCGAAGGGCGCTATCGTGACGGCAGCGCAGAGTATTATGTCAGCGAAAAGATTTGTTCTGATGATCCCAAAGGTGTTTCACCATTAATCACGGCCTATGCGTTATCCTTAGAAATCAAAAAGGAACGCGCCGTTGGCTAATGTTCTGCGTCCTCAATTAACTAAGGCACAAGCTGTTGAGTATTCAGCTGCCAATGTGTTGCGTTGTACAGGTGTTGCAGGAGACGAAACGGTTGATCCGTGGTGTCCATGGTTGGATGAGTTCATGGCGGGGCAGGTTGTGTGCGACCCGGATTATATTGGCACACCAGAACTGGGTTTAGCCGACGTTGTGAACCAAGCCGTGACTGAATGCGCTGGTCCTGATCGCATTTATATCGGCTTAGAGCCGGGCGAATACAAAGGTCCGGTCTTTATTCCTCAGATTACTTGGCAGGGCCGGGCTGTTCCGGTCACGATTTATGGAATGGACGCGGATCCGAGCCGCACCAAGATTTCTGCAAATGTTGATGCGGAAATGCCGGGGGAGGAATATCAAGACCGATTTGCAGGTCTGTTTACGGGACATGCCCCCGAAATTATTGCGATATTTGACCGAATTTCTGCGCACAGTAAGATCACGACGGCGAATACGTCGGTGGTGCGGGTTGAAAACGACGGTTGTCAGCTTCGAAACATGACACTGGTTAATACTTATAACGCGGATCGGTTGCCGCAGGGCGCAGACGATAGTGGTGCGACCCGCGCTGATTTTCAGCAAAGCACCGGGCAACATCAGGCTGTGGCTTTACTAGTTGCAGGTGCAGATCAAGTGCATTGTGAGAACCTGCATCTCGAAAGCTTCCAAGACACGCTTTACCTGAAATCACCTGCTCCTTTCACGACGTCACGGTCGTACTTTAAGGGCTGTAAAATCGCTGGCGATGTGGATTTTATATTTGGTCAAACGACTGCCTATTTCACCGACTGCACGATTGTGTCGCGCGGATCACGCGCGCTTCATGCGTGGGTGGCGGCACCAAGCACGAATATCCGCACATCATTTGGATTTGTGTTCAGCGCATGCACGTTTGCGCATGATGGCAGTGAAAACGCGTTGGCAGGGCGATTCAGTTTAGGGCGACAATGGTTCGAATCTGTACGGGCAACGCCGTATGGCGTGCCGTCCGTACTGGATTATACTTGTGATCTTGATCATGTGTCAGAATACAATGAACCAAATGGAACGATCAGTCGCGCCACGCTAGAAGCCGTCGGCAAGTGTGTTATTTTGCGTTCTAAAATTGGCGCGCATATCAACCCGGCAGCGCCATGGGATGACTGGAACGGGGGGACTTTCGGCCGTGATGGTGAATATACGCCCGGCGTGTGGAATGCACGGTTTCGTCCCGTACAGTTCCGCGCAGCCGATGTGACGTCTGCCCTTTCTGATTGGCTACCGGCGCAGCCTGTGGATCTGTCAGATGTTTCGCCTGATACTGTTTTTCTAGCTGAATTCGATAATCAAGAAATCTGATCAAGTCGCGCTTTCAGTTGGTTTAGCACACGTCGAACGGCGGGGCTTGGGTCGGACCCGCGTCGCTGGATTAATGCATATGCCCCAACGGACATGTCATGAGCGACATCAAGAATGCGAACATTGCTGCCGAGTTGGGCAGGATTCGTAAAAAGCTCGGCCACGGATCGCGCAATTGGTGTGATCGCATTCGTGTCACTGATTAACCCCATCGTAAGAAGAAGTGATGACGTACTCAGCACCCGCGCTGGCGGTTCTAAGTCGTGTTCAAGCAGATATGTCTCGGTTGCCGACCGCATGAGGCCGTTTGTTGCCTGCATGACCCAATCGTATGCCAAGCAGTCCTTTAGCGTTAAGTTTGTATTCCGCAAAAGTGGGTGCCCATTTCGCACAACGAGCGCGATTGGTTCCGGCCCGACGGGGCGCAATGTGACGGCACGGGGATCGGTATTTCCTAAAACACGGCCGAGATAGAAATCGAGATTATGCGCAAGCAGCGCCTCGGATAATTTGTCGGATGTATCTACCAGCACATCAAATTCAATGTCGGGATAGGTCACACGCAGTTCCCTTACGACCGGCAAGATGAGCTCTAGTCCTGGTCCGGTGACAGTTCCTATCCGTACAATTCCGCGTGCGCCGCTGTTAATAAGGCTGATTTCATCGAATGCACTGTCTAGTTCCTGAAGCGTCTTGCGGGCACGAGCGGCAAGGACATGCCCGGCTTCGGTTAAGTCGACACCGCGTGGATGGCGCTCGTACAGTTTGCAGCCAGATGTTTTTTCAAGCTCTGATAACAGTCGCGATGCGGCGGGCTGTGTCATCCCTAACTGATCCGCCGCCGTCGAGATTTGACCCGTGTCTTCGACGCATACAATCAGCCGAAGTTGAGAGAACCGAAGCCCACGTTGGATAAGTCGTGCTGTTTGACCAGTTTCAGATACAGATTTCGCCATGCGCGTTGATCACTTCATATATCAAATTATATATATCCAATGTCTAATTTCTGATTTGATTGCAATGACGAAGATTGCGACTGTCCGGCGCGTACCAAGCGTGGTGGGGATGGAAATTGATCCCACGCGAGGTGGCAAATGGACAATGCATCGGGCCTGTATTCCGTGCTGCGATGCGCCAGGGAGGAAAATATGACTGGTTTTAAGACAATTCTCGCGACCACAGCATTGGTGGCATTGGGGTCAAGCGCGATTGCGCAGGACGCAGGTTATGTTGGTATCGCGATGCCAACGAAATCATCTGCACGTTGGATCGCTGACGGCGAAAACATGGTGCAGCAGTTTGAAGCGGCCGGATACGAAGTTGATCTGCAATATGCAGAAGACGACATTCCTAACCAGCTTGCGCAGATCGAAAACATGATCACCAAAGGTGTTGATGTTCTGGTTATCGCAGCGATTGACGGCACGACACTGTCGAACGCACTGGCCAACGCGGCAGCGTCCGATATCGAAGTTGTGGCCTATGACCGACTGATCCGCGACAGCGGCGACGTCAGCTATTACGCGACATTCGATAACTTTAAGGTTGGCGTTCAGCAGGCAACAACAATCGTTGATGGTCTTCAGGAACGATTCCCTGATGACAAACCTTGGAACGTTGAACTGTTCGGGGGTAGCCCAGACGACAACAACGCTTACTTCTTTTATGACGGCGGTATGTCTGTTCTTCAGCCAATGATCGATTCTGGTGATATCGTGATCCAGTCCGGTCAAATGGGTATGGATACTGTTGGTACGCTTCGTTGGGATGGTTCCGTTGCGCAGGCGCGTATGGATAACCTGCTATCTGCCAACTACACCGACACAACAATTCACGGTGTTCTGTCGCCTTATGATGGTCTGTCGATTGGTATCCTTTCTTCGCTGAAAGGCGTGGGCTATGGATCTGGCGATATGGCAATGCCAATCGTTTCCGGTCAGGACGCCGAAGTGCCGTCTGTCAAATCCATGATCGCAGGCGAGCAGTATTCCACAGTGTTTAAAGACACTCGTGAACTGGCCCGTGTGACTGTTGGTATGGTCGAAGCCCTGTTGAATGACGGCGAGCCTGAAATCAACGACACAACAACATACGACAACGGCGTAAAAGTCGTGCCGTCTTACCTGTTAGAGCCTGTCGCAGTGACAGCTGAAAACTGGGAATCTGTTCTGCTTGAAAGCGGCTATTACACTGCCGACCAAATCGAGTAATCAACCGCTCCCGTGATGGCGAGTGTTGTTCATGCTTGCCATCAATTTGGTTCCCGCCCGGTCCCCTATTTCAAGGCGGGAACCACCTATTCTAGCTCAGACGAGAGCCGTAAATGTCAACAATTCTAGAAATGCGCGCGATCACCAAGGAATTCCCGGGTGTTAAAGCGCTTGATCAGGTGAACCTGTCCGTGGCCAAGGGTGAAATTCATGCCTTGGTCGGCGAAAACGGTGCCGGAAAATCGACCCTAATGAAGGTGCTTTCAGGTGTTTACCCACATGGCACCTACACGGGTGACATTGTTTATGACGGTCAAGTCAAAAGCTTTGGCAGCATCCGGGATAGCGAAGACGAAGGTATCATCATTATCCACCAAGAGCTGGCGCTGGTGCCGCTTTTGTCGGTGGCAGAAAACATCTTTTTGGGCAACGAGCGTGCCAACCGTGGCGTGATCGACTGGCGCAGTACCCGCAAAGGTGCCGCCGAAGTTTTGGCCCGCGTCGGATTAGACGAACACCCAGATACGATTGTCGACAACCTAGGCCTAGGCAAACAGCAACTGGTTGAGATCGCAAAGGCACTATCGAAAAACGTCCGCCTTTTGATTTTGGACGAACCAACATCGTCCTTGAATGAGACCGACAGTGAAAAGCTGTTGGACCTGCTGCTAGAGTTCAAATCTCGGGGCATTACCTCGATCTTGATCTCGCATAAACTGAACGAGATTTCCCGCGTCGCCGATACGATTACAGTGATCCGTGACGGTGCTGCTGTGTCGCGATTGGATTGCAGTGCGGGCATCAGCGAAGATGATATCATCCGCGATATGGTTGGTCGGTCGCTTGATGACCGCTACCCGCCGCGCATCCCACATGCCCGCGATGAGATCGCGATGGAGGTCAAGAATTGGTGCGTCACGCATCCGCTTCATGCCGAACGCGAAGTCGTCAAAGACGTGTCGTTTTTTGTAAAGAAGGGTGAGGTTCTTGGTATCGCTGGTTTGATGGGCGCTGGCCGTACCGAATTGGCGATGTCGCTGTTTGGGCGCAGCTATGGTGCCCACATCCGTGGCGAGGTGTCGATCAACGGTGCACCCGTGCATCTGCCCAATGTGCGCAGCGCGATTAACGCGGGGCTGGCATACGCGACCGAAGATCGAAAAACCTATGGTTTGGTGCTTGATGATACGATCCGGCGCAACGTCCCCTTGGCCGACCTTGAAGGGGTTGCGAATGGGATCGTAGTGAACAACGCCAAAGAGGTGGCTGTCGGAAACCAATATCGTGACCGACTGAATATCAAGTCCAGCTCGATTGAGCAGGAAACGGTGAACCTTTCGGGGGGCAATCAACAAAAGGTCGTTTTGTCTAAATGGCTGTTTTCCGACCCTGATGTGCTGATCCTTGATGAACCTACACGGGGCATCGATGTTGGCGCGAAATTCGAAATTTACACGGTGATCCGCGAACTGGCCGCATCAGGCAAAGCGATCATCGTTATCTCGTCTGAATTGCCCGAACTGCTGGGCATCACAGACCGACTTTATGTCATGAACGAAGGCCGTTTTGTGGGCGAAATGCCGACCGAAGACGCGTCACAAGAAAAAATCATGGCCACCATCATTAAATCAGGGGACCAGGCATGACCCAGGCAACCACCAATACCACCGACGATCAGCCCAAGATGGAGGTCAAATCAAGTTGGTCATTCCTACGCAGTCACATGCGCGAATATGGGATTCTGTTTGCGCTTGTCGCGATCATGATCTTCTTTCAGATCACGACTGACGGTATTTTGCTAAAGCCGGTCAATCTGACCAACCTGATCCTCCAAAATTCATACATCATCATCATGGCCGTGGGCATGTTGTTGGTCATTGTCGCGGGCCATATCGACCTATCCGTCGGGTCCGTTATGGGGTTTGTTGGTGCGCTTGCCGCTGTGATGATCGTGAATTGGGATATCCCTTATCCGATTGCCGCCGTGCTTTGCCTGATCGCAGGTGGGATCATCGGTATGGCCCAAGGTTTCTGGATCGCCTATCTACGCATTCCATCGTTCATTGTGACTTTGGCGGGGATGCTGGTGTTCAAGGGTCTGACACTTTGGCTGCTCGCCGGTCAATCCGTCGGCCCGTTTCCCAAGCAGTTTCAGCTAATCGCGTCCGGATTCATCCCTGACCTGTTCAATGGTGAAGATCTGAACCTGTTCTCTCTTTTCTTGGGAGTGCTTGTAGCGCTTATCATCGTGGGCTTGGCCGTGCGCAGCCGCATGGAGGCCACGAAGACAGGGAGTGTCGAAGAACCTTTTGTATTCTTTGCCGCCAAGAATGGTCTGATCTTTATCGCGCTTATCTACATGAGCTGGCTGATGGCTGACTTCCGCGGTTTGCCCAATGTGTTCATCGTAATGGCGCTGTTGATTGCGGTTTATTCCTTCATCACGTCTCGGACGACGATGGGGCGACGGATTTATGCGATCGGCGGCAATGAAAAGGCGGCGATGCTGTCTGGGATCAACAGTAAAAAGCTGACCTTCTTTACCTTCGCAAACATGGGCGTACTGGCGGCGCTGGCTGGTCTAGTCTTTGCCGCGCGCCTTAACACCGCGACCCCCAAAGCAGGTCTTGGTTTCGAACTGGACGTGATCGCGGCTGTCTTTATTGGCGGTGCGTCGATGGCGGGTGGCGTTGGTACCGTCGTAGGTGCCGTGATCGGTGCCTTTATCATGGGGGTGATGAATAACGGCATGTCGATCCTAGGGATCGGTATTGACTGGCAACAAGTCATCAAGGGCCTCGTGCTTTTGGCTGCGGTTGTCTTTGACGTTCTCAACAAGAAGAAAGGCTAATCAGATGCTGATTTCACAATACCGTAAAGCTGATGGTCGTATTCAGGTTGTCGCCCGCGACGGGACAGAGGCGTTCGAAGTAAAATCGGATCAATCGCTGTATGAAATGGCGATTGATTGCGCCGCAAAAGGCACAACACTGCATACACATATTTCCGATGTCGGTTTGGGTGCTGCTGTTGACCTTGAGGCGTTATATGCCGATGGTCGTTTGCTCCCACCTTTGACCCACCCGGACGCGGCACATCTGCATCTTACAGGCACGGGCTTGACCCATCTTGGGTCTGCGTCAACCCGCGCTTCAATGCATGCCAAAGCGGACGAAGAAACAGATTCCATGAAGATGTTTCGCATGGGTGTCGAAAGCGGCAAGCCTGATGCCGGGCAGGTCGGTGTGCAGCCTGAATGGTTTTACAAAGGCACGGGTGCAGCATTGGTCTCACCGGGTGCGCCATTAGTATCACCGTCATTCGCGTTGGATGGCGGGGAAGAGCCGGAACTGGCTGGGCTTTATATTATCGGCGCAGACGGCACGCCGTTCCGCTTGGGCTTTGCATTGGCCAACGAATTTTCGGACCACGTGACCGAACGCCAAAACTATCTGTACCTTGCGCATTCGAAATTGCGGCCCTGTTCCGTTGGCCCAGAGATGTTGGTCGGCGATTTGCCCAACAGCGTGGAAGGTACCAGCAAAATTATGCGTGGCGACGACGTAGTATTCGAAAAGCCATTCCTGTCTGGCGAAACCAACATGTCGCACACCATTGCGAACCTCGAACACCACCATTTCAAGTACGACGTGTTTCGCCAGCCCGGTGATGTTCATGTGCACATGTTTGGCACGGCGACCCTGTCGTTTGCCGATGGCATCGTTCCCCAAGATGGCGATGTGTTCGAGATAAGCGCGCCAGCCTTTGGACTACCGTTAAGAAATGCACTTTCCACCACCCCTGCGGTTAACGGCGCTGTCGCCGTCCGCAAACTATAGGAGCCGTCATGACATTTATTCCCGCTGAATGGCCCCGCAAGCTGCGTTCTCAAGAATGGTACGGGGGCAATTCGCGCGATAATATTTACCACCGTGGTTGGCTGAAAAACCAAGGTTACCCGAATGACCTTTTCGACGGGCGGCCGGTTATTGGTATCTTGAACACGTGGTCTGAATTGACCCCTTGTAACGGTCACCTGCGTGAACTGGCCGAAAAGGTCAAAGCTGGGATTTGGGAGGCAGGCGGTTTCCCTGTCGAGCTTCCTGTATTTTCAGCATCAGAAAACACCTTCCGCCCCACCGCAATGATGTACCGTAACCTTGCTGCGATGGCGGTTGAAGAAGTCATGCGCGCACAGCCGATTGACGGTGCTGTGCTTTTGGTCGGATGTGACAAGACAACGCCTAGCTTGATGATGGGTGCCGCCAGCACTGACATTCCGTCTATCGTTGTGACAGGCGGGCCGATGTTAAACGGTTGGTTCCGGGGTGAACGCGTCGGATCGGGCACCGCGCTTTGGCAAATGTCCGAAGACATCAAAGCAGGAAAAATGACCCAAGAAGATTTCCTTGAGGCAGAACAAGCCATGAGCCGTTCATCGGGTTCATGTAACACGATGGGTACCGCCTCCACGATGGCATCAATGGCCGAGGCGCTGGGCATGGCCCTGTCAGGGAACGCGGCAATTCCCGGCGTTGATAGCCGTCGCAAGGTGATGGCACAGATGACGGGTCGGCGGATCGTGCAGATGGTAAAAGATGACCTGAAACCATCCAATATTTTGACCAAAGAAGCCTTTGAAAACGCTATCCGCACCAATGGCGCAATTGGCGGTTCGACCAACGCAGTGATCCACCTTCTCGCGCTTGCTGGTCGGGTCGAAGTTGATCTGACGCTAGATGATTGGGATCGTTGCGGACGTGACGTGCCGACCATTGTGAACCTGATGCCATCTGGAAAATACCTGATGGAGGAATTCTTTTATGCGGGTGGTCTGCCTGTTGTTCTAAAACGTCTGGGCGAGGCAGGGTTGTTGCACAAAGACGCTCTGACTGTATCCGGTGATGCTATCTGGGACGAAGTCAAAGAAGCGACCAACTGGAATGAAGACGTTATTCTGCCCGTCGAAAAGGCGCTTGCCGCGTCTGGCGGGATTGCCGTGCTGAAAGGTAATCTTGCACCCAATGGTGCAGTGCTAAAGCCGTCTGCCGCCAGCCCGCATTTGATGAAACACCGTGGTCGTGCTGTCGTGTTCGAGGACATCGACGACTATAAGGCCAAGATCAACGATGATGCGCTGGATATCGACGAAAATTGCGTGATGGTCCTGAAAAACTGCGGGCCAAAGGGTTATCCCGGTATGTCCGAGGTCGGCAACATGGGGCTACCGCCCAAGGTGCTGAAAAAGGGGATCACCGATATGGTTCGTATTTCTGACGCGCGCATGTCTGGCACCGCCTATGGCACCGTTGTTTTGCACACAACGCCCGAGGCCGCAGCAGGTGGTCCGCTGGCCGTCGTTCAGAACGGAGACATGATCGAACTGGACGTCGCAGCGCGGCGGGTTCACCTTGATATCAGCGACGAAGAATTGGCAACACGACTGGCTGCGTGGCAAGCCCCTAAGAATAGTGTGGTCGGCGGCTACACACGGATGTATCTCGACCATGTCGAAGGTGCGGACACTGGTGCGGACTTTGACGTTCTAAAAGGACAACGTGGAAACGAGGTACCCCGTGACAGCCACTAAGATTGCCATTCTAGGCGTGGGCAAAATTGCCCGCGATCAACATATTCCAGCGATTGCTGGTAACGAAACGATGGAGCTTGCCGCGACCGTCAGCCGCTCCGGCGGTATTGATGGCGTGGATAACTATGCTGATATCGACGCGTTGATTGCAGGGCGTTCGGATATCGCCGCGCTATCGCTGTGTATGCCGCCGCAGCCACGCTATGACATTGCAGTAAAGTCGCTGATGGCTGGCAAGCACACGATGCTAGAAAAACCACCCGGTGCGACGGTGTCCGAGGTTCTGAAGCTTGAAAAACTGGCCAAGGCAAAGGACGTGACCCTATTTGCGACGTGGCATTCGCGTTACGGTGCTGGCGTCGCTGCCGCACGTGGTTGGCTGTTTGATAGGCAGATCACCTCGGTTCAAATCGACTGGAAAGAAGACGTGCGCCGCTGGCATCCCGGCCAAGACTGGATTTGGCAAGCAGGCGGTCTGGGTGTGTTTGATCCCGGAATCAATGCCTTGTCGATCATGACAGAAATCCTGCCTAACCCCGTGCACCTGACCGCATCGACGCTGTCGTTTCCGGAAAACCGTGCAACGCCAATTGCGGCTGATCTGACCTTTGCTGGACCCGCAGGGATGACTGTCAAAGCGGATTTCGATTGGCGTCAAGAAGGTCCGCAAACGTGGAACATCACCGCCGAAACCACGGAAGGCACGCTAAAGCTAACCGATGGCGGTGCGACGCTGGCGATAAACGGTGTGGCCCAGACCCTGCCAGAGGCAGGCGAATACCCCGGCCTTTATCACCGCTTTGCAGAATTGATCGAAGCAGGTCTTTCAGATGTGGACATCAGCCCACTTTTACACGTGGCTGACGCTTTCATGCTGGGTGATCGCAAAACAGTCGCGCCATTTCATGAATAAATTCAAGGACGAAACATGACCGATACAACTCTTACCGGACAACATCTTATTGCGGGCGAATGGGTGAATGGCGGAACGCCGTTTCAGTCTGATCCCGCTAGTGGCGAAGCAATGACTGTTCTTTGCGGTGGTCAGGCCGAAGTTGATGCTGCGGTGGAAGCTGCCGAAGACGCGTATCTGACCTATGGTTGGACCAGCCGCGAAACACGCGCTGCGTTTCTTGAGGCGATTGCTGAAGAGATCGACGCACGTGGCGATCAGCTGACGGCAATTGGTCATGCGGAAACAGGCCTCCCAGAGGCTCGTTTGCAGGGCGAACGCGGCCGCACATGTGGTCAGCTTCGTCTATTCGCGGACCACATCCGTAAGGGTGAGTGTCTTGATCGACGTCACGATGTTGCGCTGCCGGATCGTGCTCCACTTCCACGTCCTGACCTGCGCATGATCCAACGACCAATCGGTCCCGTCGGCGTGTTTGGCGCGTCAAACTTCCCACTCGCGTTTTCAACAGCAGGTGGCGACACAGCATCTGCGCTAGCTGCAGGCTGCCCGGTTGTGTTCAAGGGTCACCCCGGTCACCCCGGTACCGGCGAATTGGTTGCCCGCGCAATTGATGCTGCGATCAAAAAGACTGGCATGCCAGCCGGTACATTTGGGTTCGTACAATCAAACACGAACGAGGCAGGCACTGCTCTCGTTAAGCACCCATTGATCCGTGCGGTAGGCTTCACTGGTTCGTATGGGGGCGGTAAGGCGCTGTTCGATATCGCAATGTCGCGCCCCGAACCGATCCCATTCTTCGGCGAACTTGGCGCAATCAACCCTGTGTTTGTAATGGACAACGCATTGGCGGCACGCGGGAACGATATCGCGACAGGTTGGGCCGGATCATTAACCATGGGCGTGGGACAGTTTTGTACCAACCCGGGCGTTGTGGTTTTGACAGCTGGTGATGCGGCCGAGCAATTTGCTACGATAGCAGCCGCTGCATTGGGAGATGTCGCCCCGCAGGTCATGCTGACAGACGGAACCGCCGCTGCGTACGGACGCGGTGTTCAGGCGCTGGCTGACGCCGGCGTCGCAACTGCGCTAAATACACCAGCCGAGGCACCAGCACGTTGTGCCGCTCCCGCTGTTTTCCGCGTGTCTGGTGCCGACTGGCTGGCACATCCTGAGCTGGCGCATGAGGTATTCGGTCCTGCCGGTATTTTGATTTTCGCAGCAGATGCAGAAGAACGTCAAAAAATCGCGACACAATTGGACGGTCAGCTGACTGTCACGTTGCAGTTGGATGATGCTGACACCGACGCAGCCCGGCCATTGATGCCAGTGTTTGAACGCAAGGCAGGCCGAATTCTGGTGAACGGTTTCCCAACCGGGGTCGAGGTGGCGGATGCAATGGTTCACGGCGGACCGTTCCCTGCGTCAACGAACTTTGGCGCGACTAGCGTAGGCACAATGGCGATCCGACGGTTCGTACGCCCAGTCTGTTTCCAGGGCATACCAGAAGCACTGCTTCCTGCTGATTTGCAGGGCTAAGACAGGATGATTCTGGCGGACATCGCCAGAATCACGCAAATTCCAGCGCTACGATAGACGCAAATCTATTGTGGCGCTTTCTTGTGCGCGTTCGCGATTTATTAGCTGTCGGGAAAAACGACTTGGTGCCCAGGAGAGGACTCGAACCTCCACGTCCATACAGACACCAGCACCTGAAGCTGGCGCGTCTACCAATTCCGCCACCTGGGCAGGTGTCGTAGGGGGCGACTTAAGGTGGTGGCGCGGTGCTGTCAACGCGATTCGGCCGGAAATATGCGATAGTTAAAGGAACGTAGCATGAAACCTTTCAAATGCCGCTTGTCTGGCAATAGGTGGCCGGGTAAACCGTGGCAAACGAGCAAAGAGGCCTTGCCATGTCTAAGCTAGTCACCATTTTCGGCGGTTCCGGTTTTGTGGGGCGTTATATTGCCCGTCGCATGGCCCTTGAAGGGTGGCGCGTTCGCGTCGCTGTGCGGTCTGTGAACGAGGCGATGTTTGTCCGTCCCTACGGTGTTGTGGGGCAGGTTGAACCAATTTTCTGCAACATCCGTGATGACGCAAGCGTAGCGGCAGTTACTGAAGGCGCTGACGTGGTTGTTAACTGTGTTGGCCTTTTGGACGAGGCGGGTAAGAATACCTTTGACGCCGTTCATGCCGATGGCGCAGGGCGCATTGCTCGTATTACATCAGATTTGAACGTTGCACGTATGGTCCACATCTCGGCTATTGGCGCTGATGAAAAAGCGCCAAGTGCATATGGTCGTACCAAAGCAGCAGGCGAAGCCGCTGTACTGGCAGGATTTCCGGGTGCGGTCATATTGCGTCCGTCAATTATATTTGGCCCCGAAGACACGTTCTTTAACCGTTTCGCAAGCATGTCCCGTTTTGGTCCTGTGCTGCCAATCGTGGGCGCGAATGCGCGGTTCCAGCCGGTTTATGTCGATGACGTAGCCGCTGCTGCGACTAAGGCGGTATTGGGCGAGGCTGAAGCAGGTGTTTATGAATTGGGTGGGCCAGATGTTCATAGTTTCCGCAGCTTGATGCAAAAGATGCTGGGTGTTGTGCGTCGCCGTCGTTTGATCTTGAACATTCCGTTTTGGATTGCGCGGATCATGGCGTGGGGCTTTGGCGTTGGTCGTGCCTTGTCGTTTGGTTTGGTCAAGGGGCCAGTCACTAAGGATCAGGTTGCAAGTTTAACGGTTGATAATGTCGTCTCCGAAGGTGCCAAGGGATTGGATGCCTTTGGTATTCAGGCGACGTCGCTTGATGCTGTTCTTCCTGATTACCTGTGGCGCTTTCGTCCGTCGGGTCAGTACGACGCAATCAAAGAATCTGCGAAAAACTTAAAAGCCTAAGTATAGGCAATCCACAAAAGTATCACGCCCAACACCAGTCGATAAACGACATAGGGCGTGTAGCTTACTGCACGCAGTAGTCTCATCATCAGTGTCAGCGCAATGAGAGCGGCAAGAAATGACATCACCACGACAATGCCAATGTCGCGCAGCGCGCCCACGTCTGTCGTGCCAATAAGATCAAGGCTAAGCAGGCTGGCTGACGCAATGATAGTTGGGATCGACATTAACATCGATAGTCTTGCGGCATCTGTACGCGTGTAGCCAAGCAGGCGCCCTGCGGTGATGGTGATGCCTGACCGCGACGTGCCGGGGATAAGTGCAACAGCTTGCCAGACACCCATCTTAATCGCGTCTTTTATGGTCCATTCATCTGTTGTTTTGGCTGTGGGCCCGGTTTGGTCTGCCCAGTATAGCACCACTCCAAAGATCGTCATGGTCCATCCGATTACCGCAATTCCACGCAGGTGGTCTGATATTCCGGTAACTTTCAGGAAAAGTCCAAATACGATGACCGGAATGGTTGCGGCAATCAGACCTAAGGCCAGTTTTGCGCCTTGTGTGTCTGCCTTGCCTTGGGTTAGCCGCAGCGTGCCGCCGATAGCAACCCGAACGTCCGCCCAGAAATATAGGACAACAGCAGCAAGCGTTCCGACATGGGCCGCGACGTCGATGGTTTGTCCTTGGTCATCTAGCCCTGTCAGCGAAGGTAGTAGGATTAAGTGCCCAGACGAAGAAACCGGCAAAAATTCGGTGATCCCTTGAATAAGTGCCACAAAGAGGAGGTTAAATGTTGTCATCTGAATGTGCCCGCGATTCGCTTTTTCTCAACCTAACCTGATGGAAATTGGGGGGAAGGGAATATGTATGTCCGTATCGGACCTAATATTCGCGAATCTAAAGGTCGAATGGGCTTGATGGGGTGAATTTATTTTAATATAGGTCAGCCATGCTGACTTTTCATTTCGGAAGTTCCGATTTAAAAGGCAGTTCGCTCTGTAATACGGGAGGACGGCGTATGGCTGGCCAGAAAATGCTAAAATTCACTGCGGTCGACCGCGAGATGCCGGAAAAGCGTCCGCCGAATTTGCGTAAGCAGGATTTTGGTGAAATCTACGCCGAGTTCGCGACTGCGAAAGCAGCCGAGCAAGCGAGCCGTTGTTCTCAGTGTGGTGTGCCGTATTGTCAGTCGCACTGCCCGCTGCACAACAACATCCCGGACTGGCTACGCCTAACTGCCGAAGGTCGTCTGGAAGAAGCCTATGAGATTTCTCAGGCAACAAACACTTTCCCAGAAATCTGTGGCCGCATTTGCCCGCAGGACCGTTTGTGCGAAGGTAACTGTGTGATCGAACAGTCTGGCCACGGTACTGTGACCATCGGTTCGGTTGAAAAATACGTAACTGACACAGCGTTCGAGGAAGGCTGGGTGAAGCCAATCCGTCCAACCGCTGAGCGTTCAGAAAGCGTTGGCATCATTGGTGCTGGCCCGGGTGGCTTGGCTGCGGCAGACATGCTGCGTCGTCAGGGTGTTCAGGTCACTGTTTATGACCGCTATGATCGTGGTGGCGGTCTTCTTACCTACGGTATTCCCGGCTTTAAGCTGGAAAAAGACGTGGTCATGAAGCGCATGGCCCAATTGGAAGACGGCGGCGTACAGTTTGTTTTGAACTGCAATGTCGGCGAAGACCTTTCCTTTGACGCGATCCGTGGCAAACACGACGCGGTTCTGATTGCGACAGGTGTATATAAAACACGTGATCTGCCGGATTCCGATGCCGAAGGTATCGTGAACGCGATCGACTTTTTGACAGTGAGCAACCGCCAAAGCTTTGGCGACGTTGTGCCTGAATTCGACAGCGGAGAGCTGAACGCAGCTGGTAAGCGCGTCGTCGTGATTGGCGGCGGTGACACGGCTATGGACTGTGTCCGAACATCTATTCGTCAGGGCGCTGAAAGCGTGAAATGTCTGTATCGTCGTGACCGTGCCAACATGCCCGGTTCTCAGCGCGAGGTTCAGAACGCCGAAGAAGAAGGCGTAGAGTTTGTTTGGCTGGCGTCCCCAGATGGGTTCGAAGGTGAACCTGTTTCCGGCGTAAAGGTGCAAAAGATGCGTCTTGGCGCACCCGATGCGACTGGCCGTCAAGCACCCGAAGTTATCGAAGGCGCTGACTATGTTGAACCTGCTGACCTTGTGATTAAGGCGCTTGGCTTCTCGCCAGAGGATCTTCCGACGCTTTGGGGGACCGAAGGTTTGGAAGTCACCCGTTGGGGCACCGTCAAAGCCGAGTTCGGCACAGGCGCGACCAGCCTTGAAGGCGTTTATGCCGCAGGTGACATCGTGCGCGGTGCGTCGCTTGTTGTGTGGGCCATCCGTGATGGACGTGACACAGCCACTGCAATCTTGGACTATCTGAACGAGGCTGCCGCCGTCGCAGCCGAATAAACTTCGCCACATCACTATACTGACCTGAAAGGTTAAGACATGATGAAGCCCGTATTGACCATCGCCACATTGATGTTGGCCTCTCCCGTTGCTGCGCAGCAAAGCTTTGCCGCGCCCGAAGGGTGCGAAGCCAAGCTGACTGTTCAGCAAAAGGGCTGCGTGATGGTTAATGTGTGGACCTGTGAAGCCGATAGCGAAGGCGACCAGTGGATCGCTTTGATCGGCCAGACAGGCGTGTTTAGCGTGCAACGTGTTGACGACGAATTTCAGTGGATGGAAACCTATTCCGTTCTCGGGAATGAGGCGCTGCAAGAGCCCGTTGAAGACCCGTCATCATTGACCGAACTATTCGCTAATCAGGTGGATACATGGGATTTCACAATCGAAACCGAAGGTGGCGCGGAGCGTAACGTTGGTTTTGACATGCTAACCGGCGAAACGATTGTGATCGATGGCGAGACATTGTTTGAAACCGAATATCAGGGTCAGACAATTGACGCGGACGGCAATGTTTTAGACGCAAGCAGCGGTCGCCAATACGTCAGCGAAGACCACCGGTTGTTCTTTTTCGGTCAATCTTGGTCGGAAGAAGACCCCGATCAAATCACTGACATGTCTCCAGTTGAATTCATCTACCCAGACGAGCCCGGTTTCTTTGCGGACCAACCAGTCTACGAATGTAACGAGATCGAAACGAGCTATCAGCCATGAGGATCACACTTGGTCTTTTGATCGCTGCCAGTCCCGTCGCTGCGCAGGACAGTCGGGCGACCTTTGGTCTGCCCGCTGGCTGTACTGCGTATTTAACGGTGCAGGCAGAAAGCTGTCAGGTTGATCATCACTTTACCTGCGAAGGCGACGCGCCGGGACACCAACGTCGTGTTTCGCTGGATGAACAGGGCATGACCTACGCCGGTGAAATCGATGCCGAAACGCAGTGGATCGCCAGCTTTCACGCGCTGACAGGTCACAGCGAGCAGCTTATGTCGAACCCGGCAGAGCCAGCGTCACTGTCTGATCTGATCGCGAATGGTGTTGATGATTATGATTTCAGCACAATGTCTGACCAGTTCGGTGCAACGCATTTCGTCGGTCAGGACACGTTGACCGGGCGCGAAATCACGATTGACGGCGTTACGCTGCTTGAAACGACTTATGACCTGACCGCGACTGCGGACGACGGCACCGTGATTTGGTCCGGCGAAGGCAACGAATTTATTCACCCAGACTGGCGCATATTTTTGTCTGGCACTGGGGTCACAACAACACCCGAAGGGCAGTTCGAACACGACGACCGCCCTGTCGAATTCATCTTTCCCGGGGAACCGGGTTTTCTAAGTACACGGCCAAAGCACGGCTGTGGGGTTGCGATCTCATCCGCACCACTTTCTGAGGAGAATACCTATGACCACATATGATCAAGCTTGGGTCGCGGCTGAGGAAGCTAAGCGCAAATGGATGACCGAAAACGGTCTTTATGCTGATGAAGACGAACATTCGTCTTGCGGTGTTGGCCTTGTGGTTGCCATCGATGGTACACCTTCGCGTGGCGTTGTCGAAAACGGTATCGATGCGCTAAAAGCGATTTGGCACCGTGGTGCTGTTGATGCCGACGGCAAAACAGGTGACGGCGCGGGTATCCACGTTCAAATCCCTGTTCCATTCTTCCAAGATCAAATCCGTCGTACTGGTCACGAGCCAGAAGACGGTGAAATGATCGCGGTTGGTCAGGTGTTCCTGCCACGTACCGATTTCGGTGCCCAAGAACGCTGCCGTACAATCGTTGAATCCGAGGTTCTGCGCCTCGGTCACTATATCTATGGCTGGCGCCACGTTCCGGTGAACACCGAATGTTTAGGTGAAAAGGCGAACGCCACACGTCCAGAGATCGAACAGATTCTTATCCGCTGTGAAAAGGATATCGACGAAGAGCAGTTCGAGCGCGAACTGTACATCATCCGTCGTCGTATCGAAAAAGCAGCTGCCGCCGCGCAGATCAACGGCGTTTACATTTGTTCGCTGTCTTGCCGCTCGATCATCTATAAAGGCATGATGCTGGCCGAGCAGGTTGCAGAGTTTTATCCAGACCTGCTCGACGAACGTTTTGAATCGGCATTCGCGATCTACCACCAGCGTTATTCCACAAACACTTTCCCGCAGTGGTCACTGGCACAGCCATTCCGCATGTTGGCACACAACGGCGAAATCAACACGCTGAAGGGTAACGTCAACTGGATGAAGTCCCACGAAATCCGGATGGCGTCTGGTGCATTCGGCGACAAAGCCGAAGATATCAAGCCGATCATTCCGTCGGGTGCGTCAGATTCGTCTGCGTTAGACTCTGTTTTTGAGGTTTTGGTACGAGCAGGCCGCAACGCGCCGATGGCGAAAACGATGCTGGTTCCCGAAGCATGGGCGCAGCAAGCATCTGACATGCCACAGGCGTGGCAGGACATGTATAGCTATTGCAACGCCGTGATGGAGCCATGGGATGGCCCAGCCGCGCTAGCGATGACCGACGGTCGTTGGGTCTGTGGTGGTCTGGATCGGAACGGTCTGCGCCCACTGCGTTACGTTGTGACAGGTGACGGTCTACTGATCGCAGGTTCTGAGGTTGGCATGGTGCCAATCGACGAAGCCACTGTTGTCGAAAAGGGCGCGCTTGGCCCCGGTCAGATGATTGCCGTCGACATGAAAGAAGGCAAACTGTTCCACGACACTGAAATGAAAGATGTCCTGTCTGGCGCGCAGCCATTTAGTGACTGGATCGAAAAAGTTATCGATCTAACTGATTCAATGGGCGATGTAGCAGAAGAGGCCATGTTCAAAGACGCAGATTTGCGTCAGCGTCAGGTTGCTGCGGGCTATTCTATCGAAGACCTAGAGCAAGTTCTTGCGCCGATGGCCGAAGACGGCAAAGAAATGATCGCGTCGATGGGCGACGATACCCCGTCTGCGGTTCTTTCAAGCGTTTACCGTCCGCTGTCGCACTTTTTCCGTCAGAACTTTAGCCAAGTAACCAACCCGCCAATCGACAGTTTGCGTGAAACACGCGTCATGTCGTTGAAAACACGGTTTGGTAACCTGAAAAATGTGCTGGACGAAAACTCTTCGCAAGCAGAAATTCTCGTACTGGAAAGCCCGTTCGTTTCAAACGGCGAATTCAATGAAATGGTGCGCCATTTCGGCGATAACGTTGCCTTTATCGACTGTACCTTTGAAACAGGGCGCGGCGCGCTTTCCGCAGGTCTTCAGCGTATTCGCGAAGAGGCCGAGGATGCCGTGCGTTCAGGTGCAGGGCATTTGGTGCTGACGGATCAGCATCAAAACGTTGACCGCGTGCCAATGCCGATGATCCTTGCGACATCTGCTGTGCACTCTGGTCTGACATCAAAAGGTCTGCGTACATTCTGTTCGATCAACGTGCGTTCTGCGGAGTGTATCGACCCGCATTATTTTGCGGTGTTGATTGGCTGTGGCGCAACGACTGTGAACGCTTATCTGGCGCAGGATTCGATTGCGAACCGCGTTGAACGTGGATTGCTAGAAGGTACCCTTGCCGAAGCAGTGAGCCATTATCGCAAAGCAGTTGATGCAGGCCTGCTGAAAATCATGGCCAAGATGGGGATTTCGGTTCTTGCGTCTTACCGTGGTGGTCTGAACTTTGAAGCAGTCGGTCTGTCACGTGCGATGGTTGCGGAATTCTTCCCGGGTATGCAAAGCCGTATCTCTGGTATCGGTACAAGCGGTATCCAAACCAAGCTGGAAGAAGTCCACGCGCGCGGTTGGAAAAACCCAACTGACATCCTGCCAATCGGTGGCTTCTACAAAGCCCGCCGTTCAGGTGAAAAGCACGCTTGGGAAGCGCAGACAATGCATATGTTGCAGGCTGCTTGTAACAACGCATCCTATCCGATGTGGCAGCAGTACAGTAAATCAATGCAGGCGAACCCGCCAATCCACCTGCGTGATCTATTGGCGATCAAACCAATGGCAAAACCTGTGCCGATTGAAGAGGTCGAAAGCATCACGGCGATCCGCAAGCGTTTCGTGACGCCCGGCATGTCTTTGGGTGCGCTTAGCCCAGAATCACACCGTACGCTGTCAATTGCGATGAACCGTATCGGCGCAAAGTCGGATTCTGGTGAAGGCGGCGAGAGCCCAGAGGATTTCACACCAGAACCAAACGGTGACAACGCTTCTGCAAAGATCAAACAGGTCGCGTCTGGTCGTTTCGGCGTCACAGCCGAATACCTGCTGGCTTGTGAAGAGCTTGAGATCAAAGTTGCGCAGGGTGCAAAACCTGGCGAAGGTGGGCAGCTGCCCGGCATGAAGGTCACTGACTTGATCGCCAAGCTGCGCCACTCAACCAAAGGCGTGACGCTGATTTCACCGCCGCCGCACCACGATATCTATTCAATCGAGGATCTGGCCCAGTTGATTTATGACCTCAAGCAGATCAACCCGATCTGTAAGGTCACCGTGAAACTGGTTGCTGCGTCTGGTGTTGGTACGATCGCTGCTGGTGTTGCAAAGGCGAAGGCCGATGTGATCCTGATTTCAGGTCACAACGGCGGTACAGGCGCATCACCGGGTACATCGATCAAATACGCTGGTCTGCCATGGGAAATGGGTCTGACCGAAGCACACCAAGTGCTTGCCATGAACAACCTGCGTGAACGTATCACATTGCGGACAGATGGTGGCCTGCGCACTGGTCGCGACATCGTCATGGCTGCGATGCTTGGTGCCGAGGAATACGGCATCGGTACCGCTGCGCTGATCGCGATGGGCTGCATCATGGTGCGCCAGTGCCAGTCAAACACTTGCCCCGTCGGCGTATGTACACAAGACCAAGCACTGCGCGACAAGTTCACGGGTAACGCGGACAAGGTCGTGAACCTGATCACCTTCTACGCAACCGAAGTACGCGAAATCCTCGCTAGCATCGGTGCGCGTTCGTTGGATGATGTTATCGGCCGTGCCGATCTGTTGACGCAGGTTAGTCGTGGTTCTGCGCATCTTGATGACCTTGACCTGAACCCATTGCTGATCACAGTCGATGGCGCTGAAAAGATCACTTATGACCGCAACAAGCCACGTAACGCTGTCGATGACACGTTGGATGCGCAAATCGTTCAGGATGCTGCGCGCTTCTTGAACGAGGGCGAAAAGATGCAGTTGGATTATGCAGTGCAAAACACACTGCGGACCATCGGTACACGCACATCCAGCCACATCGTTCAGAACTTTGGCATGCGTAATGAACTGCAGCCCGATCACCTAACGGTCAAACTACGTGGCTCTGCTGGGCAGTCGCTGGGTGCATTTGCAGCGCCGGGCCTCAAGCTCGAGGTTTCTGGCGACGCGAACGACTATGTCGGTAAGGGGCTGTCGGGTGGTACAATCGTGGTTCGTCCACCAATGGTTAGCCCGCTGGTTGCTGCCGATAACACGATCATCGGGAACACTGTTCTGTACGGTGCGACTGACGGTTATCTGTTTGCGGCGGGCCGTGCAGGCGAACGTTTCGCGGTGCGGAACTCTGGCGCGACTGTCGTGATCGAAGGCTGCGGAACTAACGGTTGTGAATACATGACTGGTGGTGTTGCGGTAATTCTCGGGTCAATTGGTGCGAACTTTGGTGCCGGTATGACGGGCGGTATGGCCTATCTATACGATCCAAAAGGCGAGGCCGCCGACCTGATCAACATGGAAACACTGGTGACGAACCCTGTGACCGTGGATCACTGGCTCGATCAACTAAAAGGCCTGATCGAACGCCACGCGAAAGAAACAGGTAGCCGCAAAGCTGCTGACATCTTGCAACACTGGGAACTGGAGAAAGGCAACTTTGTCCAAATCTGCCCGAAAGAAATGCTAGTGCATCTGAAGCATCCGCTAAGCATCGAAGACGCTGCAATCCCTGCTGAGTAAAAACAACGCCCCTGCACTGAAATAAGTGTGGGGGCGATCTGCTTCTTGACCACACAACCCGGCACGTGGCTTATGGTGCTGATGGCAGAGCGTAAAACACCCAAAAAGAAACCCACGCCCAAAAAGCGAAATACGCGGAAAAAACAGCCCAGCTTGGTTGAGCGGGGCTGGCAAATGGTGCGCCGGGTGATTTGGGGTTTTGGCTTTGCAGTGCTTGGATTCGTGTTGTTAGCGACCTTGCTTTACGCGGTCGTCCCGCCGCCAACGACGCCATATATGTTCTCGGAACGCAGCCGTTTGGGTTCAATCAAATATGATTGGACCCCGATCGAGGATATCGCACCAGTGATGGCGCGCTCTGCCGTGGCAGCAGAGGATGCCAATTTCTGTTTGCATTGGGGGCTGGACGTCAATGCTATCCGTTCCGCGATTGATCGTGGCCGCGGTGGCGCATCGACGATTTCACAGCAAGTCATCAAGAACGTTTATCTTTGGCACGGGCGTAGCTGGCTGCGCAAAGCGATGGAGGCATTATGGACCCCATTGTCAGAGGCGGTTTGGACCAAACGCCGTATTCTTGAACTGTACCTAAACGTCGCTGAATTCGATGAGGGTGTGTTTGGTGTACAGGCTGCTGCGCGCCATTACTTTGGCGTGGATGCTGCGAATCTGTCTGCGACACAGGCCGCACGGCTTGCCGCGATTCTACCCGCACCGAAAACCCGTTCGGCATCAAACCCCAGCCCATACACTCGCGATCGGACCTCTGCCATCATCAGCGGAGCCCAAACAATCAAGGCGGATGGTCGCGCGGATTGTTTCGAAAGCTGATCCAACCATTGATCCGGACGCGCCCTTGCTGCATTGAAGAGTAAAACCGATTTGTGAGTCCGTCATGAACACCCTGTATCATTACCCGTTGTCTCCGTATTCACGCAAAGTGCGGTTGTGCCTTGCCGAAAAGAAGATCGAAGTCGGTCTTGTCGAAGAACGCTATTGGGAACAAGACGCTGAATTTTTGCGCCGTAATCCGGCCGGAAAAATTCCTGTTCTTAAAATGAATGGTCGCATGATGGCGGACAGCAATGCGATCTTTGAGTACCTCGAAGAACTGCACCCAACGCCAGCTCTTCTGCCGCGCGAGTTGGATGCCCGTTACGAGGCGCGACGCCTTGTTGGCTGGTTCGACGATAAATTTTATCACGAGGTCACAACAAAGCTGATCGGCGAACGTGTATATCGCAAGGTGATGGGGACGGGTTACCCGGACAGCACGAACGTCAAAGCAGGGGCGCGTGCGATCAAGTACCATCTCGATTACATGGCCTATTTGCTGGAAGACCGCCGTTGGCTTGCTGGCAACGAAATGACTATCGCAGATTTCGCGGCAGCGGCGCATTTGTCCTGCCTAGATTACACAAGTGATGTTGACTGGAATCGCCACGAGGTCGTGAAGGACTGGTACGCCAAGATTAAATCGCGTCCGGCGTTCCGGTCGCTTTTGGCGGATGAGGTGCCTGGTTTCCAACCGGCTGCGCATTATGCTGATCTGGATTTCTAAAGGTCGCGGAACACGTTCTGCTGTAATCCTGTGAAGGACCGGTTGGTAACATACGTCCAAGAGGCGGGTTTTGCTAAAGTTGGCATCTGCCGCCCGGATTCAGTTCCTGAGATTGCCGACCGATTAGCGACATTTGTTGATGCAGGGATGCATGGACAAATGGAATGGATGGCCGAACGGATGCATTGGCGAGGCAACCCTGCCGCGCTTTGGCCGGAGGCAAAATCGGTTATCATGCTGGCTGAACCTTACACGCCGGAACATGACCCGCTCGAGGTATTAGATCATCCTGACCGTGCAGCGATTAGCGTCTATGCCCAAGGACGCGATTACCATGATGTTGTGAAAAAACGGCTAAAGCGTGTGGGGCGTTGGCTGATCGAACAAGTGCCAGAGGCCCAGATCAAGGTTTTCGTGGATACGGCCCCGGTTATGGAAAAGCCATTAGCCCAAGCTGCCGGGCTGGGTTGGCAGGGAAAACACACCAATGTTTTGGGGCGCGATCTTGGATCTTGGTTCTTTATCGGTGCGATTTTTACGACGGTTGAATTTGAGCCGGATACGCCAGAGGTCAGCCACTGCGGTAGCTGCACGGCGTGCCTTGATGTCTGTCCAACATCGGCCTTTCCCGCCCCGTATCAGTTGGATGCACGGCGCTGTATTTCCTATCTGACGATTGAACACAAAGGTCCGGTCGACCTCGAATTACGTGCCTTGATGGGGAACCGGATTTACGGTTGTGATGACTGTTTGGGTGTTTGTCCGTGGAACAAATTCGCAAACACGGGCCGTGACGCGAAATATGCCGCACGCGAAGATCTAATCGCGCCGCCGTTATCCGAGCTTGCTGCGCTTGACGATGCTGCATTTCGGGCGCGGTTTTCGGGGTCGCCTATCAAACGCATCGGTCGTGACCGGTTTGTGCGCAATGTCGCATATGCCATAGGCAATTCGGGCGACCGAACCCTTGCTGGTGCGGTCGCCCGATTGATTGGCGATTCGGATCCCACCGTCGCCGAAGCTGCACGGTGGGCATTAGACCGTTTAGGAAGTAGCGCGGCGCGCAGCAGCGAATGAAACCAACCGACGCTTTTTCTCATCCCAAAGATCAAGGCTCGCGCACTTGACGCTTTGCAGCATTGTCAGGCGGCTAACTTCGACCAGTTCTTGGTGGTCGCGCAGAACTTCTGTCAGGCGATAGAAGGGGATGCGGCTGTACAGGTGGTGTACGTGGTGAATCCCGATGTTCGCAGTGAACCAACGCAAGATTGGTGGCAAATCATAGTGAGAGCTGCCGTGAAGCGCGGCCTCGTGTAGTTGCCAATCTGGTGCCTGTTCCCAGTGCGTGGTTTCAAACTGATGTTGAACGTAGAACAGCCAAACACCAATGGACGCGGCGATCAGAGTTGTTGGAAGAAAGACAAGGAACAGTGCTTGCAATCCGCCGAAATATACGATCGTGCCGAGGATTGCGACGATTGCTGCGTTTGTCCCCATGGCGCTGATCCAGTACTTTTTACCTTGGTCCATCAATCCAAGTGGGAGACGGTTCTGGAGGATGAACAAATATGTCGGGCCAAGGCCGAACATGACCAGCGGATGGCGATAAGCGCGGTACATGAAACGACCAAATGCGGTGCGTTGATGATATTCTTCAACGGTCAGTGTCATCACGTCACCAATGCCGCGATGATCAAGGTCACCGGCGTGGCTATGGTGGATCGAATGTGTGCGGCGCCATACATCGTAGGGGGTCAGTGTAACAACGCCCAAAACGCGGCCGACCCAGTCACTGACTGTCCGGTTGCCGTAGAATGATCCGTGCCCGCAATCATGCTGAATGCAGAAAAGTCGAAGAAGAAAGCAGCCGTTAAACGCAGAGATCAAAAATGCGCCGATATAGCTGTAAGGAGCCACGAGGCAGGCCAATATCCATAGGCCAACGAACGGAACAAAACTTATCATCAGTTCAATGCTGCTACGCAGGCTGCTGGGTTCACGATAGTTCGCGAGAATTCGTACCCAATCACGTGGGCTAGGCGATGTCGGGGAGTTATTATCTGAGGGCATGCAGTGCTTCTTATTGTGACTGTGTAACGGATACCTTAACGCTGAGCGGTAGCAAGCAATAAAGGCTTCAATGTGTTGGGTATGCGTCCTAGGGTGCCCAAAAGGAGACAATCATGCAGCCCCTACGCGGAATTCTTCTCAAGGTGATGTCAGTCTGTATGTTCATGGCGATGGCGAGCTTGATCAAAGCCGCGTCGGCTGATGTACCACCGGGAGAGGCGGTATTCTTTAGGTCGTTTTTCGCGCTTCCTATTATACTTGGCTGGCTCGCTTTGCGGGGTGAGCTGCGCCATGGTTGGAAGACAAGTAATCCGATGGGGCATTTTTGGCGCGGCTTGGTTGGAACGTCTGCAATGGGCTTAGGCTTTACCGGGCTGGGATTGCTGCCTTTGCCAGAAGTGACGGCAATTGGTTATGCAGCGCCGCTGTTGGTCGTTATCTTTGCCGCGATGTTTTTAAACGAGCAGGTTGGTGTTTTTCGGTTGTCTGCGGTTGCATTGGGGATGGTTGGTGTTTTGATCGTCTTGTCGCCCCGATTGTCGGTTGGTGCGTCGTTGGGCGCATCCGAAACATTAGGCGCACTCGTTGTGCTGATGGGGGCGGTCATGGCGGCTTTGGCGCAGGTGTTTGTCCGTAAACTGGTCAATACTGAGGGCACCGCCGCGATTGTGTTTTGGTTCACCATTACATCGTCGGTCATGGCGTTGTTTACGATTCCGTGGGGCTGGACGATACCGTCAGCGTCAATGGCGTTGATGTTGATTTTTGCAGGGCTTTTCGGAGGTATCGGGCAGATATTCCTGACCTCAAGCTATCGTTTCGCGGATGCTTCGCTTGTTGCGCCGTTTGATTACAGTTCGATGATTCTTGCGCTTGTTATCGGATATTTCATCTTTGACGAAGTTCCGACAGGAACGATGTTGTTAGGGGCTTCGGTTGTTATTGCAGCCGGTGTGCTGATTATCTGGCGCGAACGGCAGCTTGGGCTTAAGCGGTCCCAACAGCGCAAGGCGACAGGAAACGTGGGCGGCTAGTTTTAGTTACGTTCTGTCCGTCGCAGGAACCGGTTCTTAATCTGAGCGATCTGGCGAGGTAGGCCGGGTGCCGCAGTTGGCACATCAAGTCCCGCATCAGCGTATTTCTTCCAGATTTTATGCACATCTGTCGGCGAAAGGTGCGCTGGGATGCTAATGTTCGTTCCGCCCTTTGGCTCTAGAAAGCGAGTAGGTACCTGAAATGGCAACGACCCACGTGGGCGCGCAATAACTTTTTGGTTTAGTCGTGCGATCTGGCGCAATGGCGCATCGCGGTCTTCAACCATGAGGCGGTGAGTGCGATAAAAACCGATGTCCCATTGTATCAAGACCCGAGAGAATATGTCGTCGGGTTCTGGATGGGCTGGCAGCGGTTTCGGGTCATCCAAATGTTTTGCGGGATTGCTGCGATAAAACGCATGAACTGCGATTGCAAAGTCACATTCGGGTTGGCTTAGCATCCACGAGATGAGCGTATTGTGTGACGCGTATTTTGCGCGCCTAATCGTGTCTAGCCATAAATCCTGGGGCGCACCTTTTAGAATATGTCTGATAGAAAGATCTGCATTCAGTTGGTCATGCTTGTGTCGTGTCGAATGCATATTCTTGCGTCTTCTCATCGTCTCAAAGAACTGGTTACCGGGCCGGTTATACTTTGAAAACTGGCCGAATTTTGTCCATCAACTATGAGATGATCGATTTATGTAGAAAAAGTTGCCCAGATTACACCTAAGGCGTGCAAAATATGCTATCCTAAGGGTCTACTTGGGAGGACAACATGACAAAACAAATGCTTGATCAACCAGAAAGCCCCACCAGACTCACTTTAGGACGACTCATTGCTGTTGTAAGAAATGCGAAGCCGAGTCAGCAAAGTCTAGCATTGCAGCGCCGCCGCCGGGCGAGGGCCAGCGACGGTCGGATCAATGCTTATCGGGTCCAGCGCTTGCACGCATGAAGCGTGATAGCCAACCGATGATCAGCGCAGTTCACTGTTAAGCGCGAACGAGTTTTTCATAGTCTTCGGCGATCTCGCGTGTAAGCGCGCCAACTTCGAATGTGTAATCACCGATCTGGCCTACTGGGGTTACTTCTGCTGCGGTGCCGGTTAGCCAGCATTGCTCAAACCCTTCTAGCTCTTCTGGCATGATGCGGCGCACGTTGACCTTGATCCCTTTGGCCTCGAGCATGCCGATCACGGTCTGGCGTGTGATCCCGTTCAGGATCGCATCTGGATCAGGTGTGTGCACTTCGCCGTCTTTGACGAAAAAGATGTTTGCGCCAGTCGCTTCGGCGACATAGCCGCGATAATCCATGAACAGCGCGTCCGAGCAGCCTTTGGCTTCGGCGGCGTGTTTGGACATTGTGCAGATCATGTAAAGACCGGCGGCCTTAGCCGCTGTTGGGATCGTTTCCGGTGACGGGCGTTTCCATTTCGCGATGTCCAGCTTTGCGCCTTTCATCTTGGCGTCGCCATAATAGGCACCCCATTCCCACGCTGCGACAGCCATGCGCACTGGGTTTTTGTTGGATGCGACACCCATGTCCTCACCTGCGCCACGATATGCGACCACCCGGACATATGCGTCTTCCCAACCGTTGGCCTTTAGAACGTCATATTTTGCTTTTTCGATTTCTTCGATTGAGTATGGAATTTCCATGTCCAACAGCTTGCCTGATTTGATCAGGCGTTCAGAGTGTTCGACGGATTTAAAGATCTTGCCATTGTAGCAGCGCTCGCCTTCAAAGACAGATGACGCATAGTGCATAGCGTGGGTCAGAATGTGAACGTTGGCATCGCGCCATTCGACCAATTGGCCGTCCATCCAGATTTTGCCATCACGGTCATCATATGCACCAGCCATCATCGCCTCCACGGGAATTTGCATTTGTTACGACATTAGGTCCGTTTTGGACATAATATTGCGTATTTTGTGGGTTTCGCTAGCAGTTGATTCTTGGAATGTCAACAAAGCTGACGTATTGTTCCTTGAGTTAAAAGGAGTACGCGCATGAGTGACGGGCCGCAGCCACAGACGGGACAAAGTCTGCTTTTTCTGACGGACGAACAGTTGCGTAAGGGGATCGAGGCGATGTTTTTCGCCTATCGTGGATTTACCGCTGACCCAGACCGTATCCTTGAAGAAAAATCTTATGGTCGGGCACATCACCGCGCAATCCATTTCATTCATCGCAGTCCTGGCACGACGGTAAATAACCTGCTGTCAATTCTGGGTGTTACAAAACAATCGCTTAATCGTGTGTTGCGTACATTGATCGAAGACGGTTTGGTGGCGAGCACTGTCGGTAAAAAGGACAAGCGAGAACGACATTTGCATCTAACACCAGAGGGAGCTGTGTTAGAACGTGCATTGTCGGATGCGCAACGTGATCGAATGCGGGCGGCATATCGTACTGTTGGACCTGACGCGGTGGCGGGGTTTCGGCAAGTGTTGGAGGCCATGATGGATGACCAAACGCGTCACCATTATGAGGCGATGAAGGATAGAACAGAATGAAGGCTGACGACGCCCATTTATTAATTGTGGACGATGATGAACGTATTCGCAGCCTGTTGCGTAAATTCTTGGTCAGAAGTGGTTTTCTTGTAACGACAGCACGTGACGCGGCGCATGCGCGGCGTATTTTGTCAGGTTTGGAATTTGACCTGATTGTGTTGGACGTGATGATGCCGGGCGAAGACGGTGTCACGCTGTGCCGCGATCTGCGCCAAAAGCTGACAACGCCAATCATGTTGCTGACGGCTAAGGCGGAAACGGATGACCGTATTTCAGGGCTAGAGGCTGGTGCAGATGATTATCTAGCGAAGCCTTTTGAGCCCAAAGAGCTGTTGCTGCGGATCAATGCGATCTTGCGCCGGATGCCAGAAGCCGAACCTGTCGTCGTTCTGCCCAAGGTTATGCACATGGGCCCTGTCCGCTACGATATTGAGCGTGGAGAGCTTTGGGAAGGTGACGCCTTGGTGCGTTTAACCGCAACCGAAAGCCAGCTCATGCGTATTTTCTCAGGGCATCCGGGAGAGCCGATTAGCCGCGCGCAATTGGTTGAAGAGCTAAGCCGGTCTGGTGGTCAGACTCAAGAACGTGCAGTTGATGTGCAAATCACGCGGCTACGTCGCAAGATTGAAGCGGACCCAAAGCAACCCCGCTACCTGCAAACCGTTCGGGGTGCTGGGTATATGCTCGCTCCGGAGTGACCTCGTTGTGCGCCCTGTGGGCGCGCGACATTTATTAGGTTAGTCTTATCGAGAGTTTGCACTTCGGACGAAAGGCTGCGCTATGGTCACCGCATTGATTACCCATGACGATTGCTACGATCATGTGACCCCACCGGGTCACCCTGAACAGGTGGCGCGGTTGGATGCGGTTCTTAATGCGCTATCCGATTTAGATTTGTATAGGGTGAAGGCCCCGCTTGTGGCCGAAGATGATCTGCTGCGTGCGCATCCCAAATCGCACGTTGCCGCGATCAGGGACGCTGCCCCTGAAAATGGTTGGCGGTCACTGGACGCTGACACGCATATGTCTGTTGGTACTTTGCAGGCGGCCTATCGTGCGGCGGGCGCTGCTGTTCGTGGTGTTGATATGGTCATGTCTGGTGATGTTAGCAATGCGTTTGGTGCGACACGCCCCCCCGGGCATCATGCGGAACGTGAAACCGCCATGGGGTTTTGTTTCTTTGGGAATATCGCGATTGCCGCGAAATATGCGCTGGACCACCATGGTTTGGATCGTGTCGCCATCGTTGATTTTGACGTGCACCACGGGAATGGCACGCAGGATTTGGTCGAGGATGATCCGCGCATCCTCTTTTGTTCAACGCATCAATCGCCGCTATATCCCGGTACCGGGGCCGCACATGAAACGGGTGTAGGCAACGTTTTGAACGTGCCATTGCCCGAAGGGACGGGGTCAGCCACTTTCCGCGATGTGATGGATCGTGTGGTCTTCCCGCGCGTTGCTGCGTTTTCTCCTCAACTTCTGCTGATATCGGCGGGATTTGATGCACATGAAGATGATCCATTGGCGGGTATGAGATTACAAACCGACGACTTTGGCTGGGTAACACAGCGTCTGTGCGATCTGGCAGATGAACATTGCGAAGGCCGCGTTGTGTCCATGCTCGAAGGTGGGTATGACCTGAACGCACTGGGCGATGCTGCCCGCGCCCATGTCAGCGTATTGGAGGAAAGAGGCCGATGACCACGCCTGTTGAAGAGATGAGCTTTGAAGACGCAATGAAAGAGCTAGAGGCTGTTGTTGGCCAGCTTGAGCGTGGTGATGTGGCCTTGGATCAATCGATTGCCCTTTATGAACGCGGTGCTGCGCTAAAGGCGCGCTGCGAGGCAAAGCTGAAAGAAGCTGAAGAAAAAGTCGCCCGTATTACGTTTGGCGAGAATGGTGAACCCAAAGGGACTGCACCGCTGGATGGCTAAGGGATTTGAAGTCGCGCTACGGACCGCCGCCGCGCAAACTGAACGATATATTGCTGGTGAACTGGACAACCTGCCCGGCGAAATCGGCAAGGGTATGGTATATGCGACGCAAGGCGGCAAAGCGTTGCGCGCGTTTCTTGTGTTGGAAACGGCCAAGCTGCACGGGATAACCTCAGCGCTGCCCGTTGCTGCCGCGATCGAATGCATGCATGCCTATTCACTGGTGCATGATGATTTGCCTTGCATGGATGACGATGCGCTGCGCCGCGGCCAACCGACCGTGCACGTGAAATGGGACGAGGCGATTGCTGTACTTGTCGGGGATGCATTACAGTCGCTTGCGTTCGAGTGTGTTCTGCGCCCCGATATCGCAGCTGACGCACGCATTGTATTAGCACAGACCTTGGCGCGGGCCGCTGGCGTTCGCGGGATGGTGGGTGGACAGGCCGCCGATATCGCAGCCGAGACTGCACGTGCACCGCTCAGCCTTGGACAGGTGATGGCGTTGCAGGCGGGTAAGACCGGCGCTTTGATTTCATGGTCTGCGATGGCAGGTGCACGTATGGCCCAAGCTGATACAGCGCCGCTTAAGCAATACGGGGATTCCCTTGGCCTTGCGTTCCAGATCTGGGACGATGTTTTGGATATTGAAGGCGACGCTGAGCAAGTAGGTAAGGCCGTCGGCAAGGATGCCGCAGCAGGCAAGGCGACATTTGTGTCGCATTTAGGGCTGGACGGGGCGAAACGTCGCGCTGCGGACCTAGTAAAAACTGCCTGTGATGCGCTATCTGTCTATGGAGACGACGCTGAGACGTTAAAAGAAGCCGCCCGCTTTGTGATTTCGCGGACGCATTGAAGGGTAGCAAGATGACCAGCCAGCCACTTACCCCCGTTTTGGATCGCGTGAATACGCCAGATGACATGAAGCAGCTATCGGACGCGGAGCTGCGGCAGCTGGCCGATGATCTGCGCGCCGAAACTATCGCAGCGGTGTCCGTGACCGGCGGGCATTTGGGCGCTGGGCTGGGTGTGGTTGAAATGACCGTCGCCTTGCACGCTGTGTTCGATGCGCCCAAGGACAAGATCATCTGGGATGTATCCCACCAATGTTACCCACATAAAATCCTAACCGGACGTCGTGATCGTATTCGCACGCTGCGGACCGAAGGTGGGCTAAGCGGTTTTACAAAACGATCTGAAAGCCCCTATGACCCGTTCGGCGCTGCGCATTCGAGCACGTCGATTTCTGCGGCACTTGGCTTTGCCGTTGCACGTGACCTGGGCGGCGAAGGTGGCGATGCGATTGCCGTAATCGGTGATGGCGCGATGTCGGCTGGTATGGCCTATGAGGCGCTGAATAACGCAGGTCATCTAGGCAAGCGTTTGATCGTGATCTTGAACGACAATGAAATGTCGATTGCCCCGCCAACTGGCGCGATGTCTTCATATCTGTCACGTCTATACGCGGGCGAACCGTTTCAGGAATTCAAAGCGGCTGCAAAAGGTGCAGTGTCATTGCTGCCCGAACCATTCCGCGAAGGTGCCAAACGCGCCAAGGATATGCTGAAGCATATGACCGTCGGTGGCACGATGTTCGAAGAACTTGGTTTTTCCTACCTCGGCCCCATCGACGGCCACGACATGGATCAGCTCTTGTCTGTGCTGCGCACCGTCAAAGAACGCGCAGATGGCCCGATCCTGATCCACGCGATTACCAAAAAGGGCAAGGGATACGCCCCCGCCGAAGATGCGAGCGATAAGGGTCATGCCCGCGCAAAGTTCGACGTTGTTACTGGCGAACAAAAGAAAGCGCCAAGTAACGCGCCGTCTTATACTTCGGTATTTGCTGAGACTTTGATTGATCTGGCCGCCAATGATCCCAAGATTTGCGCGATCACCGCTGCGATGCCTGACGGAACTGGCCTTGACCGTTTCATGAAACGCTACGCCAGTCGTTGCTTTGACGTTGGTATCGCCGAACAACATGCGGTGACGTTTAGTGCGGGTCTTGCCGCTGGCGGGATGCGTCCGTTCTGTGCGCTTTATTCGACGTTCCTGCAGCGTGGCTATGATCAGGTTGTGCATGATGTTGCGATCCAGCGTTTACCCGTCCGTTTCGCGATTGACCGCGCTGGGCTTGTTGGTGCTGACGGCGCGACTCATGCGGGTGCATTCGATGTGGCGTTCTTGGCGAACTTGCCAGGGATGGTCGTGATGGCCGCCGCTGATGAGGCTGAATTGGTGCGCATGGTTGCCACGGCTGCCGCCTATGACGACGGTCCGATTGCGTTCCGTTTCCCACGGGGCGAAGGCGTGGGTGTCGAGATGCCGCAAAATCCAGAACTGCTGGAAATCGGCAAAGGCCGGATGATCAAAGAAGGATCGCGCATTGCGATCCTGTCTTTCGGGACGCGGCTGCAAGAAGTGACCGCCGCCTGCGAAGCGCTATCTGCAAAGGGCATCAATCCAACCGTGGCTGATGCACGTTTTGCTAAGCCGCTTGATAAAGACATGATCCTGAAACTGGCCGCTGATCACGAGGCACTGATCTGCATCGAAGAAGGCAGTGTCGGTGGCTTTGGGTCACATGTCGCACAGCTATTGTCGGATGAGGGCGTGTTCGATCACGGCCTGAAATTCCGGTCCATGGTGCTGCCTGATACCTTTATTGATCAGGCCAGCCCACGCGCGATGTATGACACTGCGGGACTGAACGCCGATGATATCGAAGCCAAGGTTTTGGATGTCTTGGGCGTTGAAGTAATCGGAAAACGCGCCTAGTCCTCAGGCGCGTTCTTCATATCCAAGTGTTTTTCGATCGCGATCAAACGCTGTAGAACGGCGTCACGATAGGCGTCTGTGCTTGCGTTTGCTTCTTCGGCGTGGGCGTCTTGCATTGAATTCACGATCAGACCCACCAGTAGGTTCACGACAGCAAAAGTTGTGACCATGATGAATGGGATAAAGAACGCCCACGCATAAGGGTAGGTCGCCATCACGGGTCTGACGATCCCCATGGACCAGCTTTCAAGCGTCATGATTTGGAACAGCGAATAGGCCGATTGGCCTAGGCTTCCGAACCATTGGGGAAAGCTATCGCCGAATAGCTTGGTCGACATGACCGATCCGATATAGAAAATGATCGCCATCAAAAGAAACACACTGCCCATCCCGGGAAGCGCGGTTACGAAACCTTCGATAACGCGGCGAAGGCTGGGCGCGGCTGACATGATCCGCATCACGCGCAAAATTCGAAGGGCACGCAACACGGCAAGGCCTTGGGCTGCTGGGATCAAGGCGATGCCAACGATGATGAAATCAAACAGGTTCCAGCCACTGCGAAAGAATTGCCGACCGTGCGCGACCAGCTTTGCAGCGATTTCGATAACGAAGATTGTAAGGCACAGCGTGTCGAGTGCTTCGATCAAACCACCGAAACGGCTCATGATGGCGTCGGATGTTTCGAGGCCAAGTATCAGGGCATTAAATAGAATGACACCGATGATGAAATTGCGTGTGAAGGGTAAGCTAAGGTAGTGCGCAAGCGTTTCTTTGTAAGTCATCGGTCCGCCAAAATTGTTGGTTTCATATGGCGCGGGCCGGTTTAATACGCAAGTGATCGGCGGGGCTATTCGCGCAAATGTGTGCACTGCGCATCAGGTGGCGCTGACGGGCCGTTAGCGCGCCCGACGTAGCGTTCTTATGGACCGAATATCCACAACCAACGCAGCATAAGCGTCGGGAGGATCTATATGACGCATTTTGTTCACATCTATCGGTGGGTGGTTTTCTTGTTGGCCGGCGGTTACGTCCTGCGGACTTTGATTTTTGGCAATTATGATGGGTTTGGTGGACCGCTGAGGTATCTGACCGTCTGGGCGCTTTTCGCATCCTTCTTTGCGGCAAGCCGTATGATGGCAATCCAAGAGGGCCGAAGCGAAAGGCGCTGGGACGGTTTTGTCTGCATGACCGCCGTGATCAACACGATGGTCGTATTCTTGTTTTGGCGGTTGTATTTCGCAGACCCAACATCAGTGACCGACAATGGGCAGCTGATGGCATGGCATTTAGAACTGTACTTGCATCTGTTCGGACCGTTGCTTCAGCTGATTGACACGCTCTTTATCCATCGCAGTTATCGGCGGTTGGGTGCGCCTTTGGCGTGGCTTGTCGGGGTGATTGGTGGCTACGTGTTGTGGACCGAACTTGTGATTAGTCCAACTAACGCAACCCCTATGGGCGCAGTGACAAGCGGACTGCCTTATCGGTTCTTGAACAATCTAGAACTACCGCAACGCATGATTTTTTATGGATCAAACTTAGCGATCGCCGTTGTTCTTTTGCTACTATTCGCTGCCATCGCGTGGACCGTCAGGCGTTTTCTTCCTGCGCTAATAGCGCCTTAAGTCCGCTCCGGTAATCAGGATAGATGAGCCGAACGCCAAGTTCGTCTTTGATCTTGTCGTTACGTACCTTTTTGCTTTCTGCGTAAAAGCTGCGGGCCATTGGTGTCATCTCGGCAGTTTCAAAGTCTTCGGCGGGGGGCAGTGGTAACCCTAGTAATTCGGCCGCGTAACCGATGACGTCTTCAGGTGGCGCCGGGTCGTTGTCGCAGACGTTATAGACCGCACCGGGGTTCGGTTTGGCGATAGAAGCTGCAAGAACCTGTGCGATGTCATCAACGTGGGTGCGGCTAAAGACCTGACCCTTCTTGATGATACGCCGTGCGCTACCGCTGCGAACCTTAGAAAATGGTCCACGTCCGGGACCGTAGATGCCCGCAAGCCGGAAAATATGCAGGGGGAGGTCGGGGATGTCTGCCCAAGCGGCCTCTGCCTTGACTCGCGCGATGCCGCGTTTTGTTGCTGGGGTTAGCGGCGTGGTTTCATCAACCCAATCACCAGCGTGATCGCCGTAAACGCCAGTGGTGGACAAATAGCCGACCCATTCGAATTGTTTTGCACGTGCCGCGATCTCATCTTTCAGGGCGGCAAGCACAGGGTCACCATCATCGCCGGGCGCGGTCGAGATCAGCAGATGCGTCGCCTTATCCAGTGCAGGTACCATATCGGTGCCGGGCCATAGCATAGCCTCAACCCCTGTTTCTGCGACCTCGGCAGCGCCATCAGCGGAGCGCGTTGTTCCGATAATCGTGTAGCCCTGCGGCAGCAAAACACGGGCAAGCGCCTGCGCGCTAAAGCCGTGACCGAAAGAAAGAAGTGTATGGGTCATAAAAGTAGTGGTGCCGTAGCAGGGCGGGGATCGCAAGCCCTGACGCTAGCGTTAGCTTTCATAATCGGTTCTTGCTCATGCATCGTATAGTAAAAGATGCCGCATTTCTAACGCAATTGGCCTTGGCAGGTGAACGTTGCCAAGGCCAAACCTATTCTCAATCTATGAATTGGGAGGGGTTAGCATCCGGCGAAATAGCGTATCAAGATAGGCCATCGCATCTTCGAACGGGTCCTTGTCGCCTAAAACAGCACGGACCTGCACATCAAAATCCGCATAGTGTTGTGTCATTGCCCAAATTGAGAAGACAAGATGATGAGGGTCGATAGGCGCGATCTTTCCGGCTGCTTCCCATGTCTTTAGCACCACTGCTTTTTCATCGACCAGTTGTCGTAAATCTTGACTGAGGTGATCAGCAATATGCGGAGCGCCTTGTAAGATTTCGTTCGCAAACAGACGGCTTTCGCGGGGGTAGTCTTTGCTCATCGCCAGTTTGCGATGCACATAACCAAGTATTTCTTTTATGGGATCTCCGTTGGCGTCCATTTTCTGAAGTGGATCAAGCCATGTTTCCAGAAGACGTTCCAAAAGTGCGGTATAAATCGCGTCTTTCGACTTAAAGTAATAAAGTAAATTGGGCTTCGATAACCCTGCGGCGTCAGCGATTTGATCAAGCGTCGATCCTCGAAGGCCAAATTGAGAAAAAATATCTAGCCCTGCAGATAAAATTGCGGCGCGGTTGCGTTGTTGAATACGTGTCTCAGGTTTACTCATAGTATGTACTTGCTCAATTTTAGGGCGTCGGTGGTCACTGCCTAGCGTATTTGCATCCTTTTGCGGCAACTGCATGTTCTCTGCGCGGAAAACTTGACTGGGCCTATGTCTCTGTTAGCCTCACTTTGACCGAATGGTCAAATTAGACTTGTTCTACGGCGGAGATAACTCATGGCAGCCCCAGGCGAAAATTTAAAGATCAATAGTGCACGTTTGTGGGACAGTCTGATGGAAATGGCCAAGATTGGCCCGGGTATCGCCGGTGGTAACAACCGCCAAACTCTGACCGACGAAGATAGTGAAGGTCGTCACCTGTTTCAGAAGTGGTGCACGGATGCAGGTTGCACCATGGGGCTCGATCAGATGGGCAACATGTTCGCCCGCCGTGAAGGTGCCGACCCCGATGCGTTGCCCGTTTATGTCGGATCGCATTTGGACACGCAGCCGACTGGTGGCAAATATGATGGTGTTCTGGGTGTGTTAGGTGGGTTGGAACTGCTGCGCACGATGAATGATCTCGACATCAAAACCAAGCACCCCATTGTTGTTACTAACTGGACGAATGAGGAAGGCACGCGCTTTGCCCCGGCGATGCTGGCCTCTGGTGTATTTGCTGGCATGCACACCCAAGACTGGGCTTATGACCGTGAAGACGCTGAGGGTAAGAAATTTGGCGCAGAGTTAGAGCGCATTGGTTGGAAGGGCGAAGAAAAGGTTGGTGACCGCAAGATGCACGCGTTCTTTGAGTTGCACATTGAACAGGGTCCAATTCTAGAGGCCGAGAATAAACAGATCGGCGTTGTGACGCATGGCCAAGGCTTGTGGTGGTTGCAGGTCACCCTTACGGGCAAAGATGCACATACCGGATCGACCCCAATGAATATGCGTGTGAATGCAGGGCTTGGCATGGCGCGGATCACGGAGCTGGTGCACACGATTGCGATGGATAATCAGCCCGGTGCGGTTGGCGCGATTGGTCACTGCGACGTCTACCCAAATTCGCGTAACGTGATCCCGGGCAAGGTTGTCTTTACCATCGATTTCCGTTCCCCTGATCAGGATAAACTCGACGGCATGAAAGCACGACTAGAGGCCGAGGCAGTACCGATTATTGAAGAACTCGGGCTAACGATGGAAATCGAAGCCGTTGGCCATTTTGACCCGGTAACGTTTGACGAAGGTTGCGTGACAGCCGTGCGGAACGCCGCGGACCGTCTGGGGTATTCCCACATGGATATCATCTCGGGCGCTGGTCACGACGCCTGCTGGATCAATCGCCTGACACCGACCGCTATGGTCATGTGCCCATGCGTTGACGGACTGTCACATAACGAGGCCGAAGAAATTAGCCAAGAATGGGCGGCTGCGGGAACAGACGTGCTATTCCATGCGGTTGTTGAGACGGCGGGGATTGTTGGGTGAAATTAGACGAATTCGTAAAGAACACACTATTAGATATCACCAAGGGTGTATCCGAAGCCCAAGATGAAAGCCTTCTATACGTAGCCCCGGGTTTTGTTGAAGGTGAAAAACAAACTGAAGGACAGTTCGTAACATTTGAGGTTGATGTAACTGTAACAGGTGAAGGTGGTGGAGGTATTTCTGTGTTAGGGATCGGAGAACTCAAAGGAAGTGCGTCTCGTGAAGCGGCTAATCGGATTTCATTTCAAGTTCCGGTCCATTTCAACGCCCCTACCCCTAAAAATGGTAGGCACTATTCAAACACGGGCCCTATAGATTACCCCCCCTCGGAGAACAAAAAATGACCAAAGTCATCAAAAACGGAACCGTCGTCACCGCTGATCTGACTTATAAGGCAGACGTGCTGATTGACGGCGGCAAGATCATTGAGATCGGGCCGGACCTGTCGGGCGATGAAGTTCTAGATGCGACCGATTGCTTTGTCATGCCGGGTGGGATTGACCCGCATACGCATCTTGAGATGCCGTTTATGGGCACTTACTCCGCAGATGACTTTGCCACGGGTACCCGTGCTGCGCTGGCTGGTGGTACCACGATGGTTGTTGATTTCTGTCTGCCCAGCCCGGGTGACAGCCTGCTGGATGCGCTCAAGGTTTGGGATAACAAATCGGGCCGCGCGGCCTGCGATTATTCCTACCACATGGCGATCACATGGTGGGGCGAACAGGTCTTTGATGACATGAAGACCATCACCGAAGAACACGGCATCAACACGTTCAAACATTTCATGGCCTATAAAGGCGCGTTGATGGTGAACGATGATGAACTTTACGCATCCTTCAAGCGCTGCGCTGAACTGGGCGCAACGCCGTTGGTCCACGCCGAAAACGGCGATGTTGTTGCAGAACTAACCGCTAAATTACTGGCTGAAGGCAACACGGGCCCCGAGGCACACGCCTATTCCCGCCCGCCCCAAGTCGAAGGCGAAGCCACCAACCGCGCGATTATGATCGCCGATATGGCAGGTGCGCCACTGTATGTCGTGCACACGTCTTGCGAAGAATCTCACGAAGCGATCCGTCGCGCCAAAATGCAGGGCAAACGCGTTTGGGGTGAACCATTGGTGCAGCACCTTGTCTTGGACGAATCTGAATACTTCAATGAAGATTGGGACCATGCCGCGCGCCGCGTAATGTCACCCCCATTCCGGAACAAACAGCATCAGGATAGCCTTTGGGCTGGTTTGGCGTCGGGCACGTTATCATGCGTGGCGACCGACCATTGTGCCTTTACCACCGATCAAAAACGCTATGGCGTGGGCGATTTTTCAAAAATCCCCAACGGGACCGGCGGGCTAGAGGACCGTTTGCCTGTGCTGTGGACCTACGGTGTCGAAACAGGCCGTATTACGATGAATGAATTTGTTGCCGTGACATCGACCAACATCGCGAAAATCTTGAACTGCTATCCAAAGAAAGGCGCGATCCTTGTGGGCGCAGATGCGGATATCGTAGTGATGGACCCGAACGCCAAGAAAACCATTTCGGCCAGCACCCAAGCGTCTGCGATTGACTATAACGTATTTGAAGGCGTCGAAGTTTCGGCGACCCCTCGCTATGTGCTAACCCGCGGTTACGTCGCGGTGGACAATGGCGAATTAAAAGCCAAAGAAGGCCACGGCGAATTCGTCGCCCGCGATCCAAATGGCACGGTGAACACTGCGCTGTCGAAATGGAAAGACCTAACCGCTCCGCGGCCTGTGGAACGCACCGGCATTCCGGCGACTGGGGTCTAATTTATAAGGGTGCAAGTGTTGAGCCAGCCAACAATAATAAATGCGCAGGGGCTAAACCTGACGTTTGAAACGAACGACGGCCCGGTGCACGCGCTGAAGGGTGTGAATTTAGAGATCAAGAAGGGTGATTTTGTCAGCTTTATCGGGCCTTCGGGGTGCGGCAAGACGACGTTTTTACGCTGTATTGCCGGGTTAGAGACGCCAACTTCGGGTGCGATCACTGTTAACGGAATGACCCCAGACGAGGCCCGTCGCGCGCGTGCCTATGGTTACGTATTTCAGGCGGCTGGGCTGTATCCTTGGCGGACGATTGGTGGGAATATCAAGCTTCCGCTTGAGATTATGGGTTTTTCTAAGTCAGAACAGGCTGAACGCGTTGGGCGTGTTTTGGAGCTGGTTGATCTGGCTGGGTTTGAAAAGAAATTCCCGTGGCAGCTATCGGGCGGTATGCAGCAGCGCGCGTCGATTGCGCGGGCGTTGGCGTTTGACGCTGATATTCTGTTGATGGATGAACCGTTCGGCGCGCTTGATGAAATCGTCCGCGACCATCTGAATGAGCAGCTTTTGAAGCTGTGGGCGCGGACAGAAAAGACTATTGGCTTTGTGACACATTCGATCCCCGAGGCGGTTTATCTGTCGACCAAGATTGTCGTTATGTCGCCGCGGCCCGGTCGCATTACCGATGTCATCGAAAGCCCGCTTCCTAAAGAACGCCCCTTGGATATTCGCGACAGTGCGGAATTTATCGAGATTGCCCATCGCGTGCGCGATGGATTGAGGGCGGGGCATGACGATGTGTAGGAGCCTCCGGCGGAAGTATTTTGGGCAAGATGAGGGAGTGGCCGTATGAAATCTGTCCTTCCAGTTTTGACTATTGTTGCCGCGATTTTATTCGTCTGGGTGTTGGCGGTTATTCCGATGAATATGCATCTGACTGCGGATCAGGCGCAGCGTGATGGGCTGGCTGTGTCACCGGAAACACCGGCAGAGCGCCAAGATCATAGCGGTTTGGGGCTGTCGCTTCGCAATCCTTCGTTGTTGGGTCTGACCTTTGTTCAAGAACGCCCACGGCTGCCTTCGCCCCACCAGGTTGCGGTTGAGATGTGGGATACGATTGTGATGAAGAAAATCACGTCGAAGCGGTCGCTTGTTTACCATGGTTGGGTGACGCTATCCGCGACTCTGCTTGGCTTCGCGATTGGGACTGGGCTGGGAATCTTGCTTGCCGTGGGTATCGTTTACAACCGCGCAATGGATATGAGCGTGATGCCTTGGGCGATTGCGAGCCAGACGATCCCGATCCTTGCTTTGGCTCCGATGATTATCGTCATGCTGGGCGCGATTGGGATTCAGGGGCTTTTGCCGAAGGCGATTATTAGCGCTTATCTTAGCTTCTTTCCTGTGGTCGTAGGGATGGTAAAGGGACTGCGTAGCCCCGATGGTATGCAGCTTGATTTGCTACGCACCTATCATGCCAGCCCCGCCCAAGGGTTTTGGAAACTACGGTTGCCAGCATCTGTCCCTTACCTGTTTGCGTCATTGAAGATTGGTATTTCCGCATCGCTTGTTGGTGCAATCGTGGCTGAATTGCCTACGGGTGCACGGGCCGGATTCGGCGCACGCATGTTGGTGGGTGATCAATATGGTCAGCCGCTTGTGACTTGGGCGGCCTTGTTCGCTGCGGCGATCACGGCCGCAGCGTTGGTCGGACTGTTTAGCCTGTTAGAGCGTCTGACCTTACGTCGGATGGGGATGGTGCGCGCATGACTTGGGTCGCAATCATCGGGGCCTTGGCCATTTGGGCTGTTGGGTGGTTTATTAACACGCGGCTGGCAAATGGGCCAAAGTCTGACGCCCGCTTGGTAGGCCTGCTTGTGCCTATCATATTCGGATTGACCCTTTTGCTAATGTGGGAATGGCTAGTTCGCATGTTGGAGGTGAATGCGGTGATCCTACCGCCGCCATCGGCGATTGGTGTGCGGTTTGTAAGCGAGCTACCGCGCCTTTGGGCTGATTTTGAGCAGACCATTATCAAAGGCGCGATGACCGGATACTTCTTTGGTGCTGTTGCTGCGTTTGCTGTTGCCATCCTTGCTGATCGTTCAGATTTTCTGACGCGTGGTATCTTGCCGGTTGGTGGATTTATGGCGGCGCTGCCAATCGTCGGGACCGCGCCAATCTTTGTTAAATGGCTTGGTAGCGGCTGGGAATCCAAAGCGGCTGTTGTTGGGGTCATGGTGTTTTTCCCGATCCTTGTGAACACGGTTGCCGGGTTGCGAGACACGACCGCGATGCAGCGTGATTTGATGCGGACTTATGGTGCCGGATACTGGCCGTCGCTGTTTAAATTGCGTTTGCCAGCTGCGATGCCATTCATTTTCAACGGGCTAAAGATTGCGACAACTCTTGCGCTTATCGGGGCTATTGTTGCTGAATTTTTCGGCTCTCCGACGGTTGGGATGGGCTTTCGCATATCTACCAGCGTCGGGCAGCTTGCGCTGGATATGGTCTGGGCTGAAATTGTGGTGGCAGCAATCGCCGGAAGCACGCTTTACGGGCTGATGGCATGGATCGAAGGGCGGGTCACATTTTGGCACCCTTCGCAAAGAAAACAACTTTAAGCCCCGAAAAGAGGGCTCTAATCTGACTTGGAGGTCAAAATGAAGAAACTGATGATGGCGGCAGCTCTTGCCGCGGGTTTAGGCAATGCAGCATCTGCCGACGACGAAGTAACACTGCAGTTGCAGTGGGTCACGCAAGCCCAATTCGCGGGCTATTATGTGGCGCTCGACCAAGGGTTTTATGAGGAAGAAGGGCTGGACGTGACGATCTTGCCAGGTGGCCCTGACATCGCACCGCCGCAGGTGCTTGCTGGTGGTGGCGCTGACGTCATGCTGAACTGGATGCCGTCCGCATTGTCCGCGCGTGAAAAAGGTCTGCCTGTTGTGAACATCGCGCAGCCGTTCAAAACATCGGGACTGATGCTGACCTGCTGGAAAGATACCGGTATTGAAAGTGTCGAAGATTTCCGCGGCAAAACCATTGGCGTCTGGTTCTTTGGCAACGAATATCCGTTCCTGTCATGGATGTCCCAAGCGGGCATTCCAACTGACGGTGGCGAGGAAGGCGTGACCGTTCTAAAGCAGGGCTTTAACGTTGATCCACTGTTGCAGCGTCAGGCGGATTGCATTTCGACGATGACCTACAACGAATATGGTCAGGTCTTGGATGCGGGCGTTTCACCTGATGAACTGGTCACATTCCTATACGAAGACCAAGGCGTCGCGACCCTAGAAGACGGCATGTATGTGCTGGAAGATAACCTCGAAGATCCTGCCTTTGTCGACAAGATGACCCGCTTTGTCCGCGCCTCTATGAAGGGCTGGAAATGGGCCGAAGAGAATGCCGAAGATGCGGCTGGGATCGTTTTGGATAACGACGAAACCGGTGCGCAAACCGAGGCAGCACAGGTTCGCATGATGGGCGAGATCGCTAAGCTGACAGCTGGTTCCAATGGCGCACTTGATCCTGCTGATTACCAGCGCACGGTCGATACGCTGCTGGCTGGCGGTTCTGATCCTGTGATCTCTGCTGCACCAGAAGGCGCATGGACAAGCGTCATTACGGACGCTGCGCTGAATTAAACAGCGTCATCTATGCTAAGAATAAGCGGCGGCGCGCCCGTCGCTTATTTGTTTTCAAAGTAGCGCTTTCAACACGGCCTTTATCTGATCGGTTGTGGGCTTGGGCCCCTGGCCGGTCACGTACATGAGCGTGATTCCGTCAACGAGCCCCGCACAGGTATCAACAGGCACATCTGTGCGTCCGTCAGAAACAAGCTGTAAGAAAAACGCGATAGGGCGGCGTGCAGCCGCTGTCAGTTTATCGCCCACCGCGCTAAGGTCCTCGCGCCGAGATGACGCGACCGTCAGCTCGATGCGGGCTAGGAATAAATTCTTACTGTCTTCTGCATAGCGAACCATTTCATCGCCGACATATGCGATCGCTGCGGTCATGCCCTTTTGGGCGGTGATATCGGAAAACGCCACCTGAAGTTCATCACAATCCTTGCCCAGTAGATCAGCAAGATGATCGGCTGCTGCCAGCAAAAGAGCGGTCTTTTTCGGAAAGTAGTAGGTTGTTGAGCCCTGCGGCAAACCTGCGGCCTCGTCCACGGCGCGGTGCGTGATCCCATCCAGCCCCCGTGATGCAAGCAGCCCGATTACCCCCATCAGGATTGCGGTCTTGCGTTCGGCTTTTTGCGCCATTGAATTGCATCCTCTACATATGTAGTAATTTAAGAATCAAAAGAAGAGCTTTTCTCATTGGGTGACCTTATGACACAGACAATTACACGTATGAACCCCCCGACGATGCCGGATGCAGGCGCGATGGGGTATTCGCAGATCTCAATCGTTGAACCGGGCAGGATGGCTTATGTTTCGGGGCAGGTCGCGACACGGGCAACAGGTGAACCTGTACCCGAGGGCTTGATCGAGCAAACGCAGATCGCGGCCGATAATGCAAAAGCGGCGCTTGACGCGTTGGGTGCATCCCCACAGGATATCGTGATTTTACGGTGCTTTATGACTGACCTGAACCCGGCAAATTTGGAGCAGGTGTTTCCACCGATCCTCGCGCTTTTCGATGGTGCACAGCCATGCATCACTGGTGTGGGCGTTGCGGCGCTCGCGGCGCCAGAGTTCAAGGTTGAACTAGAGCTAACCGTACGCTTACCGGATTGATCGGCTTTGATAGCACGGAATAAGGTCGTTGGCTGCAGGTGTTGCTTCGTAAACGCCACGGCAAATTGCGCGACTTAGGCAAACAGCCGCTGCGGCACCGATTTCACGCATGGCTGTCGGATCAACACCTGAGCCGTCTCCGGTCGCTGCAGCGAACACCAAATCCCCATCTAGCGGAGTGTGCGACGGAACGATTGCACGCGCCATGCCGTTGTGGGCAGTGACCGCCATGCGGTGGCATTGCGTTTTGGTCAGGGGAGCATCCGTTGCGACGATGGCGATTGTTGTATTCGCGTTTTCGGCGGCCTGTAACGCCATCGCCTTTTCTTTGCGGCTTTCTTGTGGGGCGACCAGCCCGCTGGCTGGATCAGGGCCGATGCCGCCAAATTCACCGTCAATTTCAAACGGGGCGGCCCAAAAATGCCGATCACCGGGGGTGGTCACACTGCCAAGCGAATTAACGACAACCAGCGCACCAACGGTCGTACCATCGGGTAACACCATTGATGCGGATCCAAGCCCACCTTTTTGCATTGCGGCAAGCGCACCAGTCCCGGCACCGACGCTGCCTAAATCAAAATCTGGGGCCGCGTTGTGCAGCGCAGTTTTACCCAAGGCACGATAGGGGTTTTCATCCCAATCCTTGTTGCCACCATTGATCAGGTCAAACACGATTGCACCCGGCACAATCGGGATCGCCATATTGCCGACAGCAAATCCACGGCCCATCGCACGCAGGCCATCCATCACACCAGAACAGGCATCTAGCCCAAAAGCAGAGCCACCAGACAACACAAGCGCATCGATCGCACCCACGGTTTTGTCCGGTGCCAGCAGATCGGTTTCTTTAGTGCCGGGTGCGCCGCCCATTACATGAACGCTCGCAACGAACGGGACGTCACCGACCAAAACGGTGCTGCCTGACTTTAGATCAGAGTCTTGGGCATTACCGACACGCAATCCCGCTATGTCGGTGATCAGATTTTTCGGTCCGGGTCTGTATGTCATGGTTTGCATGCTGGCACGGTTAAGCCTCTTAAAACAATGAAGATGATGCAAAATTTGCAGCGCTACGTTCGAGTTTGCCGTCTAAATCGGACGCGAAATATTATTTCAACGTTGGGTTAGATTACCTGATTCTAGAGGCTTGTCGCTGGAAACACGCTCGTTCGGCTGTTATCTGACGTGCAACTAGGCGTTAGGTTGGAGGACCAGATGAGCGCGACTGCGAAAAAACGAGCCCCTTTGCCGGATGATATCCGTGCTGCAAAAGGTGGCGCGCCACTGGTCAGCCTGACCGCATACACGACCCCGATGGCCGAAATGATGGATGAACACTGTGATTTCGTTCTGGTTGGTGACAGCGTGGGTATGGTCCTTCATGGTCTTCCTTCAACACTTGGCGTGACGATGGAGATGATGATCATGCACGGCCAAGCCGTTGCACGCGGTTTGAAAAGCGCGATGATGGTTGTGGATATGCCGTTCGGTTCATACGAAGAAGGCCCGCAGCAAGCATTTCGGAATGCGGCGCGATTGATGTCTGAAACAGGCGCAGGCGCAGTGAAGCTTGAAGGCGGCGTTGTGATGGCCGAAACCATCGCGTTCCTTGTTTCGCGCGGCATTCCTGTCATGGCCCATATCGGCCTGACCCCGCAATCCGTGAACACTTTGGGTGGTTACAAGGTCCAAGGGCGCGGCGATGATCGCGACGCGCTGATTGCAGATGCACGGGCGGTAACCGAGGCAGGTGCTTTTGCAGTTGTACTTGAAAAAGTACCGGCAAACCTTGCCGATGCGATCACAGCAGATATTGCGATCCCGACCATCGGGATTGGCGCAGGCGCGGGTTGCGATGGCCAAATTTTGGTCGTTGACGACATGCTTGGCCTGTTCACGGCGTTTAAAGCGAAGTTCGTGAAGCGCTACGCGCATTTGGGCGACGATGGCGCAGCAGCGATCGCCAACTACGCAGAAGAAGTCCGCGCACGGACCTTTCCAGCCCAAGAACATATTTTCGCGGACGAGGCCCCCAAGAAATGATCGCACCGATTGAACGGACCCTTGCCGGGTTGCGCGCGCAGACGGCTGTCTGGCGCAAAGCAGGCGAGACGATTGGCGTTGTACCGACAATGGGCGCGCTGCATCAGGGACATTTGTCGCTGGCCCGGGCCGCGCGCGCGGCATGTGACCGAGTGATTGTCACGATTTTTGTGAACCCCAAACAGTTCAACAACCCCGACGATCTGGAAAACTATCCCCGCACAGAAAACGACGATGCGCGGAAATTGGAATCGATTGGCGTTGACCTGATCTACGTACCTTCACCGGATCAAATCTATCCCGAAGGCTTTGCGACGACTGTTACGGTGTCTGGCCTAACAGACATGCTTTGTGGTGCAACACGTCCCGGCCACTTTGATGGTGTGGCGACTGTGGTACCGAAACTGTTTTTGCAAACCAGCGCTGACAAAGCGTTCTTTGGCGAAAAAGACTATCAACAGCTACAGGTCGTGCGCCGTCTGGCCGCTGATCTGGATATCCCGATAGACGTCGTCGGATGCCCAACAATCCGCGAAGAAGACGGGCTGGCAATGTCATCGCGCAACCTGCTGCTATCCGACCGTTCCCGCATTCACGCGCCCGTGCTGGCAGAGGTCATGAACGACCTTCGCGATCAGCTTTTGGCAGGTGCCGCAATGTCAGACATCGAAGCCGATGCGCGCGCGCGCCTGCTGGCCGTAGGGTTCAACGATATCGACTACCTTGAACTGCGCGACGGTGGGGATTTGTCACTGCTGGATAAGACCAAACCCGATGCGCGGTTGTTTGCGGCGGCGTGGCTGGCGGGTGTGCGGTTGATTGATAATATTGCGGTGGTTTCTTCATCGAATTGAACAATACCATGCAAGGAAAACGACCTTAATCAAGATTGCGGTCGGTTAGATACGTAAATACGTACGCCCACTGTGCGGGACTATGCAGACCTTTGCTCTGGTGGCCTACAACCCAAACTCATAATAGCATCATTGATGACATTTGAATTATTTCTTGAAGGATTTCAAAAGATGAAAGCTTGGGAAAAGCGGCAGCAGTTTGCTGACAGATTGTCCAAATTGGTTGGTATATTTCTACTTTTGCTCGTTTTGATGGTACTGGCGATTCACACCACGGCCCTGTCAGTCCTTCCTTTTCCAAAATCGTTGAATTTCCAAGGTTCTCACGACGATTTTGTCGTGTGTTTTGAAAAACATGCGAAGCTTGCAGTAACAGATGGGGTTACCAGCTATCGGCGGGATATTATGAAACCCGAAAATCGCATCCGTCTTGGTCAGGTTCGAGGATTTTTAGGCCCATCCGTATCCAGAGTGTTATTTGTTGATACGAAAGAAGAAGGCTACCAAATAGTGGACGGTTATTATGAATCGTCTCACGGTAAGTCTCGACCGGTTCGTAAGTATGATTGGCTCATAGTATGGTTGTGCGGCACAGGGATTCTCTAACGCTTTGGGCTCTAAGCTGACCTTCAGCGTTGAGGAACTCACCCCACCAAAATCTCCCGCAACGCCCCCGCCATGACCTTGGCGCTGTCGATCATGTCATCTACGCCGATGTATTCGTCGGGTTTGTGAGCGAGCTCTAAAATTCCGGGGCCATAAGCGATGCAGTTTTTCAGCTTCCCGATCCGGTCGATGTGTTTTTGGTCGTAGGTGCCGGGCGAGGCCACGAATTCGGCGGGTCTACCTAAGACCTGTTCGATCTGCGCGGCGACGGTTTTTACCACGGGCGCATCGCGGTCTGTCATGCTGGGCAGAACGCTATTTAATTCGGTCAGGGAATAGTCGAATTTTTGACGGGTCGATTTGAGGCCCTCTAACAGGCCAGTCACCTCGTCCCGTACTTGATCAAGGCTTTCTTCGACCAAGAAACGCCGATCAATCACGATCCGACAGCTATCGGGCACGCAATGCGCGGGTAGGCCGGTGAAATCGTCGGATTGTTCGGCCTGACCGCCGTGGATGGAATTGATGTTCATCGTCGATGACCGCGCCCCTTCGGGAACGACCGGCATGTCGGTGCGGCGGGCGGCCATGGCGGGGAATAGCTTATCTTCGAATTCTCCCAGCACTGCACCCATATGGCGCACCGCGCAATCGCCCAAGAAAGGCATCGACCCGTGGGCAATTTCGCCGAATGTTTCAATCTCAGCCCACCAGCCGCCGCGATGGCCAAGGCAAACGCGGTCTTTATTCAGCGGTTCTGGAATGATGACGTGTTGCACGTTTTTGAAGAACCCATGCTCAGCCAGATAAGCGACACCACCATAGCCCCCAGATTCTTCGTCCGCCGTGCCGGAAATTTCAATCGCGCCGGAAAAATCGGGGTGCACTTCTAAAAACGCTTCTGCAGCGATGATGGATGCCGCCAGCCCGCCCTTCATATCACAGGCTCCGCGCCCGTAGATCTTACCGTCGATCAGGTCACTGCCAAATGGGTCCACGGTCCAACCGTTGCCGACTTCAACAACATCCGTGTGGCTGTTGAAGTGTATGCAATCACCTGCGTGCGCCCCTTCACGGCGGGCAACGATATTCCAGCGCGGATATTTTTCGCTGTCGCCGGGGGTGCCGTGCGCACGCACCAATTTTGTCTCGAACCCAGAGTTCAACAGACGGCGATTTAGGTATTCGCAAATCTCGCGGTAGTTTTCACCAGGAGGGTTTAGCGTTGGAATACGGATCAAGTCTTGTGTCAACGCGATCAGGTCATCACGCCGGTTTTCAATTGCATGGGTTAGAGTATGTGTGTCGCTCATGCCCCAACTATTGGCGAAAACAACTGAGGCAGCAATACCACCCGTTGCATCGCCGTTTCGTATGCACGCAGTTAAGTCTATCAACAAAACCGATGGTCACCTATACAGCGCTTTAAATCAGGTAATGTGACTGGATGCTATCGTGGCAGAATTCAATGACAAAATCGTTGTTTTGATCCCGTGCTACAATGAGGCCAAACCTATTGGCCTTGTTGTGCAAGATTTCAAAAAGGCGCTGCCGACAGCTGACATATATGTTTATGACAATAACTCATCTGACGATACAATTGCTGTTGCCAAGGAAGCGGGGGCTATTGTGCGTACCGAACCTCAGCAAGGTAAGGGGAACGTTGTGCGTCGTATGTTTGCAGACATTGACGCGGATGTTTACGTGCTGGTTGACGGCGATAACACCTACGAGGCAGCAGCGGCCTCTGACATGATTGCTTTATTGAAACGCGATACGCTGGACATGGTCAGCGGTTGCCGTGTCACTGAAATTCAAGAGGCATACCGCCCCGGGCATCGGCTCGGGAACTGGATGTTGACAGGTTTGGTGGCAAGCATTTTTGGGCGACGTACTCAAGACATGCTTACAGGCTATCGTGTTTTTTCACGCCGGTTCGTCAAGAGTTTTCCTGCCCTGTCGCAGGGGTTCGAAATAGAAACTGAACTAACCGTGCATGCTCTAGAGCTGCGGATGCCAATTGCTGATCATGATACAGTTTATATTGATCGGATGCCCGGTTCGGACAGCAAGCTGAACACAATTCGTGATGGAATACGCATTTTACGGGTGATTATTTCGCTAGTGAAAGAGGAACGACCATTCCCTTTCTTCGTTGGTATTGCCGCAATGTTAGCATTTCTATCCATCGTAATTGGCTATCCCGTTGTTAAAGAGTTTATCGCGACAGGGCTGGTCTCGCGGATTCCTTCCGCGGTCTTGGCTTCTGCGATTATGACAATTGCGACGTTATCGTTCATGAATGGACTTATCCTTGATACCGTAACGCGTGGCCGTCGCGAGATGAAGCGACTGGCTTACTTGTCGCACCACGCCCCAAGGGATCAGTAGTCTTTGGTGGACGCTATGCTTGTCAGGCAGATAATCCGTTTTGGTATGGTTGGTGGCGTGGGTTTTGTTATCGACGGCGGCATGCTTTGGCTTTTGTTGGCATGCGGGCTTAACCCTTACATAGCGCGCGCGTTTTCATTTCCGTTTGCAGTTGTGGCAACCTGGGCGCTCAATCGTAGTTGGACGTTTGCTACTGCCGGTCGGTCTAGAAAGCTACGGCAATTCAATCTTTATTTAACGGTTCAGCTTATCGGCGCGGCGGCAAATTTTTCTGTCTACACGCTGGTGGTGCACCGTTTTAGCGGCGCTGGGGCGACAATATTGTTGGGATTGTTACTTGGATCGTTCGTTGGGATGTTTATTAATTTTTGGGGCGCCCGCCAAATCGCCTTTCGCCATGAGAACTAACCTTCTTGCTGCGCGGAATGCGTTAGAGCTTTGAAAAGGATCGAACCGTTAATGTCGCGCTATCCCTTCCTGAATATTCTCAAAAATCATGCATTTCCGATCGTGTTGACCTTGGCTGTACTGCTTGTGGTGTCCAAAGCAGTCGTGGCCGGGTTGGGAATGCATGAAACCTTTGCAACTAAGGGAAATGACAATGTTATGCGCTTGCTTACCGTCCGTGATTGGTTAGCAGGGCAAAGATGGTATGATGTCGCACAGTATCGTCTTATGCCGCCCGAAGGCGTTTCATTGCACTGGTCGCGCTATGTAGACGCTGGCATAGCCGCCATAGTCGTTCCGTTTTCATGGTTCCTGCCCATGACGTCAGCAGAGATGGTTGCAATAACTCTGTGGCCAACACTGATTTTGATCTTAAGCTTAGTGTTGATTGGTTTTGGGACGTTGCGTATTTTTGGGGCAATGGCCGCCTGCTTTGCGGTGTTGTGTGCTGTGCTTTGGCCGGTCACATCAAGCATGCATTCAAGCGCGGGTAGCTTAGACCACCACAACATACAGATGCTGTTGATGACTTTGATGTCTCTGGCTCTCGTGTGGCCATCGCGCCCAAATTTTGCCGGGATAATTTGCGGCGTGGCAGCGGCACTTTCGTTAGCAATTGGCCTTGAGGGTTTTGTCTTTATTGTTGGAATTGGCTTCCTGAACATGGTGCGGACTGGAATGAACGCGAATTCTGATAATCGTAAATTCCTTGTCTCGTTTTGTGTCATGCTAATGATGGGCAGTGTGTTGCTGTGGTTGGGGCAGACGGGTCCTGCAGCTCGCCTGGAATTGATGTGTGATCAGCTTGGTCCTCCGGCTTTGACGCTAGTGGGCGTTGCATCAGTCGCCTGCTTTGTTCTGTTGATAGTATCTGACTATACACAGAGTGTTGTCGTCCGATTGGGTGCTGCAGCTTTGGTCGTTTTCGTGGGGCTGATGCTGGTCTCGCCGTTTTTATCGCACTGTTTAGCAGGGCCATATGCGCAGATTCCGCCTGAACTGCAAAAACTGATAACAAGTCAAATTATCGAGGCCAAACCTTTGTTGGTGTACGTCCGTACGAACACTGTCGCAGCGTTAGTATTTTGCCTTCCAGTTGTCGTTGCATTGTTTGTTGGAGCTGCGGTTTGGTTCAGCCATGACAAGCTTGAGAGTGCAGAGATGAAGGCTCATGCAGCTTTGGGTTTATTGATAGTTCTTGGCTTTATTGGCTTGCCAGTAATGCTTGTTCAGATGCGTGCAGTGGTAATTCCTGCCTCTGTTATCCCAATAGTTGGCGGGGTCGTCGTTGCGCGTTTGGTGCAATCGTATCTCAGATCACGCTCACTTAACGATGGGCTTATTGCCTTGCTCGTTGCGACAACAGTGGTATCGCCAACGGTGGTTGTTCAGTCGCTTAAGCCGATTTTGCCAGCGCGTGAGGCTTCTAGCGAAGCCGAACGGGGAGACTGCCGGAGCTATGCGTCACTGTTAACACTTAACGAAGCAAGCCCTGCGATTATCTTGAACCATGTAAATTTCGGGCCTGCGTTGATTTGGGCGACACACCATAGCGTATTGTCGGCACCATATCATCGCAGCACAGAGGCGTTCATGAATGGGATTGTCCCCTTTCAGTTGGATCAGGGCGCCTTCAAAAGTTACGTCACTGAAACCAAAGCAACGCATCTTCTACTATGTCGCGGCCTTCACTATCAAAGCGAATATGTGCGTGGGCTTGCCAATGGTGATGAGGCTGAGTGGTTGCGACGCGTTCCGGTTTCGAACGAAGATCAGCTGTTGTTCGAGATATTGCGCTAAGGTATGCCATCCGACGAAAGCTAAAGGGTAGGTTTGATGGCGTATCTATTGGGTGTGGACACCGGCGGAACCTATACTGATGCCGTTGTTTTAGCGGAAAAAGCCGATGTGATCGTCGCCTCTGCAAAGGCGCTAACGACCCGACCTGACTTAGCGATCGGTGTTGGTAATGCTATTGATGCAGCCTTGGCACAGGCCAGTGTCCCGGTATGTGATATCGCTATGGTTTCGCTGTCGACGACCCTTGCAACTAACGCTTTGGTCGAAGGGCAAGGTGGCCGAATAGCCCTAATCGCCGTTGGATTTGACGACTCTGATCTGCAAAGGTCAGGCTTGGCCGATGCGCTTGGGGGGGATCCGTTAATCCGGCTTTCTGGAGGGCATGATCACGCGGGTGTCGAAGCGGCACAGATTGACATGCAAACACTTCATGATGAGGTTAAGTCGTTGGATGTCGAGGTATCCGGTTTTGCTGTGGTGGGTAGGTTTGCAACGCGCAATCCCGCGCATGAACGCGCGACACGTGACTATCTTCGCAAGATGACAGGCAAGCCAGTGACGTGTTCGTACGAGCTGTCGCAGGCTTTGGGTGGGCCAAAACGTGCACTTACGGCTGTCTTGAATGCGCGGTTAATCGGACTGATCGATCAGCTTATCACAGTGTGTAAAGGTCACCTTCAGCGGCGCGGGATCTCGGCAAATCTGATGGTTGTACGTGGCGATGGCGCGCTTATTCCTGCCGATGTCGCACGTGATAAGCCGATTGAAACAATCCTTAGCGGACCAGCGGCGTCCGTTGCGGGCGCAAGCTGGTTAAGCGGCGAAACAGATGCATTGGTTAGCGATATTGGGGGGACAACAACAGATGTTTGTCTGTTGCGCGATGGCCGCCCAATGATCGACCCGCAAGGCGCGCGCGTGGGGACGTTCCGTACAATGGTCGAAGCCGTCGCAATGCGTACTACTGGCCTAGGCGGCGATAGCGAAGTCCATGTGATGGATGGTCTGGAAGGCGCAATACTGTTGGGGCCACGACGGCTAATGCCAATTTCACTCGCAGCAACCCAGTTCCCTGAACTTATCCACCCCGAGCTAGATCGGGCGTTAGCGCATGATATTCCTGCACCCGATGGCGGACAATTTGCTATCCCTTTATGGTCCAATTTTCCCAGTGGTTTAGATGATCGCGAATTGACGGTTGCAACGCGGCTTTCTGATGGGCCGATGCGTCTTGGTAAAGCTGTACAAACACGTGTCGAAAGCCCTGCGATGACCCGTTTGATAAATCGCGGACTGGTGATGATTGCAGGTGTGACCCCGTCAGATGCATCACATGTTTTGGGCAGATCAGATAGCTGGGACCGTGATGCGGCGGACAAGGCGCTAACCTTGTTTGCCCGACGCCGCGCGGGCTCTGGTCAACGTATTGCACCGAATTCTGATGTCATGGCGCAGATGATCGTGGATCAGCTTACCGGGCAAACTGTGAATTGCTTGCTTGAGACAGCGTTTGCCGAAGATGATATTGCAGGTGAAGCCACAAACCTTGCGCGACATCCATTGACTATGGCGGGGCTTGATCGACACCAAGGTGTGCTTCAAATGCAATTGTCGATTGGCGTGCCAATTGTCGGGCTAGGGGCCTCTGCGCCAGCCTACTATGGGGCAGTTGGTAAACGGCTTGGCACAAAAATGGTATTGCCAAAACATGCTGATGTGGCGAACGCTGTTGGCGCCGTCGTTGGGCAAGTCAGAATGCAAGAAACCGGCACGTTGATAAACGACGGCGGGTTTACTGCCTACCTACCAAGCGGGCCGCAACGGTGTGCAGACAAAGAATCCGGCCTTGCAGCATTGGAGCAGGCTTTAACAGATGTGGCTAAGGCAAAGGCAGTTGCCGCGGGGGTCGCGGCTCCGCGGATTAACGTTGCATGCGACATGAAAGAGGCTGAAATCGAAGGCCACCAAACATTTATCGAGGCGACCATGCGGGTTACAGCAAGTGGCCGACCGCGCATTGCTCACGCTTAATGTGTCAAAACAGTTGATTTTCTCACATTCCTGTCACCGTGATTGCGCCGGATGAATGCATCGGCGACAAGGTTTAGACCTTGGGGAGGTACGAATGCTCGACCGATATGCACGCCGATTAATTGACCCGCCGCTGAACAAGCTTGGCCAAGGGTTAGCGAGGCTTAGCATTACTGCTGATTTTATCACGCTTTCTGGTCTGTTCCTTGGCGTGCTAGCCGCTGTTTCTATCGCGCTTGATGCACCTGAGTTAGCGCTCGTTCCGTTGTTGCTAAGTCGGGTTGCCGATGGGTTGGATGGCGCCGTGGCGCGGGCGACCCGTAAAACTGACTTTGGTGGATATCTCGATATTACCGTAGATTTTTTGTTCTACGGGCTGATCCCGATGGCGTTCGTCTGGCTGTCACCCGCGACGAATGGCGCTGCTGGCGCGTTTTTGCTGGCGTCGTTCTATTTCAACGGTGCCAGCTTTTTGGGTTACGCAATTCTGGCTGAAAAGCACGGTCACAAGACCACGGCTCAAGGTCAGAAATCGCTCTACTACTCGAACGGCATTCTCGAAGGCACCGAAACGATCGCGTTCTTCGTCTTGCTTTGCTTGCTACCCACGTATTTCGCCCCGCTATCATGGGTCTTTGGCGCGCTTTGCTTTGCGACCGCAACACTTCGGCTATACGCCGCGAAACAGATATTCACCGAATAAAGGATCAATCTTGATGAAACACCTTGCTGTTCTGGCCGCGCTCTTGGCGCCTTTGCCTGCCCTGGCTGATGTGAATCCCGCCGACTGGGATGCCGTTCTGGCCGAGGCTACAGGGCAAACCGTTTATTGGAATGCATGGGGTGGGTCGACCACAACCAATGAATTCATCGCATGGGTCGGTGACCGTGTGTCTGCAGAATACGGTGTCACGCTGGAACATGTTAAGCTGACTGACACAGCCGATGCCGTTACGCGTGTTCTTTCGGAAAAACAGGCAGGTGAAGACGACGACGGCGCGATTGATATGATCTGGATTAACGGGTCCAACTTTGCAGCAATGAAAGACGCGGATCTACTGTTTGGCCCCTATGCCGAAGACTTGCCAAACTGGGGACTGGTCGATGCCGAAGGCAAGGCAGTGCAAACTGATTTCACTGTCCCCGTCGAAGGATACGAGAGCCCATGGGCCATGGCCCAAGTGGTATTTGTCCACAACACTGAAACGATGCCTGATCGGTTGGGTTCCATGCAGGCGCTACAGGATTGGGCGCAAGCCAACCCCGGCCGTTTTAGCTATCCGCAGCCGCCGGATTTCTTGGGCACGACTTTCCTAAAGCAGGTTTTGGTCGATATTTTGGATGATCCTTCGGTTCTGGCTACGCCTGCGACCGACGAAAATTACGATGCCGTGACAGCGCCATTGTGGGCTTATCTTGATGAACTCACGCCAAACTTATGGCGCGAAGGCAAAGCATACCCGGCGACCGGAACAGCGATGTTCCCACTGATCGCTGATGGTGAACTTGATCTGTCGATCTCCTTCAGCCCGGGTGCTGCGTCTACAGCGATTGCGAATTATGAACTGCCTGACACAGTTCGGACCTTTGTTTTGGACAAGGGGACAATCGGCAACGCGTCATTTGTGGCGATCCCTTATAATTCCGGGTCCAAAGCAGGCGCGATGGTCGTCGCAGACTTTTTGATGTCGCCAGAGGCCCAAGCCCGAGCACAAGACCCCGCGATCTTGGGGTATGGAACCGTGTTGAACATGGACTCGCTCACCGCCGAAGATCGCGCGGTCTTTGATGGGTTGGAATTGGGTATCGCGACGCTAACACCAGCCGAGCTTGGCACTGTTCAGGCTGAACCGCACCCAAGCTGGATGACACGCATCGCAGATGATTGGTCAGCACGTTACGGTGTTGCGCAATAAGCGCGATCTTGGGACGTTGATACATACGCGACGTCCTATTTTGCCCCTGCTGCCTGCGCTGACACTTTTGTTTATGCTGGGGCCGGTTGTTGCGGGCATTTGGGGAACACTGCTGCCCGCCTTCGGACATCTGCCAGCTGCGGGGCTGACAGGGCCATCGTTGGAGCCCTTTCGCGCCTTGTTCGATTGGCCCGGCCTTCCGCGCGCTGCATTGCTGTCAGTGACAACGGGGATAGGCGCAACTGTCGTATCCTTGGCTGTTGTTACTCTTCTCTTGGCGGGGTGGTCGGGGACCCGTCAGTTTCGCGTTCTTGAAAGGCTATTGTCGCCACTTTTGTCGGTGCCGCATGCCGCCGCCGCCTTTGGCTTGGCGTTTTTGATCGCACCGTCTGGATGGATTGCGCGGCTGTTGTCTCCGGTCATGACGGGCTGGGACCGCCCGCCGGACCTTTTAATTGTCCAAGACCCTTTGGGCCTGACAATGATGGTTGGTCTTATCATCAAAGAAATCCCGTTCCTGATCCTGATTAGCATCGCGGCCCTTGGCCAAGCGCAGGCGCAAAACAGTGTCACAATCGCCCAAGCATTGGGATACGGCCGCGTGACAGGTTGGCTCAAGACGGTGTTTCCACGTGTCTATGCCCAGATCAGGCCACCGGTGTATGTGGTGTTGGCCTATTCGATGTCGGTCGTTGATGTCGCGGTGATACTTGGACCAAACACACCTCCGACGCTGTCGGTACAGATCGTGAAATGGATGTCGGACCCGGACCTTTCTATGCGCCTTTTGGCTGCGGCTGGTGCGATCATGCAGCTTGCCTTGGTAGTCGGCGCGCTCGCGTTTTGGCGACTGGGAGAGATCGCTGTCGCCCATTTCGGTCGCCGTTGGATTGCGTCAGGCGCGCGTGGAAAATGTGACCCTATTATTGCCCAAGTCGCCCTTTTTTCTGGTGGGGCATCGGTCTTGGCGGTGCTGTTTGGGCTGGTCGTCTTGGCGATCTGGTCGGTCGCGGGTTATTGGAGCTTTCCAGATGCGTTCCCAGACGGGTTCACTTCACGCAATTGGACGCGGCATGGGCCTGGCGCATTCGCGGCCCTTGGTGAAACCGGGTTTATCGCGGTCGTCGTGGCGATTAGCGCGTTGGTTTTGACCATCGGATGCCTGGAGGCCGAGTATCGCCACGGGCTACGTGTAACACAGCGAGCGGTGTGGTTGCTTTACCTGCCATTGCTGGTTCCGCAAACGGCGTTCTTGCCGGGCTTACAGACACTAATGCTAGGGATTGGGGCCGAAGTCGGGCGGATACCTGTCATGCTGGCGCATTTGGTTTTCGTACTACCCTATGTGTTTTTGTCACTTTCCGATCCATTTCGTGCATGGGACACCCGGACTGGAACGGTCGCCGCAGCATTGGGCGCAAGCCCTGATGGCGTGCTGTGGCGGGTGCGCCTGCCAATGCTTTTACGCCCAATATTAACTGCGCTTGCCGTTGGGCTTGCTGTTTCTGTGGGGCAATATTTGCCAACGCTATTGATCGGGGGCGGTCGTGTCGCGACCCTAACGACCGAGGCCATCGCGCTCGCGTCAGGTGGCGACCGTCGTGCGATTGGGGTCTATGGTTTGATGCAAACGGGTGCCGCGTTGTTACCCTTTGCAATGGCGCTGTTGGTCCCAACGTTGGTCTGGCGAAATCGAAGGGGTTTGCGGCATGAATAAGGGTCTATTCCTGCGGAATGTTGAAATTTCGAACGGTGCACAACCGCTGCTAACGTTGTCACATGACATCGCACCGGGCGAGGTTTTGACCATTATGGGCCCCTCTGGCGTGGGGAAATCGACGCTGCTGGCGTACATTACCGGCACCCTTTCAGCTGACTTTGCCGCAAGTGGCAGGATTGTTTTGGATGGTCATGACATCACCCATGCACCGGCGCACAAGCGACACGTTGGCATCTTGTTCCAAGATGACCTGCTTTTCCCGCATTTATCCGTCGGTGCAAACCTTGCGTTTGGGCTGGCGCCGGGGGGGACACGGGAAGAGCGACGCAAAAAGATCGCAGAAGCATTGGCCGAGGTTGATTTGGCAGGCTTTGAAGATCGCGATCCCGCGACCCTATCTGGGGGACAAAAGGCACGTGTCGCGTTGATGCGGATGCTGTTGTCAGAACCCTGTGCGTTGCTGCTGGATGAACCGTTTTCGCGGCTTGATACCGCATTGCGCGCGCAGGTTCGCGATTTGGTGTTCGCACGGGCAAAGGCCCGGTCATTGCCTGTGTTGATGGTGACCCACGACGCCGAAGACGCCCGCGCCGCAGGTGGTAAAGTCATCACATTGGAAGTGCAGAGCTAAAGCGGACCTGTTTGGAACAGCCAGACCTTTAACCCGCCATGCGGAACGGGTGCGCCTTTGGGTTTGAATGGCAGGCCAGTGGCCTTGGCGAGTCCGGCGTCGCTTGTGATGATCCCGACGCGCCAGCCGCCAAACCGTTCTTTGAGCGTCTGACCTAGGCTACCGTACAGTCCAAACAACAGCTTGGGGTTCCCGATCCGGCCACCATAGGGCGGGTTGCAGATGATCAGGCCGGGTGGTCCGTCAGGGCGTTGCAGGTCGGACACCGGATGGTTTTCAAAGGTGATCAGGTCATCGACACCAGCACGCAGTGCGTTTGCTTTGCTCATCCGGATGGCACCCGCGTCGCGGTCGCTGCCATAAAAATGCTGTGCCGTTGGCTTTGGTGATTGTTTGCGCATGTCTTCCCATGCTTCTTGATCGAAGCTGGCGAGCTTTTCAAACGCGAAACTGCGTGACCGACCCGGGTTCAAACCACGCGCGATTTCTGCCGCCTCAATCGGAAAGGTGCCAGAGCCGCACATAGGGTCTAACACAGGCTCTTTTCCGTCATAACCACATTCACGCAAGAACAGCGAAGCCAGCGTTTCACGCATAGGGGCCTTGTTCACGGCTTCTTTGTGACCGCGCTTGTGCAAGCTTTCGCCAGATGTATCGAGGCTGATGGTCACCCGGTTGTCGTCGATACGCGCTTTGATCACGATCTCGGCCTCGGGGCTGATCGTCATGCCGTGGCTTTCGCGTAGTGCGGTTTCGATCCGCTGTGTCGCAGCGCCAGCGTGATAGATTTTGGATTTCTTGCTCGTGCTAACTTCGACCCTAACAGGCAGATTAGAGTCTAATATGTCACCCCAAGGGAACTTGCGCGACCGTTTGTCGAGCTGCGCCAAATGGAACGCCATGAATGATCCCACCCGCGCCAAAACTCGGGTCGCACCGCGCATGGTTAGGTTAGCGCGCCAGACGTCTGGCCAACCGCCCATGATTGTCACCCCACCGGGTGTGACTTTGGCATCAAGAAACCCGTTTTCCATCGCTTCTGCGTGCAGCGCAGATTCGAGTCCGGGAGTGGCGGTCATGAATATTTCAAATTGGCTCATTCGCCGTGCATAGGGCCAAGCACTGCGTTTGCGCAAGCTCCGTTTAAAAGGTGGACTGTATCCCAATACGGGCTTGCAACTGCGATGTCGTGAACTGGGTCACGTTAGATTCCGTATGCGTTGCTGTCACGCCAACAGTCGGCGCGAATCCAAAATAGGCCGCATTGTTGAAGACAACGGTCCCGCCAAGGCTGGCGTAACGGTCCCTACGTCCATCAAGCGAGAGGGTGAATTCGTCATAGCTTTTGTAACCAAGTCCACCGGATACGGAGACATGTGTTCCCATCAGCGGTTGGCCGAAATGATAGGCGATGTTTCCCCGATACTCTGTGAAACTGTCGGTTTCGAACGCGGCGTTTTGGGTCAATCCTGAAAAAGTGATCGTAACCTTGTCTTGGTTTGTGCGCATATGTTGCTGGCTTGCGTAAACATATGTGACCTGAGTGTCAGACTGTGTCGCATGACGTGCTGTGCGGTTTTCGAAACTACCCCCAATGGTTAACGCGTTGTTCGCGCCATCTGGTATCATCTGCGCCAATGACACCTTTCCATAATCCCAAAGAGGGTCGCCGCCAAACCATGCCTTGCCGATGTGTGCCGATACGCTGGTTGGTCCCCATCCGCTTTGCAATAGCCGACTGTGGTTTATGGCTGCCTCTGTCAGGATCAGGGCATAGTCATTACCGGAAATGTCCGGCACAGCGGCTTGGGATTTACGAGACAGTGAAAACGTTCTGCCAAAAATGTAGCCCTGTAGCTGTGTGCGGTGGTTCGGCCCTTGTGCCAGATCGTAGGTTGCAAATACATCGCCAGCGTATTCGATGCCGCTTAGCGCAAGGCTGCTTTCGGGCAGAAAAAATTCAAAGTCCAATCCTTCTAGGAAAAACGATTCCGATTCGGATCCGTTGTTGATGTTGTCGGAAGGCGCGACCGAGAAACCAAGATTGACGCGCAATGGATTTTCGGTGCGAATTCTCGTGAACTCCTGTCGTACTTTCGCTGCTTCTTGGGGTGTCTCGGCGTCGTTGCCTGCGCGCCTAAGCCACCATTGCGCACGAGTGTATTGATTCATCTTAAAATGTGCACCGGCAACAATCCGTGCTGCTTGAAGCCGTTGGTCGGCTGTCGTTGCGACCCGATAGGCATTCGTCGCGGCATCTGCAGAGGCATGGTCAGCGCCAAGGTCGGCGTGTGCTAAGGAAAGCAAGATTAGCGCTGCGTAGTTGGACGGTTCTTGGTCGATGATACCTTCCGCCAGCGCGCGCGCACGTTCTGGGTTGCCAGTGACCAGTGCTTGTTCCGATTGTGACAGCACGTTTGTGGGTGACGCGTGGGCGGTTCTGACTGATATTTCTAAACACAATAAAGTGGTTAATGCGATGACGTAACAGGAGCGTTTCATAACGGCATCGCTAATACGGTGCAGCGATACCAGCAATGATTTGACTACTTTTGTCGGTGGATCGGCGTTTCGTCGCCAGCTTTGATGAGCGCGGTGAAACGGTTTTGATGCTGTATCGGACTCGACTACGCATTTCGTAAGCTAAATGAGGTCACGCTATGAAATCCTATCTCGCAGTCGTTGCTATATCCGTTTTAGGCGCGTGTAGCAGCGGAACCTCGGGTGCTGATACCAGCACCGGAGCTCCGACGACCCCAAGCACCCCAACGGTGCCATCGACACCCGTAGATGCGTCGTTTCAGGGCATGCTAAACGATGTGCGCGCTTCCAACGGTGCTGGAGCAGTTGCATATGACGCGCGGCTGGGCGCTGCCGCGCAAGGCCATGCTGACGATATGCTTGCGAACAATTACTTTAGCCACACAGGGCTGAACGGTTCGTCACCCGGTGATCGGATTACCGCGACCGGCTATGTCTGGCGTACGTATGGTGAGAACATTGCTAAGGGGCAGACATCCGAAGAACAGGTGATGGAGGGCTGGACAAATTCACTGGGCCATCATGCAAATAACATCAACCCAGCGTTTGAAGACTATGCATTAGCCAAGGCAGGTTCAGGTAGCAACACCTATTGGGTGTTGGTGTTAGCAACAGAGATGTAGCGCTAGGCGGTTTCAGGTTTTGGTACGGGTTTGGTCATGCCTTCTAACACCCTTAATGGCCGCTTTACGGTTTCGGAAAGTCCCGTTGGGGTGGGTGCCGCCATTTGTTTGCTGACTTCAACCATAAGAACGCCTCCTGCAGCGATCAACGGCATGGAGTGCCCGACACGTTCAATAAGTCCGGCTGACTTACGCCAAATTCGGCCGCTTGATGGAGGTTGATAAAGCGTAGAAAGCGTTCGTTCTGTCACGAACCGATGTTTGCGTAATTGCGATTCAAGTTGGCTAAGCGAATATGGGCGCCCGTAGCCAAATGGGGTCTTGTCCGATCGCGACCAAAGCCCAGCACGGTTCGGTACAATGAAAACAGCCCGACCCCCTGGACCCAACACACGCCATGCTTCGTCCAGCAATGCTGTTGGTTGTTCAGTTGTATCCAGCCCGTGCATCATCACCAGCTTGTCGACGTGACCGGTTTCAATGGGCCAAAGAGTGTCTTCGCACAAAACGCTTTGGTTTTTTTCGCCCGGCGGCCAGGGCATCACGCCTTGTGGACCAGGCATCAGCCCGATAACGCGCCGTGCATCTTTTAGGTATGGTCGCAATAGCGGAACAGCAAAACCAAAGCCGACAACCATTTGGCCTTGGGCCTCTGGCCACATTTGGGTTAGCTCTGTGCGGATTACCTTTTGGGCCGCCCGCCCAAGAGCGCTTCGGTAATAGAATTGACGCAGATCCAAAACATCTAGGTGCATTGCGGTTGCAGTTCCTTGGGCAAAGATTACGTTTAACCATAACAACAGAAGGGCGCATTGCCATGGGAAACACTTCAACGACATTAGAATTGGTCACTGTGCCGTGTTTGTCGGACAACTATGCGTTTTTGGTCCACAATGCGCAGACTGGCGAAACCGCGTTGATCGATGCGCCGGAAGCGGCCCCAATTCAAGCAGAACTTGATGCACGCGGTTGGGTACTGTCCGATATCTTGCTGACTCATCACCACCCAGATCATATTGATGGCGTAAAAGAATTGCGCGGGAATGCGCGTGTGATTGGTGCAAAGGCAGACTCTCACCGCCTACCGCCGCTAGATGTTGAAGTAAGCGAAGGTGCGCTGTTGACCGTGTGCGGCACACAAACGGACGTCTTTGACGTGTCAGGGCATACCTTAGGTCATATCGCGTTTTACATGGCCGCTCCTGGCTATGCGTTTACGGCAGATAGTTTAATGGCGCTTGGATGCGGCCGGTTGTTTGAAGGCTCGCCTGCACAAATGTGGGACAGTATGCAAAAGCTGCGAGCGCTGCCTGACAGCACGGTTGTTTGTTCCGGTCATGAATATACAGAATCGAACGCACGTTTCGCGCTGTCTCTTGATCCTGAGAATTCTGCGCTTATCTCTCGTGTAGAGAAAATCACAGCCGCACGGACGACCAATCAGCCAACGATTCCCTCAAACTTAGGCGACGAAAAGCGGACAAACCCGTTTTTACGGGCTGACGATACTGCCTTAAAAGCAGTTTTAGGGATGGAAATGTCGACTGATGTCGAGGTGTTTGCTGAAATACGCGCAAGAAAAGACAGATTCTGACAGCCATTTTCCCCGATTGGGCCAGAATTTCGCGCAAAAGCCACTTTTCACATGTTTTGTGAGGATGAATCGGAAAAAAGTCCTTGAAGGTTCCGGCATAAAACCAAACCTTAAGGATAAGAGGCCACGGTTGGTTTGTGCCCAAGGCACCAGCAGACCCACGATATGAAGGAGCACAAAAGTGCCATCATTTTCGACCACACTTGAGCAAGCAATTCATGGGGCGCTGGCCCTTGCGAATGCCCGCAAACACGAACTTGCCACGCTAGAGCATCTTTTGCTCTCGCTTATTGAAGAACCTGATGCGGCGCGTGTCATGCGTGCTTGCTCGGTTAATCTGGACGACCTGCGCAAGGATCTAGAAGACTTCATTGATGACGATCTTGCGACGTTGATCACAGATGTCGAAGGATCAGAGGCCGTGCCGACAGCCGCGTTCCAGCGGGTAATTCAGCGCGCTGCGATCCATGTGCAGTCATCTGGGCGTAGCGAAGTAACAGGCGCGAACGTATTGGTTGCCATCTTCGCTGAACGCGAAAGTAACGCGGCTTACTTCCTGCAAGAACAGGACATGACGCGTTACGATGCGGTGAACTTTATCGCGCATGGCGTTGCCAAAGACCCCGCTTTCGGCGAATCGCGCCCGGTATCAGGATCGCCTGAAGATGGTGAAACGATTTCATCCGGTGGCGAATCCGAAGAAAAAGAAAGTGCACTTGCCAAATACTGCGTTGATTTGAACGTGAAAGCATCAAAGGGTGATGTTGATCCGTTGATCGGTCGTACCCACGAAGTTGAACGTTGCATTCAGGTGCTGTGCCGCCGTCGTAAAAATAATCCGCTGTTGGTGGGTGATCCGGGCGTAGGTAAAACCGCGATTGCCGAAGGTTTGGCGTATAAAATCGTAAATAACGAAGTGCCAGAGGTTCTGTCGAAGGCGACGATCTATTCGCTCGATATGGGGGCTTTGCTTGCTGGTACGCGCTACCGCGGCGATTTTGAAGAACGGCTAAAAGCCGTGATGACGGAAATGGAAGACCACCCTGATGCGGTGCTGTTTATCGATGAAATCCACACCATTATTGGTGCCGGGGCGACATCAGGTGGCGCGATGGACGCATCCAACTTACTGAAACCTGCGTTGCAGGGCGGCAAGCTGCGCTGCATGGGGTCGACAACATACAAAGAGTTCCGTCAGCACTTTGAAAAAGACCGTGCGCTATCCCGTCGTTTCCAGAAGATTGACGTGACTGAACCTTCGGTTCCAGATGCGATTAAAATTCTGCAAGGGCTGAAGCCGTATTTCGAAGAGCATCACAGCATCAAATACACAGCTGACGCGATCAAAACTGCGGTAGAGCTTTCTGCGCGCTACATCAACGACCGCAAATTGCCGGATAAGGCGATCGACGTCATCGACGAAGCTGGGGCAGCACAGCATCTGCTGTCTGAATCCAAGCGCCGCAAGACGATTGGTGCTAAGGACATCGAGGCTGTTGTCGCAAAAATTGCACGTATCCCAGCCAAGAACGTGTCTAAAGATGATGCCGAGGTTCTGAAGGACCTTGAAAAGTCTCTTAAGCGTGTCGTCTTTGGTCAGAACACTGCGATCGAGGCATTGTCTTCGGCGATTAAACTGGCGCGTGCTGGGTTGCGTGAACCTGAAAAGCCAATTGGTAACTACCTTTTCGCGGGTCCAACTGGTGTCGGTAAGACCGAGGTCGCCAAACAACTGGCCGATACATTGGGAGTAGAACTACTGCGTTTCGACATGTCTGAATACATGGAAAAACACGCGGTATCACGTCTGATTGGCGCACCTCCGGGTTATGTCGGTTTTGATCAAGGTGGCATGCTGACGGATGGTGTTGACCAAAACCCGCACTGTGTGTTGCTGCTCGACGAAATGGAAAAAGCGCATCCGGATGTTTACAACATCTTGCTGCAAGTCATGGACCACGGGAAACTGACCGACCACAACGGTCGCACAACGGATTTCCGCAACGTGATCATCATCATGACATCGAATGCTGGTGCGTCTGAAATGTCGAAAAACGCATTGGGCTTTGGTCGTGAAACCCGCGAAGGCGAAGACACCGCGGCGATTGAACGGACGTTTACGCCTGAGTTCCGCAACCGTCTGGATGCGATCATTAGCTTTGGCGCACTGCCGAAACCAGTGATTATGCAAGTGGTCGAGAAATTTGTACTTCAGCTAGAAGCGCAATTGATTGACCGCAATGTCCATATTGAACTGACCAAGGCTGCGGCCGAGTGGCTGGCAGACAAGGGATATGATGCGAAGATGGGCGCGCGCCCACTTGGCCGCGTTATCCAAGAGCACATCAAAAAACCACTTGCCGAAGAACTGTTGTTTGGCAAGTTGGTCAAAGGTGGAATCGTCAAAGTAGGCGTCAAAGGTGGCGCGCTTGCCTTAAGCTATGAAGCCCCAGAGCAAGGTAAGATCACTGATGGTGGAGATAAGCCACCGCTCTTGACTGCGGATTGATAAGGTCGACATAAATATCAAATGCCCGCCCTTAGTGGCGGGCATTTTTCGTTTGTACATCCATCATTTTGGCTTTCGTAAAGTGCTTAACTTCATCTGCGGTTCTGCTAGGCGCTCACCGGGACCCACCTAAGCATAGGCAAGAAGACAAGGGTCGCGGTCGCCGGTCGTAATGCGATGCTCGTCTCCGGGCCGATTGAAGATCAGCGATCCGTGGGCATAGACCGCCGTGTTATTTTCAGACCATGCGCCTGAAATTGAAACATAGCTTTCTTCAATGTCTTGGTGGCTGTGTTGCGGATAGGTCGTGTTCGGCGCGAATAAAACGAAACCTAAAATCAACGTATCGCACTGGACTGGGCCGCGTGGGCCTAATATTTCGCAATATGCGTATTTTTGCCCTAGCGATTTCGATACTTTTTCGTACCCGTATTCCCATGTGAGGCTGTCTTTTACTTCGCGAAGGGCGCGGGCCATTCCTTGCATAGCAGCCCGTTCGCCCAGATCTAAAGCACGCGAAAAATGCGCTGTTACATGCTTTTGGCTGGCAGTCCGATCAATGAGGTGCGGATTTTTCGCGATTGTCGCAGAAAGTCGATCGCGTACGCGTTTGCGATGGCTTCGGATCGGGATGCTGCCGCCATCTGACCAGAACCGGTACAAGGAATCGATCTCTCGTAAGAGGTACACCCAATTCGGGCAGTCCATTAACCTTGGTGTTTCAACGCGATCTGTAAAAGCAGGTACTTGGGTCATTTCAGCAGCCAAGCACAAAGTTTATGATTTTCGCAAGAATTTCTATCGCTCGGTCAGTTTTAGTTCGATACGCCGGTTTTGCGCGCGCGCCTCCGGTGTATTTGCAGGGTTCAGCGGTTGGAATTCTCCAAATCCATTCGCAGCGAGACGTCGCGGATCAATACCCAGTTCTTCGGACATGAAACGCACCACCGAAAGAGCCCGTGCTTGGCTCAGTTCCCAGTTATCACTGTAACGGCCGCCACCCGATACAGGAATGTTATCTGTATGGCCGTCAACGCGGATCACCCAGTCGATCCCTGATGGGATATCATCGGAAATACCGCGCAAAATATCAGCAATATTTGCAATTTCGGCTTCGCCAAGTGATGAAAGCCGTGCGCTGCCCGGTTCAAACAGAACTTCGGATGAGAACACAAAGCGGTCGCCTTCGATCCTAACACGGTCTTGACCCTCTAAGATTTTACGCAATTCGCCAAAGAAGTCGGATTTGAATTGTTCAAGATTTTGGGTTTCGGCGCGCAGGCGTGCGGCCTCGGCTTCTAGGCGAATACGCTCTGCTTCTTCGAGCGCGCGGCGCTGACGTTCTTCAGATGCGACGCGTGCAAGCGCGGTGTTAAGCTGGGACCCAAGTGTTTCAATCTGAACTTGTGCCTCGCGATCGGAGTCTTCTGCCAAGTTTAACAAACTTTGCAAGTTTGAAACTTGGCGACGCATTTCTGCGATCTGCTCGTTAAGCAGTGTAACCTGCCGCTGGCTTTCCGCAGACACGGCTTCTTCGGTTTGTAAGGCTTCGTTTGCCATCGCAAGTAATTGCGCTTGTCGTGCGGCTTCCGTTACTTGGTTCGACTGATCACCCTGCATTTGCGCGAGCGCAGCCCGGGCTTCGGCGAGTTGGATGCTTAAGGCGTCATTTTCACTTGAAAGCGAATTTTTAATCGCGTCGAGTTCGTCTTGCGCAGCCCGTGCCGCAGCCAAAAGCGTCAGCGTTTCTTCGGCATCCCGACGTTGCTGTTCAAGGTTCAGCGTCATCGCGGTCAGTTCTGTATCAGCATTGGCAAGACGTTCGCGCAATGCTTCAGCCGCAGCCGCATCAGCGAGTTGCGCTGTTTCCAATGCTGATAGCTGCGCAGTTTTATCTGTCGCTTGTGTTTCAAGATCTGCGACCATCGCTTCAAGCGCTTCGCGACGGGCAGCTGATAGGCGGGCTTCTTCTGTGCTGGCGTCAATTTCACTGCGCGCTCGTGCAAGCGCAAGATTCAGCGCGTCCTGCTGTGATATGAGCGATGCTTGATCAGCAAGTAATTGCGATTTTTCAGCTTCCAAGCTGGCAACGTTATTGCGGGCGGCATTCATGTCTGAAAGCAATCCGGCGACTTGTGCCTCAAACTGTGTGATCTCGGTTTGGGCCTGTGCCAGAGCCTGCTCTTGTGCTTCTCGGTCAGCAATTAGCGATGCAATGCGGTTGGCTTGGCGTGTGGCTTCGGCATTCGCTGCGTCGAGATTGGCAGTCAGCGCATCATTGCGGTTACGTTCAAGCCCAAGGGTGCTTGCCAGCGCGGCAACCTCGTCGTGAAGCGTGTTTAGTTCGCTTTCCTGCCCGGTAATGGTTTCCTGCAGTACAAATTGGATCACCATGAATATGGTAAGAACGAACATTAAGACGAGCAAAAGGCCCGTCATAGCATCGACAAAGCCGGGCCAGATTGCGTTTTGGAAACGGTTCGATGATCTGCGGCTTAGCGCCATGGATCAACCTCTGTCCTTGATTGCACTTGCCAATGTGGCCAAGTCGGCGCGCAAGTCGCCGATGCTTTCTTGTCGTCCGGCGGACATTTCTTCCAAAATCCGCAGCAACTGCACATCGATTGACCGTAGGCGCATACGGCTTTCGGCATCGATACCTTCCATGCCGCTGTCATCTAGTTTTTTGATCAACCGGTCTTGGCCGTCAGCAACCCGTGTGAGAAGCGCGTTGTTATCATTTGCCTTGGTGGTGTGCGCCAATTGTTCAACAGCGGCTGCAAGGCTGGCGAAACGAGTATCGGTTGTCTCGCGTTCGGTTTCATTCTGGCCAATCATGACCTGCATTGTGTCCATCAGTTCGCCAAGCTGATCAACAAAGGAATCCATCGCACCCAGATCGGTTGTGCCACCTTCTTCGCCGTCGATTCCGACACGTGTAATCGTCGATAGCCATTCTTCGAGCTCGCGGTAGAAACGGTTTTGACCGTGGCCAGCAAAGAGTTCCAACAAACCAACGATCAACGACCCGGCAAGGCCCATCAATGAGCTAGAGAATGCAGTCCCCATACCGCCAAGCTGGCTTTCGAGACCGGCCTGTAACCGACCAAACACATCTGCACCGCTTTCGCCCTCGGCTGGGTTTAGGGAACGAATGGTATCGACCAATGCGGGAACAGTCGTTGCTAAGCCGTAAAATGTCCCCAAAAGCCCAAGGAAGATAAGAACATTGCCAATATAACGTGTGATCTCACGGTCTTCGTCGATCCGCTGTGCGACAGAATCAAGAATTGATCGGCCGGAACTCGATGAAACTTGGGTGCGCGCCCCGCGTGATCGTAGCAATGTGGCCAAAGGCGCCAGCAGTGAAGGTGCTTTGGTAAAGTTGTGACCGCCCGTTTCTTTGGCAAAGTGTTCGATCCAACGAACTGACTTCATCAATAGGAAAACCTGATTGATGCAGGACAACACCCCCAGCCCAAAGACAGCAAGGATCACCCCATTTAAATATGGGTTTGATTTATAGATCGATACGATCTGGTTCAGCCCAATGTAGAAACCGGTTCCGACCAGTCCCAGAACGACCAGCATGAAAATGATTTGCCGAATTGGCTGCGAAAATTTTGGCTGCGCTTTGGCTTCCCGTTTGTCCGACACAGAAGGGAGTCCTTATTCCTGAATTCTTCTATTGGTTCATAACATTAACGGCCGATCGCCATGCACAAAATAATAATGGTGATGAATTTATGTTGCAGTCAAGGCACGCACGCGGTCAACCAGCCACGTCATATCGGCGTCACGGATACCAAGCTGCGTTAGATGAGCAGCCGTATTGAACAGATATTCTGTGTTCGGGCCACGACCGCCGATGGCTGTCGCGATCATCTGTGCCTGCCGTTCAAGGTCGAATTGGCAGTACTGCACATGATTAGGGTCGATGACATAAGCCAAAGCGCGAATCGTGTCATTGTCGTCAGTCTTTAGGTCGACATGTTCTTCGACATAGGCGGACGAAATGAGTTCACGTTCGCGCAGCTCACCAAGCACTTTGTCTTCTTCGGCAGGGGCGACTTGAAACGCCATACCTGTGCATCGCCCACCGGGCATTGCGTCAAGTGCCAGAACAAGACCGGGTTCGTCTTCTGATCCGCGATGATGGATCGAGAGCATGCAGAAACTGCGGTGGTAGTCATGCAGGCAGGCTTTGACCGCTTTTGCGGGTGCAAAGCCGGGATTCCATAGCAATGACCCATATCCGAAAACCCAAAGCGACATGATACTTTCCTTTTCCTAACAACCATAAACACTGGAATGGCCCTGACGAAAAGACCTAGCGCGGGCTGTTCCCTAAATCGCCAAAGATCGCTGTGGCATGCTCTTGGAGGTAAATCTTTAGCCATGGGGTATAGTTTTTAGGGTGCCGCGCCACATCGGCAGACAGATCATAAAAATCGACCCAGCGTGTTGCCATGACTTCATCGGGATTTGGCGTGAATGTCAGGTCATCGGGTGCCTCGGCGACGAATACCTCGACGACCTCGTGTTCGATAAGCCCGTTGCCCACATCCGCGCGATATTCAATCTGATCACGGTGGCTGGGGTATAGTCCTGTGATCCCGAGTTCTTGTTCCAGTCTGCGCATGGCACAATCGCTGTCGGTCTCGTTCCATTCTGGATGGGTACAGCAAGTGTTCGCCCATAGGCCGGGTGTGTGATATTTCTCCAGCGCGCGCTGCTGGATCAACACCCGCCCACGGTTCATCACAAAGACGCTCACGGCCTTGTGTTTTAAGCCCTTTTCATGGACTTCTAATTTCTCGACGGGGGTCAATGTCCCGTAAACCCATGAGGGAATCATCTGTTGTGGCATTGGTCAGGCCTAGTTTGTTCGCCGCACATATAGCCATGAAACCTTTGGATTACACCCCGACACAATGCCCCACGTTAGATCGCGACTTGCGTTTCAAAAAACTCTGGCGCAACGTTCTCTCAAAGCGCTTTGAGATGGAGTATTGAAATGACAATTCGTGCGGTTGTGTGGGGCGAAAATGTCCATGAGCAGACTAATAAAGTTGTGTCTGATATTTATCCTGACGGGATGCACAGTGCGATTGCGGATGCGATTAGTGATGATGAGGTGATAGCCACCACCGCGACGTTACAAGATGCTGAACATGGGCTGACCGAAGAAAGGTTAGCCGAAACCGATGTCTTGTTATGGTGGGGCCACGCGGCGCATGGCGATGTATCTGATGAGGTCGTTGAGCGCGTTGCAGACCACGTGAATGCGGGAATGGGCCTTATTTTATTGCACTCTGCCCATTTCGCTAAAATCTTTAAACGGCTGATGGGAACGCCTTGTAATCTGACCTGGAGAGAGGCCGGAGAACGAGAGCGGCTTTGGGTAACATCGCGTAATCATCCGATTGCGGCGGGCTTGCCTGACCACTTTGAACTTGAAAACGAAGAAATGTACGGTGAACCTTTTGGCGTTCCAGAGCCGCTCGAGACGGTGTTCATCAGTTGGTTCCAAGGTGGCGAAGTATTCCGTTCCGGGCTTACATATAAACGCGGCGCAGGGAACGTGTTTTACTTTCGTCCCGGTCACGAAACATATCCGACATATCACGACGCGAACGTGCAGCGTGTTTTGCAAAATGCAGTGCGCTGGGCCTATAACCCAGCCCCCCGTGTTGCAGGAGTGAATGACGCACCAAACGTTCCTGTCGATCAGGCGCTTGAACCTATCGAGGAACGCGGCGCACGTCTGCACCAAGACGGAGAGGAAGGTTTCCGATGATCCGTGTTTTGATCGTAGGTACCGGTGGAATGGCAAACCAACACGCCGAAGCCTATGCCGCGATGGAAGATGTACAGGTCGTTGCCGGTGTGGACCCTAACGCAGCTAACTTACACGAATTTAACGCCAAGCACGGCATCACACATGCGTTTGATCAGGTGCAAGATGCGCTTGATTGGGGGGAATTTGACGCGGTGTCTAACGTAACGCCTGATGCAATACACCACCGGACAACACTCCCGTTCCTCGCAGCGGGTAAACATGTTCTATGTGAAAAACCGCTTGCGGCAAACTATGAAGATGCGGCCGAAATGGTTTCTGCTGCAAAGGCCGCGGGCGTCGTGAATATGGTCAACCTGACTTATCGCAACGTTCCCGCGCTGATGCAGGCCGCGGAAATGGTTGCCGCGGGCAAGATTGGTGAGGTGCGCCATTTCGAGGCATCCTATCTGCAAAGTTGGCTTACCCAACCAACATGGGGCGACTGGCGGACCGAAGATCAATGGCTGTGGCGTTTATCGACTGCACATGGATCAATGGGCGTGTTGGGCGATGTTGGTGTCCATATTCTGGATTACGCAACATTTGCAGCTGGGTCTGACACAGCGCGCGTTTCTTGTCGTCTGAAAACGTTTCACAAAGCGGAAAATGATCAAATTGGTATCTACCCGCTGGATGCAAACGATAGCATGACGATGCAGCTCGAGCTTGTAAATGGTGCGGTGGGCGTCATTCACGCCAGTCGGTTCGCAAGCGGTCATATCAACGACCTAAGCCTGCGTTTGTTCGGTACCGAAGGCGGGCTTGAGGTGCGTTTCGAAAATGAAATCAGCACGCTAAGGTCGTGCATCGGTGGCGACATGATGACAGGGGCTTGGACAGACATTGCACCGGAAACTATTCCGACGAATTATTCCCGCTTTATTGATGCTGTTCGTGCAAATACGATGACCAACCCTGACTTTGCGCGTGGCGCTGCGTTACAACGTGTTTTAGATATGGCCGTTAAGTCAGACACAGACGGATCACGCGATCAAGTCTTATAAGATTAGCACCGTACGGTGCTAATTTTGACTTTTATCCGCAACTAGGGTTGAATTCTATTATGAAATTTCGCCCTTGCCGTGCGCGGTGCGGATAAGCGCAAACATTTCAGAAATACTTTTGCGGTAGGGCTTATTTGCAATGCCTATACAGATCGCGGTTACCCGTGCGTTGTGTCGATACGGATTGGAAGGTTTGAAATGAATGAAATCCTTGTACCGTTGGCTGCTGCTGACTTGATTGACCGTATTGCCTTGTTGCAGCTGCAGATAGAAAACGACGCGACTGGATGCCAAAATGGTGCTGCGCGACGTCAGAAAAATCTTTTAGATCGGCTTGCGCATCGTGTTTTGCCAGACGACGTTGATCTTCATCGGATGCGGTTGCACCTCTACGAGGCAAGATGTGATCTTTATGCTATCGAAGAAGACTTGCGCGCTTGTGATGAACGGGCAGAGTTTGGCGTGCCGTTCGTTGCCTTGACCCGTGCGTTTTTAGCTTCTCGTGACGCGCTTGAAGATGCAAAGGCAGAATTACGCGATCATTTGAGCAAACCTTTGTTGATAAACGAAGAATATGTACAAACGCAGGGACGCAATGACGTTTAATAAGGCATATTTTTAGCTAATTTTACCATTAATCATGCGTTCATTGCTTCGCGTCTACCTCTGTTATTGGGTGAATAACGAGGTGGTAAGATGGGTGTCGAAAAAGCTGCGCCAATAATTATTAAACGAAAAAAAGTGGTGTCTGGTGACGGTCACCATGGTGGCGCTTGGAAGGTTGCATACGCTGATTTTGTCACAGCGATGATGGCGTTCTTTATGCTGATGTGGTTGCTGAACGCGACAACGGAAAAACAGCGCAAAGGTATCGCGGATTACTTTTCTCCTACGATTCCGATCAATCGCATTTCCGGGGGTGGTTCCGGCGCATTTGGTGGCGACAGTATTTTCTCGGAAGATGTCCTTGCGATGAATGGCACCGGGATCAGTCAACCGACTATTGGCGCGAATCCTGTGCGTGTCGATGACGCCGATCAAGGTGAAGCTGCCGCAGTTGCCGCTCAGGTGGCAGCGCTGCGCGATATCGAAGAGGTATTGATGGGGCGCGGTGGCGAAAGCATGCTGTCAGATCAGGCATTGCGCCATATCGTGACGCGCCTCACTGACGAAGGGTTGGTTATCGAAATATTTGATCTACCCGATGCCGCGTTATTCGTTGATGCTACGACGACGCCTCATCCGGTGACAGCTGAAATTGCCGCAATGCTTGCGCGCTTATTTCAGGTCGTAACTAACCCTGTCGTCGTAAAAGGGCATTTGCGGGCAAAGACGGTTCTCGCGGTTGATAATCCGATATGGGAACTTTCCACTGGGCGCGCCGCTCAAATGCGTCTGATGCTTGAGGCGGGGGGGCTGGATCCACGCCGGATTACGCGTCTGACCGGGGCAGGTGATCGTACCTCTGCTGTTCCTGATCCGACCGCTGCACGGAACAACCGTGTCGAGGTGGTCCTGCTGCGGTCCGACCGATAGCCAGAAGTAAGTTGAATTTTATCCGTTAGGCTGACGTTAATTCTGAGCCATTAGGCATGAGGGGACAAATGATCTTCGACGCAGAAAGGCTCAGCTATGACCATTTCCTCTTCACTGAACGCGAGCGTTGCGGGGCTCGCGGCGAATGCATCGCGCCTAGCGACGATTTCTGACAATATCTCAAATTCCTCGACCTACGGATATAAGCGCGCGGTTACGGACTTTCACTCTATGGTCATCGAAAGCGGACAGGGAAGCTATTCTGCCGGTGGGGTTCGGGTTTCAACGACGCGTTTGATTGACGAACGTGGAGCGCTCGTATCGACGTCGAACTCGACTGATTTGGCGGTGCGGGGGCGGGGAATGCTTCCTGTGACTTCAGAAGCCTCAGTCGCTGCAGGTGAAGATAACCCCTTGATGCTAACAAGCACCGGATCGTTTCGGACTGATGCCGAAGGTTATCTTCAAACAACTGGTGGGCTGGTGCTCATGGGTATTCCTGCGTCCGCGGATGGAACAATTCCAACTTATCCACGCGATTCTGCTGATGCGCTTGAGCCAATTCAGATCAACGCAAATCAATTTATTGGTGAACCAACAACGACCGTGGAAATGGCCGTGAACCTGCCTGCAACCTCTGCCAGAGAAGGTTCCGATGGTGATGTTGAAACGCTGTCCGTCGAATATTTTGATAACCTTGGTGCGTCTTCAACGCTAAGCTTTTCGTTCACACCGACCGTGCCCGCGACAGGTGCATCAAACGAATGGACAATGGAAATTCGTGATAGCGAATCAGACCTTGATGCTGATGGAAATCCCGATGTGGTTGGCTTGTACGTTTTGACATTTGACGATAGCCGAGGCGATGGCGGAACAATGGCAAGCGTCACAGACGTGGGCTCCGGCGGTGCGTATGATCCCGCTACAGGTGCATTGGTGATCAATGTCGATGGCGGCCCGTTAGAGATCAACATTGGCGAACTCGGAAGCTCGGCTGGTTTGACCCAACTATCTGACGCATTTGCGCCCGTATCCGTGACAAAGGATGGTAGCCCCGTTGGTAACATGATTTCTGTTGAAGTCGATGAAAGTGGCTATGTGCGCGCGAGTTTTGATACCGGAACTAACCGTATCTTGTATCAAATCCCCTTGGTCGATGTCCCGAACATGAATGGCTTGGAAGCGCTCGATCAGCAAAGCTATCGGGTGACCCCAGATAGTGGATCATTCTTTTTATGGGATGCCGGTGACGGGCCAACTGGCGATATCGCAAGCTATGCTCGCGAAGAGTCGGCGACCGACGTAGCAGGTGAATTGACTGAACTGATCCAAACGCAACGTGCTTATTCATCGAATGCCAAGGTCATCCAGACGGTGGATGAGATGCTGCAAGAAACCACGAATATTAAACGCTAACCGCATATTGGAGTGACGGGAGATGAGCTTAACAAGCGCGCTCAATAACGCGATTTCTGGACTGACTTCGACGTCACGTATGGCAGAAGTCATTTCATCAAATCTGTCAAATGCATTGACAGACGGGTATGGGAAACGTGCGGTTGAGCTATCTTCGGTTCAGGTCGGTAATGTTGGTGGCGGGGTGCAAGTCGTCAGCATTAACCGTTTCGTTGACGCTGGTATATTAGCCGATAGACGATTGGCTGACGCTGCGTTGAGCGGACAACAAGATACAGTAAACACGCTGACACGCCTGGAGCAAAGCATCGGAGGTATCGGCGACGCACATGGGCTTTCCGCGAAGCTGGCTACATTCGAAAATGCATTGATTAGTGCCGCGACCGATCCCGCGTCCGAAACACGGTTAACTGCTGTTTTCAGCGGCCTTGAAGGGGTTACTGAGACCCTGCAAAGCAACACGCGTGATGTACAAGCACTTCGTCAGGAGGCAGATCAGGCAATTGCGAATGATGTTCAAAATTTGAATATGGCCCTTAAACAGGTCGAAAATTTGAATAAAGATATTTTGCGTATGCAAGGCAGCGGTAACGATGTGTCTGCCTTACTTGACGCGAGGCAGACTGCCGTCGACGAAATATCCGCAATTGTCCCTGTACGTCAGATAGATCGTGAAAACGGTACAATTGGTCTCATGACAACGACGGGAACGACTCTATTAGATGGACAGGCTGTTGAGTTCGGTTTTTCGGCGACGCCAACCATTACTGCGGACATGACATTTTCATCTGGTGCGCTTGGTGGGATCATGCTGAATGGTGCACCTATCGATTCAGATAGCGGTATTGGTCGGTTAGATGGTGGATCACTTGGGGCTGCCTTTACTATGCGCGACGATACGTTGGTCGCAGTTCAGCAATCACTCGACGAAATTGCCGTAGACTTGATCGCCCGTTTCGAGGATTCATCGACTGACCCAACTCTAACCGCAGGCGATATGGGTTTGTTGACGGACGAAGGGCGCGCGCTTGATCTTGGAGATATTCCGGGGTTGGCGGGGCGGATATCTGTCAATGCTTTGGTCGACCCAAATAAGGGGGGGGATCTTCGCTTGTTACGCGATGGTATCAACTCTGTGACTGCCGGTCCGTCAGGCAATGCTGCGCAATTGAACAGTTGGCTTGACGCACTTGATATCGCTCGGGCGGATGCCCCAGGTGGGGTGAGCCTGTCTGCGATAGGCCGAGTTGCGAATTTTACCGACGAAGTTGGTTCCGTGCGTTTGAATGCAGAAGAACAACTAAGTTTCACCGCGGCGCGCTGGGATACATTGCGAGAGGCAGAACTCGCAAATGGGGTCGACACCGATATTGAATTGCAAACGTTAATGCGTGTCGAACAGGCATATGCTGCCAATGCCAAAGTGCTCGAGGCCGCAGATTTTATGATGCAACGACTTATGGAGATTTAGACATGCCGATAAGTTCTGTAGGCGATATGGCACAACAGTATAATACTATGCGTAACGGGTCGACGATAAAACTCGAACTGTCGGGCCTCGCTGAAAGCATGTCTTCCGGGCGGGTCACAGATGTTGTGCAGCATCTGGGTGGCGAAACTGCGCAGCTTTCTGGTATTAATCACACGCTGTCTCGCTTGGATGCTTACATCACGTCGGGGGGCGAAATTGAAAACTCCTTAGCGAATATGCAGCTGGTCTTGGGGCAGATCGACACGATTTCTCAGGAAACAAGTAGTCAACTGCTATTGATAAATAGCAACGCGTCAGAGGGGCAAGTGACTGAAGCATCGCGCACGGCGAGATCAAATTTCGACACTATGGTCAACTTGCTGAATACGCGTGTCGGTGATCGGGCATTGTTCGGCGGGGCAGATGTTGAAAACACTCCGCTTGCTAGCGCTGATGACATGCTTGGCGATATAGTCACGGCGATTGGCGGCGCCACATCTCAGGCCGCAATTTCAGCCGCTATTGATACTTGGTTTGATGACCCGTCTGGTGGTTTTGCAACAATGGGTTATCAAGGGGATACAGGGGCAGTCGTTGAAAGGCGCATTTCAGGTGACACTACCATTTCTGTTGATGCTCGGGCCGACGATATCGCGATCCGTTCCACACTGAAATTCGCGGCTCTGGCCGCTATTGCGGATGAAATGCCTGCATTGGATTTGGGTACACGTTCCGGGCTGCTGCAAGAGGCCGGAATCGGGCTGTTTTCGGCTTCAAGTGAACTTGTTAACGTTCAAGCGCGTGTTGGCTCCTCAGAGGGTACCATTACGCGTGAATTGACTGAGATGTCCGCGCAATCGGCGGTGCTTCAAATTGCAAAAAATGATCTTGTTTCGGTGGATCCGTTCGATACTGCCTCGCGTTTGCAGGCGGTGCAATTGCAGCTTGAAACACACTATGCGGTGACCGCACGGATGTCGCAGCTATCTCTTCTGAGCTATCTATGATGAATATATTTAAAGTGCTGCTGTGTTGTGTGGGTTTTTTCACTTCATTTTCGGTGCAGGCGTCACCCATTCGGATCAAAGACCTTGTTGAATTTGATGGGGTCCGATCCAATGATTTAGTGGGATATGGCCTTGTTGTTGGATTGAACGGAACGGGTGATGGTCTTCGGAACTCGCCATTCACCGAAGAAATTCTAAGTAATATTCTTGAACGTCTCGGCGTGAACGTTACCGGAGAACAATTTCGCCCCAAGAATGTAGCGGCGGTTTTGGTTACAGCTAGCCTACCGCCATTCGCTCGGGCAGGTAGTCCCCTAGATGTTACGGTATCGGCGATCGGCGATGCCAAAAGTTTGTTGGGGGGAACTCTTATTATGACGCCGTTGAACGCGGCTGATGGGGACATATACGCCGTCGCTCAAGGTACAATCATTGCGGGGGGCGCTTCGGCGACAGGAGACGGGGCATCCGTTGTGCAAGGGGTGCCAACAGCAGGTGCAATTCCTTCTGGCGCGACCATAGAACGAGAAGTGGCATTTGACTTTGCTGGCATGACAACCTTGCGGTTGGCGCTTCGTACCCCCGATTTTACAACTGCGGGCCGTATCGAGTTGGCAATTAATTCAGATTTTGGTCGTGGCGTCGCGATCATGTTGGATGCCGGTACTGTAGAACTTGATATTGACGCAGCACGGATGACTTCGCCTGCACACGTACTAGGTCGTATCGAGAACATAATGGTTGAACCCGAGAGGCGCGCCCGGGTTGTTGTGGATCAACGATCTGGAACGATTGTCATGGGTGACGATGTTCGGATTAGTCGCGTGGCCGTCAGCCAGGGGAACCTAACGTTGAGGATACAAGAAGCACCGCTTGTGTCGCAGCCGAATCCATTTTCGCCCGGCGAAACTGTTGTTGTACCGCGAACGAATGCTGAAATTATTGATGAACCGGGTATCGGTTTGGCTGAAGTAGACGAGGGAACGTCGTTAAGCGAAGTTGTGGCAGGGTTGAATGCTTTAGGCGTAGCACCACGTGATATGATCGACATCTTGAAAAGCATCAAAGCTAGCGGAGCGCTACATGCAGAATTCATCGTCCGTTAGTGGCCTAATCGCAGTCAATATCTCATCCATAAACTACGGCGAAGCATAGCGATAAAGTGAGGTGAACCGTACCCCAAATCCATGCGACTTTACTTGGGGCCCTTGGGGCCAATCTCTTCAACAGGGCTTTAGACGGTCTTTGCTGCCCGCATTAGTTGCCACTAATTGTAACTTCGGACTAAACTTGATGCGATGAGGCCCCAACCATCTGCAACGACGAAAAACGCGAGCTTGAACGGAAGCGAAACAATTGCCGGTGGCACCATCATCATACCCATCGACATCAGGACTGCGGCGACAACTAAGTCAATGATCAAAAAGGGTAAAAAAATCAGGAAACCCACCTGGAACGCCCGTGCGATTTCACTGAGCAAAAACGAAGGTACTAATACAGACAAAGGTGCATCGGAAACTAGCGTTTGTGCTTCGACATCGGGCCGTAAGTCCGCCAACGACGCGAAGGTGTCAGGTTCGACGCGTGCGACCATAAATACCCGCAATGGCCGCATTGTGTTTTGAAATGCTTCGTCTAATTCTATCGCCCCACTCATCAACGGTTCAATCCCGGTATTCCAGGACTCCAGAAACACAGGTTCCATTACAAAATATGTGAGAAACAGGGCCAGACTTACAATAAGCATATTGGGTGGTGATTGCTGAAGTCCGATCGCTTGGCGTAAGATTGCGAATACCGTCACAATGAAGGGAAAGCAGGTCACCATTATTGCGATACCAGGCACAAGGCTAAGAACCGTCATCAGGATAATGAGTTGAACGGAACGGGTGGCAAGCGAGCCATCATCGCCCAACGAAATCGATATGTCCTGCGCAAGCGCAGGAGAGGTAATAAACACGAAAATAATCGTGCAATAAAAAATGTTCTTTTGCATCTAGTTGAGCTCGTCCGGCTCAGAGATCACCTCTGTTAACCGTACAGCGAGCTGGCCCGGTTCGCCGGTTTCTAGTTCTTGCAGTTCACCTCTTGCGATGAGGCGATCACCTATGAAAAGTTCGACGGGGTCTTCGATACGTTTGTCCAGGGGGATTACCGCATTCTCACCCAGAGCAAGCAGATCTCGCACGAGTGGGCGTGCTTTCCCTACCGAAACGAGTATCTCGATTGGGATGCGACGAAGTGGGTTTCCGTCTGTCGTTGAGCGGAGTTCTGGGTCATCCATGCCGGTCGATCCTATTATCTGAATGTGTAAGGGCGCTAAGAGTGTCGTTGATCTGTGCAATGAGGCTATCGGCATCAAGGAATGTCTCTTTCTCGATACAGTCGATCCAAGCCGAATTTTCAGATAGAGTGTTGTCGTCGCTAATGCGGATTGCCAGTTTTTGGTCCGCGAAAAGTTGCTCTATCGCCTGTCGTTGTGTCGGGTGTACAAAAAGAGTGGGGCCTCCTGATGTGCCGGTTTCGATAGCCAACTTCACTGCGTCGAATAGTGCCGGTCCAAAACTGGCTGCCGCCATAGCCGGCAATAATTGGCTTGAGATTGCGGACAACAGTGGCCTGAAAGATTGCAGTAGCTGTGCGCGTGCTTCCTCAAAGCCGAATTCAATATCGGCGATCGCGTGAACAAGTTGTTCTTTCAGCGCTGCTGCGTCGGCGCTTGCGAGTTCAGTTGCTGCGTCGAAGCCCTGCTCGTAACCGCTTTGGAAATCTGGACTAGGACGTTTAGGATTTGATCCACTACCGTCAAACGATTCAAGAGAAAGCATGTGTGTCATTATGTACTAGCCTTCGGGGCTGGTTCTTCGATCCATTCTTGCAAAATTTGAATGGTTTCAGTTTCTCGGTCAGAAACCATCTGACGAAGCCGTTTGACGGGGTCTGCAGATGCGTCTTCGATAACATCGACATTGTTACTGGCCGCTTCCGAAGTAATCGCTGCAGTCATCACCGAAAGATTGTTGTTTTCGTCCGCGTTATCGGGCGCAGGCAGCAGTGAAACAGGTGCGAGGATCGGTCTTACTACGAAAATCCCTAAAATGAGAGCGACAACGGCAAGAACTCCAATTTGAATAAGCTGCATCGTATCTAAGGGAACACCTGTAGCGGGTGCGCTGACCGTCGTCCCAAGCGAAGCGATTGGCTCAAACTGCATAGACTTCAGCGTGATAATGTCGCCGCGCGCTTCATTGATTCCAACTGCTGATGCAACAAGCTCTTTGAGTGATGCCAGTTCCGCTTCGGTTCGCGGCTCGAGAGATGTTTCGCCAGTCTCTGATACTGTTACTTGTTCGTTCACCAAGACGGCGACTGTAAGTCGCTTAATCGCACCTGGTGCACGCAGCAGTTGTCGTTCAGTTTCTGAAATTTCATAATTAGTTAGCACTCTGCTTTCGTTATTTTCGTTACTCGATGCACCTCCTGTACCGTTCGCATCGCCGTCAGGTAGATTGGAGGCCACCGTCACATCGCCGCCGCGACTGTCATTGGATACACCCGAGCTTTCGGTGACATCGGTGCTAATTGCGATGCGACTTTCTGGATCTAGCCGCCGTTCGGTAATGGATTCTGTTTCGGTCACAGTATCCATTGTCACTTCAACAACGGCGTTTCCCGGTCCGACACGTGCTGCAAGTAGCCGTTCCGCTTGTTGACGCAAAGCAGCTGCGCGGTCGTCACTACTTGCGACGATAGCATTTCCATCAGGATCGGACAGAAGTCCGCCATCATCATCGATGACCGCGACCGATTCGGGTGCCAATGCTGGTACCGCGGCTGCAACGAGGTATTGCAAAGCTTTGATATGCTGACCCGATAGCGTTCCGCCAATGGTTGTGACTGTTACTGCGGCTGTCGATGTTTGGTCTCGTTGAAACGACCGTGAAGATGGTGTCGACAAATGGACCCGTGCCGACCTTATGTGAGGGCTCGCTAATATTGTGCGTGCGAGTTCGCCTTCCTTTGCGCGCCAGTATGCAGCGTCGAACATTTGCGACGTGGTGCTAAATCCGGAAAGCGAATCAAGTAATTCATACCCTTGATTACCACTTGCTGGTAAGCCGTCGCTCGCCAGCCCCATCCGCAGCGTATCTCGCATCACTGTTGGCACATATATCGCATTCCCACGGACTTCATATGCGACACCGCGTTGGTCAAGTGCGGTCAAAATTTCGCCTGCAGCGCGACCTTCTACGGCACCAAATAAAAGTGACATGTCCTCGGTGCTGGCCCCCTTGGCGAGGGTTAAAATTGCGGCGAATACTGCGGCAGTAGCCACAAAAACGTACATTCTGCGACGCACATCAAGCGTAGACCAAACGGTGCTGAGGCTTTTCAATGTTGTTCTCCATTTCGATGGCATTCTGCCTATGTTCTCTGTTTGGACTAGGAGCCTTAACAATCGGTTAGGGCTTCTTGGTTTATGAAAAGTTTTATCAAGAGACAAAAAGGGCTGTGTCATGTCGGATGAAACGGATGCTCCTAAGAAGGGAACAAAGACACCTTTGGTGATTGGGCTGGTGCTTGCGCTGATTGGCGGGGCTGGTGGTTTCTTTGCTGTGCAAAAGGGGGCAACTGATCATGTCGAAGGTGCCGCGCCAATGAGTGAGGACGTTCACGACACTGATCAGATGGCGGTTGCATTCGTTGCACTTGATCCATTGATTGTTTCGCTGCCAAGCGCGCAGGGGCGTGAACATTTGCGTTTCGCTGCGCAGCTAGAGGTCGCTCCTGAACACGCGGCTGAAGTTGAGGCGATCAAGCCACGCATTATCGATGTCTTAAACGGATATTTGCGCGCAGTTGAGATAGCACACCTCGAAGACCCGTCCGCGCTTGTCCGGTTGCGTGCGCAAATGTTGCGTCGGGTACAGGTCGTTGCGGGCGAAGGTCGAATTCGAGATCTTTTGATTATGGAATTCGTATTAAGTTGAGAGGCAAAAAATGACGATGATTGCGGATATATTCATGATCGCGGGGAGCTTAGCAGCCGGGTTTTACTGCTTTGTTCTATCCCGCCGCTTGCGACGATTTACCGATCTGGAAAAGGGCGTGGGTGGTGCCGTCGCCGCTTTGTCCCTGCGGGTAGACGATCTTACAAAGACGCTTACACGCGCGCAAACTACAGCCAAGTCTTCGGTCGAGACGTTAGATTCGGTGAGCACACGTGCCGAAGCCGCGGGGCAAAAGTTAGAGTTACTTGTCGCCTCTTTGCATGACTTGCCCGAACCTGAACCCGAGGTCACGCGCGAAAACAGTAGCGCGTTGTTTGTTCGCCGCTCTCAGTCACTCGGAATGAATTGATGAGCGCGCGATTGAAACGCCGATCAACCGGTTGGACCTCGAATGCTATTATTGGCCTTCTGCTCACATCAGCCATTGTTCGGATCGGAATTACTGCCGGCCCTGCGATGGCTGATAGTACAACTGCATCTGTTGATGAAAACGCACCCATAGCGATAGATACCGCTGATACCGGCAGTTTATTGGCGGCGTTACAAGCACGCGAAATACGCTTGGATGAACGCGATTCGCAAATATCTGAGCGTATGCAGGCGCTTCATGTCGCCGAAACGGAAATTGAGGAAAAGCTGCAGGCCTTGATTGTCGCAGAAGAAAGGTTGAGTGCGACTCTTGCGCTTGCTGATGGCGCGTCGGAATCGGACTTGATGCGATTAACGACAGTATATGAAAATATGAAACCCAAAGAGGCGGCTGCGCTATTTACTGAAATGGCACCGCAATTCGCTGCGGGTTTCCTAGGCATGATGCGCCCTGATGTCGCGGCCCTCATTATGACGGAACTCGAACCGGAAGTAGCTTATTCTTTCAGTGTTGTACTTGCGGGCCGGAATGCAAATGTACCAACCGATTAGCGCTGACTGATCGTTAACACCTGTGCTGTAAAACAGATTCGAAACCAATGACGGTTCATTATAGCAAAGGGACAAACCTAAATGGTTGGCTTGATCGGTGTAGTCTTAGTTTTTGTAACGGTTTTTGGCGGCTATCTGCTCGCGGGTGGTAAAATGGCGATCATCTTAAAAACGCTCCCATTTGAGATGATCATGATTTGCGGCGCCGCAATCGGGGCTTTTACAATTAGTAATGATGGCGCAGCGATTAAACATACGCTCAAAGATATCGGTAAAGTTTTTAAGGGGCCAAAATGGCGCTCTCAAGACTACAGCGATGTTTTGTGCCTCTTGTTTGAGCTTATTCGGCTGGCTCGCGGCAATCCAATGGCCCTAGAAGGGCATATCGAAACCCCGGAAGAATCCCCGATTTTTGGTAAATATCCAAGGATTCTGGAAGACGGCGAATCCGTTGCTCTCATTTGTGATACGCTACGTTCGGCTTCCATGAATTACGACGATCCACATCAGGTTGAGGAAGTTTTGGAAAAAAGAATTGAAGCGACCCTGCATCACAAAATGCATTCAACACACGCATTGCAAACGGTTGCCGATGGCTTGCCAGCCTTGGGTATCGTTGCTGCCGTGCTTGGCGTGATCAAAACAATGGGTTCAATTGACCAGCCGCCAGAAGTGCTGGGGAAACTTATTGGGGGTGCATTGGTAGGCACATTCCTTGGGGTATTTTTGGCGTACGGTTTAGTCGCGCCGTTTTCCACCAAGGTAAAGTCGGTCATCGAAGACGATGCCCATTTTCATCAGTTGATAAGAGAAGTGTTGGTCGCGAACCTGTATGCACACGCACCAAATATTTGCATCGAGGTCGGGCGGCAAAATATGCCAGGTGGGCTGCGCCCCAGTTTTTCTGAGATGGAAGTCGCTCTTAAGGCTACCAAACAGAGTGCAGCATGACACGTAACGTATTGCTAATGATCTGTTTGTTTTTGCCATTACGTATGGCTGCTGCACCAGTCAGCGTCCAAACAGGCGAGCATCCCAATTTTACGCGAATGGTGTTTAGTATTGCCGAAGGTGCTGATTGGAAGCTCGGAAGAATAGATGATGGATATGCCCTATTATTGCCCTCCAGTGAAGGTTTCGATTTGCGCCGGTTCTATGACCTCATTCCACGTGATCGTGTTGCCGCGGTCAATCAGTTGTCAGACGATACCGTACGGATTGCCGTCGCATGCGATTGCAGGGCAGAGGCATTTCTTTTCCGACCACAAATTCTGGTTGTCGACATTATTGACGGCCTGCCGCAACCTGGATCGCCCTACGAAAAGCCTTTTTTTGATGATGTAGAGACACCTAATATTGGGACCCCTAGTGATTTACCTGAATGGAGTTTTCCGCTCATAATTCAGGCAGAACAAGGAGCTGTAAAAACGAAACCTGTCGTGGTGCCTGAGCTCGTGCCGGTCTCACCAGACGGGCTTGATGTTGATCTGTCGTTGCTAGAACAAACAGTTATTCACGGTCTGGCCGATGGGTTAACGCGCGGTGTTTTAGATAGAAACCATCCCCCTTTCACAGGTGCTATTGGCGAAGCAGTAAGCATGACCGAGCCAGAGGCTAGCAACGATCACCTTCCCGGGGTGATCGCGCATAACAACCTCGATGTTCTGGCGATTCAAGATGATCAAAGAATTGCGCACACACAGTCGGGAAACATTTGCCCTGAAGCAGAGTATTTTGAAGTTTATCGTTGGGCAGATGAGCGTCCATTTAGCACACAAATAGGCGAGGCGCGTTCTCGCATTACTCGAGAATTCGATCAAACAGATGAGCATAATGTTCTGCGGCTCGCGCAAATATATGTTTATTTCGGTTTCGGCGTCGAAGCGCTTCAAGCTTTAGAAATCGATGGGATTCATTCTAAGCAGCGTTCTTACCTCGCCCAATTGGCCCTTATCGTTGACGGAAATCAACTCAGCCATGAACTTGGCAAGCAACAAGTCAGCTGCAATTCGTCTGTCGCGCTATGGGCATTACTTTCGGTCGCTGAAGGGCCGCTGGATGCACAAGTTGATCGGTCTGCTGTCCTTACTGCCTTTAAAGCCTTGCCATCAGAACTGAGATCTCATCTGAGCGCTGAACTCGCCACCCGGTTTGTTGATATGGGTGACCAAGATGCGGCCATGCAGGTCCTGTCCAGCGTACCCGTTGACCGGGATAGGTCAGTTGAAGATATGTTAGCTGAAATTTCGCTTTCGGATGCTATGGGCGGCCATGATCTTACCGCGGACACCTTGCTAGATCTGGCAAAGTCAAATTCACGTATCACTCCTAACGCGATGACCGAGATTTTAAGCATGTCTAGCGAAAGGGATATTCCAGTTACGCCTCAGGACTTTGTCTTGGCGGATGCCGTGCGTTTCGAGGCGCGAAATTCGCCAGCAGCAGCAGAGTTAGCTCAGGCGCAGTTTGACGCATATCTCGCGCAAAATCACTTTAAAGGTGCACTGGCGCTTATATCTACTGAAACTGACAGCGCTGATCCATCAACGCGTATTGAATCATATGACGCCTTGGCAGTCCGCGCAGTAAGCGAGATGTCTGATGCGGTCTTTGTCGAATTTGCGTTCGACCAACCTCCAAACCATTTTTCACCTGAAGCGCAAAGTAAAATCAGTATGAGACTAGCTGAGTTAGGTTTTATAGATCGAGCTATCCTCTTTGGAATGTCCGACAGCCACATTGCAACGCCCCCAATAAGGTATTCTTTGACAACCGGCGAGGACAGCACAGGTTTAGAAACATCGCAAAATGGGCAAGTGGACGTTGATCAGGATGAAATCGGGCAGTCAGCTTTGGCGGGGCAAATGTTAGGTCAAGTATTTGACTTAGAAACGGAATATACAGATTTCAATCACCAATCACCGATTGCTGGCAGCCGCGCGTTGCTAGATCGATCATCAGAGGTGCGGGACGCGATAACGGCCTATTTAGAAAAGTCTAAAGCTGCAATTCGGCCTTAACCGCTTTGCGTATAGTTACGAATTGTAAACCAGTTTTAGGCCAATATCAACTAACTGATAGATCGGCGTTTAAGATGAATATACAATCCTTCCCTCTTCATAGCGTCATGGCAGACCAGCTTGTCGAGGATGCTTTCGTTGCTCAATCGGCACTCATGTTTGTTGGGTGGTGATTAGATGAATTCGTTTCAGATAAAGGAAATATTTCAACCAACAATTTTGTTGGCGCTGGCTTTGATGGCCGTGATCGTAATGATGATCCTACCTGTGCCCGCCTGGGTGCTCGATATTGGCCTAGCTGCTTCGTTTGCTCTTGCAATCTTAATGTTTACGGTGACGTTATTCATCGAACGGCCTCTTGATTTTTCGGCTTTTCCGACGGTGCTTCTAGCATCTTTAATGTTGCGGCTTTCGCTAAATGTTTCTTCGACAAAACTAATTATTGGGCAAGGCCACACTGGCACTGATGCTGCCGGCGGTGTGATCGAAGGGTTCGCAACGTTTGTGATGGGCGGCAACGTACTGCTTGGACTGGTGGTTTTTTGCGTTCTGTTAATCGTTAACTTTGTTGTCATTAATAAGGGGGCGACGCGTATGGCCGAAGTCGGCGCGCGTTTTGCATTAGACGCGATGCCGGGCAAGCAATTGGCGATCGATAGCGATATGTCGGCCGGCGTAATCGACCACCAAGAAGCCAAGGCACGACGCGAACGCGAACAAGCGGAAACAACGTTTTTCGGCTCGCTCGACGGTGCATCCAAATTTGTCAAAGGTGACGCCGTTGCAGGGCTATTGATCACGGCCCTGAACTTGGTGATGGGATTGGTTATTGGGATTGCGGTGAACGACATGCCAGTATCTCAGGCCTTTGAAACATATGCGATTTTAACCGTAGGCGATGGGCTCGTTTCGCAAATTCCTGCGGTCGTGATATCAATCGCCTCGGCGTTGCTTCTCGCAAGGGGGGGCGCGACCGGTCCGACCGATTTGGCGTTGGCATCCCAACTAGGACGTCACCCCGAAGCTTTGATAACAGTTGCAATTCTAATGGCACTTTTTGCATTGGTACCGGGAATGCCGTTTATCCCGTTTATGTTGGGCGCGGCGACGCTTGGGTTTTGTGCATTTGCGATAAAGTATAAGAAAAAAGATATTAAACAAAACACGACCGATGCATCTGAGGTCGTTGACAGTCAATCTACACAAAAATCAATGGGTGACGTTCTGGATTTGGACGATATTCACGTGGAGTTCGCGCCGGATCTTGTCGACATGGTACTGGACCCGGGTACTGGGCTTGACGCGCGGATTGCCAACATGCGCAGCCACGTTGCAACGGGATTTGGTATTCTACTTCCCGAAATTCGATTAACGGACAACGCGTCTTTGTTACCTGGGACATATATAGTTCATGTTCAAGGCGTCGAGCAAGTGCGAGACAAGTTAAAGCCCGATCAAATATTGGCGCTCATAAATGATGCAGGTGTACCCGAGATACGCGGAGATGTCGTGGCAGAGCCTGTATATGGGGCTCCGGCCAAGTGGATTACCATGCAGGAACAGGAAGATGCGGCGCTGGCGGGGTTTACCACGGTTCAGCCTGCAGAAGTTCTCGCTACTCATCTGTTAGAGGTCGTCAAACGTAATTTTTCACGTTTACTGACCTTTAAGGCGTTGCGGCGCAGGTTGGACGAGATGGTGAACCTTAGTGATGCGGCGCGTGGGGACGCAAACAGAAAAATGTTGGAAGAGTTGATACCCGACAAAGTTCCGTTTGATTTGCTTCTTTCAGTGTTGCGCTTGCTGTTGGATGAACGCGTTTCGATCAGGAACTTACCATTGATAATCGAAGCGGTCGCTGAGGGGCGGCAAATGCACCCGTCGGCTGACGGCATTACTGAACATGTGCGGCAGCGGTTGGGCTTTCAGCTGGTCGCCGAAATGCGCAGGTCTGATGGAACGATACCACTCGTTCAGTTGGCACCTGAATGGGAGGATACGTTTGCAACATATGAAATTCGGTCAGACCGCGGGTCCGGTGATGTTGCTTTGCCTCCCGAAAATTTTAACCGGCTTGCCGATGGAATAGCAGAAAAATTGGCTCAGGCTGCGTCATCTGGTGCCCATGCAGCGGTGGTCACTTCGATGCGACGGCGACGGTTCTTACGGACAGTGATGTCTGCCAAGGGGATCATGAATCCCGTTCTGTCGTTCGAAGAAATCGGCGTTGATGCACGGCCTGCGTTGGTGGGGCTCGTTGCAATATGATCGCGGATATATCGCAAATGGTAGTGCTTTGGCAGAATAGTCTTTGGGCTGCCTTTGTCGTATTTTTGCGCATCAGCGCGATGATGGCGGTTATGCCAGCTTTTGGTGACCAACCAGTTCCTGTGCGGGTGCGGCTGGCTTTGTCATTTGGGTTTACTTGCATTGTTGCACCTTCCGTTGTTTCGTCGGTGCCGTCGACAACGAGGGGGGTGACCGCAACACTTTTTACAGCTGCACCAGAGGTGCTAAGTGGCCTGTTTTTTGGTATATTTTTTCGCTTTTTTATTATGGCTCTTCAAATTGCAGGGTCAATCGCGGCCCAGTCGACATCGCTATCTCAAATCTTTGGTGGATCTGCCGGCGTCGATGCACAACCTGCGATTGGTCACCTTTTGGTCGTAAGTGGTACTGCGCTCGCCGTGATTGCAGGCCTGCATGTCCAGTTAGCTGGCTACATGATTCAGACCTATAAACTGGTTCCGATTGGGACAATGTTGCGTGCGGATACGGTCGTAAACCTAGGCTTGGACGAGGTGCGCCGTATCTTTGAGTTGGGGTTTTCGCTGGTAGCGCCATTCCTGTTGGCTTCACTCGTATATAACGTTGTCCTTGGCGTTATTAACCGGGCAATGCCGCAGTTGATGGTGTCATTTGTGGGTGCGCCCGCGATAACTGCGGGTGGATTGCTGCTTTTGCTACTATCTGCACCAATTATGCTGGCGCTGTGGCATGATGCTTTCAGTGAATTTATGGCGTTTCCATTCAGGTCGCCGCCATGAGTGAGGACGCAAGTTCAAAGCAATTTGAGGCCAGCCAAAAGAAGCTGGATGATGCACGCGAAAAAGGAGAGTTCGCGCGATCTGCCGATCTAACGACTGCTGCTGTATATGCGGGCTTTTTGCTCACTGGGATTACGCTTGGTCCTCAAGCGCTGATGGACCTAGGCTCAATGCTAAGTGCTATGTTGTCTCAATCTGATGAGATAAGCACACTGCTCTTTGATGGTTCAGCACAGCCATTGTTGGGCGGGATTATACGCGCATCTGTGTTCAATATCGGGGTATGGTTTGTTATCCCAGCATTATGTGCGGTGCTGTGTATTCTTGCCCAGCGCGCATTTGTCATAGCACCGAACAAAATTGCACCAAAACTTAGCCGGATATCTCTGATTTCTGGCGTTTCGAATAAATTTGGTCGTCAGGCACTTTTTGAGTTTGCCAAGAGTTTTTCTAAGTTACTGATATACGCGGTGATTTTGGGAGTTTTCCTGCGATCTCAGAAAGATCAAATCTTAGGAAGCATGTACTTGCCGCCGGCGCTTGTAGTTGCCGTACTTGGGGCAATGCTACTGAAACTCTTAGCCATTGTCGCAACCGTTGCAATCGCGATAGGCGGTTTTGACTATTTATGGCAACGTGCTGAACATCTTCGGAAAAATCGGATGAGCCGGCAGGACCTGATTGACGAAACGAAGCAGTCTGAGGGCGATCAAATAATGAAGCAGCAACGCCGCATGAAAGGGCAGGCGATTGCTATGAACAAGATGCTAGCCGATGTGCCGACTGCTGACGTCATAATCGTGAACCCGACACATTATGCCGTAGCACTAAAATGGGACCGCGCATCTATGGGTGCCCCAGTTTGTGTGGCTAAGGGAGTAGATGAAAGCGCTGCCAAGATCCGCGAAATTGCTTTTGAACATGGGGTGCCTGTGCATTCTGATCCGCCGACGGCACGTGCTCTGCATGCAAGCGTTGAAATCGGGGATACGGTCGCATCCGAACATTACCGAGCGGTTGCCGCTGCGATTAGGTTCGCTGATACCATGCGTAAAAAGGCACGAAACTGATGGCTGATGTTCCACAGGCACAAAGATTGTCCCAGTTGACGGGGTTGATGCTACGCTCCGTGCAGTCAGATATGGCTGAACTGTCTCAGCGGGAGGCTGACTTGCGCCGAAACCTTGCTCAGTTGGTGCAAACTAAGCGTGCTCGCGCGGCGGCCCAGTCATCGATTGTGGACGTAGCGATATTGGCAGGTGCAGACGTACGTTGGCTGCATTGGGTCGATCAAAGGCGGGCAACGATCAACACTGAACTCGCGCAGGTTTTGGCGCAACAAGAGGCCTGTCGCGCCAAACTAAAGAATGTGTTTGGACGTGATCAGGCCGTTCATGAAATAGTAAAACGGATGCAATCGGACAGCAGAATTTTGCATCAGCGCAGGGCGTATTATGTGTCCTGACGTACTATGTCTGTGATCAGAACATCGGTCACGTTGTGGCCCGCAATACGTTGCGCCGCATTGAGCAGCGCACCGCGCAGCGCGTGCATATTCGTTCCCGAGGTAAAATTACCAGAGAAGCCGCCAATGTTGGCATGATCAAACATGATCTGCAAAAATGCGTCGCGTAGTTTAGGCTCCGTCGTATGGACCGCCGAGGTGTTGTTCATCGTTACCTCAAGGCTAATCGCCATCACGACGAGCGCCGAAACGGCACCTTCCTCAACGACGGGGATGACGAACTGATTGTTTAACTTCGCGTATTCACGTTCTAGGGTTGTTTCCGCGACGACAGTATCCGAATGGTCCTTTGCAACGACTTCACCGCAAGGATTACCGTCAGTTAAAAGTTCCTCTTCGTTCGCGGGTATCAGCATTATCCCTGCGCCAACGCCTCCCCCCGTACCGATGAGCAAAAGCAACAACGGCAATAATATCTTTTTCATGGTATGTCCCTTGGTTTCTGATCAAAACGGCAGCGTGCTTTCAAGCACCTGATGCCCGTAACGTGGTTGCTGCATATCGGTGATCTGTCCGCGCCCGCCGTATGAAATCCGCGCTGACGCGATTTTGTCGTAGGTGATCTCATTTTGGCGGGTGATGTCCTCTGGGCGCACGTATCCTGTGATAATCAGTTCACGCAATTCGTAGTTAACACGCACCTCTTGCTGTCCTGTAATCGCAAGGACACCGTTTGGTAGGACATCCGTAATGGTTACAGCCACCCTGAGCGTTAGTTTCTCATTGCGCCGCACAGATCCATCGCCGGAGGAACTGCTATCGGAATTTAGATCAACAAGCGCGGCCGAAGAAGCCCCTTCAGGCAGGCGCGGATCGATACGTTGAGGGATGCCCATTAGTTGGGGTATCGCTGCTTGCTGGGATGCTGATCGCGACCTGGCAGTAGAATTAGAAATTTCGGCACTGTCGTCGATTTCGATAACGACTGTCATGATGTCTCCGCGCTGCATGGCGCGTCGATCTCCCAATAATGACCCACGTTCTCCAGTCCAAAGCGATGCCTGTGACGTTGGACCTAGCATTGTGGTTGTTACGCCGTCTGGAAAACTCGGATTGAACATTGCTTCACGCTCTACGGTGCGTTCTTGCGGGGTAAACTTTGGAGGGCGGCCAATGGGTGTCGTAGTGCACCCAGAAAACGCGGCGATAATCACAAGTATTTTACGCATTATTTGTCCTTAATGTGCGACGTAACCAGCGCCATCCGCACCAATTTGGGCGGTAACAGTGCTACGCGAGCTGATGTTCATGACCCTGATCACATCGCCGGGTCCCGCCCTGCCAAGAGCACGCCCTTCGGTGCTGATCATCAGGCCATGACGATTGTAATGCAGTGGGATAATTTGGTTGCGTTCAACAACAGCCGGAAATCCGACATCGCCCGCGCGGATAGGACGCCCCGCATACAGCGCGACGCGGGCTTCCATTCCGACAATTTGGGCGGGATCAGTGACACTGCCTGGGATGCTCCGCCCGTTTGCCATCACATCTTCGGGCATAATCGTTGAATGTGCTGGAATTGTCCGCGCCGCCACCACGGTGTCCGCGCTAATCGGCGTTGCAAAAATGCCAATTAAGACAACGGCGCGGATCATCGTACCTGAACCATAGAACTAAGCATTTGATCGGCGGCGGTGATAACCTTTGAATTCAATTCGTACCCGCGCTGGGCGGCGATAAGATCGGATACTTCCCGTACCGGATCGACTGAACTGGCTTCTAAATAGCCTTGGCGTAGCATGCCCAATCCATCTTCGCCCGGGGTGGCAACGAGCGATGGGCCGGATGCAGGGGTTTCGACGAACAGGTTAGATCCAACCGCTTCCAAGCCTTTGGGATTGGTAAAACCGGCCATTGTGAACTGGCCAAGCAACTGCGGTTCTACTTGGTCTGCAAAATACCCATAGACTTCGCCTTCTGCATTGATCGACAGCGATTGCGTATCGCGCGGGATCGTGATGTCAGGAACGACGGGATACCCATCTGAGGTGACAATTTGGCCGTCCCCCGTTAACTTTAATCCGCCATCGCGCGTGTATGCGGAAACGCCGGACGGCAACGTTACCTCTAGGTATCCGTCGCCCTCAATCGCAAGGTCCAAATCACCGCCAGTCGCGGCGAGCGATCCCTGAGACAGCATGACCGATACCGCAGTCGTGCGCACGCCAAGACCCAGTTGAACGCCGGTTGGTAATGAAGTTCCGTCAGATGCGTTAATTGTGCCAGGGCGGGCGATCTGCTGGTAATGTAGATCGGAAAATTCTGCGCGGCGGGCATTGTAACCTGTCGTGCTCATGTTCGCGAGGTTGTTCGAAATAACTTCGACGCGGGTTTGTTGTGCCGACATGCCGGCGGCGGCGATTTCTAATGCACGCATTGTATTTCTCCTGTGTTATCGGATCGACTGAATGACGCCGCGGATGCGTTCGTGTTCTTTATCCAGAAACCCCTGACCCATTTCATAAGCGCGCTGGACTTCAATCATGCGACTGACTTGTAAAATCGGATTTACGTTTGATTCCTCAAGATACCCTTGCAGCATTCGGCCGTCTGGAACTGGTTCAAATCCGCCCGCAGCGTCAAACAGAACACCACTTTCGCGGGTCATTTGATTTGGGTCGGTGGGTGAAAATATCCCGACCTGTCCGATAGGCTGGCCACCTGCGCTTATCGTACCATCCGCGCCGATCCCAACACGACCAACGCCTTGGGGAACAAACATGGGTGCGCCGCCTGCATCCAGAACAGGATAGCCATCGGGCGTCACAAGGTCCCCGTTCTCATTGGGGCCAAAAGCCCCTGCACGGGTAAGCCGCTGCCCGTTTGGTGTTTCGACAAGAAAGAAACCATCACCTTCAATTGCCAAATCAAATGTTCCGCCGGTTTGGGTCAGGCTACCTTGGGTCATGACAGTGTCACGCACGTTCGCTGTCGCCATCGACAACGAAGCAGTGTCGGGTCCAAGCGCCTTAACATGTTCAGAAAACATGACCTCTTCGGCGCGAAAACCAGTGGTTGAGGCGTTCGCGATGTTGTTCGCAAGCACCTGCATTTCGTTCATCAATCCCAACTGGCGGGTTAGGGCGGTATATGAAGCATTATCCATGTCTAACCTCCGGCGATGATGGGGATAAGTGTGCCTTGAAATAGGCTCACAAGCGTTTCAGTCATGTAGTTCATGGTGATCCAGAAGGTCCCGATGATGGCTGCCAGTTTGGGCACAAACGTCAGGGTCATCTCCTGAATCGATGTCAGCGCCTGAAATAGGCCCACGACCAAACCTGTGATCAGGGCGACGGTCAAGATTGGGATTGATATAATAAACGCTGTCCAAAGCCCCTGCCGCAGCGTGTCATAGAACAGCGCTTCGGTCATTAAACGGGCATCCGCAGAATTTCTTGATAAGCTTCGACGACGCGATCGCGGACTGTCACGGCGGTTTGCACAGCTAATTCTGTTTGGGCCAACGCCTCGACCAAGGCGTGCGGGTCCGCGCCCGTCGTCATTGCTTGCATGGCCGTGTTTTCACTGGCCTGCATTGTGGACATGAAATCCTGCGCGGCACCAAGGATTGCGTTTCCGCTCGATCCGGCATCTGGGGCTGTGGCTGTTTTACTGGCAGCATAGTTTTGTGCAACGAGTGAACTAATGTTCATCGGGGTTCTCCTTATTTGCGTAATAAATCCATGAGCGCAGATGACATCTGGCGTACTTGGTCAAACATTTTGAGATTGGCTTCGTAACTGCGCTGCGCCTCGCGGGCGTCGGCAATTTCAACGAGTAAATTTACATTCGACCCATCGTAATGCCCGGTCGCATCTGCCAACGGGTTGGATGGGTCATAAATACGCGGAAGCGCTGTTTGATCTAGCTTGACCCTACCAGTTTCCACCGCACCCGTACTGCGCCCGGCATCGACGACTTCGCTAAATGAAATTGTTTTGCGGTGGTATCCGGGGGTGTCGGTATTGGCGATGTTTTCGGACACATGCCGTAGTCGATTGGCTTGCGCTTTCATTCCACTGGTTGCCACTGACATTGCTTCGCTGAAATCTGTCATGATGTTGCCCTACATTTTGCCAAGACTGGTACGCAGCACGGTCATTGCATGCCGGTATACGGACAGCGCCTTGTCATGATCCTGACGAACCTCGACCGACTTCATAAGCTCGTCTTCAATCGCAACTGTGTTGCCGTTCGGAGATGGTTCACTTGTAGCGGCCGTGATCGCCGGGGAAAATTCCGTTGCGCCAGTGATCATATGTCCGGGGCGTGTCGTGCGCTGTTCGGTCGCGGTACTGCGCATTGCGTCGGTGAATGGAGCAACATCCTGAGCTTGGTAGCCGGGCGTATCCGCATTGGCGATATTGCGCGCGATCATAGTTTGCCGGGCTCCGGCATGACGTGCCATCGCACTGGCGGTTTGGAACATATCCAAAGAACTATTCATCGGGGGTTCTCCCTCGTTTGGTTTCAACAAAGCATTAAGGCTGATTCCTTAAGAAGAGGTTTGTGGAATCACGACAGGAACAGCAGATGACGCAAAATATCCTTGAACAAGCGGCGGCAGCGGTCGAAAATTTACGAGGCGTTCATAAAGTCGGGCGTGTGTTGGGGGTGCATGGCGGCACCGTCCAAGTGGGTGGTGCGAATGATTCTATAAAAGTTGGTGATCGCGCGCGCGTGTTTTGCGATGAACGACAAATCAGTGGCGAAATTGTCCGCCTAGATCGGGACGGTGCGCATGTATTGCTTGACGGTCCGTCGGACGGTATCCGTTTATCAGACCGGGTTGTGTTTGATAGATCTCCAATTTTTGCGCCAGATAACAGTTGGATAGGTCGTGTCATAGACCCTGATGGTGTGCCGATTGATGGGCGTCCGCTCTTGCCGGGTGTTACACCGCGCCCACTTCGCATGGATCCACCAGCGCCACATCAACGTCGCCCGATGGGTGCGCGGATCGAAACAGGACTAGCAGTTTTTAACACGCTTTTGCCGATTGTTCAGGGGCAACGGATTGGTCTATTCGCGGGTTCTGGCGTAGGAAAATCAACATTGTTGGCAGATTTGGCGCGCGGGGTGACCGCAGATGTGATTGTCATCGCACTCGTTGGCGAGCGCGGGCGCGAAGTTCGACATTTCGTCGAAGACGTTTTGGGGCAGGAGGGTATGAAACGCGCGATTGTTGTGGCCGCTACATCAGAACGCGCGCCTCAGGTGCGACGCAGATGTGCATGGGCAGCAACTGCGATAGCAGAACATTTCAGGGATAATGGCAGGCAGGTTCTATTGCTTGTCGATTCGGTTACTCGATTCTGCGAGGCCCACCGAGAGGTTGCGGTTGCAGGTGGAGAGGCCGCGAATTTGCGCGGATACCCAGCATCAACGGTTCCTGCGATTGCGGCGCTTTGCGAACGGGCTGGTCCGGGTACAGGTGACAGCGGCGACATCACAGCAGTGTTTTCGGTTTTGGTTGCAGGTTCAGATATGGATGAACCTGTCGCCGATATGTTGCGCGGGGTGTTGGATGGTCACATCGTGTTAGAGCGCGAGATCGCAGAGAGAGGCAGGTTTCCGGCGGTCAATGTCCTGAAATCGGTTTCTCGTTCACTGCCCAATGCTGCAACTGATCAAGAAAATAGCCTTATTGCGCAGGCCCGAACCCATATGGGTACCTTTCAAAAAGCGGAGCTCATGATACAAGCGGGTCTATATACTGGAGGTTCTGACGCGGCAATTGACGCAGCTATCGCATGCTCATCAGCGCTCGAAAGCTTTTTGACGATGCAAGATACTCGCGGAACTTTGGCTCATTTTGCAAAGCTACGCCAAGCAGTAAGTGGAAAATCCAGTCGCTAGGGCAATCGCAGTTTACCTGTAAACGTCTAATCAATGACCGTTAAAAGATAGAAGGTACGGATTGTAATAAAGTAAGTGCCGTGGAACCGCCTGTTGAGGTTGCAAATTTTGCGGCTTCAGATCGGATAAGAAACATCCGCACCAGCTTTTCTTGCTGTTCGGGATCAGAAAAATCGGCAAGGCTATCTGTGCCGAACACCGCCTGAGACCGTTCTTGGAAAATTTCGAGCTGCTGATCGAGGTCAATGCTAGATGTGCTAGATGGCAAGCCAAGCGCTGTCTGAAATACATTTCGCATGGGGGCATTCCCCATGACCGAATACCATTGCCCAGCTTGAGAACTATTTCTGCTTAAGATGTCTGAGATTCCGCTTTCCACGCTCATGGCGAGCCGGAGATCGTTATCTTGTTCACCAACAGCCTGTTCAAATTGTCGTACTTCATACCTGCCAATAATATCGTCTGCAAATCCTGCCGTTTGCGTCGATGGTGTCGTTTGGTCCCCAAAACCAAATGCTGCGCTGAAGTCAGCATAGCGATTATCGGCCAAGCGGTTCGCAAGAGCATCATCCGCCGAAGTTCCGTCTTCTAGGATTTTCCGAACAAAGAATTGGCTGTTGATATCATCATCAAGGCCGAACGCACCGAGAGCGACCGACAACAATCGTCGGTCACTAACAAGGTCCTCCGCTGTTTGGACATTGCCGATGTTTTCGCGGAAATATTCGGTATCTCTCACGATGGGCTGACTGTTTGTGAACGCTTCTTGTTGGCTATCAAGCGTGCGTTCAAGAAAGCGCCACCCACCATAACCCGAAAGCGGTACAACAGGCTGAAAAGTCACGCTTGATGTCCAGCAAGGAGACGCGCTTCACGCGGTAGTAGGTTACGTAAAGCTTTGAGGGAGCGATAAAAGTCGCATTTTTCAGCTGCATTGGTGGCCGCTGTTAGATGTTGGCGGCTGTCATCGTCGCGTAACGCTTGGCTTAGCTGTTCGATGCCGCGCATAATTTGGAATTGCGCATCACTTTCTTCGACATCGCCAGACAGTACAAGTTGAGCGATATAGCATACGCGACGCACAGGCGTCGTGACCTCGTCTGGTCGAATGGCATCACGCAATCGTAAAATATTGGCGTTCGGAGTGATGATGGAGAGACGGCTTCTCCGGTCGCCATTTTCAATGACTGCGCCGTTTACCAACACCCGTTCCTTGGGGTTTAGCTTTAAAACCAGCCCTGACATTATGACTCCCCTCGCCCGTTTAGACCGCGTAGAACGGCTGTATTGATTTCAACGAGAGCTGAAACGTCAGTTTCACGACGCAATACGCGTCGGCTATGATGTTCTGTAAATTCAGCCAAATAAAACAACTGCGCGCGTAGGGTTTGAGGGAGTGCGTTGTCGCTGCCAGCAACATCGCTAGCAAGGGTCGTCCACATGCGCCGATTATCGTGTACAGCAACTGCCAGCGCTGCAAAATTGCCAGCGCTTTGTGACATGGCATCGCGTAGACGGGCAGTGATTTGGCTGACGAGTTGAGCTTCGACTGATCGTTCTGTTCTGATTGCGAGTTGTGTGGGGGCATATGCCTGCCGAGCTTGTTCTATGACGTTCACGTGGGGTCCTTCCGGCACGAATTCGAACGATACGCGGGTTTTCCGCGACGAATGTTGTTGTGGTGCCGACATCGCGGCACCACTTATTCAATTTAACGGAACAGCGACAGAATAGTCTGGGGTGCTTGGTTAGCGATCGATAGCGATTGTACACCAAGTTGTTGCTGTACTTGCAGCGCCTGCAGCCTTGCAGATGTTTCTTCCATGTCAGCATCCACCATGGTGCCGATGCCAGACTTCAGGGAATCTGATAGTTTGCTCACAAACTCGTTTTGACTGTCGATCCGTTTCGCCGACGCGCCAAGCTGCGCAGCACCATCAATGGCCGTTGTCAAAAAGGTTTCAAGTTCGCCCAATGCGGTTGCGGCAGTTGCGGTGTCTGTGATCGCAGTTAGGTTTGCGACCAAATCGACATCGGCTTCAAAGTCTACGCTATCAACCGTAATCAACGTCGGTGTCGGTGCGCCGCTTCCGACACGATCAAGCGACGACAGCACGTTCAGGCCAGTGCCACCATTACCGTCCACATCTGTGGCAAGAAGGTTAGCCCCATTGAATTGCGATGCGCTGATGACCGAGGCGACTTGGGCCGCTTTTTCATCCATATCAGCTTGAATTTTGGCGAAATCAACGTTTTCAGACTGTGCAGAAACAGCAAGCTGTTTCATTTCGGTCAACGTTTCTACAATCTGCTCTGCCCCAGCCGAAGCGACCGCGACTGTTGATTCGCCAAGTGCCAGGCTATCAGAAATTGCCTTGAACCCAGCGACATCCGATTCCATGACCTTGGAAATCGCCCAAATCGCTGAGTTGTCTTTGGCGGAGCTGACTTCTTTACCCGTTGAAATCATCGACTGCGTTTCAGACAGGTCGCCGTTGATTGATTTAAGTGTCTGAAGCGCAACCATTGCGCTGTTGTTGGTCAGAATGCTGGACATGTTTCGTGATCCTATAATGAAGGGGGGCGCTTTGCGCCGGTTTGATTCAGGAAACCGTGGGTGTTCCACGGAATGAAACGTCATTCTGACGAAGATCAGTGCCTGCGTTCGCTACGCACCTTAGCCGTTTTGGCTGTGTCACCAGTTTGTGCGGATATGACTAAACAATGCGTTAAAGCTGAAAAGCGAAACGCTGCAAATTTTATCCAAATTATGCCTTCTTTTCGATTTCGGGTTGGGGATTCGCCATTTTGGAAATAGCACCCGACTTATCATATACGTTTAACCCCGAGCGCACATTTTGTAGTGCTTCAATCCTTGCCCGCGCAGCGCCAATCCCTGCTATTGCAGCCGACAACAATGTCTGGTTTTCGGTCACTGCCAATTGAACGGCACGTAATTCATTTGCATCCGGCGCTGACTCAGCGAGCTCTTTAAACAGTTCAGATTTCGGTTTTTCCAAACTGCCAAGCACATCAAAGCTGGCCTCCCGCAGCGCAGACTTCTCGGCTTTGAGCGTCTGTATCAGACGTTTGGTCACTGAATTACGCATCTAATTGTACCTTCATGGCTTCAAAAAGTGATTGAGCAAGGCCAATACCGCCCGCCTTTACCATCTCGTTGGCCTGTGCTTCGCGTAGGAATGACGAAAAATGTTCTTCTCCAGCGCCGCCACCAAAGGCCTCGCGAGGGGCGCCAAGCCCCGCAGATTTTAACATCTCCGATAGGAATGACGCCTCGAGCTTTTGCGCTGCCTCGCGCAGCTTTGCATCATTTTGGATATAGTCTGGTAGCTGCGGGTTTGATCGCGGTGCAGGTAAGGCTGGAATGGCTGTCATCGGCTTCTCCGGGTTTTGATCCTTTTTCACTTTGCCAGCGAGCCGTAAACAATCAGTAAGTATTGTCAGGCAAAAGGGACCCACTCACAGATTCTATTGGAGAGTTGATGATACCATTGTTGCCAACTGACGTGTCCACCATGGCTTCTGAAACGGTTTTGGTTGGTGAAATGCCGTGCGTAACGGATGACGCGTTCGCTTTTGCGGACATTGTAGATGAGTTGACAGAGACCGACATTGAGGCCGAAGAAGCGCCTGTATTCGCTGTGGTCGACGATCTGAGACTTGAGGAAACGACCGATGGGGGCAAGGTTCAGCAAAGCGAATCCGTCGACCTTATAATCGACGACGCGCCGGCAGAATTGCCAATATCTGAAGATGCGGTCGTAAGGCATGACGCGATTAGTATCGTGGCTGAACATGCGCAAAAACAGGTTCCCAAAGATATTGGTGTGTCTAAGCAAGTTGTTATGCCAAAAACGACTGTCGCGCAGTCCATTGTTGAAGGTTGCATTCCATTGACCAAGTCAAATGATGGCGCACCTGATACGCAGTCAATTGCTGTACCAAAGCCAAGTATCGAACAGGAAAAACAGATACTGATACCGATGGTCCCAAAACCAGTGGCGCGCGCCCTTGGCGCAGAGCGTTTTGTTGAGTTGGTAGATAGTGCCACTGGGGTGGCCGGACAACCGATGGCGTCTCGGCCTGATAAGAAGATCGAATTCGCGCCAAACCCCGATACAATTATTAGGCCATTTGCGCATGAACCAAAGCCTTTTTTGGATATCGCGCCAGCAATATCAAAAACGATTCTGCTCATAGCTTCAGAGGTGCCCAAACTGGAGGCTAGTATACAGGTACAAGATGCTGAATCTGGTGCCTTCTGGGTGCCTGATAAAGGCGTCTCTCAACACATACAGCCGGGTAGTTCGCCGACGCCCATCGCAAACGCAGATACTGTTCGGCATGTTGCGAACCAGCTTTCCGTGGCGGTGACAGAGCATGCTGGAAAGCCCACAGAAATTGCCCTGAATCCAGAAGAGCTAGGGCGCGTAAGGTTGAGCATGTCAGTGGTCGAAAATGCCATCACACTGAGCATCTCAGCTGAACGGCAAGAAACAACTGACCTGATGCGCCGGCACATCGAAACACTTGCTCAAGAATTCCGCGACCTTGGGTACAGCGATGTTTCCTTTGCCTTTGGGCAGGGCACAGGGCCAGAACAGTCGGCAAACACTGACGAGGATGACGAGGTCGACGAAAACGCCGAAGCAGCCTGCGCTGCGGACTCGCATACAACGCAAATGATATTGACCCGCGGCTTAGATATAAGACTTTAGGAAATCGATATGGAAGTAACGACCACAACAGCAACGACCACTGCAGTGACGCAAACAGCGGGAACGACAAGCGGGACAAGCGGTGACTTTGAGATGTTTTTGCAGATGCTTACCGTGCAGATGCAAAATCAGGATCCACTGAACCCCGTTGATTCAACCGATTATGCGACACAGCTTGCAACGTTTTCGGGGGTGGAACAGGCTGTGATGACGAATGATTTGCTTAAATCTCTCAGCGCACAACTTGCATCAGGTGGGTTGGCTGATATGGCCGCGTGGGTTGGCAAAGAAGCACGCGCCGCCACCCCGGCATATTTTGACGGAGAACCAATTACTTTGGCCCCGAACCCCGCTGTTGTCGCGGATAAGGCAGAGGTGGTTGTACGCGACGAATCGGGTGCAGAGGTGCAGCGGTTCGACGTTCCAATCAGTGCGGATCCTGTAGAATGGGCCGGGGTCGACACTGGCGGGTATCCATTCGCAGAAGGTCTATACTCCTTTGAGTTGATCAGCTCGCTCGAAGGCGAAATTTTGACCGAAGAAACTGTCGAACTTTACAGCACCGTGACAGAAGTACGTGCCCAAGATGGTGAAACCATTCTCATCCTTGATGGTGGTGTCGCGGTTGCGACATCACAGGTCAGCGCCCTGCGTGACCCGGCACTTTAAAGCAATGCACTGATCCAAACACCTGCACCGACAAGCGCACCACCAAGCGTCATCCACCCCAGCTGATGGGCCAATGACGGTGGCTTGGGCTGTGGCTGCGGATTATTACGACGTATCAACGCTTCTTCGGCTAATCGCGGTAGTTGCGGCCCAAATCGGGACAACACCATCGCTGTTTTGCCAAGATCACGCAGTAGGGCCTTGGGGCCGATACTTTGCTTGATGTAGCTTTCGACCACGGGCTTGGCGACTTGCCAGATGTTCATATGGGGGTCGAGCGACCGTGCGACACCTTCGACAACGACCATCGTGCGTTGTAGCAGGATCAGTTCAGTGCGGGTTTCCATGCCAAAGCGTTCGGTCACTTCGAACAGATAGCTTAGCAAGCGCGCCATCGAAATATGGCTCGCGTCCATACCGAAGATTGGTTCACCTACCGCACGAAGCGCACGCGCGAATTCATCAACGTCTTGGTTAGCTGGAACATAGCCTGCCTCAAAATGAACCTCGGCAACGCGTTGGTAATCTTTGCGGATAAAGCCAAACAAAATCTCGGCGTAGACGCGGCGCGTATATTCATCAATCCGTCCCATGATGCCAAAATCATAGGCAATGATGTCGCCATTCGCAGCGACCTTTAGGTTGCCCTGATGCATGTCACCATGAAAGAAACCGTCGCGTAGCGCGTGGTTCAAGAACAGTTGCAGCACCCGTGACGCTAGCGCTGTTCGGTCGTGTCCGGCGGCGTCGAGTGCCGCGTTATCACCAATACTGTCACCTTCCGCCCAATCAAGCGTCATGACGCGTCGGCCGGAAAGGTGCCAGTGGATGAGAGGGACCTGAAACCCAGTGTCACCTTCTGTATTCGCCGCGAATTCCGCAGCGGCCGAGCTCTCAAGCCGAAGGTCAAGCTCGCCAGCGACCACCCCTTCGAAATGGGTGATCACATCCATTGGGCGCAGACGACGGGAAGCGGGTGATAGAACCTCGATCGCGCGGGCCGCAAAATAGAATGCATCAACGTCTTTGCGGAACGCTTTTTCGATACCGGGGCGCAGGACTTTAACGGCTACAGCCTCGCCCGTGTCGGCCAGATGCGCCTTATGGACCTGGGCAAGCGAAGCAGCGGCGACGGGTTCTGAAAATGTCGAAAACAACGTATCGGTCGGTGCGCCCAGCTCTCTTTGGATCGCAGCTTTGGCTTCGTCCATCGAAAACGGTGGCAGTTTGTCTTGGAGCACGCGCAACTGTACGGCCAAATCGTCGCCTACAACATCGGGACGTGTCGATAGGACTTGCCCAAACTTGATATAAGCGGGGCCCAGCGCCGTCAGTGCCCGTGTGGCCGGGGGCATGTTTACATCGCCTTTGTAGCCAAGCCACTGAAACGGCCAAACCAACGTGCGGATGGTCATGCGTAGCAGCGGACCCGCGTCAAACGCGTCTAAAACGACTTTCATCGCACCAGTACGTTCGAATGTAGCGCCCGTACGGATCAGGCGAATGATATTATGGGGGCCGCGCATATTACAGTTTCCAACCCGAATGCAGCGCCGCAATGCCAAGCGACAGGTTGCGATACTTTGCATTCCCAAAGCCCGCTTTGCCCACCATGTCTAGGAACGTGTCTTGGTCTGGGAAGTTGCGGATAGATTCCACAAGATATTGATAACTGTCTCGGTCCCCGGCGATCAGCTGGCCCATTTGCGGGATGACATTGAACGAATAAGCATCATATGCGGCCTGCATCATCGGGTTCGGCAGTTGGCTAAATTCCAGAACCATCAAGCGACCACCCGGTTTTAACACGCGGTAAGCCTCGTTTAATGCCTCTTGGGGGCGGGTGACGTTCCGGATGCCAAAGCTGATCGTGTAAACATCAAAGGTGTTCGATTCGAACGGCAGCGCCATCGCATCGCCAACCACCCAATCAAGACTGTCTGACATGCGTTCTGCCTCGGCGCGTTTGCGGCCTTCGACAAGCATGGATTCAGTAATGTCCAAAACAGTGGAATGCCCGTGGCCCGCACGTTTCAGGAACCGGAATGAAATATCACCAGTGCCGCCAGCAACATCCAACAACCGTTGGCCGGGGCGAGGGGCAAGCCAATCCATCATCGCGTCTTTCCAAACGCGGTGGATACCAACCGACATCACATCGTTCATAATGTCGTATTTGCTTGCCACCGAGGAAAACACGCCCTGCACGCGGCCTGCTTTTTCGCCCTCGGGTACGGTTTCAAACCCAAAGTGGGTGGTGTTCTCTGGCTTGTCGGTCATGTCATTCTTTCGCCCGAATACTGTCCCAAACGGGTTATACGGACTTGGTCCAATAGACAAACTGTCAATGTGACACGGGAGGTCAGTAACGGGTATTGCATTCATATCCCGCGATTAGAGAGCGGCAGAAAGACCGAGGTGATGAAATACCTTGTCGGCATCCGTCCCTTCCTTACATATGCAAGGGAACAAATCGCAAAGAATAACAGGATCTAATGCCCGAACTTCCCGAAGTTGAAACCGTCAAAGCTGGCATCGCCCCCGCAATGGAAGGGCAGGTGATTGCGCAAGCCGATATTAACCGCCCTGATCTGCGTTGGCCGTTTCCGGAAAACATGTCGGCGCGACTGACAGGCAAACGTGTGCTTGGGCTGCGTAGGCGATCCAAATACATCTTGGCTGATCTAGATAGCGGTGAGACGCTGCTGATCCATCTGGGGATGTCAGGCCGGATGTTGGTGTCTGGCGTAAAGGTTGGTGAATTTCATCATCCGCATCCTGTTCCCGCCAAACATGACCATGTCGTGCTTCACATGGAAAACGGTGCGCGGATCACCTTTAACGATGCGCGTCGGTTTGGCGCGATGGATCTGTTGGATACGGCCACACAAGAAGACCACTGGCTGATCCGTGACATCGGGCCAGAGCCGCTGGGCAACGCATTCGACGAAACTTACTTGGTTGAACGACTTAAACGTAAAAACAGCCCGATTAAATCTGCGCTTCTTGATCAAGGAATCGTCGCGGGCTTAGGTAATATCTACGTTTGCGAGGTCCTATTTCGCACAGGCATTCACCCCGCGCGCAAAGCAAGCCAAATCAGTGCCAAACGGATCGCCAGCTTGGTTCCCGTTATTCGCGAGGTTCTATCCGAAGCAATCGCCGCAGGCGGGTCATCGTTGCGCGATTATCGGCAATCCGATGGAGAGCTGGGATATTTTCAGCATGTCTTTCAGGTCTATGACCAAGAAGGAAAACTGTGCGTAACCGACGGATGTAAAAAGACAATTCAGCGAATCGTACAGTCGGGTCGTTCTTCCTTTTTTTGCCCGCAATGCCAAAGATAACTTGCACCACGTGTAACCTTTGCTAATCACTAAGGTAATCTGGGGAAACAGGAAGTACACGAATGGCTTTTGAGAAAATCATCGTAGACGTTAGCGATTCTGTAGCGACTATCACTCTGAACCGCCCAAATGCGATGAATGCGCTGAATAGCCAACTGTTGTGTGAACTGTGCACCGCACTTGAAGAAGCAGACGCAAACGACAAGGTGCGCTGTATTGTGATTACGGGGTCGGAAAAGGCATTTGCCGCTGGCGCGGATATCGCAGAAATGTCTGACAAGACATTCGTTGAAATGTACACTTCACGTTTCTTCGAAAACGAAACCGACCGTTTTAACCGCACCCGCAAACCGATCATCGCCGCTGTCGCAGGCTATGCGCTGGGCGGTGGCTGCGAACTGGCGATGATGTGTGATTTCATTATTGCCGCGGACAACGCGAAATTCGGACAGCCTGAAATCAACCTTGGTGTAATCGCCGGGATTGGTGGCACACAGCGTTTGACGCGTTTTGTCGGTAAGTCGAAGTCGATGGAAATGCACCTGACCGGTCGTTTCATGGACGCCGATGAGGCCGAACGTAGCGGACTTGTGAGCCGCGTCGTTCCTGCGAAAAAGCTATTGTCCGAAGCACGTTCTACTGCGGAAAAGATCGCCGAAAAATCACGAGTTGCGACGATTGCTGCAAAAGAAGCAGTTAATCGCGCTTATGAAACGACGTTAGCCGAGGGGCTGAACTATGAACGTCGTGTTTTCCAGTCGCTGTTTGCGACGGATGACCAGTCCGAAGGCATGGCCGCGTTCCTAGAGAAGCGTGAACCGCAGTTCCGCGACCGCTAGCATACCTTCTTTCCCACGTACCCACCTATGCGCTTTGGCGCGCCCGGCAGGTCACTGTTTTGCCGTATCGATTACCTTTTTTTGCCCCAATGTGTTCTCATGGTTGTGGGGTGATATCCCTTATCAACCCTGAGTCCATAGGCGCAATGCCAGGATCTAAGATAAGGAACGAAATGACCGTTTTGCCGCTAAAGAAGTCTGCCTTTTTACTGAGTACGCTGATTGCTCTGCTTCCCAATTCACTGCTTGCCGGGAAAACATCGCCTCCCATTCCCGAACAGATTGTTCTTGCTGAACAAACCGACATCATCATCGATATGGGTGCAGCAAACCGCGTTATCGCTGCAGATTTGGTGCGGACCTTATCCCAAGAAATTCCAGCCGCAGTTTGCTATCTTCATCACAATGTAGGCGTTGATGAAGCATCCGATCTTTTGCGCTCTAGCATTACGCAGTTTGATACGGCGCTGTTTGCATTGTTGAATGGTGACGAAACATTGGGAATTATCGGTGCAGAACGCTTGCATCGGGTGACCGTAGAGATCGAAGAATTGATCGCCACATGGGGGCCAATTCAGAACGCGGCGCTTACTGTGTTGGATGACCCCAGCGATGAAGCTGCCGTTACAACGATCTTCGATGCCGCTGATACGCTTTTGGATGCGACCTATCATCTGCTGAGCGAGATCGAGGCCGAATATTCTAACCCTGTAGAACTGCTTCAGTCCGATGTATTACTTCTTGAGGTGTCGGGCCGGTTGGCAATGATGACACAGCGCATGGCCTATGAAGCATGTCGGATCTGGTCGGGTGACGGAAGCGAAGCATTGATCGCGGATCTTCAAAAAACAATTTCTCAGTTCGAAGCTGGCATGCATGCATTGACCAATGGAATGCCAGAATTAGGGATTAAGCCCGCCCCTACGCCGGAAATCGCACACAATCTAGAATTCGTCGCCGCGGATTGGGCTGTTATCAGCGGATACCTAGAGGCCGCGATATCGGGTGCAGAGATGAGCATCGCAGATCGTGCTGATCTGTATCACTTGTTAGCGGTTAAGCTGCATAAGGTTGAAGAACTTGAAGTGCTTTACCAAACATATTCCAAACGCGTGTACTAACGCAGGTCAAAATGGCGTTGCATTGCTAGGGAATCTGGCTTATGCGGCGCCTCATACATGCGTGTGAGGCCCGCTTTGGCCAGATCAACCGGTTCTGAACCCGGTCGGGGCTTATTGCGCTATTGAATTTTAATTTGACCCGACGAAGGGAAAGACCAAATGGCAAACACACCACAGGCGAAAAAACGCGCCCGTCAAAACGAAGCCCGCTTTGCAGTAAATAAAATGCGCCGTTCACGTATCCGCACGTACCTGCGTTTCGTTGAAGAAGCGATTGCATCAGGCGACAAAGATGCAGCCGCTGCTGCACTGAAAGCTGCACAGCCAGAGCTGATGCGCGGTGTTACAAAAGGCGTTGTTCACAAGAACACAGCTGCTCGTAAAATCTCTCGCTTGGCGTCTCGCGTCAAAGCAATCGGCTAAATTTATCTGCTCCGCTCAGTAAAGAGCGGCGGATTACTGCTAAAGGGCATGCCTGTTCAGGGCATGCCCTTTTTTGTGCGAGTGTTGTCCGTTTGCGCTTATTTTGTGTGATTTCAGCGGCCCGTTAGATTCTTTTCACGCAATCTTAGAGTCAAGCGCGATGTTGTGTTGAAGCGTCCGCAGAGAGCTTGCTAGTTTAGCCAAGCGATTCACATCGTTCCGGGGGGACATGAAGAGTTTGCATCGAAAAAACACTGTGCGTCCGTCGTTTAGATGAACGTATAAAGAATTTCTTTGCCAAACTTCATGCAACGCTGGCAGGCAGGATTTGTATCAACTGATACTGCTGGGCTGGTTTTGTGTCTGTACGGTTGCCAGAGGCTGCTCTTTGGTAATTTTGCGGTTCTTGTTCTTTTGTCTGCCGCTCAGACGCCTGAGCCCGACTGTCGTCGGCTTGTGCGTTCAGGCCTATGGATTTGGTAACAGAGACCTTGTTTGAGTGGTGCACTCAAGCACGAGATTTCTGTTGTCCAAATGGATTGATTGTGAAGTGCAAGCGAGGCTCGCTTCGCGAGATGAACGGCATGTGTTTGGGGACAGAGATACAAGATGACGAACGATACTTGGGCGACGGTACAGACGAAACTTAAGGGCGCATTGGGCGCGAACAACTTTTCAAGTTGGATACAACCGCTCGAATTTTCGAAACTAAATGCTGGCGTTATGACATTTCATGTACCGACAAATTTTATCGGTAACTACGTGTCGCAAAACTTTGGTGATCAGATCATCTATCACATGAATCAGATGGGCGAATCAGTACGCCGTTTGGAATTCACGGTTCAGTCTCAAACGCGCACCGTTGCGGCTGCTACCCCAACAGCCGCACCTGCGCCAAAGCCGACATCGACCCAAGAAATCTCTGGCTCACCAATCGATTCGCGTTTTACGTTCGACACGTTTGTTGTTGGTAAACCAAACGAATTGGCGCACGCCGCTGCACGCCGTGTTGCGGATGGTGGCCCTGTCACATTCAACCCGCTGTTCCTTTATGGTGGCGTTGGTCTTGGTAAAACCCACCTCATGCACGCCATCGCAAATGAACTAAAGCTACGCTCACCAGAGCTAAACGTACTTTATCTCTCCGCAGAACAGTTCATGTACCGTTTCATCACTGCCTTGCGTGAACGCAAGATGATGGACTTTAAACAGCTGTTCCGTTCGGTTGATGTTCTGATGGTCGACGATGTTCAGTTCATCGGTGGCAAAGACAGCACTCAAGAAGAATTCTTTCACACGTTCAACGCGCTTGTTGATGGTCAAAAACAGATCATCATCTCGGCTGACCGTGCCCCCGGTGAAATCAAAGACCTTGAAGAGCGTATTAAGTCGCGTCTGCAGTGTGGTCTGGTCGTTGACCTGCACCCGACTGACTACGAACTGCGCCTTGGCATCCTTCAGTCCAAAGTCGAAGTTTACGCCGCGCAATATCCTGATCTGGCGATCGCACCTGGCGTTCTGGAATTCCTTGCACACCGTATTTCAACCAACGTGCGCGTTCTTGAGGGCGCATTGACCCGCCTGTTCGCATTCGCGTCGCTTGTTGGTCGTGAAATCACACTGGAACTGACCCAAGACTGCCTGTCCGATGTTCTCAAAGCATCAGATCGCAAAGTCACCGTCGAAGAAATCCAGCGCAAAGTATCTGAACACTACAACATCCGCCTGTCCGACATGATCGGTCCAAAGCGCGTGCGCAACTATGCACGCCCACGTCAGGTCGCGATGTATCTGGCCAAAACAATGACCAGCCGTTCATTGCCTGAAATCGGACGCCGTTTTGGTGGCCGCGATCACACCACAGTCATGCATGGTGTGCGCCGGATCGAAGAACTGAAAGTCACCGATAGTCAGATCGCAGACGATCTTGAATTGCTGCGTCGCGCGCTGGAAGAATAAGTCCAGCGCTTGACGCCGGTGCGCCCATCGTCAACAGTCCAACAAAACGCTTGAGCCCCACGGAAAATACAGTACATTTTCCGTCCCGGTGGCTCTTGCCACCAAGATATGCGGAGCATTGGGACATGAAAATCAGCATCGAACGCGGAGCCCTCCTTAAGGCCGTCGCACAAGCCCAATCAGTTGTTGAACGGCGCAATACAATTCCGATCCTAGCAAACGTGCTGATCGAAGCCGAAGGTGACTCTGTCCAGTTCCGGGCGACCGATCTAGATATCGAGGTCGTTGACCGCGCCCCAGCAATGGTTGAACGCGCCGGTGCGACCACCGTGTCTGCCGTGACGCTGAACGAAATCGTGCGCAAATTGCCCGATGGGGCCTTGGTATCACTGACCGAAGATAGCGCATCTGGCCGCCTAACAATTGAGGCTGGGCGTTCAAATTTCTCGCTCGCAACGCTGCCAAAAGAAGACTTTCCAGTCATGGCAACGTCTGAATATGCTGCGAACTTCTCGGCACCTGCGCCGGTTCTGCGTCGCCTTTTCGACAAATCCAAATTCGCCATCTCAACCGAAGAAACCCGTTACTACCTGAACGGCGTTTACATGCACGTCGCTGATGGCGACGGCGGTAAGGTGCTGCGCTGCGTGGCGACCGATGGTCACCGTTTGGCACGCATTGATGCGGAACTGCCCGAAGGCGCAGCCGAGATGGCTGGCGTCATCGTTCCACGCAAGACAGTCGGCGAGTTGCGCAAGCTGCTTGATGACGACGATATGCAAATCGCCGTGTCCGTGTCCGAGACAAAGATCCGCTTTGCGACACCTGACATCACGCTGATCTCAAAGGTCATCGACGGGACATTCCCAGACTACACACGTGTCATTCCGCAAGGAAACACACGCAAGATGGAAGTCGACGCCAGCGAATTCGCAAAGGCCGTCGACCGTGTGGCAACAGTATCATCCGAGCGTTCGCGCGCGGTAAAACTGTCACTCGACGAAGACCGCCTGATCCTTTCCGTGAACTCACCTGACAGCGGTGCAGCCGAAGAAGAGCTGGCTGTTGCCTACGGCGATGAGCGTCTGGAAATTGGCTTCAACGCGAAATACCTGCTGGAAATCGCCAGCCAAGTTGATCGCGAGAATGCTGTTTTCATGTTCAACTCGTCAGGTGATCCGACGCTGATGCGCGAAGGCAACGACATGTCTGCCGTCTACGTCGTCATGCCGATGCGCGTTTGAAGCGGACAGGTTTCGTAGAAACATTGCGCAAGGGTTTCATGCAAACCCTTGCGGCCAGATATGACTAAGCTCGCTATCTCAGAACTGGTGCTGTCGCACTTTCGATCGCACAAGCGGGCGGTGTTAGAGCTTGATCCGCGCCCATTGGCCATTTTTGGACCCAACGGCGCGGGCAAAACCAACCTCATCGAAGCTGTTTCACTGTTGTCGCCCGGTCGCGGTCTGCGTCGTGCAGCGGCGGATGATCTGACACGCCGGCCAGAGGCGCTCGGTTGGAAGGTCACTTCAGTCCTGCAATCACTGCACCAGACCCATGAACTAGAAACCTGGGCCGAAGCAGGCAGCGCCCGCCAATTGCGCATTGATGGCAAGGCATCGGCGCAGGTCGCGCTTGGCCGGATCGGGCGCATCTTATGGCTGGTGCCTTCGATGGATCGGCTTTGGATCGAAGGGGCCGAAGGGCGGCGTCGGTTCCTTGACCGCGCGACGCTTAGTTTTGAACCAAGCCATGCCGATGCAGTCCTGTCATACGAAAAGGCAATGCGGGAACGGAATCGCCTGCTAAAAGACATGGTGCGCGACTCACATTGGTACACGGCTCTCGAATCCCAAATGGCAGAGGCGGGCACAGCGATCCAAGCCAACCGTCAGCGCGCCATCGCCGAACTGACCGCCGCACAACAGGCCACGACCACAGCCTTTCCAACCGCAGATCTGACGCTGACCAGCCCGGACCCAATTCCCGATGACCTGCAGGCGGCATTCGCAAATAATCGTGGGCGTGATATGGCGGCAGGGCGCACCTTGATCGGGCCACACCGCGCTGATTTGCACGCCGTATTCGCGGATAAAGGCGTCGACGCAAAGGATTGCTCGACCGGTGAACAAAAGGCGCTGTTGATCAGCTTGTTCCTTGCCAATGGTCGTGCACTTGCCCGCGATTTTGGCGCACCGCCGATCCTGCTGCTGGACGAAGTCGCCGCCCACCTTGACGCAACGCGCCGGGCAGCGCTTTATGATGAAATATGCAGCCTCGGCGCACAGGCATTTATGACCGGAACGGGGCCAGAGCTATTTGCTGAACTAGGCGACCGCGCCCAATACGCCGAAGTAACTGAAATCGAAGGGCAATCGACCCTGACCCGAAAGGAAAGCCTATGACACCGCAGCGCGTGACATTGATTACCCTTGGGGTAGCAGATCTAGAACGGGCGAAATCATTTTACGGTACGCTCGGCTGGACCCTGCATTCCGAAACAGAAGGTGTAGTGTTCTACCAAATCAACGGCATGGTGCTGGGGTTCTTTGGGTTAGAACCACTGGCCAAGGACCAAGGACGACCTGACGCCAAACTGGGCACTGGCGCCATGACACTTGCGCAAAATTTCGAAACCGAAGCCGAGGTTGATGCGGCTTATTCTGCTGCACTTGCGGCAGGAGCGACTGCACTTAAGGCACCGGAAAAGGTGTTTTGGGGCGGTTATTCCGGCTACTACGCAGACCCAGACGGCCACGTCTGGGAGGTCGCACACAACCCGTTCTGGCCGCTCAATGAGGATGGTAGCCTGACCTTACCAACCCCATGACGATATCCATCGAAACCATCAATGAACTTGATCTGACGCCGCAGACTGACGCTGAAATCGCGGCGCTGTTGATGGCTGCGTTTGTTTCTGGGTTCGGTGGACGATCTTACTATCGGCAACGGCACCACCTACGCCTTTTGGCGCGTGATGGGGATGTATTGGCTGGGCATGTGGCCCTGCTGTACCGCGCTATTCAATCGCGTGGTCAGTTGATCCCGATCATTGGTCTGGCCGAGGTCGCCACAGCCAGTACGCATCGGGGCCAAGGCATTGCACGCACGCTGATCACGCAATCGCTACAAATCGCACAAGACAGCCAAGCACAGTTTGCGCTGCTTTTTGGCGATCCCGCGCATTACAACCGCTATGGATTTCGTAGGGCGCAAAACCAACTACGCCAATTGGACTTAAAAGACGGTCATTCGTCTGCGGTCACTACAGCACCGGACAGCGGCTTTATGGTTGCACCCACAGGTCATTTGGATTGGGATGACGCTGCCGAAATCGACCTTATGGGGCATGAATTTTAATGACGATCAGCCCTTACGAGCTCATGCTCTATGCCTCGGCGCTCTTTGTTTTGTTCCTTACCCCCGGTCCGGTTTGGGTCGCGCTGCTGGCCCGGTCAATGTCGGGTGGTTTTCAGGCAGCTTGGCCACTGGCGATGGGCGTCGCCATCGGTGATATCCTCTGGCCTTTGGTCGCCGTCTTGGGCGTTAGCTGGTTGGTGTCCGAATTCGCAGGTTTCATGGATGTGCTGCGCTGGGTTGCGGTGATTGTTTTTCTACTCATGGGCGCTCTGCTAATTAAGAACGCTGACAAGTCACTCAGCAGCAACAGTCGTCTTACACGTCCCGGCATGTGGGCTGGGTTCTTAGCAGGGCTAGCGGTCATTATCGGCAACCCAAAGGCCGCGCTGTTCTACATGGGCATCCTGCCGGGGTTCTTTGATCTGACCCAAATGACAACGCTAGATATCATTGCGATCTGCACGCTTAGCTTTGTTGTTCCACTGACCGGAAACCTGATTTTGGCACTATCCGTCGACCGCGTACGCGGGTTCCTAAAATCCCCCACAGCGGTCCGGCGATTGAACTTGTCAGCCGGCTGGCTACTGATCGGAGTCGCCTGCGTTATCGCGTTGACTTAGGCACCGCGAGCCAAGCGCGAAGGTAAGGCGCAAGCCGATCCTGAACATCAACGCTGTTGTGCAACGCGCAAAATTCCAAAGCGATGGCTTGGATAATGAACGCCTGAATGCCCTCGGCCAATAACATCGCATCGACATCGCTGCGTACGATGTGCGGTTGCAACCTCTCGACCCATTTCGCAAACAGCATGACTTGTTCCATGAAGTTCACCGAAATCAGCTCTGTCGTTTCAATCGCCGCTGCGCCTGAAAACCTGATCACGACATCAAATACGACACGGTTTTGGCCCATATAACCCATAAGCGGCGCGAGCGCCGGGCCAAAGCCGTCAACTGTATCCGGGGCAGGCGCCTGCGCAATTTGTTTCAGAATGCGGTCCATTTCTTGACCGATCAGCAATGCCATGAGGCGGTCTTTGTCTTCGAAATGCGAAAAGAACGTCCCCTTGGCGACCTTTGCACGGGCAACCACATCTTCAACACGCAAAGCGGCAAAGCCAGATTCTGCGACGATTTCGCTGGCTGCTTCAATCAATCTTTGGCGCGTCGCGATGCGGCGCTTTTGTGGGGGGCGTGCTTCCATGAACGGTAGAATACCAGTATTTTGACCGTGGTCAAATTTTAATTGACCGCGGTCATCTTTTGACGCTATGAAAATGACCATAGTCAATTTTAAGGATTCGTTATGACACAAAGACGTATTATCGTGCTCAATGGGCATCCTGGTCCGACCTCACTGTCGCGCCAGTTTTCTGAAAAATATGCGGCGGCTGCCCGTGATGCTGGCAATGCCGTGCGCCTGCACCACCTGCCTGAAATGTCGTTCGACATTGATTATGGGTTTGCGGGCTACGAAAACGCCAAACCCCTCGAACCCGACCTCGAAACCTTCTTGGCTGACTTGGAATGGGCCGAACATTTCGTGGTGGCGACGCCAATGTGGTGGGGCGGGTTACCTGCAAAACTGAAAGGGCTTTTCGATCGCTCATTCCTACCGGGTCGAACGTTTAACACAAGGGTAAAAAAGTTGGGAATGCCGACCCCAATGCTAACGGGAAAAACCGCGCGCATCATCATGACATCCGACACGCCACGCTGGTTCGAACGCCTAATCTACCGCAACGCGATCTTGCACCAAACAAACAAACAGATCATGGGTTTCGTGGGGATCAAGCCAACGCGCTACACTTATTTTTCAGGAGCAAGCGAAGCGTCAGAGGCAAAGGTCAAAGGCTGGTTTGCCAAGGTTGAAACAATTGGAAAAAGGGCGGCATAGCGGGCGCACTCCAAACTCCGCCTAAAACCACAAAATCTTGTGTCATTTGCGTGACAAACTTCCGTAAACCGCATATATTTTGCGCATAAAGACACGGGAAAAGTTACATGGTCGACGACAATAAAAATCCAGAAGAATACGGCGCCGATTCGATCAAAGTTCTCAAGGGCTTAGAGGCAGTTCGCAAGCGCCCCGGAATGTATATCGGGGACACAGACGATGGCTCTGGCCTGCACCACATGGTGTACGAAGTCGTGGACAACGGCATTGATGAGGCGCTCGCTGGTCACGCGGACCATGTTTACGTAAAAATTAACGCTGATGGCTCAGTCACCGTCGGTGATAACGGGCGCGGAATTCCCGTGGGCATCCACGAAGAAGAAGGCGTTTCCGCAGCCGAAGTTATCATGACCCAGCTCCACGCTGGTGGTAAGTTCGACAGCAATTCTTACAAGGTATCTGGCGGTCTGCACGGCGTGGGTGTTTCGGTTGTGAACGCCCTGTCTGATTTCCTTGAACTGCGCATTTGGCGCGATGGCAAAGAACACTACGCCCGGTTCGAAGGCGGCTTTACCACTGAACACCTAAAGGTCATGGGCGATGCCGATGGTCGCAAAGGGACCGAGGTCACATTCCTTGCCTCGACCGAGACATTCAGCAACCGCGATTTTGAATTCCACACGCTAGAAAAGCGTCTGCGCGAACTTGCGTTCCTGAACTCTGGCGTGCGGATCATCCTCGAAGATTTGCGCCCGGCCGAGCCTTTGAAGGCAGACCTGTTCTACGAAGGCGGCGTCAAAGAATTCGTTAAATACCTCGACCGCTCCAAAACGCCACTGATGGAAGAACCCATTTATGTGACCGGCGAACGTGACGATATCGGTGTCGAAGTCGCGATGTGGTGGAACGACAGCTATAACGAAATGGTGCTGCCATTCACCAACAACATCCCACAGCGCGACGGCGGTACACACCTTGCCGGTTTCCGTGGCGCACTCACCCGCGCGATCACGAAGTATGCGACTGAAACCGGGATTTCCAAAAAGGAAAAGGTTTCACTGACAGGCGACGACGCCCGTGAAGGTTTGACCTGCGTGCTGTCTGTCAAAGTACCCGATCCGAAATTCTCGTCGCAGACCAAAGACAAACTGGTCAGTTCCGAAGTACGCCCAGCCGTTGAAAACTTGATGGGTGAAAAGCTGAACGAATGGTTCGAAGAAAACCCAGCCGTTGCCAAGTCGATCATCAGCAAAATCGTCGAAGCTGCGGCAGCCCGAGAGGCCGCACGTAAAGCCCGCGAAATTCGACGCAAATCGGCGATGGACGTGAACTTTAACGCATCCAAGCTCAAAGACTGTTCTGAAAAAGACCCGTCGAAAACCGAAGTCTTCCTAGTGGAGGGTGACTCTGCTGGTGGTTCCGCACAAACGGGCCGTGATCGTCAGACACAAGCGATTTTGCCGCTAAAAGGTAAAATCCTGAACGTTGAACGCGCACGTTTCGATCGGATGCTGAACTCTCAGGAAATCGGTACGCTGGTGATGGCGCTGGGTACAGGCATCGGGCGCGACGAATTCAACATCGATAAGCTGCGCTATCACAAAGTCATCATCATGACCGATGCTGACGTCGACGGCGCCCACATCCGTACGCTTTTGCTGACGTTCTTCTTCCGTCAGATGCCAGAACTGATCGAAGGTGGGTATCTTTATATCGCGCAGCCACCGCTTTACAAAGTGTCGCGCGGCAAATCCGAAGTGTACCTGAAAGATCAGGCCGCGATGGATGAATACCTTATCGAACAGGGCATTGATGGTGCGATTCTACGCCAAGGCAACGGCGAAGAAATCGCGGGTGCCGATCTGCGCCGTATCGTTGACGAAGCCCGCCAGCTCAAGCGTGTTCTGGATGCATTCCCAACCCATTATCCACGCCATATTCTTGAACAGGCCGCAATCGCAGGTGCCTTTGTGCCTGGTGTTCTTGAAAGTGACCTACAAGGTACGGCAGACCGCGTTGCGGACCGCCTGAACCTGATTGCGCTCGAATGGGAACGCGGCTGGCAAGGCCGGATTACCCAAGACAAAGGCATGCGTCTCGCGCGTATCCTGCGTGGGGTCGAGGAAGTGCGTACACTTGACGGTGGCATGCTGCGCTCTGGCGAGGCGCGTCGCACCGGGACGTTCACGCAAAGCCTGCAAGACGTCTACAATCTACCCGCCACATTGGTACGCAAGGACCGCAGCCAGCTGATCCACGGACCGTTGGACCTGCTCAAGGCAATCCTTGAAGAAGGTGAAAAAGGCCTGTCGCTGCAACGCTACAAAGGTCTGGGCGAGATGAACCCTGATCAGCTATGGGAAACCACGCTTGACCCGGATGCACGCACCCTGCTGCAAGTGAAAGTCGAAGATGTCGCCGAAGCCGACGATCTATTCACCAAGCTAATGGGTGACGTGGTCGAACCACGTCGCGAATTTATCCAAAACAACGCGCTGAACGTGGAACATTTGGATTTCTAATTGTTGTGGGCAGCGCATAATACTTCGCGCTGCCCATGATACTTCGTTTCGCAGAATTTGGTCTCAAAAAATGCCGGCGAAGAATTAGACGTTAATCACAAATGTTTCTGTCAGGCGTTCGACTGTAGGGGCCCGCTTTGGCGTCACCGGTTTGCAAACAGTAATTTGGTTGCCGAACCTACTGAGTGTATATACGGCCTTTCGCGACGCGGTTAGTGTCTGCTTATTGGGTTTGTTCTTCGCAAAGAGCCGTTGATGGAGCTTTCTAAATTTGGAGCACGCGATCAGCATTCGAGATGTCGCCGAGACTGACTATGATCAATGGAGATCACTGTGGGGGCAATACAACGCCTTTTACGGACGAGAAGGTCCAACCGCCCTATCTGACGCTATCATTAAATCGACTTGGCGGCGGTTCTTTGACCCGAACGAGCAGGTGTTTTGCCTCGTGGCAGAGCAGGCAGGGAATCTTGTCGGCCTCGCTCATTACATCTTTCACCGAAACACGATCACGATTGAAAATACCTGTTACCTTCAAGACCTTTTTTCCGATTCCAAGATGCGTGGATTGGGCATAGGTCGTCAGTTAGTGACCGAATTCTACGAGCGAGCAAGACTTGCTGGAACGCGAGGGGTCTACTGGCACACGCACGCATCCAACCAAACGGCAATGAAGCTTTACGACAGGATGGCCGAGAACACAGAATTTGTTGTCTATCGGAGTTCACTTTCCAAACGACGCTGAGGTGATCATTGGCATGGAAACCGAAACGAAACTACGTCCGACATAACGGTGCATCACGTTATGATGCCGACCCCAACGTTTATAGAGCCATCAGTCTTTGCGCCATTTGGCGAAAACAACTGGCGCAATCGCAATGACCAGCGTGATCCGAAAGATATGCATCACCGACACATAGGTCACGTCTTGGTCCAGCGCGAGCGCAAGCAAAGACATCTCGGTCAGGCCTCCGGGTGAATAGGCAAGGAAGGCTTGGCTTGTTGGGATGCCATTCGGCCAAGCAATAATCACAGCAAACACCACCGCCACGACCAACATCGCAAGCGACGCCATCGCCGCCAGCGCAAGGTCGCGACCAACCTCTGCCACGCTTGAACCGGCAAAACGTGTGCCGATGATCGTACCAATCGTGATCTGCGCGATGATGATCAGCAGGGTCGGCGGCGCGACCGTGACCCACCCAATGATATGGGCTGCACCACTTAGGATCATGGGGCCAAACACAGGTGCCGCAGGCAGGCCAATGCGGTTGCCAAGCCATGTGCCAGCCACCGCGCAAACGCCCAAAATGGCATAATCCGCCCATGTCAGCGCATCCAATTGCACCCAATTCGACGCGCTTGGTGATCCGCTTGTCACTCCCAAAACCAGCCCAAAGAAAAGCGCGACAAACACAATAACCACCAAAATACGGGCCGCATGGGCGAGCGCGATCCTGCGTTCGTCACCACCCGCTTCGGCGCCCAGCATCAGCATTTCGTTAATACCGCCGGGCATCGCGGCATAAAACGCTGTGACCGTGTCATAGCCGCCTAACCGACGATATACAGTAAACGACGCCGCAGATGCGCAAGCCAAAAACACTGGTAACAAAAGCAGCGTCAAAATCCATGACTGCAGTAGCCCGAACACTTCGGCAGTCACGCCAGACCCCAGCAAAACTCCGATCACAGGAATGACCACAGGGCGCAAACGCGCTGGCGCTCGTACGGGTAAATGGCCCATTGCCGCAATCGTATTACCGATCATCGGACCCAACATCCAAGGCAGCGGCAACCCAACCGAATAGGCAGCAACACCACCAATAATCCCGATCAACAAGGCCAGCATTTGGGTGCTTAGCCCAGCAACACGTTGATCGGTCAGGGGCATTTTTCGTCCTTTTGGCAATGGGGTACACAGTTGCAATATGCCGCGCGTATCGTAGGGTCAACGTGTGGCGGCTATGCAGTCGGTGCATGTATTTTTAGAAAGACGAATTGATGGAAAACTTTGGTCCAGCTCTGGTCGCGCGGCTTGCGGGGCTGCGGTTAAAGCATCGTTGGGGTGGTTGGGATAAATCCGCCTTTACTGCCGAAAGCAAATTCCATGTGTCAGTCTATGAAAAGCCAGCGGACTAGTTGATCCAGATCGGGCCGATCAACAAGAACAAGCAGCTGATCGCGCCGATGACCGGGATAAAGATTGGCACGGTAAAAATGCCGTCCGGCACGGGGTCGCCGCGCCATTTCACGCGTACCAGCGCCATATTGACCAACACAAATATCGCTAGAATGATTTGTGAAGTCAGCGAGACCAGAAAATCCAGCGGAACGATCAGTGCCGATACCAGCATGGCACTTGTAATGATGATGGTAGCATTAAGTGGTGTGCGGCGCTTTGGGTCGACGCGTCCTAAGACCGTTGGAAGCTTGCCACCTTTCGCAAGGCCATATGCCACGCGTGCAGCCATGATGATCTCAATCACGACGCCGTTCATTGTGGCGACAATGGCGATCAACGTAATCGCAAACGGGGACATGCCCGTTAAGCGTTCGAACAAAAGGCCAATCGGGGCTTTGGACGCGATTAGCTCTTCTTGGGGCAGCGCGCGAACGGCGACCAGCATGACAAAGAAATAGATGACCGTCACAACGGCCAACGAAATCCCTATGGCCCAAGGCATAATCTTGCGAGGGTTCCTTGCTTCTTCAGCGAGGTTCACGACGTTGTCGAACCCAATGAACGCAAAAAAGGCAATCAGGCTGGCGCTAAGCACCCCAGTCATTGCAAAACCGTCTGAAATCGGTGGAATGACAGTATTGATTTCAGCCATCATTGCGGGGTCAACGCGATACCCGGCATAGATAATGACCAAGAGTCCCAGAATCTCAATCACGGTAAGCACCCCGGCAAAGGTGACAGATTCCTGTACGCCCTTCGCCGCAATCCAACCCATAGTCAGAATGATCGCCGTGACAATTATAGGTTCGGGTAGGGGGACCAATTCGGCCACATATCCCGCACACCCTAAACTGATCGCAGCACCCGCGATCGTCGCGGCAAAGATGATGGATAGGCCAACACCAAGCGTAAGCCACGACCAACCAAAGCCAGCTTCGACATAAACCGCCTCGCCCGCACTTAACGGAATGCGACCCGAAAACTCGGCAAAGCTAAGCGCGCTAAAGGTCATCACGCCAGCGGCGACCAAGAACGCGGCGGGGGCATAGACACCAGCCGCCGCCGCTGCCTCGCCGATCAGGACATAGATGCCAGCCCCAATGGTGATGCCCAGACCGTAAAGAACAAGTAGCGGCAAACCGATTGCGCGGCGCAGCTCGGGTGTCGTCGTATCTGATGGCATAGGGCGCGTTTCCTTGGTTGTGCGATGTCAGCCTATGGCAACACCGCACCCCAAGTCTTGATTCAGATCACAGGCCGCCGATGTGATGCGTGCCGCGCTTCTTCGCGAGCGCGATCTGCTTTTGACGCTCGCGGAAACGGGTTTTGTCTTCTTCGGTGGTCTCATGCGCACATTGGTGACATGCGACGCCTTCTTCGAATTCAGCGCGATTGCGATCTTCGGGCAGGATCGGGCGGCGGCAGGCATAGCACAACACATGCGGGCCTTCCTTCAACTCATGACCAACGCTCACGCGGGCGTCAAAGACGAAACATTCGCCGTCCCACTTGCTTTGCTCTTGAGGGACTTCCTCAAGGTATTTCAGAATGCCACCCTTCAGGTGGTAAACATCCTCAACACCTTGGCCCATCAGAAAGTTCGTGGATTTTTCGCAACGAATGCCGCCGGTGCAGAACATCGCAATACGCTTGTTATGAAAGCGATGCTTGTTTTCTTCCCACCACGCAGGGAATTCGCCAAAGGATTTGGTCAGCGGGTCAATCGCCCCGTCAAACGTACCAATCGCAACCTCGTAATCATTGCGTGTATCAATCACGGCCACATCGGGCGCGCTGATCAGTTCGTTCCAATCGGCCGCATCAACATAATGCCCCGTGCCATTCGCAATCGGGTCAACATCAGGCTGGCCCATGGTCACGATCTCGCGCTTCAGGCGGACTTTCATACGGTGGAACGGGGGCACGCTTGCCGTGCTTTCTTTCCACTCGAAATCGGCACAGCCAGGCAAGGATTGAATATGCGCGATGACCGCATCAATCCCAGCGCGGCTACCAGCGATGGTGCCGTTGATACCCTCTTTGGCGAGCAACAACGTGCCGCTGATCCCTTGCGATTTGCACAGGTCCAAAAGCGGCCCTTGCAACGCGGCAGGGTCATCAAAGCGGGTAAAGTGATATAGTGCAGCTACTGTATACATAGGGATCAGATAATCCTGTTGTTTTGTTAGGGCAAGGGACGCGATGCCGCAATCGCAAGGCCATCGGCCACAGCGGTAAAGGCTTCGGCACGTTCCAGCGCTGCATGAGGGAAGATCGTGGTCATGGCATTCTCAACCACATGCAGCAGGCTCGACCCGCCAACAAAGACGATCTTGCCAATTTGACCGGGGCTTACATCCGCCATGCGCAGGGTTTCAGTCGCGCAAGTGCTGATCTCATCCGCATGATCCGTCAGGATCGCACCCAGCTGCAGCTTGCTAAACCGCGCCCATAGCTCACGCTCAACGACACGCAGATCAATCCCGGCCTCGTCCACATCCGGTTTGTTGATGTGGATTTTCCCGGCCTCAACGGCAAAGGCAATATCATGCCCCAATTCCATATCCAGAACCGTATGAAGCCGCGCGAATAGCGCAGGATCAATGCCCAGCTTTGCGAAATCCGCAGCCATACGTTTGTTTTCGGGCGTATAGGTGAACGGGATTTTCTGCCAAGTCGCGAGATCATTAAAGATCGCGTTCGGCGCGATGTGACGACCAGAGCCCATCGCATTGCGCACCTCTGCGCCACGACCCAACAACGGCATGACCTGATCAATGCTAATCGCACGGTCAAAATCCGTACCGCCGACACGCACACCGTGGCTGGCAATCACGCGGGTATTGTCGCCATCGCGCTCAAAGACCGAGAAATCCGATGTACCACCACCAATATCCACGATCAGACCCAGTGTACCGGCATCAAGCGGACCACTGGCCAACGCCGCGGCTTCGGGCTCGTACATAAAATGAACGTCCTTAAAGCCCGCGATCATATAGGCCTCGCGCAGATCGACCTCGGCTTGCGCATTGCGCGCGTCATCAGATGAATGAAACCGCACCGGACGACCGGAAAGGGCCACGTCATAGGTTTGACCTGTCGCTGCCTCGGCTCTTTCGCGGATCATGCGCAAAAAACGCGCGACGACTTCGATCAGGGTCAGACGCTCATATGCAACCTGACGCTTTTCCCGCATCAACGGCGTGCCCAAAACGGACTTCAACGCACGCATAAATCGGCCTTCGCGGCCATCAATCAATGCAGCATTCGCAACCGACCCATAGGTCGTGACCTTGCGGTCATAATCAAAAAACACCGAGGTCGGCAGCGTCGTGCGCCCCGGCTCAACCTCGATCAAAAACGGACGATCCCCAGCCAGCACACCCGCCGCCGTATTCGAGGTTCCAAAGTCGATACCCAAAACCGCCATTTGCGCCTCCTGCTGCTTAAATGAAAGGCGGGCGAGGTACGCGATTACAAACTTGTCGTCAAGCCCTCGACGTTTTTGGAAATCGCGCATAGGTTGTAGCTCTAATTGGGAGCCTTCATGACAAAAATTCTATGGTTATCTGATCTTCACTATCGCGATCTAGGCGATGTGCAGGGGCACAATCCGCGAATTCGGCTAGAGGCAGCGATTGCGCATATTAACGAACACCATAACGATGCGGCGTTTGTGGTGATTACCGGTGATATGGCGGATAACGAACAAAGCTATTCGGCCCTTGCAAAACAACTAGATACGTTCTCAATTCCTGTTCTGCCTTTAACCGGCAATCATGATAGCCGGGACGCTTTGCGCAAAAGCCGTCCATTGCCGAACAACTGTATGGATGACTTTGTGCAGTACTTTGTCGAATTGCCCAGTTTTGCGGTAATTTGCCTTGATACCAAAAAAGAAGGTTCAGATTGTGGCGAATTCTGTGCGGCGCGCCGGGCTTGGCTCTGCGAAACGCTTGCTGATTTGGGGGATAAACCTGCCTATTTATTCATGCATCATCCGCCCATGACGCTGGGCTTACCAATGCAAGACCTGCTGATGATGCAGTCGGGGGATCAGTTTCTCGATATGATAGGTTGGTATAAAAACGTGAAGCACCTGTTTCTTGGGCATGTGCATCGACCAACGGCAGGTACCATCGGCGGGCTGCCTTACGCGACAATTGGGGCCGTGTCATATCAGGCACCTGCGCCAAACCCACGATGGGATTGGGATAGCTTCTCTCCTGCGAAAGAAGCCCCGCAATACGGTGTGATTGATATTTGGAATGGCCACGTAACGCTGCAATATACGCAGTTTTGCAACTACGAGACTGGAGTTCACAGTTAACAGCTTTTCAATGTGACACCTCAGCGATACCAATTCCCCATGCAGCGCGTCATGATTACAGGTGGGCCTGGTTCCGGCAAAAGTACGCTCGCCCGGATACTGGGCGAACGGACGGGGCTGCCAATCTTTCACATGGATCAAATCCACTGGATGCCCGGTTGGGTGCAGCGTGACATGGATGAACGCGTACAAATGGCCTGCGCTGTTGAGGCGCGCGAAACATGGATATTCGAAGGCGGCTTTTCCGCGACCTACGATAATCGCGCGAGCCGGGCGGATACGCTCGTTTGGTTAGACCTACCCGTTATGCTGCGGTTTTGGCGTGTCGTGCGGCGATTGCAGAGGGACTATGGGCAAACACGACCCGACATGACCAAAGACTGCCCCGAGGTGTTCCAGCAAGAAACCTTTGCCTTTTGGCGTTGGATATTCAGCTCTCGGCGTCGGACGCGGGCAAGGATCCAGCGGTTAATTGCAGAACACCCACATTTGTCCGTTCATCGTCTACAAAGCCGCTCGCAGGTCCGCGCGTATATTGCTAGCCTATCCACAAAATAGGAGACCCGACATGACGCACGCCCTTCTTGTGATCGACGTACAAAACGACTTTTGCCCCGGCGGAGCACTGGCCGTCGCTGGTGGCGATGAAATCGTATCGGGGATCAACGCTGCGATGAATGACTTTGACGCAGTCATCCTGACCCAAGACTGGCACCCAGCTGGGCATTCTTCTTTTGCATCGAGCCATGATGCCGAACCAATGTCGCTGACCGAAATGCCCTACGGCCCACAGGTGCTTTGGCCCGATCACTGTATCCAAGGATCAGTCGGCGCGAATTTCCACCCGAACCTGACCGTGGACCGGGCCGACATGATTATCCGCAAAGGCTACAATCCCGCCATCGACAGCTACTCCGCGTTCTTTGAAAACGACCACAAAACACCAACGGGACTCGAAGGGTATCTGCGGACACGCGGCATCGACACACTCACGATGGTCGGGCTGGCCACAGACTTTTGCGTTAACTACTCAGCCGTGGACGCGGCCAAGCTTGGGTTCAACGTCACCGTTCAAATGGACCTCTGCCGCGCCATCGACTTTGACGGGTCACTTCAGGCTGCGCGCGACGGGATGATCGCCGCAGGCGTAACAATCGCGTAACAAACTAGGCCTTGCCACCCCGTCAACCAATTGCTCTAACGCGTAAAAACGGGGGGCTAAATCAATGGTCGATATCGCAACACGAGTCTGGAACCACAAATGGAAGATCGACCCGATCGTGCGGTCGCTCATCGATACGGATTTCTACAAGCTGCTGATGTGCCAGTCGGTGTTTCGGAACCATCCAAACACCCAAGTCACCTTTTCCCTGATCAACCGGACCAAAACCATCCGGCTGGCCGAACTGATCGACGAAGGCGAACTGCGCGAGCAGCTTGACCACATCCGCTCTCTGCGGCTGACGCGCGGTGAATCCACTTGGCTGCGCGGCAACACCTTCTACGGTAAACGGCAAATGTTCCGGCCTGATTTTATGGAGTGGTTCGAGAACCTCCAACTCCCCCCTTACCACCTCGAGAAAAAGGACGGGCAGTACGAACTCACCTTCGAAGGCTCTTGGCCCGAGGTCATGCTGTGGGAAATCCCCGCGCTTGCGACGATCATGGAACTACGGTCGCGGGCCGTGCTGCGCGACATGGGGCGGTTTGAACTTCAGGTGCTCTACGCCCGCGCCATGACGAAACTGTGGGAAAAGGTCGAACAACTGCGACCAATCGAGGGCCTGAAACTCGCCGACTTCGGTACGCGCCGCCGGCATTCATACCTCTGGCAGGATTGGTGCGTGCAGGCGATGATGGAAGGGCTCGGCAACAGCTTTACCGGCACGTCAAACTGCCGGATCGCCATGATGCGAGAGATCGAGGCCATCGGCACAAACGCCCATGAATTGCCCATGGTCTATGCCGCGCTCGCCGATACAGACGCGCAACTGCTGCAATCGCCCTACGACGTGCTGTCCGACTGGCAAGAAGAGCACGACGGCAACCTACGGATCATCCTGCCCGACACATTCGGAACCAAAGGGTTCCTTGACCGGGCGCCCGATTGGCTCGCGGGCTGGACAGGAATGCGGATCGACAGCGGAGACCCGGCCACCGGGGCCGAAAACGCGATCAACTGGTGGAAATCCCGTGGCGAAGACCCGACGAAAAAGCTCGTCATCTTCTCGGATGGGCTGGACGTGGATAAAATCCTCGAACTGCATAGCCAATTCGCCGGGCGCGTGCGGGTGTCCTTTGGTTGGGGGACAATGATGACCAACGACTTCAAGGGGCTATCCGCAGGCGACGCGCTCGCGCCGTTCAGCCTCGTGTGCAAAGCCGTCGCGGCCAACGGACGCCCCACCGTGAAACTGTCGGACAACCCCAACAAAGCGATGGGACCATCCGAGGAAATCGCACGCTACAAACAGGTATTTGGCGTGGGCGAGCAAGAGCGGGTTGAGGTGGTGGTTTAGGGTGTAGCTCAGCGGTTCTAATTGTTGAAAGAAATATTCAAGTGCGATCGCAGTCCGCGGTGAATGATAATGCGAAGAGAAGGGTCCAATTCAGCGTCATCACGGTAGGACGCCAAGATGCTAAACCCGCCATTGCCGCTCTGGTAATTTAAAATAACACCTGTATCAAAAAGGTCTTTAATGAGTTCGTCAAGCGATGGCACTCTGTTCGAGAGTACATCAAGGTGAGCCAGTAACTCGTTCTTGTCTCTGAAGGCAGGTTTCTTAATTCTCAAGAACAACTCTTTTATTATCTCTTTTGAATACTTCACTTCCAATTCTGCGACAGTATCTTGGAAGCTGACCCTAGAATATTCTTTTAAAAATTTTAGCTGATCATCACCTTTTTCGAAGAGAGATGCCATATTCCCATTTGTGATTTGATAGCACTTCAGCACCCTGATGACATCTCTTGGCCGGTACCAAGTTAAATTTAATAAGTATTGTGGGAAAAGAACGTCTTTCTGTTCAACGACATTGTACACTTTTTCAGGGATTAGAGTGGTTGGTACCTCAGAAAAATCGCCACCGAACTGCATTTTCTTTAACATCAACTCAATTAATGGATTTTCTACCTTAGCATGGTTTGGCCAGCTTAAACTTACGAAATTTGAATCAATAATTTTGCTTAATTCGTTGTCTCGAGAAATAATTTCATTTCGAACTTCTGGCCGAATGGAACAAATGATATGAACATCTATATTATTCATTGAAAAAAAGTCATTAAGCTCGCAAGCTGCTCTGATAATATCCCTTACTAGCGCTAGAAGAGTTTCGTATTCTGACGAATCTGACTTGGTGTGGCTTAGGTTTAATTCATCAAAAAAGAAGTAGTGTTTTACATCTGAATGGCATTGCTTTAACAAATCCAATCCGATGCTATTGAAATCTCGAAGACTCATTGTAGCTCTATCGGGGAAAAGCGAATTTAGCATTTCAGCTAGCTTGCCAGTCATCTTAGGTTTGTCAATTACAAGCCCTTTTCCAACGCCGCTGGTTATGCTTGTTTCGGCGAGGTGAACGCTGGTGGCAAAATCAGTAAAGGTAGATTTTTTGCCGCTATCTGTAATGCGTTTTCCAATTTGTGAAATAACTCGCCGCTTCCATAAATCTCTAAAATCATAAAAGCTACTTATCGAATCAAAGAGCTTAGTCAGGCCCGCGACGTCTTTAAGGTCTAATGCTTGAGTTTGGACGGCTTCTTTTAGATCGTTGCGATTCAAATCATCTGAAAAGTTGTAAAATGTTGATAAGTACCCCTCAGCTTTTTTCATGTGAGCAAGGGCCAAGCAGCAAGACGATTTGCCTGTGCCTTTTCGGCCAACTAGAATATTATTTGCACCGTTCTGTAGGGAGTTCAGTGAGAATAGGCCGGGAGTTATAAAAGAGTTCATGAAAAACTCTGGATTTCTGTTGTACTCGCGCATGCCCGAATAGTCGCCAAAGTTAAAATCACGTATCTTCATTACATTTCCCTACTACTATAGGACGGATGCTATCAGGTAAGATAGCATTGTCACTCCTCAACCTTCCCTCTTAACGCCTTCACCTCACCACGCGCTTTCTTCCCTGCGAGTCTGCGTTTGACGGACCCATAGGTTGGTTTGGTTGCGACGCGGCGTTTGGGTCGCTCGGTTGCTTTTAGGATCAGTTCGGCCAGACGCTCCCGTGCGATTTCGCGGTTGCGGGCTTGGGACCGGGTTTCCTGCACAAAGATCACAATCGCCCCGTCTTTCGTCCACCGTTGCCCCGCCAGCCGCCGCAGTCGGTTTTTCACGGGGTCGGGCAGGTTGGGTGACCGCGCCGCCTCGAACCGCAACTCGACCGCCGTGGATACTTTGTTCACGTTCTGCCCGCCCGGCCCGGACGCGCGCGTAAAGCTTTCGGTCAGTTCCCAATCGGCGATTTCGATCTGATCGTTGACCCGCATGGCCCCTCGCTTGTTCTCAAATTACTTGGCCGTACGCAGTACATACGCTGTCTGTACGCTGTGTGTACGCCAAACATACGCCTAAAAACCAATGAAAAAGGGCTACCCCGGCGTTGGGATAGCCCTTCTCTGATTTTCGGAGGTGGGTCGGTTAGGATCTCCACCTTGTGATCTTCTCAGCCAAGGGCTGCCCTAGCTGCGACCCCCACAAGTTGTCCCGACACACTTCTCCAATACCTCATGATGCACTGGATCACCTCCTTTCAAAAATTTCGCCTAAAGGTAGGTTCGCACAGATTTTGTATATTTCAAGTAAAAATATACCACTGGTCGCGTTTAAGTGTTTTGCCGCGTGATCCGCCCAACAATGATGCGAAATGGCACCAAAGCAACCAAAGCGATAGTCAGCTTCACCCCCCAATCCGCCACAGCCAGTGACACCCAAAGCGGCACAAGCGGCCCAGCATTCAGGAACGGCACAGCGTCCTGCGCCCACATAATCTGATCCGCCGCAGCCGCGCTAAACCCATTGAAAGCCGCCGCAAACGCAATCGAAAAGAAAATAACCGTGTCAAAAGAAGAGCTTACGAGAGTGCTGCCCAGCGGTGCCTTCCACCAAGACCCGTCACGCAGCCGGTTGAACACAGCGATATCCAGCAATTGCGCGATGATGAATGCCGTCGCCGACGCAATCGCGACACGCACCGGAACGGCCGGCCCGAACTCTAACATGATCTGCGATCCGATAAGGCTACAGACGATCCCAACGATCAAACCCACGAACACAACCTTGCGCGCAGCGGACACGCCGTAAACGCGGTTCATCACATCGGTCACAAGGAACGCGAACGGATAAGTGAAAGCACCCCACGTGAGCAGCCCGTCAAGGATCAGGAATTGTACAAGAATGTTGGATGCCACAACAATTGTGGCCATGGCGATAACGCCGGGAAGAATACGTGTCATGTCAGGTTTCCGTTTTGACAAGGGTGCGGCACTTGGCCCCGCGGTTCATCCGGGGACGAAGCGCATTAGCCCTTTGCGCCGTGCCCTGTCAATCGTCGATCCGATATTCCACGATCTCGGTTCGCTGGAACACTCTAAAGTTATCATCTGAAACCATCGTTAGTCTTAGCCCTGTTCCGTCGTCCCAAACGCTAATGCCTTCTAGGTTGTCGTGGGTCATTGTGTGTGTCTGAAGCAGGGTTTTTTCGTTGTTTCCGGTCAGATCAAATCGCCGGACACGGCTTCGGAAACCGATGCCAACAAAGTCGCGTTCAAGGATGTATAGGTTTTCGTCGGGACCAATGTCCGACCCAACAATCAGAAATGCCCCACGCCGCGGGATTTCAAAGGCTTCATCCCAGTTGCCGTCTTTAAGGCGGTAAACCGGAAAAGGGCGGGTCGCGAGCCCGGATCGTTCGGGAATGGTATAGAGCGACCCGTCAGGTCCAATCGCCAGCGATTCAAGTGAAGAGTTGTTTTGCATTGCGTCAAATGCGCTGGCCACGGGCAACAGAGTTGATGCTGACTCGGTGTTCTCAAACGCTCGAACACCGTGGAACCCCTCAAATGAGACATAGATCGTCCCGCCGGGTGCGATGGCAATGCCTTCGCTATCCACTTGGTCCCCAGTCCCGATCATTTCGGTAAAGGTGTAGTCTTCGATCCCCGTAATAACGCCGTCCGCGCGTACAAATGTGCCCGAGACAAATGCGCTGCGGTCGCTAACTGCTGTAAATTGGCTTCCGTCTGGTGATACTTCGATCGCAGACAACCCGCCAAATGACGGGTCATCGACTTTCCAGTGAAAACTATTAATCCAAGTGGTATCTGCCGCAGCAGGTATTGCCCAACCAATCGCCACAAGGGCGTAAATCCAGCCCACTTAGTTCGCGCTCAGCACGCCAACACATTGTCCGGGCAGGTTTGCCATAGTCAGCTCTGCACGCGGAGTGGGTGGAGGAGCATTGGGATCCGGGGGCGGTGGGTTCAGAATATTGTCCACCCAACGTGCAGCATCTGCGCAACCGTCACCAGCTGGCGGAGGAGCCTGATTGGTGCAGCCAGTTGCACCATCTGGGCAGTTCAGTCGCACGTGGAAGTGATAGTGATGCCCCCACCATGGCCGAATTTTGTTTAGCCAGCTGCGATCACCCGTTGCGCTATTACACATGGCGACCTTTGCCCCTGGGAATACAAATATGCGTGCAACACGTGGGTCAGAAGCCGCAGCGCGCAAGATTGCCTCATGCTGGGGCGTCCATTTGTCATTGGTGTATGCCCCGGCGTTCCGCCGCATTGAGATCGATGAAATGCTTTCGCGTTCAGCCGCAGTCAGGTTCAGACGGTCAGGTGGTAGCATCCAGATATCAGCATCAAGCCCGGTTTGGTGGCTCGCGTGTCCTGTCAGCATTGGGCCGCCGCGCGGTTGGCTCATATCGCCGATATATAGACCTTCCCACCCAGCCTGTGTTGCGGCAAAGCGGCTAAGGTCTTGGACGAAATCGACAGTGACGGGCTGTGCCCAGTTGCGGTTTCGCGAAAGGCGCATCGCTTGCCACGTTGGGCCGGTTTCTGGGAGCTGTTCTGCACCGGCCTGGCAGCCACGTGCATATCCCCCGAACGATTGCGAACGTTGGTTCGATCCGGACTGCATTGCCCCAAACAAATGTTTGGCAATACGGCCGTCACCGGCGTTTTGGGATGAAATCGAAACTGTTGGTTCCTCTGGCTGACATGCTGCCAGCCCAAGGACCATACATACTGCTGTGATTATGCGGACCATTCTGCGCGATCTCCGTCTTTGTTAACCCATCGTAGCAACAAAAGCCCCACAATGAATAGTACAATAACGGGAGAAAAACCAATTTGTACGTTACCAGACAGCCATGAAACAAGGCCGATCAGTGCTGGCGCAAGGAACGCAGTCGCCTTGCCGGATAGCGCGAATAGGCCAAATGCCTCGGCGGGACGGTCAGGGTGGCTGTGGCGTACCATAAGAGAACGAGACGCTGCATAAACCGCGCCACCAGCACCACCGATAACCGCACCGCAGACAAAGAAAATGATGTCTGGCAGCGATGATGACGGGTCGAGAGGCACGCCAAAGACGGCCTCACGGGACATCCCGACGATAATACATGACACAGCGATCATGGCCCAAACGGCGGTGATGATCACAGGCTTTGGACCGAATTTTTTGTCAGCGAGCCCGCCAACCCAAGTTGTAATCGCGGCCGCAATCGCCGCAATCACGCCGAATACGCCGATTTGGGTAATTTCCCATCCCAGCACCAATTTGGCGTAAATCCCACCATAAGCATACAGGGCATTCACGGCATCACGGTAAAACATCGAGGCAAGCAGGAAGCTACGGAGGCTTTTGCGTTTGAACACATTTTTTAGGGTCTGCCCCAAGTCGCTTGCCACTGCGCTAAGCCGCACTTTTTCAGGTTTCGGCTGAGGTGCGTCGCGAACCCACAGGAAAAATGGGATCATGAAGATCGCAAACCAAATCGCGATGAACGGACCGACCGCGCGGGTGCCTTCCTTGAGGTCGGGGTTTAGCCCAAACAACGGATCACGCCCAATCAGAGTCTTACCGGTATCACCGTTTTCAGCAAGCAAAAGCAAAATGAGGATCAACGATAGTACGCCGCCCCAATACCCAAATGCAGCCCCGGAGCCAGAAATGCGCCCAACGTCTTCGTCATTTCCAAGGCTGGGCAGGATCGCGTTCACGAAGTTTAAGGCTGATTCAGCAGCGATAAAACCGACAAAGAAAATACCCATATACAGCCAGACAGAGCTGCTATCGGGCATTAGCCCCCAAAGGGCAAATGCGGCGATAATGTATACGACCGAAAACGCTGCGATCCACGGTATTTTTCGCCCTGAATGGTCTGCAAATGCACCAAGGAAAGGTGCCGTGAGCGCGATGAACAACCCGGCAACCATCTGACCTGTCGACCAGATGGACTGGGCCTGCGCGTTTGCAGTGTCTGCGTCTAATCCGCCGCCTTGCAGGTAGTCGGTGGCGACAGACGCAAAGTAAGGTCCGAAAATAAAGGTCAGGCCAAGCGTGTAATAGGGCTGCGAGGCCCAATCAAAAGCCATCCACCCCCAGATGCGTTTCTTTTCGACTGTCATGTGCCTGCCCCTGCGTATTCTTTGCGGCGATAAGACACCGTTACGCAGGGCAAAAGCAAGCGGTTAGGTGCCGCTATCGGTTGGTGGCCAAGGGCGCGTTGCATCCGCGTCGATCCAGTTTTTGATCCACTCAGGCAATTCGGGCGACTTACCTTCATTTCCAAGTGCTGCGAAAACCTGATCCGGGGGTACGATGCCATTCGCGCTGGTGATCGCGGACCGATACATCGCTTGGGTCGCGCATTCGTCGCCGATCCAAATCGATTGGTCGATATACACAAACCGATGGTCCCAGCCCGCTGTTTTGCTGACGATCCGGAACTTTGCAAAAGGCCGAATGCGCTTGCGGTAACGCACAGAAACGCCAGCCATCGTAAGGCCCCAGCTATTCTTTTTTAATACGTCAATTAGACCGACCCGCGTTGCCAATCCTGTGCGCCCAAGGTCAAAGATCGTCAAAATGCGACCGTTGTTCATTTCAAAATATGTATCAATGTCCTGCGGCCAGCAGCGGTGGTACGACACATGTGTATCCAGCGGGTGCAGCTTGGGCGCCTTACGGTTGGTGATCAGTTCTTTTATGACACGAACAACAGGGTACATGAGCGCCTCGAATTATGTTTCGCGTCTGGGATGATCCAGATTGACGTTAGCGTCAACTTTGACCTAAGGGAAACGGCGGCCTTGTAGGATGCTGGTGGAGCGCTTAATTCAGGGCAAACCAATCAAAGGGTCCCTGAGACGATGCTAACTATTATTCAAATTCTACTTTTGCTGATCAGTGTAGTCCGCTTTTTCGTGATCGCGCATTTTATCATGAGCTGGCTGATCCGTTTTGAGGTGCTGAATGTACGTCAAGAATTCGTGGGCCAGGTTTGGTACACGCTTCAACGCATTCTTGAGCCGATCTATAGCCGGGTCCGCCGCTTTATGCCTGATCTTGGTGGCGTCGACTTGTCGCCAATCGTTGTGCTGGTTGGCCTCGAGATTTTGCGCATCTTTCTCTACAATAACGCCGGTGCATTCTTGCACTAGCAATACGCGGGCTTTGGCGCAGTAGTAGACCAAACGCTTGCAATGATAGGGAATTCCTGAACACTATATGTCAAATGCATAGAAGGCGGTGCGGGGCCGCCTGACGAAAGGATTTGATGGATGGGTATTCTCGGGATTTCCAAAAAAGGCGTTGCGCTGGTTTTGACGACGCAGCTTTTGTTTGCGACGCAAACCGCGACGATGGCGCAGGCCGAAATGCTGGCGACTGAAAACGCGATTGATAAATACGCAACGCATGCCGACCGCGGTTATTTGATGGATGCGTTGCAGCGTGACGATGTGCAGGCGGCGATGATCGAAGAAGGCGTTGATCCAGCAGAGGCCGAAGCCCGCCTTGCTGCGCTTTCCGATGCTGAAGTCGAAGCACTTGTCGTGCAAATGCAGAACGACACGGCTGGTGCGGATATTGTCGGGACGTTGTTCACGGTGTTCGTAATCTTGCTCGTCACTGACATCCTTTGCTTTACGCGGATCTTCAACTTTACACGTTGCGTACGCTAAACCGATTAGCCTGTCTGCTAGCGTTTTGCTGGCTGGCAGGTTGCGCGGTCCCAATGGACCCGACCGCCACGTTTCCGGGCGCAGCCACCCGTGCGCACGTCGAAGGCGTACCACGCATTCAGCAAGACGCATTTTTTTGTGGCCCAACCGCAATTGCGATGGTCATGCAGTGGGCGGGTTCTGACATCCAACAGGACCAGATTGCCGAACTCGCGTTTAGCCCTCGCGCTAGGGGCACATATCAAGCAGATATGATTGGGAGCAGTCGCAGGCTCGGTCAGCTTGCCGTCGAGATTTCGACATTTGACCAGTTATTAACCGAAGTAGCCGCTGGTCATCCGGTCATTGTGTTTCAAAATCTTGGTCTCGGGATCGCGCCGGTTTGGCATTACGGCGTTGTGACAGGGTATGATCTTGAACGTGATGCTGTTTACCTGAATTCCGGGCAAGAAGACCAAATGGTTCTTCCCTTTGATCTGTTTCAACGCACTTGGCAGCGCGGTGGAAACTGGGCTTTGGTCGTTCTACCCCCCGATGATTTGCCTGTCAGTGTGGCAGAGACCCGGGTCTTGTCTGCCGCTGCAGCATTAGAGCGTGTTGATCAACTGCGTGCAGCAGAAACGCTGTATCAAACGGGCGCAAAACAATGGCCTGATAGTTGGCTTTGGCAGTTTGGGCTTGGCAATGCACTATACGCTCAAGGGGATTTACGTGGTGCGCGGGCGGCCCTAAGATACGCCCGCGCGATTGCCCCTGATGTTCCCGAAATTCGTAGTAATCTGGCACACGTCGAAGCGGAACTCGGTGGTTAAACGACTAGCTGGAACACGACCCCTGACAAGATGGCGCCAGTGATGCCCAAACCGATGTAGGCTGCAAAGACTTGGCGTCTGACCAGCGACCAAACCGCTGCCATTGCGGGAATAGAGCTAACCCCGCCACCGATTACGAATGCCATGGCTGATCCACTGCTCATGCCTTGTTCCATCAACCCGGCGATCAGAGGAGGGGCAACAAACCCGTTCAGATAGGCAGGCACACCAACCAATGCAGCAATTGCAATAGGCACGACACCTTCACCGCCGACAAGGCCGGCGATCAGGGATGCAGGCACGTAAGTGATCAACAAGGCTTCGAGTGCATATGCGAAGGCCAGCCATTTGAGCAAGAACAGCGCATTGTGGGCAAACTCATGTTTAAATGTTTGGACACGGGTGCTGTCGTTCCAAAACGCCCATATGGGTTTGCCGCTAAACGGGTCAGGACCACAGCCGCAACGCGACACGGGTGATGCGCGCAAAGGTGCAGACAAGAACCCACGTGATTGCAGCAGTTTGATGGCGAACCCGCCCATCAGCCCAAGGCCAACAGCGGCAAAGGCCTTGGCAACAGCAAATGGCCACCCCAGCGCACCTGCGGTAATCAGAAGTGTCGGCGGGTCGATCAAAGGCGACGCCAGCCAGAACGCCATTACAGGGGCAAGTGGGGTGCCAAGCGCAAGTAGGCCCGCGATAAACGGAATGACTTCGCATGAGCAAAACGGTGCCAGCCCGCCAAATAAGGCGGCGAGGACAATCATCCGCGTTTCGCGCCCTTTGAATATGCCTGCGATGACCGATTCCGCGCCTGCCGCCTTGAGGCTCGCAATCATGATCACGGCAAAAACGATGTAGGGTAATGTACCTAAAAGTGCGCGTATCGCGAATTCTATGACCGGGACGGTATTTGGTTGATCAAGGATCGCAACCACCACCGGAACAAGCAGGGTTAGCGTCCATGGAGATTTGAGCCGTTTGAGATAATCGGCGATGCGCGGTGCTGATGTTGTGTTGATCTGTGTCATGACTGCGGCCCTGGTTCAGAGCAGCATTCCTCAAGAATAAATGCTGCAAGGTTTTCTAAGTGATCAAAATTGGCGCGGTTCACGATTGCGCGCCCCTTCTTTTCCTGAAGGATCAGTTGCGCGGTGCTGAGAAATTTCAGATGGTGCGCGAGCGTCGATGCCGGGATGCCAGTGCGTTGCTGGATGTCCCCAACCAGCAGCCCGTTTTTGCCTGCTTTCACAAGGGTCTGGAACACTTCGATACGGGATTCTGATCCAAGTGCGGAAAATCCCTGTGCCGCTGTAACATTGTCCATTTTTGATGCCCTGAATAATGATTCGATATAACTAGAAATATAGAAATAATAAATCGAGTCAACTATTGTGTCGTTTTTGGACAATTCGACCTACGACCATCGACGTACTTTCGCGTAACAGCGGCAAATGCTTTAGTATGGTCGAAAGCGGCGGAGAAATCAGATGTCAGAACCCATCACGTTTACTTTGGACGGCAAAGAAGTCACCGCGCAGCCCGGTGAAACGATCTGGGAGGTCGCGAACGGTCGCGGCCTAAAGATCCCGCATCTGTGCCACAAACCAGCGCCCGGTTATCGGTCTGACGGAAACTGCCGTGCGTGCATGGTGTCGATTGATGGCGAACGCACGTTGGCTGCCTCGTGTATTCGTGAACCCGCCGAAGGTATGGTCGTGACGACCGACCAACCGCGCGAGGTGCAGGCACGTAAAATGGTGATGGAACTGCTTGTCGCAGATCAGCCAGAGCAACCGGTCGCCCATGACAAATCCAGCCATTTGTGGGATATGGCTGCCGCCCAAGGCGTTGAAAGTAGTCGTTTTCCAACAATGGACGCCGATCACATTCCGCTGCTCGACGATAGCCATGTCGCGATGTCGGTGAACCTAGATGCTTGTATTCAATGCGGTCTTTGCGTTCGGGCCTGCCGTGAGGTGCAGGTGAATGACGTGATCGGGATGGCCGGGCGCGGGCATGACGCTTATCCGGTGTTCGATATGTCTGACCCAATGGGTGCGTCGTCATGTGTGGCGTGCGGTGAATGCGTGCAGGCCTGCCCGACCGGGGCACTACTGCCTGCAACGGTCACTGATGAAAACCAGATTGGCGACACTGCGGATTATGATCGCGAAGTCAAAAGCGTTTGCCCGTTTTGCGGTGTGGGTTGTCAGGTTTCGCTCAAGGTCAAAGACAATAAGGTCAAATTCGTTGAGGGTATCAACGGCCCAGCGAATGAGGGGCGTTTGTGCGTCAAAGGCCGGTTCGGGTTCGATTACATCCACCATGAACATCGCCTGACAAAACCGCTGATCCGCCGTAAAGACGCGCCGGCCAAGGGGTTAAACGTTGATCCCGGAAACTGGCAGGCCCATTTCAGAGAGGCGACTTGGGACGAGGCGCTGGATGCAGCGGCTAAGGGCCTCAAAGACATTGGCGGAACGGGCGTCGCCGGCTTTGGCTCAGCGAAATGCACGAATGAAGAGGCATATCTATTTCAAAAGCTAATCCGTCAGGGCTTTGGTCATAACAACGTCGACCACTGCACGCGGCTTTGCCACGCGTCATCGGTCGCTGCGCTGATGGAAAACGTGGGGTCGGGTGCCGTCACCGCGACCTTTAACGAGATTGAAAATGCCGACGTGGCAATCGTGATTGGCGCGAACCCAATCGAAAACCACCCAGTTGCGGCAACCTATTTCAAACAGTTCACCAAACGTGGTGGCAAGCTGATTGTGATGGACCCCCGTGGGCAGGCGCTAAAGCGGTTTGCGTCGCATATGCTTCAATTCCGGCCCGGTGCAGATGTCTCGATGCTGAACGCGATCATGCATGTGATCGTCGAAGAACGCCTTTATGATCAGCAATATATCGAAGCCTACACCGAGAACTGGGAAGCCGAGAAAGCGCATCTGGCAGAGTTTTCACCGGAAAAGATGGAAGGTATTTGCGGCATTCCCGCTGACGTTTTGCGCGATGTTGCCCGGACGTTTGCCGGTGCGCAGTCGGCGATGATTTTCTGGGGAATGGGTGTCAGCCAACACATTCATGGCACCGATAATTCACGTTGCTTGATCAGCCTTGCGCTAATGACCGGGCAGGTTGGTCGGCCGGGTGCGGGGCTTCACCCGTTGCGTGGGCAGAACAACGTGCAGGGGGCGTCTGACGCTGGTTTGATCCCGATGTTCTTACCCGACTACAAACCTGTCGGTGACGATGGTGTACGCAGCGCGTTCCAACAGGTCTGGAAAGACGAAGGTGTGAACCCTGAAAAGGGGCTGACTGTCACGGAAATTCTTGATGCCGTTCACACCGGCGATATTCGGGGCATGTATATTTCGGGCGAAAACCCGGCGATGTCTGACCCTGATGTCGATCATGCGCGTGACGCTTTGGCTAAACTGGATCACCTTGTCGTGCAGGATATCTTCCTTACTGAAACGGCCAATTTTGCTGATGTCATCCTGCCCGCTAGCGCCTTTGCGGAAAAGACTGGGACCGTCACGAATACCAATCGTCAGGTGCAAATGGGCCGCCCTGCTGTGCCGCCGCCGGGTGATGCACGCGAAGACTGGTGGATCACGGTTGAGCTAGCAAAACAGCTTGGTTTGGCATGGGAATACGCTCATCCACGCGAGGTGTTCGCGGAAATGACGATGGTGATGGAGTCGTTTGATAACATCACTTGGGATCGACTAGAGACAGAGAATGCGGTGACCTACCCATCGCTGTCGCCCACGGATCCCGGGCAGGCCATTGTGTTCGCAGATGGATTCCCACGCGAAAATGGACGCGCGAAGTTCACGCCTGCCAATGTTATCGCACCCGATGAAACGCCTGACGCGGAATACCCAATGATCATGACGACGGGCCGTCAGCTAGAGCATTGGCACACCGGGTCGATGACTCGCCGATCCAAAGTACTGGACGCGGTCGAACCCGAAGCAAACTGTTCACTGCATCCGTCAACGCTGCGGCAGCTTGGGGCGGCGCCCGGTGATATGATCAGGCTGACCACACGGCGCGGCAGTATCGACATTATGGCGCGTGCTGATCGCGCTGTATCGCCCGATATGGTGTTTGTTCCCTTTGCCTATGTCGAAGCGGCAGCGAACACGTTGACCAATCCGGCGATAGACCCATATGGCAAAATTCCTGAATTCAAATTCGCAGCTGTGCGGATTGAAAAGATTGGGTCTGAAATCGCCGCTGAATAGGGGTTTGCGGTCGCGCTATTGAATAGCAGCCCCATCCGCGCAACCTTTTGAGTGACAAGGCGTTAGTGTCAGAACTAATGCGACGTGAACTTTGGAGGAAACGCGCGATGCGTAAACTAAGTCTGATTGCGGCCCTTTCGGCCTTTGCCCTTCCTGTATTTGCAGAGGATGCTGCGCTGTTGATGGGGGTGGAACGCTATCAGAATTTGCGGCGTGTCTCTAATGCGACCGATGTTCTTGATGGCGCGCAAAGCCTGCGTGAGGCGGGGTATGACGTTAGCACGTTATCGAATGGGTCGTCGGGCGATATGGCGCGACTATTGGATCGTCTGGCTGAAAACGCTACGGATGCTGACCGCTTGGTTGTCGGATTGTCAGGGCGATTTGTGACTGATGGCGAACGAAGCTGGCTGTTGGCAGCTGATGCAGAATCGCCAACATATTTTGGACTGGCAAATGCCGTTTCAATCGACAGCGTGCTGGATGTTCTTGCTAAAACGCCGGGACAGGCGGTGTTGATCCTTGGCTACGACTTAGACGCTGATAGTATGATCGGGTCATACTTGCGTGAAGGCATGGGTGATTTGGACATCCCGCAAGGGGTTACGGTTTTATACGGAGAGCCAAATGCGACTGACACTGTCGTCGTGGATGCCATTGCCATGCCGGGTGCAGATATTATGGCGTTTGTTCAGGATGTGCGTTGGTTAACTGCGGACGGCTTTCAGCCAAACCGTTTGGTAATGCAAACCGAGAATGAAGAGGGGGCCGCAGCACCTGCGGTTGAGGCCACCTTGCAGTTTTGGACTGATGCCCAGCAGGCCGATACGGCTGATGCATATCGTGATTTCGCTTTGACCTATCCCGATAGCCGTTACGCTGACGAAGCACGGCGACGTCTGGACGAAATCGAAAACGACCCAGTTCGGCTTGCCGAAAATGCTGAAGATGATTTGTCGCTTTCGCGTAATGGCCGCCGCGATATCCAGCGTGATCTGACTTTGCTAGACTACGATACGCGCGGCGTTGACGGGATATTTGGCCCGGGCAGCCGCCGGGCGATCCGGAATTGGCAGCAGTCCAACGGATTTGCACAAACGTCATTTCTGACTGCGGAGCAAATTAACCGGATTGACGCGCAGGCCAGTCGTCGCCAAGCCGAAATCGAGGCAGAGGAAGAACGTGCACGTGAGGAAACAGAGCGTCTTGATCGTGCGTATTGGGAAGAAACGGGCGCGCGTGGCGATCTGGCTGGATACCGTGCCTATTTGAACCGGTACCCAGAAGGGATGTTTGCCGATGAAGCAAAGGATGGGCTTTCTGAAGACGAGGTCGATCAAAATGCGGCTGCTGCGGACATCGAGGCAGGATTGAACATTAACCCAGTTCTTGCACGCTTAATCGAAAGTCGCCTTGCGCAAATGGGGTTCAACCCTGGGCGCGTTGACGGCCGCTTCGATAGTGATACGCGTGGCGCGATTAGTCGGTACCAGACGAGAAGCGGAACAGCCGCGACTGGCTACCTAAATGAGCCAACGCTGGCGCGTTTGCTGGCTGATACATTTGGCCGATAATAAAAAGTGGCCGTCCGGCAGGTGCCGACGGCCACTTTCGCAACATATATGTCGTTTATTGCGCGCGTACGTAACGTTCGGCCAATAGACGGATCAGTCCGTTGTTGCTGTCGTACTGTCTTACGCCAATAATATAGATTCCGGACTGAACGCGAGCCATCACCATGCTGTCCAAACCGTCACCATAATCGTCATTCTGGCCGATTTCACGACCAAGGTCGTCATACACGACAAGCCATGGATCACTGTTCCCACCGCCAATAGCTTCGACCACTAGCAGGCTGTTATCTTCAACTTCGATAGTGAACCATTTTACATCGTCCGTCGCTTGTACGTCTTGGCGTATGCGCGATTCTAGAATGCCAAGATCGGAGACCTCAACGCTTCCGTCTAGGGGCGGGGCTGCTTCGCCACGCGCATAAAGCGATTGCAGCGCTGCTTCGGCATCGTATTCTGAGACGCTGATAGTAATCGGTTGTGTGTCATCGCTTAGTGCGGACACCGCGATGCAATATGTACCAGCATCCAGTGTGTCAGTGACATCGATCCGAGAATTATATCCGTCGAAATCATCGTTTTCATCGATGTACATGTCGTTCGGGCCGTAAAGCGTGATCACTGGATCAGCAGATTCGTTTTCTGCAGTGACGCTGACCTGCGCAGGTGCATCCAGAGTAAAACTCCAGTGAGAGCTATCGGCCGCGGATCCAGATACCGTGCTACCAAGACCACCCATTGGGGTCGCTGCTTCGCATCCGCCTGAATCGCGTGCGCTGCTGGTTTCCATTGCGCCCTCAGTTAGGGGTTCATGTTCTTGCCGACCAACGCGGACAAATGCGGTCATTGGACCGCCATCATAGCTGCGCAGTGACATACAGTATGTTCCGGGGTTCAGGAACGTTTCAGCGCGCGACGCGCCATTGCCACCTGAATCATCATCGGACGTAACAATGCTGCCGGTGCTATCAAGCACGTCGATCACAGTGTCGCCCGCGCCGCGACCTGCGGCCTCGATCCGTACGTCAGTGCCTTCGCTAACTGAAAACAAGGAAACATAATCATTTCCGCCTAGAACAAGCGCCATTTGTTCTTGGTAGGTGTCAGCAGTTGTGATGTCAGATGACGCTTCGTCTCCGCCAATCCACTGACCACCTGCGCCTAGACCACCACAAATTGCGTCTTGGGCATAGGCAGGTGCCGCGAGCCCAAGCATCGCAACAGCAAGTGCACTTGATCTAATATTCAGAAAATGCATGAAAATGTTCCTTAGTCGTTTTTAAAACCGTTCTGCGGGCACGATACGCGGAATGCGGACCATGTGACTAGACTAAACGATAAAAAGTGAGGAAACCCTGACCTTCGATCAGCGGTCTCTTGCTATTGCTGTTAGCGGGACCAAACCGGCGCCGGCCTAATCGGTCATAGATATCGTACGCGGGAATAGTCCCCACCGCGTTCCATGACCGGTCACTAAAACGAAATCCTCTTTGGAGACACCGAGTTGAAATGCTTGGGACGTACCGCACACCAAATTGAACAAAAATGGTGCCTCAGTTAGCTTAATCGGTCGTCGGCATTTGTAACTTCCTGACTGCGATGCGTCCGCAACAGTATATGTTAAGGAACTTTGCGAACCTGCGACGATCGCTACCAGCATTGGTCCCGTTGCGGCAATGGCTGAAGCACCGACCGCTGGTGAGAACAAGAACACCGCCACCAAATACATCCCAACAATCTTGATCATGCCGCCTTCAGGTTTTTGTTTTTTGTGGCCGATCCTAAGCAACACGAGCATCAAAGCTGCGGTTCCAAACGCAGCAAGGGCCGCGATGAGCCGCGTGTTCTGAACCCATTCGGGACTTGGCAGAAAACGAAACCCAAATGCTAAGGCGAGTATTGGAAGGCATCCTAGAAAGAACCAAGTCAGAATGAGAATGGTGATCCATTTTGGTGGCTTATAATCTGCGTTGTTTGGCATGCATGGTTCTCAAATGTGTAGACAAAGAAAAAGGCCGCGTCCTTGCGGATGCGACCTTTTTACCATTTGCTTTTAGCAGGTTTTAGCCCTGACGGGCTTTGAACCGGCGTTGCGTCTTGTTGATAACATAGACGCGGCCCTTACGGCGCACGATGCGGCAATCGCGGTGGCGCTGCTTGAGCGAGCGGAGGGAGTTACGTACCTTCATGGTCGTGTCCTTCATGTCGCGGCGCGCGGATTGCGCCTTGGGTTGCAATATGGCCCAGAATGGACCAGTGAATTCATGGTGGACGATACTGGGATCGAACCAGTGACCCCTTCGATGTCAACGAAGTGCTCTACCGCTGAGCTAATCATCCATTTTCCAACGTGTTTGCATCTGTCCTATAAAGAAATAGGAAGCGGGCAAACCGCGTCAGGTGTGGGGTCTATAAAAGGAGTCGAACCGGGGATCAAGGGCTTTCGGAAAAAACAAAATTCAGGCTATCCTCTTCGCCAGAAGGAGCATTTTATTGCAAGAAACAACCTTTGATCTTTCGCTCCCTGCTGTTCGCAGTACGAGCGTTGTATTCGCCTCTCCACACAGTGGGCGTGATTACGCGTCTTCTTTTCTAAGTATAGCAGATTTAGACGCTGCTGAAATCCGTTCATCTGAGGATGCGTTTATTGATCGCCTGTATGAAGACGCACCCAGTTTTGGTGCGCCATTCATCAAGGCATTGGCGCCACGGGCATTTGTAGATTTGAATCGTGGACCTGACGAATTGGATCCAGCATTGATCGAAGGGGTGCGTCGCAAGCCCCACAACCCGCGAATCGCAAGTGGGCTGGGTGTGATTCCTCGCGTTGTGGCGAATGGACGTCATATCTATCGCGGTAAGATTTCATTGAACGAAGCGCACGATCGCATAGCCACATATTGGCGGCCCTATCATGACCAGCTTCAGACCTTGTTGGATGAAAGCAACCGTGCATACGGCGAATCAATCTTAATCGACTGTCATTCGATGCCGCACGAGGCGTTGACGACGATGAATCTACAAAACGCACCGCGCCCCGATATTGTATTGGGCGACCGGTTTGGCAGCACCGCAGCCGGGCACATCATGGATCAGGTCGAGGCCGCATTTACCGAAGCTGGCCTACGCGTCGCGAGAAATGCACCGTTTGCAGGGGCCTATATTGTTCAGCAATATGGCCGACCTTCACGGAATCAGCATGCGATTCAGGTCGAAATGGACCGCGCCCTTTATATGGATGAGCGGACTTTAGAGCCTAAGTCCGACTTTGCAGCGTTTAAGGAACAGATCAGCGCGGCTATCGCCATGATTGCCGAGATTGGATTTGCTAAAGATCAACCTGTCGCGGCTGAGTAGGGTGGATCTTGATCCACCCCACCTGAATTAACCAAGCAACACGATGTCCGACCCACCCGCGTTACGGCGCAGCGAGTGAATCTCTGCGAGTGCGGGGTCGTTGATCCATCCCATTGCGGAATCGGCGTCAGGGAAAGAAAGCAATGCGACAACGTCCGGAATTTGTGGCGTCCCATCAATGCCGCGGGCGGCGTTGGTCGCTGTTTCGACCTTCCCACCGTATTTATTCAAGGCGTCAGCCGCTTTTTCGCGGTAGGCGGCAAGAGAGTCTGGGTTCGTCACGGTTAGGCTTGCATATGCGTAGATCATTGGCTTCTCCTTTGTTGATGCCATGTAATTAGACGCCGCTTACACGTGCGAAAATGCGTGCATATGCATCACGTGCATGCAAAAATGCATGACATGACGGTTTCATGGGATGATATGCGCACGGTTATGTGCCTCGTGAGGGCTGGATCGTTGTCCGCTGCGGCGCAGATGCTTGGCCTCAACTACACGACCGTTGCTCGTCGTGTCGCCCGTGCAGAGGGTGCCTTGGGTGTCGCGCTATTTGAGCGTTTGACCGATGGCTATCGACCAACTGAAGCAGGGCTGCTGGTTGCGGATCACGCGGCGCGCATGGCAGATCAGACCGATGCGTTGATGCGCCAGCTGCAAGGGCAGGACGCGACTTTACATGGATCGCTAACCATCACCGCCCCACAATTATTGATCGCGCATATACTGACACCAGTGATTGATCGGTTCTGTGCCGCCTATCCCGATGTCGACCTGCATGTGCGTGCCACGAATGATCTGCTTGATCTGAACCGTCGAGAGGCGGATCTTGCTATTCGGATCAGTCGCGATCCGGGTGATACGCTCAAGGGGTTACGACTGATGCCACAATATTCGGCTAGCTTTGCATCGCCGAAGGTTGCTGCACAGATCAAAGCCGATCCGAATGGGATGGTCGATTGGATTGTCTATGCTGATTATACGACTGTGCCAAAGAACGTCGATCCGGCCTATCCCCACCATCGGATACGCATGACATTCGACGATATGGTCGCGATCCGCGCGGCTGCGCAGGCGGGTCTTGGGGTGGCGCGGATGCCCTTGTTTTTGGGCCGCGCAAGTGACGGATTGGTTCAGGTGCCCGTGCTGCCACCGCAGCCTTACCCTGAGATTTGGGTGGTCGCGCACCGTGATATCTGGGCCTCGGCCAAGGTCGCAGCGTTTCGTGAAATGTTGGTGCCCTACATGCGCGGTATTCGCGACCAGTTTGTGCCTTAGCCGAGTTCCGCGTTTAGGAACGCCTCTGGGTCGTCGACCTCTATCAATCGCTTGCGTTCGATCTGCCAAAACCTATTTCCGACATTTCGCAGAAAACTGCGATCATGGCTAACCAGCAGACATGAAGCGCCATGGGCAATAAGTTCCTCCTCTAACGCTTCTTGCCCTTCGATATCGAGATGGTTCGTAGGTTCATCGAGTAGGTAAAAGTTTGGTCGCTGTAGCCGCAGGATTAGCATCGCGAGCCGTGCCTTTTGCCCGCCAGAAAGTGCACCGATCTTGGTGTCCTGCATCTGGATGTTCACGCCCGTAGCCGCAAGCAACCCGCGTGCACGTTGATCGCCCACGTCGAATTGTCCTGCGACTGCGGTCATCGGGGTATCGGCGTCGTCCAGCTGGCTAAGATGTTGGTCCGAATACCCAAGCGCAACGCTAGGGGCGCATTTTATGCTGGGTTCTTCGTTCAATAATGCCCGGTGGATCATCTTAACCAGTTGGGTTTTACCTGTCTCATTGGTGCCAAGCAGCACAATGCGGTCGCCTTGCGTGATCCATTTCTTGCCAGTCGTGTATAGTAATCTGTCGTCTGGCGTGGTCACCGCCACATCATCCAAAGTGATAAGCGCCTTGGCGTGGGTGCCGCTGTTGGTCAGCTTGATGTCGCCGGCGCTGCGGTCTTGGTGGGCGGGTTTTGTTGCCGCTTCAATCTTGGCTGCGCGCTCGGTTAGCTGCTTGGTCTTTGTGATTAACAAATCAGAGCCTGAATTGATCCCAATGTTCTTTAACTTCGCGGCCTGCTTGCGCAGTTGGGTTGCCTTGTTCAGATCGTTGGCAAAGCGCCGTTCGTCGGCTTCGTCTGCCTCATCCAATGCGACGCGCGCCTTTGTGAAGCGTAGCTGAAACACGCGTGACCGCTCCGCCCGCAGGAAAAGCGTTCGGTTGGTTGTAGCATCTAGAAAGGCCCGGTCATGGCTGGTGATTAATACCGGCGTATCGCGTGGCAACGCACCCAGCCAATTTTGCAGCAACCCGATACGATGCAGGTCCAGGTGGTTGGTCGGTTCATCAAGTAACAGCAAGTCAGGTTCAGTCACCCAAGCGGCCGCCAACAACGCTGTGCGTTGCCAGCCCCCACTAAGCTCTGACAGTGGTTTTTGCTGTAGCTCATAGGGCACTTGCAGATCGCCGAGCACCACATCAACGCGCCATGCTTCGAAATCGGCCTGGTCAGGCGGCAATGCGGAAAGCACTAAGTCATACAGTGTCTGCGAAAGGCGTTCTGGCGCGATATGCTGTTCAACGTGCCCTATACGCAGGCCGCGTGCGCGGGTGATTTCGCCGGACGTGGGTTCAACCGTGCCAGCCATGCAGCCCATCAGTGTGGATTTTCCGCGGCCATTTGCAGCGACCAAACCAATACGGTCGCCTTTGGAAATCGTCAGGTTCAAGTCAGAAAATAGCGGATCGCCAAGCGTCACGCCTAAGGAGTTTATAGAAAGGATCATTGTGGTCACTTGTCAGATATAGTGTTGGCCGCGCGTGGCGCAGCGACAAGGGCAGACCGTGGGCAAATGCCAGTGATCAGCCCTGCAAACGGATTCGCAGGGCGGTACGGGGACCATGCTGAAGTTGGCGGAATATACGCATGTTCAGCTTGTGCCCTCCTGTTGTGTGCATTTGACTGATAAGGAAGTGTAATGGCGACGTGGGCGGTGGGTCAAGACCCACCCTACCGAAGCGACCGCCCTTTGATGATGGCGTCTTTGCCGAATTTTTCGCGTATTTTATCTGTTGCGAGCTCGGCCCGCGCGCGTTTTCCTGCGTCAGGGTCAAGCAAATCACCTTCGCGGTCGGCATCATCGGCTGATGTGATTTCTGATAGCCCCACACCCAGCAACCGAAACGGCCCACGCATTTTGACCTGTTCAAATAGCCCGTGCGCGGTTCGGTAAATTGTGTCAGCCATCTGGGTGGGGTGATGCAGGCTTAACCGTTTTGAAATCAGTTTGAAGTCAGAGGTCTTCAGTTTCAACGTAATGACGCGGCCTGCCTTATCGGTCGCCTTTGCGCGTGCGCTGACCTTTTCTGACATCCGCCAGAGGTGACCGTCTAGGATTTCGGGGTCAGCAGTGTCTTCTGAGAATGTCGTTTCGTTCGATAGCGTCTTAACAGGTGCGTGTGTCGAAATCCGTCGACCATCTTCGCCTCGGGCAAGCGAATAGAGCCGTTCACCCATGCCGCCAAACCGATCATGCAGGTCGCGACGATCCCAGCGCAGGAGGTCATCGAATGTCTGGATGCCTGCCTTGTTCAGGCTGACTTGGGCGGCGGGGCCGATACCCCAGATTAGCCGCACGGATTTGGGGCGCAGGAATTCGGTCGTCTCGGCCTTGCCGATAATCGAAAAACCACGTGGCTTTTCTAAGTCTGACGCGACTTTTGCCAAGAACTTGTTGTGCGATAGCCCGATTGAACCGCTTAATCCCAATTCGGTCTTCATCCGTTTGATTAACCGGGCCAGCATAACCGCAGGCGGCGCGCCGTGCAGGCGGACGGTGCCGGTGAGGTCCATAAACGCCTCGTCCAGTGATAGCGGTTCAACGACTGGGGTGAGTTCATCCATCATTGCGCGGATCGCACGGGATGCTTTGGTGTAAGCGTCAAACCGTGGTGGTAGCACGACGGCATCAGGGCAGAGTTTTAGCGCCTGAAACATCGGCATAGCGGATTTGACGCCCCTGATTCGGGCGACATAGCATGCGGTCGATACGACCCCGCGTTTGCCACCGCCGATGATCACTGGCTTATCAGCGAGCTCTGGATTGTCGCGCTTTTCGACCGAGGCATAGAATGCGTCGCAATCCATATGCGCGATGGTCAGATCGAACAGCTCTGGGTGCCGCGTGACCCGTGGGCTGCGGCATTGAGGACAGCGGGATTCACTGTCAAATGTGCAAAGGCAATCGCGGCAAAGGGCGGGCATGGCCGCATTCTAAAGGGGCGCACGGATGAGAACAACAGGGCAACATGATGGTGCAAAGGTTGCGCTGTTTTTAGGGGATAAGCTGATTAGCATCCTGCGCGATGATTTTGATCACATCACCTATCCGAATTTGTGGGACCTCCCCGGTGGCGGACGCGAGGGCGATGAGACACCGTTTGAAACGATGACCCGAGAGTTGAACGAGGAACTGGGACTGTCTGTGCCTTCGGATGCGGTTTTGTGGGAATCAAATTTTGCTGCGAATTATAAACCCGATGCTTGGGTCGGGTTCTTTGTCGCGCAATTACCGGCCGATACTGTCACGCAGGTTAAATTCGGTGATGAGGGGCAGCGTTGGGCCTTGTTTGATCTGCCTAGTTTCATTGCATTGCCGAACCGTGTGCCGTCTTTTGGGGCACGATTAGCGCTTTGGGAGAAGGAAACTGGTGGTTTGCCGGATTAATGTTCGGTTTTTTCTAAGATCAACATAATCATTATGTAGGAAATTTGATTGCTATATTTCTTTTTTGCTCTATGAGTTTCTTATAGGAAACACGCCGACCGGGAGAGAACGGTTCGGTCCGTCGCCGAAGGAGCAACCGCCCCGGTAACTCTCAGGCAGCAGGGACCGGTTGGGGTGCAATACACCGGAGAGTGGCAGCGATGCCCGCCGAAGGAGCAAGCCGCGATGCGGTGAATCTCTCAGGCCCAGTGACGGTGGGGGCGACGCGCGAAAGCGCCATTGGCGGAGAGATGCCTTGCCTTCGATTGCTGTTCTGGGTGCCGGGATTACCGGTGTAACCACTGCTTATTCATTGATGAAACGCGGATTTGACGTGACGGTTTTTGATCGCCATCGGTATGCCGCGATGGAGACTAGTTTCGCAAACGGTGGCCAGTTAAGCGCGTCGAATGCTGAAGTCTGGAACCAGTGGTCTACGGTCCTAAAAGGGATCAAGTGGATGCTGCAAGGCGATGCGCCGCTTTCCGTGAACCCGCGCCCGACATGGCACAAGGCCAGCTGGATGGCCGAGTTTTTGGCGAATATCCCCCGTTACAAGGCAAACACTATTGAAACCGCCCGTTTGGCTGTCACGGCCCGTGCTGGTCTGGCCGAAATGGCGGAGGTGGCCGGGATCGACTTTGATTTCACACCAGCGGGTATTTTGCATTTCTATCAAAGCCAACAGGATCTGGATCACGCCCGCCGCGTGAATGATCTGTTGGGCCAAGGCGGATTGGACCGCCGCGAGCTGACCGTCGATGAGGTATTCGCGAAAGAGCCAAACCTACGCGGCGACATCTTGGGCGGTTTCTGGACCGAAAGCGATAGCACTGGCGACATTCACAAGTTCACCGTTGGTTTGGCCGAATGGCTGCAGACACAGGGCGTGAAGTTCGCGCTGGGTGAGGATGTTCAGCAGGTGTCAGCGGACGATGACGGTGTCACTGTGCGGACATCAACCGAAGCCCGGTTTGATGGTATTGTGGTATCCGCCGGTGTCGCGTCGCGTCAGTTTGCAAAGATGCTGGGCGACCGGGTGAACATCTATCCGGTCAAAGGTTATTCGATCACTGTGAACCTGCGTGATGAAGCGTCGCAGAATGGTGCGCCAACTGTTTCACTGCTTGATGATAAGGCCAAGATTGTGACGTCTCGTTTAGGTCGCGATCGGTTCCGGATTGCCGGCACTGCAGAGTTTAACGGTATTAACCGGGACATCCGTGCGGACCGTGTAAAGCCGCTTGTTGATTGGTGCGAATCCCACTTTCCAAAGGTCAGCACAGAAAGCTGCGTTCCTTGGGCTGGCTTGCGTCCGATGATGCCAAACATGATGCCACGGGTTGGAAACGGCCGTCACGCGCGTGTCTTTTATAACACAGGCCACGGGCACCTCGGTTGGACTTTGTCAGCAGCGACTGCGGATTTGTTGGGAGACGCAGTGGAACAACGTATGCGTGCGAAAAATTCTCACGGTATACAACAGCATACATTGAAATCGGCCTAATGCATAACTATCTATCCTTCATAACAAAGAGGGATAGATCATATGCAAAGTGAAGATTTAATAGCCGAATTTATCGGTCAGAACGTGCTGTTCCTGCTATTAGCAGTGTTCATCATCGTCTGCATTTTGGCAGGCGTGCGGATCGTACCGCAGTCGCAAAAATTCGTTGTTGAACGTCTTGGCCGTCTGCGGTCCGTGCTTGGGCCTGGCATCAACTTTATCGTGCCGTTTCTGGATCGCGTTCGTCATAAGGTTTCGATTCTTGAACGCCAGCTGCCAGCTATGACCCAAGACGCAATTACGTCGGACAACGTGCTAGTGCAGGTCGAAACATCGGTGTTTTACCGCATTATTGAACCAGAAAAGACCGTTTACCGTATCCGCGATGTTGATGGTGCGATTTCGACGACCGTTGCTGGTATCGTGCGTTCGGAAATTGGCCGGATGGAATTGGACCAAGTGCAGGCAAACCGCGCGACGCTTATTGATGCTGTGCGCGAACAGGTTGCCCAGCAAGTTGATGACTGGGGCATCGAAGTGACCCGTGCCGAAATTCTTGACGTGAACCTTGATGCCGCGACCCGTGCGGCGATGTTGCAGCAGCTGAACGCTGAACGTGCACGCCGCGCGCAAGTGACCGAGGCCGAAGGTACCAAACGTGCCGTGGAACTTCAGGCCGAAGGTGAGCTATACGCTGCGAAGCAAGAAGCAGAAGCCCGCCGTGTACGTGCCGACGCTGAAGCATATGCGACCCAAGTTGTTGCCGTTGCGATCGCTGAAAACGGTCTAGAGGCCGCGCAGTACCAAGTTGCGCTAAAACAGGTTGAGGCATTCCAAGCCGTTGCATCGAAACAAGGCAACCAAACAATCGTCCTACCTGCGAACGCTGTCGAGGCGTTTGGCGATGCCTTCAAAATGTTGAAAGGACGTTAATATGCCGCTTTGGACACAATGGTGGGTTTGGATGTCTGCTGCAGTCGTCCTAGCCACGCTTGAGGTACTTGTACCCGGTTATATCTTTCTTGGGTTTGCTATGGGCGCTGCAGTGATGGGGTTACTTATCCTCATCGGGATATCTGCCAAAGGGTTCGCCCTGACGCTCGTCATCTTTGCCGTACTTTCGTTGGCTTCATATCTGGTAATGCGCAAGGTGTTTGGTCTGCGTACCGGTCAGGTGAAAATCTGGGATACGGATATCAACGATTGAAAAAATGGCCCGGCGCGCAATGTGCCGGGCCAGTTATGATCAAGCAGGTTTCAGCGTCTTGGGGACAGGACAGGCGCCGTCGCTTTGATCAGAGGGAGTTAGATTTTAGGTGTCGGACATTTGCAGCGCTTTGTGGCGCAACCGGTCAACCACTGCTGCTGGGTCCATGCTTTGCGGACCATGGACGGCACACGGGTACCGGAATGTGCGGCCAAAGCGCTCAATATCTACAGATGCCATGAAGGCCTGTTCTTTCGCAGAATAGCGCAAGTTTTTGATATTCATTGGGCAACCTCGTTCGCTTGTTTCAATTAAGAAATGCGCGAAACACTAATTGGTTCCCCAAAATACCGGAATTTTTAGTTGTTGGCGCGTTTCGCTTGCGGAGAATTCATTTCAGCAACGATTTCTTTTGCGGCTTGTGCGGGGTTTTCTGCCTGCCAGATTGGCCGTCCAACGACGACATGATCGGCACCATTTGCAATGGCCTGTGCTGGCGTCATGACACGTTTCTGATCACCCAAATCAGCACCTGCTGGACGTACGCCGGGGGTAACGATCAATTTGCCATCCGCCTCGGGCAGGGCACGAATGAGAGATGCCTCTTGAGGTGAAGCAATAACGCCGTCAGCGCCGTTGGATAGGGCAATGCCAGCGCGTTCTTGGACCAGATCAGTAATGTCGCCCGTTTTGATGCAGGAAGCGTCCAAATCATCGCGGTCAAGTGATGTGAGAATAGTGACAGCGAGGATTTTCATGTCGGAACCGCCGGCACCTGCGCGCGCAGCGCGTACAACATGCGGGTCACCGTGGACTGTCAAAAAATCAAGGTCGTATTGGGCAACGCCACGTACGGCCGCTTCGACGGTCGCGCCAATGTCAAAAAATTTCATATCAAGAAAAATACGCTTACCGAATTCTTGCTTTAATTCATTCGCAAGCGCGAGCCCGCCGCCCGTCAGCATCCCGAGCCCAATTTTGTAAAAGCTCACGCTGTCGCCCAGCTTTTCTGCAAGGTCCATGCCTGCAATGACGTTAGGGACATCCATTGCGACGATTAGGCGATCATCAGACATAGTCGTTTCCTTTGCAGCTTGGTTTTGCGCGGTCTACATCTTGTAAGAGTTTGGCGCAATCGGCACTGGGCAAAAGAAAAGGCGTAGCCTCGGGAAAAGAGCTACGCCTTTATAGTCCTGCGGATCTGGGGGAAGACAGCGCAGGAATTCTATGTGAGTGGTGTTAATCGTCTTTTGGGCCTGCCGACCCTGACTTGTCTGCTTTGGTGTCGTGATCGCGTAAACGGCGCACGGCTGCAGGTGTCAGAGGAAACAGCGGGTAGTTATATATAGTATTGTCGAATTGTTTCTTTTTATTTGGTGTCGTTTTCATGAGTCGTATTTAGGTGGACTTTGGTATCAAGAAACGGGGAACTTATTCTTCGGCTTCCCCGTCTGAACAGTTGGGCGACACTGCTTGTCGGTATAGATGTTCGAACCGCGTTAGCTTTGCAGCCATCAGCGCTGCCTCTTGATGGATCCTTTGTTTCAGGTTGGGTGGACCTTCTTGCACCATGACGATCACACTTTGTCCGCTTGGCTCACAGGTAGGGCTGACGCGGATGATCAAGTGCATATGCGCCTCCACGATGCCCGTTTGGCGCGCGGACACTTTGACAATGTGGCTGTGCAATACGTCCATGAGAAAGTACTCGATAATTATTCAAAACTATAATTTGAAATAGCTTGCGGTTTTTGTTCATCAACGGGGAAAAATTGTGGATAAACGCCTTGCAGGTATAACATTGCCCGCTGTGACCTTGCGGAATGTGGTCTGGCTTACCATCTATGGATAGAGGCCCAATAAGGGGTGTGCCGCAATGGTGGGCATCCGAACGACTGGGCGCTTAACAAAGGAGAGAACTCATGAACTTAGATAAGTTCACAGAGCGGTCGCGCGGCTTTATTCAAGCCGCACAAACGATCGCAATGCGTGAGAACCATCAGCGTCTTGCGCCAGAACATCTATTAAAAGCATTGATGGACGATGAGGAAGGCCTAGCCGCCAACCTTATCACCCGTTCGGGCGGTGATGTCGCGACGGTGCGCAGCGTCGTGAACGCAAGTGTCGCGAAAATTCCGCAGGTTACTGGGGACGCGGGCCAAGTCTATCTTGACAACAACACCGCCAAAGTCGTCGATGAGGCCGAAAAAATCGCCAAGAAAGCTGGCGATAGCTTTGTGCCGGTTGAACGCCTGTTGACCGCGCTTGCCGTGATCAAATCCAAAGCGAAGGACGCATTGGATGCTGGTGGTGTGACCGCAATGAACCTGAACGCTGCGATTAATGACATTCGCAAAGGTCGTACTGCGGACAGCGCAAGCGCCGAAGACAGTTTCGAAGCGCTCGCCAAATACGCTCGCGATCTGACCGAGGCCGCCGAGCAAGGTAAAATCGACCCTATCATTGGCCGCGACGAAGAAATTCGTCGTGCAATGCAGGTCTTGTCACGCCGGACCAAGAATAACCCGGTTCTGATCGGTGAACCCGGCGTTGGTAAAACAGCGATCGCCGAGGGGCTAGCCTTGCGGATCATCGACGGCGATGTTCCAGAAAGCCTGCGCAACAAGAAACTGATGGCGCTGGATATGGGGGCGCTGATTGCTGGCGCGAAATATCGTGGTGAGTTCGAAGAACGCCTGAAAGCTGTTTTGAAAGAAATCGAAACCGCTGCCGGTGAAATCATCCTCTTCATCGACGAGATGCACACGCTTGTTGGTGCCGGTAAGTCCGATGGCGCTATGGATGCGGCCAACCTGATCAAACCTGCGCTTGCGCGTGGTGAATTGCACTGTATCGGTGCGACCACTTTGGACGAATACCGCAAGTATGTAGAAAAAGACGCAGCCCTAGCCCGTCGTTTTCAGCCGTTGATGGTCGAAGAACCAACCGTTTCCGATACTGTCAGCATTTTGCGCGGGATTAAGGAAAAATACGAATTGCACCACGGTGTACGTATCGCGGATGCCGCGCTTGTGGCCGCTGCAACCTTGTCGCATCGCTATATTACAGACCGTTTTCTGCCAGACAAAGCCATCGACCTGATGGACGAAGCAGCGTCGCGTTTGCGTATGCAAGTCGACAGTAAGCCAGAAGAACTGGACGCGTTGGATCGTCAGATTCTCCAGCTTCAGATCGAAGCTGAGGCGCTGAAGAAAGAAGACGACAAAGCATCGGTTGATCGGCTTGAGAAACTGGAAAAGGAACTAGCTGACCTCCAAGATCGCGCGTCAGAAATGACCGTGAAATGGCAGGCCGAGCGCGACAAGCTGGAAGGCACACGCGAGGTCAAAGAACATCTTGATCGTGCGCGGGCGGAGCTGGATATCGCGAAACGCGAAGGTAACCTCGCGAAAGCCGGTGAACTGTCTTACGGCGTGATCCCTGATCTTGAGCGTAAGCTTTCAGACGCAGAGGAAAACGAAGACCTTATGGTCGAAGAGGCGGTTCGTCCTGAACAGATCGCCGAAGTCGTTGAGCGTTGGACAGGTATCCCGACCAGCAAGATGCTGGAGGGAGAGCGTGACAAGCTACTGCGTATGGAAGACGAACTAGGCAAACGCGTCATTGGCCAGCGGTCTGCTGTAACTGCGGTGGCCAACGCCGTGCGCCGTGCGCGCGCCGGTCTGAATGATGAGAACCGTCCGCTTGGATCGTTCTTGTTCCTTGGGCCAACCGGTGTTGGTAAAACAGAGCTGACTAAAGCGGTGGCTGAGTATCTGTTCGACGATGAACACGCGATGGTTCGTATCGACATGTCCGAGTTCATGGAGAAACACGCTGTATCACGTCTGATCGGTGCGCCTCCGGGTTATGTTGGCTATGACGAAGGTGGCGTGTTGACCGAGGCTGTACGCCGTCGCCCTTATCAGGTGATCCTGTTTGATGAAGTCGAAAAGGCGCACCCTGATGTGTTCAACGTGCTTTTGCAGGTGCTTGATGATGGTGTTCTGACCGATGGTCAGGGCCGGACCGTTGATTTCAAGCAAACGCTGATCATCCTAACGTCGAACCTTGGGGCGCAATCCCTAAGTCAGCTGCCAGATGGTGCAGATGCAAGCGACGCCAAGCGCGATGTGATGGATGCGGTACGTGCGCACTTCCGTCCAGAGTTCTTGAACCGTCTGGATGAGACGATCATTTTTGATCGGCTTGCACGCGAAGACATGGCCGGGATCGTTTCGATCCAGTTGGGTCTGCTTGCCAAACGTTTGGCCGGGCGGAACATCACGCTGGATCTGGATGATGCCGCACTGAAGTGGTTGGCCGACGAAGGCTACGATCCGGTGTTCGGTGCGCGTCCGCTTAAGCGGGTGATCCAACGTGCGTTGCAAGACCAGTTGGCCGAAATGATCTTGGCTGGCGATGTCATGGACGGTGATGCGATCAGCGTAAGCGCTGGCGCGGACGGGTTGTTGGTGGGTGACCGGGTGTCATCAAGTAAACGACAACCGCCCAAAGATGCGGTCGTACACTAAAGAAATTGGGCGCCTCCGGGCGCCCTTTTTTGTGGAATGTGTGCGGTTGATTTTACCATGGGAGGGTCGGCTTTCGCGTTGATCGAAATCAACGAAAGTCTGCGACCTGTGTGTCAGTATAGCCGCATAAAAGGAGATTTTATCATGCTTAAGATCACGAGCCCGAAGGCCAATCGTCTTGATATCGAACTGCACGGTGGGATTGATGCTGATACCATGCGCATGGCGCTGGATGACCTCATTGCAAAGTCCGAAGGTATATCCGATGGCAAAATGCTGTATACCATCACGGATTTTTCGCTGCCGACGCTTGGTGCAATCGGGGTGGAATTCGCGCGGTTGCCAAAACTGTTTGGATTGCTAGGTAAGTTCGATAAATGCGCCGTGCTAAGCGATGCTGGGTGGTTGCGAACTGCAGCTGAAGTCGAAGGCGCGCTTATTCCTGGGCTCAAGATAAAAAGCTTTGAACTGGCTCAAATTGATGACGCCGAAGGATGGCTATCCGAAGCCAGCTCCTGAGGGCCCCAATCATATGACCGAGGCCCAAGAAAGTATTCAGCTTGGTGGTAGGATCACTTTGTCGATGACGTGAATGACGCCGTTTGATGCTTCGATATCGGCTGCCACAACGTTTGCATCGTTTACCTTTACGCCGTTCATGGTGGTGATTGTCACCTCCGCACCGTTCACGGTGGTTGCCATCATGTTGTCGCTTAGGTCAGTCGACATTACTTTGCCGGCGATGACGTGGTACGTCAGGATTTGAGCAAGTGCATCTGGATCTGCTAGCAGTGCCTCGACTGTTCCTTCTGGTAGGGCAGCGAAAGCATCGTCTGTTGGAGCGAATACTGTGAACGGGCCGTCGCCTTTTAGGGTTTCAAAAAGTCCAGCAGCTTGGGTCGCTGCGATCAATGTTGTGAAAGAACCTGCGTCGATTGCCGTATCAACGATGTCTTTGGAATGACCGCCTGCGCAGGCTGCCGTTGCGAATAGTGCTGCTGTACTGAGTGCTGTGAAAGTTCTACGTAGCATTGTGGTTTCTCCCGTTAATGAAAGATGCATTGTCGGTAGCATCGGAAACGTTACGGACGCACACGAGTGATTGGATCACCATTAAAGATAGGTTTTCGCCGTTGACCAAAGCCACATTTGAACTAAGCCGGGCGGATTTTGGATTTCCACACAAATATTGGTGATAATTCTTGAGTGATCCGAGGTGTTGTCGCAGAATGAGAACCTCATTTATTTATTGAGATACACTTATGAGAAACCTCATTTCGGTATTTTTGATCCTGTTTGTCGGCAGCGCAAGCGCAGAGCCAATCACACCTCAGCCCGGCACCCAGTTAAGGCGAGATGTTTTAGATGCCGCGCGTGTTGCCGCAGAAGCCGATTTGGGGGCGCCTGTCAGATTTGTCGTTCAGGAGTTGTTGGTGGACGCAGGACGTGCTTTTGCCATTCTGGATGCGCAACGCCCCGACGGGAGCGCTGTTGATCTTGCGCTAACGCCCTTGGTTCTTGAGCAAGGTAGACCTATAGATTTGATCGATGGGCCGATATTTATCGGTTATTTGTATCAAAGCGATGGACGCTGGATTACGGATGACTATGTCATAGGCCCGACTGATGTGTGGTGGGCAGATGGACGGTTCTGCGCAAAATACAGCGCTGTCGTTCCCTACAATATTTGCTAAGCAACTATGCGTGTGGTGCTGCAAGGACTGTAACGCAATCTTTGCGGCCCTAAATTGCTAAGCATGAATGACAGTGGTTGACGACCTTAGCGCTGCCTCCTATCACGATGGTACCGGGGGCGCCTAACGGCTGAGAAGTACCCTTTGAACCTGAACCAGATAATGCTGGCGGAGGGAGGGTAGAAGTCGCTGTGTATTTCACGGCGGTCTTCCTTTTTTCGCTGGTCGGAGAATTGACCGTGAAAATAGAACAAGCTCTTGCCGACCTTCGTAATCAAGCGCCGTTGGTGCAGTGTATCACCAATTATGTTGCAATGAATATCGCGGCAAATGTCGTGCTTGCAGCGGGTGCATCGCCTGCGATGGTCCATGCCGAAGCGGAGGTCGCGAATTTTGTCCCCATCAGCGGTGCCCTGACAATCAACATAGGAACGCTTTCGCCTGATTGGGTTGCGGCGATGCAGCTGGCTGCGGATACGGCCGTGTCGGCAGGGGTGCCTTGGGTGCTTGACCCGGTTGCCCATTTTGCGACCCCTTATCGGGGCGAGGTGGTGCGCGATCTCATCACGCGTAGGCCAACGATCATACGCGGAAACGCGTCTGAAATAATGGCGCTGATCGGTGCTGAGACTGCTGGTAAGGGGGCAGATAGCGGTGATAGCGTGGCCGACGCTGAAAGCGCAGCAATTTCACTGGCGCAAAGTCAGGGGTGTGTTGTGGCGGTTACTGGCGAAGTCGATTTTGTGACTGACGGTGATCGTAGTGCACGTGTGACTGGCGGGTCCGAAATTATGCCTATGATCACTGCGATGGGGTGTTCTTTGACAGCTTTGATGGGGGCTTTTGCCGCTGTTGCCCCGCCGCTAGAGGCGGCAGTTGCCGCACTCGCGCATTTCGCCGAAGCCGGTTTGACGGCGGCCCAAAGGGCAGACGGTCCGGGCAGCTTTCAAGTCGCGTTTTTGGATGCTTTGCCAAACGTGATGCCAAGTGATCTGGACAAGCCCGGCCGTGTTCAATGGCTTTGATAGCTAAAAAGTTACGCGTCTATTTGGTCACTGATCCGGCGCTTTGCGCAGACATTGGCGTGGTTGAAACGGTGCAACGGGCGGTGGCCGGTGGCGTTACGATGGTGCAACTGCGCGATAAGCACGCGACAACGGCGCAGCGGGTGGACCTCGCGCGGGCGTTGATCCGTGTTTTGAATGGTACGGGTGTCCCGTTGTTGATCAATGATGATCTTGAGGCGGCAATCGCATCTGGCGCGGACGGCGCGCATATTGGCCAAGGTGACAGCTCAGTGCAAAAAGCACGTTCCGTTCTTGGCTCTGACCGGATTTTGGGACTGTCTTGCGAAACTGCCCGAACTGTATCCAAGGCCAATTCTGCGCCTGTCGATTATCTGGGAATTGGGCCCGTTTTTGCGACAGACACAAAATCTGACCACAAACAGCCTATCGGGATGGCGGGGCTAAAAACGCTTGTTTCGCTCAGTGATCTGCCGGCTGTCGCAATCGGGGGGCTAAATGCGACACATGTCGGTGATGTCATGTCCGCCGGCGCAGACGGTCTTGCCGTTGTGTCGGCCATTTGCGGGCAACCAGACCCGAGCGCGGCCGCAGGCAAATTTATACAAAACAGGAGATCACAATGATCGCCAATGTTCTTTCCATCGCGGGGTCCGACCCGTCGGGCGGGGCCGGTATCCAAGCAGACATCAAAGCAATATCTGCTAATGGCGCGTTCGCAATGGCCGCAATTACTGGTTTGACTGCACAAAACACCCAAGGTGTTAGCGGTGTGTATCTTGTGCCACCTTCATTCGTTTGCGATCAAATCGCAGCTGTTTTTGCGGATATCCGGGTTGATGCCGTTAAGATTGGGATGGTCGCGAACGCGGAAATCGCGAGGTCGATCGCCGATGCGCTACGGTCCTATCCGGATTTACCAGTTGTTTTAGACCCTGTGATGATCGCCAAGGGCGGGGCTTCTTTGTTGGATGACGATGCGGTTGCGACTTTGCGTGACACACTTCTGCCTTTGGCGACTGTCTTAACGCCTAATTTGCCCGAGGCCGCGCATTTGTTAGGGGCGTCTGTCGCGACAAACCGTGATGAAATGGTCGAACAGGCAACGGCATTAATGGGACTAGGGCCAGATGCGATCTTGCTTAAGGGCGGTCACCTTGCATCAGATGAAAGCCCCGACTGTCTTGTGACCGATGTTGGTCTGTGTTGGTTCGATGGCGCGCGTATTTCAACAAAGAATACGCATGGTACGGGCTGTACCTTGTCATCGGCGCTGACCGCGCAAATGGCGAAAGGTAAAGCGCTGACAGACGCTGTCGTCGCCGCCAAATCCTATGTTGCTCGTGCGATTGCAGATGCTGACCAGTTGTCCGTCGGCGCGGGGCATGGGCCGACACATCACTTTTCCTCATTCTATTCGTAACGAAAGAAAATCATATGAAACTGACATATTTAACCGCGGCCTTTTCGCTGTGTACATCGCCTTTGATGGCGCAGGACGACATGACGCTTATGCTGGATTGGTTCATCAACCCCGATCATGGGCCTATCATTGTCGCCCAAGAGCTGGGATACTTTGCAGATGCTGATCTTGCAGTCGAAATTATCGCGCCGGCTGATCCTTCTGATCCACCCAAGATGGTTGCCGCAGGTCAGGCGGATCTTGCGATTTCCTACCAGCCGCAACTGCACCTGCAAATCCATCAAGGTTTGCCGTTGCAACGCGTTGGAACATTGGTGGCGACGCCGCTGAATTGCCTTCTTGTTTTGGAGGGCGGCGATATCACTACCCCAGCCGACCTTGCAGGTCGTAAGGTTGGGTTTTCAGTGGGCGGTGTCGAAGAGGCGGTGCTGGGGTCCATCCTGCGTAAACACGGTTTAAGCCTAGATGATGTTGAATTGATCAATGTGAACTGGTCATTGTCACCATCGCTTATGTCGGGGCAGGTGGATGCGGTGATCGGCGCATATCGCAACTTTGAACTCAATCAGATGGATATCGAAGGTGTTCCGGGCCGTTGTTTCTATGTCGAAGAAGAAGGGCTGCCGTCATACGACGAACTTATCTATGTCGCGAATCCGGAAACGATGGATCGCGATATGATCCGGCGTTTTCTTGCGGCGACTGAAAAGGCGACGCAATTCATAGTGAACCATCCGCAAGAAAGCTGGGATATCTTCGCTGGGACATCGCCCGAATTACAAGATGAGCTTAATGCGCGCGCGTGGGTGGATACGCTGCCGCGTTTTGCACTGCGACCCACCGCAATGGATGTCGGACGTTATGCAAATTTCGAAGCCTTTTTGTATGATGCCGGGCTTGTGCCTGCGATGAATGATGTCGCAACAATTGCTATTGATGTGACTGCGGAATGAGCGGGCCTGACTATGGTCGCAGTTTCGCGGCGCTAAGGGCGGCGTGTCCCGATGAATGGAGCGCATATACGGATCATGCGTTTGTGCGTGGTTTGGGCGACGGGACATTACCGCAGGCATCTTTCCTGCACTACTTGGTGCAGGATTACGTGTTCCTTGTTCACTTTGCGCGGGCATGGTCATTGGGCGTCGTGAAGGCCGAAACAATGGCCGAGATGAAAACCTGTGCGCGTACAGTCGATGCATTGGTGAATCATGAAATGGCGTTGCATGTGAAAACTTGTGCTAAGGCTGGCATTGAAGAAACAGCCCTGTTCTCCGCCAAGGAAGAAGTCGCGAACCTTGCCTACACCCGTTATGTCATTGATGCCGGGTTGCAGGGTGATTTTTTGGACCTGATGGTCGCGCTTGCACCTTGCTGCTTTGGTTACGGTGAAATCGGACTGCGGCTCGTGGGTGCGGCGTGCAATGACACGCCTTATGCTGATTGGATCGCGACATATGCGGACGTAGATTATCAGCAGGTGATGGTATCTTTTGGCGATATGCTGGACGCTGCGGTGATCCGGCGGCTTGGGGCTGATTTCAAAGCCACACCCCGTTGGGCACAGTTGCAAGGCCGCTTTACCAAGGCGACTGAACTGGAGGTTGGGTTCTGGGATATGGGACTGTTGGGGGCATGATCTATGCCCCGACGATCACATTGCAAGGTCGCTATGACGTAGACGATCACCGTCTGTTTGGCCCGATTGATATGTCGATCTCCGCAGGACAATGGACTTGCCTGTTGGGGCGGTCGGGTGTGGGTAAGTCTACGATCCTGCGATTGATCCTTGGGCTGGAAACAGCTGGCGATTTTATCGGAGAGATCGTGGCCGATGACGGACAACCTATTGCCAAGCGGGCCAGCTATATGGCGCAATCGGATCTACTTCTCCCTTGGTTGAATTTGCACGAGAATGTTGTGATTGGTTCACGTCTACGTGGCGCAGAGCCGGATTTTGATCAGGCAAATGCGTTGATCGACCGGGTGGGGTTATCGGACCACATCAAGAAAAAACCGGGCGCTTTGTCGGGGGGGATGCGTCAGCGGGCAGCGCTGGCGCGAACCTTGATGGAAAACAGACCCATTGTGTTATTGGACGAACCGTTTTCAGCATTAGATGCAGGAACGCGCGCCGATATGCAGGATTTGGCGGCAGAGCTATTGGCTGGCAGGACCGTGTTGCTTGTGACGCATGATCCGGCCGAAGCTTGTCGTCTTGGTCATCAGATTACACTGTTGTCAGAGGATGGTGCGAATGCTTGGGATTTGCCTAATACGATGCCAATTCGCCAACCGGACGATCCGGAAATGTTACGTAGTCAGGCATCTTTGCTTGCACACCTAAGGGTGGGGGCATGAACCGTTTAACATATCCATTTTGCGCAACGCTATTGGGGTTATGTTTATGGCAGGCGTTGGTTTGGGTGACGGATGCACCGCATTTCATCTTACCTGCGCCATGGCGGGTGGCTAAAGCCGCATTTGAAAGCCGAGCGCTGATTGCAGAGCATGCGGTGGTCACCGGAACCGAAGTGATCTTGGGCTTGATCATTGGTGCTAGCCTCGGGGCGATTACAGCAATCCAATTGGCTGCCTTTCCTAGGTTGGCGCGTCTTACGCTTCCATTGCTGGTCTTCACCCAAGCCGTTCCTGTGTTTGCATTGGCACCAATTTTGACGCTTTGGTTTGGATATGGGATCGGGTCAAAGATCGTCATGGCAGTTCTTATTATCTATTTCCCAGTGACATCGGCGTTTTATGACGGGCTATCACGGGTGACACCGGCGTTGTTGGACCTTGCTAAAACGATGGGGGCAAGCAAAACGCAGATGATGCTTCGGATCAAAATTCCGTCTGCGTTGCCATCGTTGGCGTCTGGGCTAAAGCTCGCGGCTGTTTATGCGCCAATTGGTGCGGTCATCGGTGAATGGGTCGGGGCATCGCGGGGGCTTGGCTATTTAATGTTGCTTGCAAACGGCAGGGCAAAAATCGATCTGATGTTCGCGACTTTGATCGTTCTCGCCTTGCTGACACTACTGTTTCACAAGGTGGTTTCGATGTTGGCAAACCGTTTGACGGATACGTCGGTGACAAGTTGAAACATGGCTTTGGCGCAACATTTCAGTCGGCTGGCGGCATCGTGAGACATCTTTCAATACTTCTACACTATATACTGTCGGGAAACGTACTGAACGGAGCCCTAAATGGCCTATCGCTGGACCAATGATCTTACCCGCGCGGATATCACCCCAAAGTCCGCCTATCTTAACCGTCGTCAAATTCTGGCAGGCACTGTTGGCCTCGGCGCGATTGGGATCGCAGGTAGCGCGAGCGCACAAGACGCGCTTGAGCCGAACACTCTCGAAGAAATCAGGACCTACAATAACTACTATGAATTTGGTGTGGGCAAAAACGACCCGGCGCAAAACGCGCACCAGTTGGATACGTCGAACTGGACGGTGAAGATCGACGGGCTGGTTGATAACCCCGGCGATTATGCTTTGGCCGATCTGTTGTCGGGGCTTAGCGTCGAGGACCGCCTATACCGCTTCCGCTGTGTAGAGGCATGGTCGATGGTCATTCCTTGGAATGGCATCGAATTGGCCGACATCTTGAACAAGGTTGGCGTGCAGTCCTCTGCGAAATATGTTGCGTTTGAAACCGTGGTTCAGCCTGACAACATGATTGGTGTTCGGAACCGGGTTCTCGACTTTCCATATGTAGAGGGGCTTCGTCTGGACGAGGCGATGCATCCGCTGACAATTATGGCGACGGGCATTTATGACGAGCCGCTGGCAAACCAAAACGGTGCGCCCATGCGGTTGGTTGTGCCGTGGAAGTATGGGTTCAAGTCGATCAAATCCATCGTGCGCATCACCCTGACCGACGAAGAGCCACCTATCAGTTGGAACAAGGCGAACCGCCGCGAATACGGGTTCTATAGTAATGTGAACCCAACCGTCGATCACCCGCGCTGGTCCCAGGCAACCGAACGTCGCGTTGGCGGTGGTCTGTTCGCATCCCGCCAAGACACGCTAATGTTTAACGGTTACCCCGAAGTCGCCAGCCTTTACGAAGGCATGGACCTGTCAGAGTTCTTTTGATGCATATTGTTGATACCGTTAACCAGTCACTTCGCAGGGTTCCGACGTGGACTATATATATAGTAGGTGCCGCTTGGGTCGTTTGGATGTTCTATCTGGCTGCGACCGATCAAATGGGCCCGGAACCGATCAATGCGCTTGAGCGTGAATATGGTGAGCTTGGGCTAAAGCTGATCGTGCTTGGATTGATGGTGACCCCGCTTCGAACATGGACTGGGGTGAACCTGCTCAAGTTTCGTCGGGCCATTGGCGTAACCGCGTTCTTCGTCGTGCTCGCGCATTTCCTTGTGTGGGCGGTCCTCGATGTTCAAAGCTTTGGCCGGATGTGGACCGAAGTCGTTAAGCGGCCCTATGTCACTGTGGGCATGATTGCCTTCGTTTTGATGGTTCCACTGGCATTAACTTCGAACAACCGTTCAATTCGTAAACTTGGTGCCAACTGGCGTAAGTTGCACAAGCTAACCTACCCTGTCGCTGTATTGGCGGTCCTTCACTACATATGGCTGGTGAAAGGGTTCCAAATCGAACCTATCGTCTATGCGTTGATTGTCGGGGGCCTGTTGGCTCTGCGAGTTAAGCTGCGCCAAAGGCGGGCGGTAAAACCCGGTGGCTTAGCTGTTGGCGAGTAGGCGTCATTAAATGACACGGTATGGAGTGGCTGTCGTTGGACTCGTTCACGGCGGTCATTTCAGATTCGCCCCCAAGTCGGGCCGAGTCCCTAGATTAAGCCTCATGTCCGCAGATTTTGCACCTAATCACGCAGAGCGATTCACATTTGGCGGGGAATTACGCAGATTTTTACAACGCACCTGCCGTGAAACTGGGGACGACTCGGGGCTTTGTTGATTGTTGGTCTGCCATCCGGGTCTGTGAGCGTAATTAAGTTACGTTTGACGTCGGGGTCTGCGCAATGAACGGTGGCTAACTGCTTCAAAACACGCGAATTTCTTCTTTTTCTCAAAAACTTTATGATTTTTTGAAAAAGGGGTTGCGGGTGTTGGGTGATAACCTTAGAACCCCCTTCACCGGCGGCGCTAACAAGCACCGACGGGGCGCCGGACGGGTCAGACGGAAGCGGAGACGCTGAGGGATGGATCGGGGGCGGTAAGAAATTTTGAGGTATTTGAGGCGGGGCGCGCCAT
>NZ_PVTP01000004.1 GCF_003003285.1 Yoonia maritima | reverse complement strand
GGATGCTTTCATCGCGCCCACTCCTTCTTCCAGCCAGAAAAATAGCAGTCGGAAACTCTAACTCAAAGTGATCCAGTTTTCAGGGGGCAAAGCACGGTGTCATCAATAGTGACGTTCCAAGTTGCACGTTCACCTTCGATGATCGCATCTTCAACAATAATGCGATGGCGCGTACCATTGTCGGAACCGCCAGAACTATCGTCATAAACTTCGAAAAATATGTCGTTCGAGTTGCCAAGCTGTCCGAACACAATGGCGTCATTCGCAGGACCAGGACCCGTACTGAAATCAAAAATACGCTGCCAGCTTCTCAAAGCTGAGCTCCACCCACAGACTGCCCGCAAGGCGTTTCCAGTTGCTTAAAAAGTAACCCCGGCAGAAATAAAATATCGTGTGCAGCGACCTCTGCCAGACCGCCTGCGCCAATATAACCCAGCCCGAAACGCGCTTCCTTTATTGCCCCTTTACGCCCAACGCATTAGAACCAGCCCAAACGCGCGTCATTCTTCGGAATCGGCGCCGTCGCATAGTAGCCAACACGAGGAGAGCCAAAATGGCAGATGCAGCCATCCACGGCGACGAACATCACGACGACCGGGGGTTCTTTACCCGGTGGTTTATGTCGACAAACCATAAAGATATCGGGATTCTGTACCTGTTCACCGCTGGTGCACTAGGTTTCGTTTCTGTGCTGTTCACTGTCTATATGCGTCTAGAATTGATGCATCCGGGCGTTCAGTACATGTGTCTAGAAGGCGCACGTTTCATCGCTGATAGCGCGGCTGAATGTACACCAAACGGGCACCTTTGGAACGTGATGATCACCTATCACGGCGTTCTAATGATGTTCTTTGTTGTTATCCCTGCCCTATTTGGTGGTTTTGGTAACTACCTTATGCCCCTGCAAATTGGTGCTCCGGACATGGCGTTCCCACGCCTGAACAACCTGTCTTACTGGATGTTCGTTGCGGGTGCTTCATTGGGTGTTGCTTCGATGCTTACACCGGGTGGTAACGGTCAACTAGGTTCCGGCGTTGGTTGGGTTCTGTACCCTCCGCTGTCGACCTCTGAGGGCGGCATGTCGATGGATCTCGCGATCTTTGCGGTTCACCTTTCTGGTGCCTCTTCGATCCTTGGTGCGATCAACATGATCACAACATTTTTGAACATGCGTGCTCCGGGCATGACCCTGCACAAAGTGCCGCTATTCGCTTGGTCTATCTTTGTAACTTCTTGGCTGATCCTTCTTGCCCTGCCCGTCTTGGCTGGCGCGATCACAATGCTGCTGACTGACCGTAACTTTGGCACCACGTTCTTCCAGCCAGAAGGCGGCGGTGACCCGATCTTGTATCAGCACATTCTGTGGTTCTTTGGACACCCAGAAGTGTACATCATCATCATCCCTGGCTTCGGTATCATCAGCCACATCATCGCGACGTTCTCTCGCAAACCAATCTTTGGCTACCTGCCGATGGTTTACGCGATGGTAGCAATTGGTGTTCTGGGCTTTGTCGTTTGGGCGCACCACATGTACACCGTTGGTATGTCCCTGACACAGCAGTCCTACTTTATGCTGGCAACAATGGTGATCGCGGTTCCAACTGGGGTTAAAATCTTCTCTTGGATCGCAACCATGTGGGGCGGCTCTATTGAGTTCCGCACACCTATGATCTGGGCGTTTGGCTTCTTGTTCTTGTTCACAGTTGGTGGCGTTACGGGCATCGTGCTGTCACAGGCTGGCGTAGACCGCGTTTACCATGACACATATTATGTGGTTGCTCACTTCCACTATGTTATGTCGCTGGGTGCAATCTTCTCGATCTTCGCGGGTATCTACTTTTACCTGCCAAAATTCTCGGGCCGTATGGCACCGGAATGGGCTGGTAAACTGCACTTCTGGATGATGTTCATCGGCGCAAACATGACCTTCTTCCCACAGCACTTCTTGGGTCGTCAGGGTATGCCGCGTCGTTACATCGACTACCCAGATGCGTTCGCAACTTGGAACCTTGTTTCCAGCTGGGGCGCGTTCCTGTCATTCGCTTCGTTTGTGTTCTTCATCGGTGTGATGGTTTGGACGCTGACAAAAGGTAAGCGCGTGACCGAGAACAACCCATGGAACGAATTCGCGGATACTCTTGAATGGACACTGCCCTGCCCTCCTCCAGAGCACACATTCGAGACACTTCCAAAGCAGGAAGACTGGGACAAACAACCCGCTCACTAAGCTGCTCATTAACCAAGAAAAGGCCTCACAATTTTGTGGGGCCTTTTGTTATGCAGAACAATGTCAACTCAGAGCACAAATTGACTAACTTTAGAAGCCAATCTATCGTCGTTCAAATAGCAAGATTGATCGAGTAGGTAACAGTGAAGTCGCTCAACATCACAGAGGCGATCAAATACTTGGGTGATGACAAGTTCGCAGTGTCGCTAGAGAATCCTGAGTATAGGCGACTACTATACAGAATTGGCAACGGTACGGACAAATCAGAACGGATCGGGCGCTTTCTTGACCTGGACCCGTTCAACCTCTCTTACGTCTTTCTATCTATGGCAGACTGGCATCCCAAAAGCACACATCGGCTGCTTTGGATTGACCACTTCAGCGATGGTTTTCTTTCCCAAAAACGTAATTTCCTCAAAATATTAGGCGATGATTTACCTTCCAATCATCTCGCGGAAAACCCCGGCATACTCCTCGGACCACTATCGGATGAGTTGATGGACCAGTTAGCAGGTACGCATCAACAACGTACTGAGGCTGAGGAACTGGCCACTCTTTGCATATTACTCAGCGTCGGAAATTGGGATGCCAAATTACTGACAAGTGGTTCAACCGACTACATCGAATTTTGGGAAGGCAACATATTCTTTTATTCAGAAAGCATCGAAGCACTACATAGGGCAACCAAAATACTAAATTTTTATGGGCTTAAAACACCAACAAAGTAGCTTTCCGACCCGTTGCGAGCGGCCATTTAGCCCCTCGTTGCTGCCCTTCGGTCGGCAACAACAAACGGCGATAGCCAGTGGTTTCTTGACCAGACAGAAAACAACTCTGTTTATGATTTGCTGACTTCCATTAGCCAGCGCGACAAACGCGCACGTTTCCCTCAGCGAAGCCAAGGCATAAACTTAAAACATGCCTTATGAATGGAATCCACGACCGACAGATCATCATACCAATTGGCGGTTAAGTCTTTGGCCCTATCGGTCGTTGCTTCGCAAAGACTTTGTCATTTTCATGGGTGGTACGGCATCGCTGATCTTGATCCCGCTAATGGCAGTGCTGGGTACCGGCGCAATGTGGTATGTTCTTCCATTCTTTGTCCTGATGTTTTCAGGACTGTGGTGGGCCATCAACGTCAGCTACAGCCGGGGTGAAGTTCTTGAGGAACTGTCCGTCGACAACACGACCGCCCATTTAGTGCGCAATAACCCTGATGGCAGCAAACAAACTTGGCAAGCAAACCGATATTGGGTCACGGTCCAATTCCACCCCAAAGGCGGCCCTGTCGAGAATTACATCACACTTCGCGGCGGCGACCGCGAAGTTGAACTTGGCGCATTTTTAGATGTGTCAGAACGCGCAGCTTTATATGATGATCTTAAACGGGCGTTTCGTTAGCAAACGCCCGGAATCTTTATCCTAATCGCGCCTTCACCATTGGACCAGCTTTACCGAAATCCATACGGCCTGTGTATTTGGCTTTCAAAACCGCCATCACTTTGCCCATATCACGAATGTTTTCGGCACCGGCATCTGCAATTGCAGCCTCGACCGCCTGCTCCGCCTCTTCCGGCGAAAGCTGGCGTGGCAAAAAGTCTTCTATCACTTTGATTTCAGACAATTCCTTTTCAGCCAATTCAAGCCGCCCGCCTTCTTCATAGGCGCGCGCGCTTTCTTGGCGCTGCTTGACCATTCTCCCCAGAATGCCAAGCACATCTGCGTCGCTCACACCGCCTTCTTCATCGGCGGTGCCACGCAGGGCAATATCTTTATCTTTGATGGCTGCATTAATCAGCCGCAATGTCGAAAGGCGGTCAGCCTCTTTTGACTTCATCGCATCCTTAAGGGCCAAAGTTAGCCGGTCGCGCATGTCCATGAGTTTTCCCGATCACGAAGCTTAAAACGAAAGGCCACCTTAATCCGGGTGTTTGCGTAAGACAAGCCGAGTGTGCGCAGCGTCACCCCCTTGTTTCAAAGGGCGCGATACGGCCTTGACCCTGCCTTCTTGCCCTCGTAAACCCGGCCCAATTTGACTGATCGGAGACATGGGATGACGCAGAAACCAACAGCCTGCTTGGCACTTGCGGATGGCACGATCTTTTACGGGATCGGATTTGGCGCAACCGGCGAAACCGTTGCAGAGCTTTGCTTTAACACGGCAATGACTGGGTATCAGGAAATCATGACTGATCCGTCCTATGCCGGGCAAGTCGTGACATTTACGTTCCCCCATATTGGTAACACTGGTGTTACCCCAGAAGATGACGAAACTGCGGACCCGGTCGCCGAAGGAATGGTTGTAAAATGGGACCCAACAGAGCCATCAAACTGGCGCATGACCCAAAACCTGACGACATGGCTTACAAGCCGGAATCGGATCGGAATGGGCGGGATCGACACACGTCGCTTGACCCGCGCAATCCGTCAGCAAGGTGCGCCACATGTTGCTTTGGCACATGATCCAGACGGTAATTTTGACATTGCCGCACTGGTTCAAAAAGCACGTGATTTTGCGGGCCTCGAAGGCCTTGATCTTGCGAAAGAAGTCACCTGTGCCCAATCATATAGCTGGAACGAAACCCGCTGGGCATGGCCTGACGGGTTTGGCACACAAACAGAACCACGTCACAAAGTTGTTGCTGTTGATTTTGGTGCAAAACGCAACATCTTACGTTGCCTTGCAAGTGCTGGCTGTGAAGTCACGGTTCTACCAGCCACTGCGACTGCCGAAGACGTGCTTGCTCTGAACCCAGATGGTGTCTTTTTGTCAAATGGCCCGGGCGACCCAGCTGCGACAGGCGAATACGCAGTTCCAATGATCAAAGGTGTGCTTGGTGCGAACATCCCCGTCTTTGGGATTTGCTTGGGTCACCAAATGCTTGCGTTAGCGTTGGGTGCAAAAACGATCAAAATGAACCACGGCCACCATGGTGCAAACCACCCGGTGAAAGACAACGAAACTGGCAAGGTTGAGATCACATCGATGAACCACGGGTTCACGGTGGATGCACAAACACTGCCCGAAGGCGTGGTCGAAACGCATGTATCGCTGTTTGACGGTAGCAACTGTGGAATTAAAGTCGCAGATCGTCCAGTGTTCAGCGTTCAATACCACCCAGAAGCAAGCCCTGGACCACAAGATAGCTACTATCTGTTTGAACGCTTTGCTGCGGCAATGGACGCCTAATTACTTTAACCGAACGTTAACCGTATTGGGCACATCATCTGGCTGGTAGCAGTTGGGTTGATCATGTCTCGCGTCCAAAATGAATTTCTGCGTGATAGCGCCCGCATCAGATCGGGCGCTATCCAAACTTTTCTTCCCAAAGAACTGATATTTCACGGTTTTTTATCCGCCCAACTGGCGAGTGAAGCAGAAAATATTGCACAGTTACGTGGGCTACGGCTGGCTGACGTGCTTACGTCTCGGTTTGGCATTTCACAGTATTCCATCGCATTAGCGCAATCAACCCAATACAAAACCCAGATAGTCGACCCAGTGACCGAACCACCAGATACAACGCTCATCCGTGAATTTGGCGCGACCAAATGCTTACAAACGGGGATCATTCCATGGCGAAAAATTGGTGGGTATACAATTATACTATCCGCACGACCGGATGAATTTGCAGTACATATCGCGCAACTCTCGGCACAATATGGCCCGATACGCATGGCCATCACCACGGATGACCAGCTTGGTCGCGCAATCGCACACGAATGCAAAGACGATCTTGTCGCGAATGCAGAAACAAAGACACCCGTGCAAGACAGTTGCCGTGACTGGAACCCGAAACATGCCTTTTTCGTTGGTATAACCGCGTTCTTAGGTTTCTTGCTTGCGTTTGTATTTAGCCCAGTTGCGTTGCTGGGAATACTGGTTGCTTGGGCAATACTTACGCTTATCATGACCACCGCCCTTAAAATTGCGGCGGCGATCATTGGCTGGCAGTCAGCCAAACCAAACCCCAATAATGTTACCCCTGCCCGCCTGCCTGTCATCACGATGCTGGTCCCACTTTATAATGAAACCGCGATTGCTGAACATCTGTTGGCCCGTCTCACTGCGCTTAACTATCCACGCGAGCTGCTTGAAGTCTGCCTTGTATTAGAGGCAGACGACCTGACCACGCGCGCGACGCTTGGCCGTACAACATTGCCCCAAGGTATCCGCCCAATCATCGTTCCCAAAGGGGCAATCAAAACAAAACCACGCGCCTTAAATTATGCCTTGGACTTCGCTCGAGGGAGCATCATCGGTGTCTGGGATGCCGAGGATGCGCCAGCCCCGGACCAGCTTCACAAGGTTGCAGATGAATTTGCAAACGCCGCACCAGATGTTGTGTGCTTGCAAGGGAAGTTAGATTATTACAATGCCAGCGCGAATTGGCTAACGCGTTGTTTTACAATCGAATACGCGAGTTGGTTCCGTGTTATACTTCCCGGGTTACAGCGGTTAGGGCTGGCCGTTCCACTTGGCGGAACCACTCTGTTCTTCAAGCGCGACGCACTGCATGAACTTGGTGGATGGGACGCACATAATGTCACTGAGGATGCTGATCTTGGAATTCGGCTGGCGCGTCACGGTTATCGCACGGCATTGATCGATACCGTCACCGAAGAAGAAGCTAACGGTCGCGCGTGGCCATGGGTGAAACAAAGATCACGTTGGTTAAAGGGATATGCAATCACATACGGGGTGCACATGCGCGATCCTATCCAGCTTTGGCGCGACCTCGGGGCATGGCGTTTTTTCGGCGTTCAACTGCTGTTCCTAGGGACGCTATCGCAATTCGTTTTGGCACCACTGCTTTGGACATTCTGGCTTCCGGTTTTGGGTGTGGCCCATCCACTGTCTTTGATTATGCAACCGTGGGCCTTTTGGATGCTATCAGGATTATTCATCATATCAGAACTTATTGGATGGATTGTGACCTACATCGCGTTAGGCAAGGCAAATAAATCTTGGCTGTTTAAGTGGGCTTTCACACTCAGCCTCTATTTCCCATTGGGCGCACTGGCAGCCTACAAAGGGATATATGAACTGGTTACAAAGCCATTCTATTGGGATAAAACGGCGCATGGTTTGCTATTGCCGCAAAGCTGGAAATCGCGCGCTACTCCGCAGCCTCAACCGCTTGGGCATCCAACCGCAGACGGGTAACAAAGGCCTCGGAAATATGGTCTCGCAGTGCTGTATATGCTGCGTCACCATCGCCGGCCTCAATGGCTTCGACTATAACCGTATGTTCATCTAGCGTTTCTGCCCCGCGCCCTTCGGCCGCAAGTGATGTGGTCGCCAACAATGCCATTGACCGGTGCACCAAATCCAACTGACGCACTAAGAATCTATTGTGTGACGCAAGGTGAATTTGTTTATGAAAACGCCGATTGGCACGGCTAAGCGCCATAGGATCACCGACCAGCTTCCGGTCATCTTCAAGCATGTCCCGCAGTACTTTGATTTCTTCGGGTGCCGCGTGACGTGCTGCAAGCCGGGCCGCGAGCCCTTCAAGTTCACCACGGACCACATAAAGTTCGGACAGTTGGGTATGATCTAGCGATGCCACGATCAACGACCGACCATCACGCGTTAGCAAGGATTGCGTCTCAAGTCGTTGCAATGCCTCTCGAATCGGGGTGCGCGACACGCCAAATCGTTCAGCCAACTCGCTTTCTACCAATCGATCACCCGGCTTGTAGGTGTGGCTATCGATTGCCTCTAGAATAAGGGCGTAAGCGTCTTTTTGGGTTCCGCGCGGATCGTGCATGGCGTTAGGCCTTTCTTGATCCGCCGACCCTACCCTTGCCAGCCCCCCGCAATCAACCCAAACTGATTGTACAGCGCGAAACAGTCGCATAGGTTCCGCGCATGGTTGCTGAACACTTTGAACATGTCGACACTTGGGTCTTTGATCTCGACAATACGCTGTATCATCCATCGGCTGATTTATTTGGGCTGATGGATCCGAAATTTGCCGCCTATGTCATGCGTGTCACGGGCTTTGACAAAGACCGCGCTGCTGAGCAAGCGAACGCCTATTGGGAAACGCATGGTTCGACGCTGGCAGGACTGATGAAAGAACATAACGTTGATCCGCATCACTTTCTGGCCGAGGTGCACGATATCGACATTTCGCACCTGACCAAAGCCCCTGATTTAGCCGAGGCTATTGGGGTGTTGCCCGGGCGCAAGATCGTTTATACGAACGGATCGAACTACCATGCAACGCGGGTACTAAAGGCGCGCGGTTTGTCACATGCGTTTGACGCCGTTTACGCGATTGAACATGCCGAACTTACGCCTAAACCCCATGCACAAAGCTTTGCCACCGTCTTTGCTCGCGCAGAAGTGACCCCTACGTCTGCCGCGATGTTCGAAGACGAGGCACGCAATCTTGCGGTTCCCCACGCGCTTGGGATGCGGACGGTGCACGTGAATGAAACGCCACTGGATGCGCCGCATGTTCACCATAGCACCGATGACCTGACAGATTTCTTGTCGCAGGTGACGCGGTAACCCTTTCCGCGCCGCGATCAACGCCCTATGTCAGACCTATGGAACGCAAATCGACCGATATTTTGATCGCAGGTGGCGGTGTCGCTGGCCTCACGGCTGCAGCTGCATTTGGCACCGCAGGCTTTGATGTTACAATCGTTGATCCGACCCCCCCGGTGACAAGCAGCGAAGCGACTGGCGCGGATTTGCGCACCACGGCATTTTTGCAGCCAGCACAACAATTCCTAGAGGCTGCGGGTCTATGGCAGTGCCTTGCCCCATTCGCGGCGCCACTTCAGATCATGCGCATTGTTGATGCAGCTGCTGATCCACATGTGATCCGCGATTTTGACGCTGCAGATATCTCTGACAAGCCATTTGGGTGGAACCTACCCAACTGGCTGTTACGCCGCGAAATGGTTGCGCGGTTAAAAGACTTACCAAATGTCGATTTTCGCCCGGGCACAGGTTTCAAAAGCATGTTGGCCCGCGACCGATCCGCGATTGTGACCCTATCTGATGGCACGCAGCTAGATGCAAAACTGGTAATTGGTGCTGACGGGCGCGGTTCAGCCGTACGTAATGCCGCTGAGATTGACGTAAAAACAAAACGCTATGGGCAAAAGGCGATTACCTTTGCCGTGACCCATAATGCGCCGCATAACAATGTATCGACCGAGATACATCGTGACGGTGGCCCCTTCACGCTGGTGCCCTTACCCGATCACGATGGCAAGCCTTGTTCTGCTGTGGTCTGGATGGATCACGGCCCCGAAGCAGTTCTCCTAAGTAAACTGGACCAAGCTGCATTCGAAGCCGCAGCGAATGATCGTTCCGCCGGTGTTTACGGCCCTCTAACGCTTGTATCCAAGCGCAGCGTATGGCCGATCATTAGTCAGATCGCGGACAAGATCACTGGACCGCGCGTGGCGCTTGTCGCCGAAGCGGCCCATGTCACGCCCCCAATTGGAGCGCAGGGTTTGAATATGTCACTGCGCGATCTGGCCAGCCTTTTGGAACTGGCGCAGGCTAATCCAACGGCGTTGGGTGATCGTCAGATGCTTGATGCCTACGCCCGCGCGCGCCATCCAGATATTAAGCTACGTATCGCAGGTATTGATGCGCTGAACCGGGCATCCATTTCGGGCGGTGCATTGGCACAGGAACTGCGCGCCAAAGGCATTCAGATGCTTTATGGGTTAACCCCAGTACGCCGCAAGCTGATGGAATTGGGACTAGGTGCCGGGCGCTAAAGCGGCCCGGGTCTACGTTCCTCGGACAGCAAAACATTTGCTTCGACATTGCCCACGCCCGGCAAGGTCATGACCCGCCGTCGCAATACGCGCTCAAAATCTGCCAAATCACGCGCGACAACCCGCAAACGATAATCGTAAAGCCCCAAGACGTGTTCGACTGATTGAACTTCGGGGATCGCCGACACGGCGCGTTCAAAATCCTCTAGGCTGATCCGGCCTTTGGTGGCGAGCTTTACCCCCAAGAATACAGTCACACCAAAGCCGACCTTCTCGGCGTCCAATACCAAACGCCGCCCTGAAATCACGCCTGCATCTTGCAAACGCCGCAACCGACGCCAAGTTGCAGGCTGGCTTAACCCCAGTTTTTGTCCCAGCTGGGTTGTTGACTGATCCGCATTTAGCGCAACTGACCTCAGTAATTCCCGATCAATGTCATCCAAGGTCATAGCGGCAGGCTTTCGTCGTATTTCAAACGGGCAACTGTCATCAGCGCCTCGATGTCTGCGATGTGCGGAAGGGTCAGAATTTCTTCGCGGTAGATACGTTGATAATCAGGCAAATCACGCGCGATCAGCGATAGACGCACATCAACACGGCCCAAGAAGGTCTGAATTTCGATAACCGCCCGCACCTGACGGGCAGCCGATAGAAAATCGTCAAAGGCGCGCGGAACAGTTTTATCCAGCGTCACGCGCAAACTGACCTCGACGGTGAAACCAAGCGCACGCCAATCAATCACAGCTTGGCTTGGCATCAAAACCCCGTCCGCGCGCAATCGGTCCAAACGGCGCGTTACGCGGGCTGCGGTCATGCCCGTCGCAGAGGCAAGCTCCGGCACGGGTTGTGCTGGGTCCGCCTGAAGCAGGCGTAGAATTCGGCGATCAACATCATCAAGCATAATATTCCATATATTTTACAACTTGACGAATAACAATTACATCCAAACTGAAAATTACATAAAATCAACACTCACTTATCCCACAAAACACCGCTATAAACCGCATCAGAGATAACCCAATAAGGAATGCGAACATGCGCGTTTATTACGATCGCGATTGCGATGTTAACCTGATCAAAGACAAAAAAGTTGCTATTCTTGGCTATGGTTCACAAGGTCACGCGCATGCGCTGAACCTGCGTGATTCTGGCGCGAAGAACCTTGTTGTTGCGCTGCGTGAAGGTTCTCCTTCACAAGCCAAAGCTGAAGGCGAAGGCCTGAAGGTTATGGGCATCGCAGAAGCTGCTGCTTGGTGTGATGTGATCATGTTCACAATGCCCGACGAACTGCAGGCAGAAACATACAAAAAATACGTCCACGACAACATCAAGCCAGGTGCAGCAATCGCATTCGCACACGGCCTGAACGTGCACTTTGGCTTGATCGAGCCAAAAGAAGGCGTTGACGTGATCATGATGGCACCAAAAGGCCCAGGTCACACTGTTCGCGGCGAATACACCAAAGGTGGCGGCGTGCCTTGCCTGATCGCTGTCGACACTGACGCGTCTGGCAAAGCCCACGAAATCGGCCTGTCATACTGTTCTGCAATCGGTGGCGGTCGTTCCGGCATCATCGAAACCAACTTCCGTCAGGAATGCGAAACTGACCTGTTCGGCGAACAAGCCGTTCTGTGTGGCGGTATCGTTGAACTGATCCGTTGTGGCTTTGAAACACTGGTCGAAGCTGGTTACGAGCCTGAAATGGCCTACTTTGAGTGCCTGCACGAAACCAAGCTGATCGTTGACCTGATCTATGAAGGCGGCATCGCGAACATGGATTACTCCATCTCGAACACTGCTGAATACGGTCAGTACGTTTCTGGCCCACGCATCCTGCCATATGAGCAGACGAAGAAAGCGATGAAAGAAACGCTTGCTGACATTCAGTCTGGCAAATTCGTGCGTGACTTCATGCTGGAAAACGCTGTTGGTCAGCCAACAATCAAAGCGTCCCGTCGTGCAAACGACGAGCACCAGATCGAACAGGTTGGTGCAAAGCTGCGCGCAATGATGCCTTGGATCTCCGAAGGCAAAATGGTCGACAAAGCAAAGAACTAAGCCTGCTTAGTTCACGTGATTGGGGCTGGCGGAAACGCCAGCCCTTTTTCGTTAGCGCCCCACAAAGCGAAGCAGAAACTTAGACAGTTTCTCAACGCGTGACGTGTAGGGCGGAAAGATCATAGGCAAGGCAATAAATCTGTTTTGCAGTACGGGCCGAAGGTGGCTAAACGCATCGAACCCAGCCTTGCCATGCGCGGCGCCCATCCCAGAATTCCCGACTCCACCAAAAGGAAGGTTCGGATGAATGACCGGTAGAATCGTAAGATTCACACCAACGCTACCCGATGTTGTACCATTGGTCACACGATCCGCCGTTTCGGCATCTCCAAAAACATAAAGCGCGAGCGGGTGCGGTGCGTCATTGATCTGCCCGATAACATCCGACAGATCGCTATATTTGATGAGCGGAAGCACCGGTCCGAAAATCTCTTCTCGTGAGATTTCCATATCAGGCTGAGTGTCTAGCAAGATCGTGGGCGAAATTTTTCGACTGGCTTCGTCGGAGGTCCCGATGGCACGCGTTGCACCTTTGCCTTCGGCGTCAGCGATCAGGCCAGTCAGTCGCGCCCAATGACGCGGGTTTATTATCTTGGCCAGCGCAGGGGATTGCGTGGGATCAGTGCCGTACATCTTTGTAATCCGTGCACGCAAAGCATCGGCAAGCGCGTCATGGATGCTTTCGTGAACGTAAACGTGGTCTGGCGCGACACAGGTTTGGCCCGCATTGATGAAACGCCCCCATGCGATCCACTTGGCAGCCTTGTGAACGTTGGCTTCTGGCCCGACGACGACAGGGGATTTGCCACCCAACTCAAGCGTAACACTGGCAAGTGTCTTGGCCGCTGCTGCCATCACGATTTTGCCGACCGCCGGACTGCCGGTAAAGAAGATATGGTCGAACGGCTGTTCTAATAGCGCGTTCGCAACGTCAGGACCGCCCTGCACCACCGCAACCAAATCAGGTTCAAAAGCTTCAGCGATAACATCAGCAATCACAGCCGAGGTCGCAGGCGTCATTTCCGACGGTTTGATAACGGCGGAACAACCGGCGGCAAGCGCCGAAACAAGCGGCCCAAGCGCCAACATGAACGGAAAGTTCCAAGGCGCGATAATCAAGGAAGTACCTTTGGGTGTCGGCTGTATCCGACCCGATGTTCCGAACATCGTAAGGCCTGGCATCACGCGCTTGGGGCGCATCCAGCGCCGAAGATGGCGCAGCGCATCCCCGATCTCTTGGTAGATCGGTACGATTTCGGTCAGGCGCACCTCAACCGGATGTTTCCCGAAGTCAGCACCAATCGCCTCAATGATCGCACCTTCACGCGCAATGATCGCCTGCTTCAAACGCAACAGCGCATCGCGGCGTGCGCTGAAATCAAAACTAACGCGACGGTCCGGCACAAGTGCTGCCTGCGCGTCAAAAATCTCTGCGGGGTCTGTGGGTTGTTCTGTCATGTTGATAGCTTCGCGATAGATCGCCCCTATTCAAGATAAACGCAGCGTCAGCCAGTTTCCGGGAACGCCACCTGAAATGCAGAAGCGCCTGCCTGACTAAACAATAGCGCACGGCTTTTATCGTCGCGTTTCACCCAACCGGATTGTTCCATTTTGGTTAAGATCGCCCGGCCAAGCGACCCGGCAAGATGCGTGCGACGTTCGCTCCAGTCCAAACAACTGCGGCACAATGGCGCGCGCTGTTGGGATAACGCATCAAGGTCAACGCCAAACTGTGCGATAAATTCTTGGCCACTAGCCGTCAAAATCGGCGCATCGGGATCATCACGCATGTAGCCACGCAAAATCAAACTAGAAAACATTTGAACGCCCATTTGGCCTGCTAGGTGATTATAGCACACACGTACCTGTCGCAGCGCGGCATCCTTTGGTCCCGTACGCGTACGCAGCTCTCCGCCTGCCAGTCCCATCAGCCCTTCGAGGGCGACAGCAACATCTCCATGAGCGAGCGCAAAATATTTGTGCCTGCCTTGCTTGCGCGATTGCACCAACCCACCGTCGAATAGTTTCGCCAAATGCCCGCTTGCTGTTTGCGCGGTGACCCCTGCCTCGGCGGCGAGTTCCGTTGCAGTCAGCGCCTTACCGGTCATCAGCGCCGTCAGCATGTTCGCGCGGGCTGGATCACCGATCAATGCGGCAACACGGGATATGTCGGGACCTTCCTTCATACTTCGATATTAGCCGAAGCATTCGCGCAAATCTACCTGCTATGCTAACCCGTACAACAAAGGAGCCCAAATGCTGACCTGCATCATTCGATACCAAATGGACCCAACCAAGAAATCGCAATTCGAAACATATGCCCGCAACTGGGGCCAAGCCATCCCGCGCAACGGCGCTGACCTTATTGGTTATTACGCCCCGCACGAGGGATCGACCACCTTGGCATATGGCATCTACAACATCCCATCGCTTGCCGCCTACGAAACCTATCGCGAGCACCTAAGTGCAGATCCGCTGGGACGCGAAAACTATGAATTCGCGCAAAAGGAAAAGTTTATCCTTCGCGAAGATCGCACCGTTCTAAGGATTGCTTCGTCACCGCATGGGGCCGCGCAATGATTGCCGTTATATTTGAGGTAACCCCCGCCAAAGGCCAACACGATACATATCTTGATCATGCAGCGCAGCTTCGGCCGATCCTAGCACAGGTTCCCGGCTTCATCTCCGTTGAGCGCTTTCAAAGCCTAACTGACCCGAGCAAGCTGCTGTCCCTATCTTTCTTTACCGACGAAGACGCCGTTAAGCAGTGGCGTAACACGATGGAACACCGCGGGTCGCAAGCAGTGGGCCGTGACGGTGTGTTTAGCGATTATCGTATTCGTATTGCAGAAGTTTCTCGTGACTACGGGTTGCATGATCGTGCGCAGGCGCCCACTGATAGCAGAGAAATTCACGAATAGCGGACGCGCGCGATGACAACCCAACCAAGCCTGTCTAATTGGCTATCGATCCTCGCGCTTGGATTAATCTGGGGCGGGACGTTTATGGTCGTTGCCATCGCGCTCGAAGGATACGGACCGCTAACCGTTGCCTGCGCGCGGACCAGCTTGGGCGCTGTGGCACTGCTGGGGCTGATGCGCGTGATGCGTCGGCCGCTGCCCGTCTTTACACGTACTATGGTGAAATACCTGCTGGTTATCGGGCTGTTGAATACTGCGGTGCCTTTTGCGCTGCTTAGCTGGGGGCAGCAATATGTGCCCTCGGCCTTTGCCGGAATTTCGATGGCGGTACTGCCGTTGTTCGTTCTGCCGTTGGCCCATGTGTTCACGGATGAGAAAATGAACCTGCGCAACGGACTGGGTGTGACGCTGGGATTCATTGGCGCGCTCGTCCTGATCGGCCCCGGCGTTTTACGGATCGGCACCGGGATGGAACCTTTGGGACAAATCGCCTGCATCCTTGCGGCGCTATCTTACGCGATATCCGCTATTATGACGCAACGCTGCCCACCCATAGATCCGATCACAATGGCCGCATTGTTTCTGGTTGTGGGCGCCTGCGCGTTGATTCCTGCGATGCTAATCTTCGAAGGTGTCCCACAAGCCACCGATCATCGAACGGTCATCGCTATTGTATTACTTGGCTTTGTCCCCACCGCGCTTGCTGCGCTGATCCGGGTTTTGATCATCCGATCTGCGGGCGCGATTTTCATGACATTGGTGAATTATCAGGTGCCTGTCTGGTCAATGATTTTCGGGGCTGTCATTCTCAGTGAAGATTTACCACTCCGTTTCTTCACAGCACTTGCACTTATCCTGAGCGGACTGCTGATAAGCCAGTGGAATGCTTTCAGGAAACTTTTGCGTTCAAATGCATCGCCATAATCACATTGCGCCAGAGCGTTACACTGGAACCAGACACCAAAGCGCAACCTACCAGCCCATTTGAAGCCGCCTTGATGAAGGAAACAAAGGCTTATAGCCGCAAAACACCCATATGAGACGCAAATGCCAATTGGGCAGCCCGCCATCCGCACTCGCCTGTCAACAAGCTCCCCATGAGTAATCGATATAGCGCTTAAACGGCTGTCTCAACCTCAGCGACGATACCATCGACAACCTGTGCCAGCAGCGTATCATCTTCGCATTCCGCCATGACCCGGATCAACGGCTCTGTCCCGGACTTACGGATGAGCAGCCGACCTTTACCAATCAGTTTGTCCTCGGCATCTGCGATTACCTTTTGGACAGACGCTGCCGCCAAAGGATCTTGGCCTGCGGCATAGCGGACGTTTTTTAAGAGCTGAGGAACCGTTTCAAATGACGTGGTCAATGCGCTGGCGTTTTGCCCCGTTTCAATCATCGCTGACAAAAACTGAAGTCCCGCAAGCAGGCCATCACCCGTCGTGGCATAGTCCGTCATGACAATATGCCCGGACTGTTCCCCACCAAGGTTCCAACCATTCGCGCGCATCGCCTCGACCACATACCGGTCACCGACGGCTGTACGTTCCAGCCGCAGTCCCCGTCCGTCAAGATAGCGCTCTAAGCCTAGGTTTGACATTACTGTCGCGACAAGCGTCCCGCCGTTTAAGCGATCTTGATCCGCCCAACGCGCCGCCATAAGCGCCATAAGCTGATCGCCATCTGCAACCTGCCCATTTTCGTCAATGATCATCACGCGGTCAGCGTCACCGTCAAGGCAAATGCCGACGTCGGCACCAGTCTCAAGTATCTTGGCCGCAGCCGTCCCTGTGCTGGTCGACCCGCAGTTTTCGTTGATGTTCAGCCCATTCGGGCTAACGCCCACTGGAATAACTTCAGCACCAAGTTCCCAAAGTACCTCTGGGGCGACACGATGGGCGGCGCCATTGGCGCAATCGATCACCACCTTCAAACCATCTAAGCGCATACCATGTGGGAATGTAGATTTAATACGCTCAGCATAGCGGAACCGCCCATCATCAACGCGCTTTGCCCGACCGATGTTTTGCGACTGTGCCGGTTCGATTTCACTTTCGATCAGCGTTTCTATGTCGGTTTCCGCGTCGTCTGAAAGCTTGAACCCATCGGGACCGAAAAACTTAATGCCATTATCATGGTGCGGATTATGGCTGGCCGAAATCATAATCCCAACGTCAGCACGCATAGATGTCGTCAGCAAGCCAACAGCGGGTGTTGGCACAGGACCAAGCAACAGCACGTTCATTCCAGTGCTTGTCAAACCCGCAGTCAATGCGTTTTCAAACATATAGCCAGATAGCCGCGTATCTTTCCCAATCACAACGCGGTGTCCGTTCGATCCATCATTGCGGAAATACCGGCCTGCCGCTGCCCCAATTTTCAAAGCCATGTCAGCGGTCATCGGATATATGTTAGCCTTGCCGCGCACACCATCTGTGCCAAAGAACTTACGTGCCATGATTATACTGCCTTATTTATTGCCCATTCCAGGTCGAGCGCCTGTTTGGTTTCGAATGTATCGTGGACCCGCAAAAGTTGCACCCCCTGTCGTGCGCCATGCAACGCAACGGCAACCGAACCTGCCACACGATCAGTGGCTGATACACCACCGCCTAACGTGCCGATGAACTTTTTCCGAGACGCACCCAGCAAAATCGGACAGCCCAATGCGTGAAACAGCGAAAGTCCACGCAACAGTGCTAGATTATGGTCTAGCGACTTACCAAAACCGATACCGGGATCAACAACGATACTATGCCTAGCAATACCAGCCGCTTCGGCAGTGCAAACCCGCTGTTCTAGATAATCGTACACATCAAGCAATACATCGTCATATTGCGGATCGTCTTGCATTGTCGCCGGATCACCCTGCGCATGCATGAGGCACACAGGAAGACCAGAACGCGCGGTGACATCAGCAAGATCGGCATCGTAGCTAAGTGCGGCCACATCGTTTACGAGGTTCGCCCCTGCTTCAATAGCTGCCTTTGCGACGGCTGCTTTGCGTGTATCAATCGATATAGGAATTGTACTGACTGCACGGATCGCGGCGATAACAGGTGCGGTACGTGCAATTTCATCGTCGACACTCACGGTCTCCGCACCCGGTCGTGTGCTTTCACCGCCAATATCAATGATCGCAGCACCGGCATCAGCCATCGCCAGCGCGTGACGCACAGCGTCATCTTGCCCAATGAACATGCCACCGTCAGAAAAACTATCAGGCGTTACATTTAAGATCCCCATAACCCGCGGGGCGTCCATGGCCATACCCGCAATCACGGCACGCGGCGCAGAAATCCGATCAACAACATCTGCGGGTAAAGTATCCACACTAACGAGCCGGTCTTCGCATCCACGTTGCCGAACAATTGCCCGGTCGAACCAACATGCCCCACCCGCGATGAAATGTGCCGCAGCGCTTCTATGTCCGCCCATACGCGCTATCGGCTGATAATATACAGTCATGACAGTGCCTGTTGCGTGCCATCCATTACACATACGGGCACCGATGATGCCGGCGCTTCAGCACCGATTACTAACAGCTCGGTCGCGGTCATTTCTTGCGCGAACCAAGCGGCCAGTTCAACGGCAGCGCGTGGGCTTGCAGATGGACCATCGACCGCATCCAAAACAATTTTTGATGGTGCCCAGACACAAATTTGCTCGTTCTTCATCGCCCAGTCTAGCTCTGTTCGGGTCCCAACGACCATGCATCGGCGGTCGCGACTGGCAAGCAGCCAAGCGTTCTGTTCAATCGCAAGCAAATCGATGCGGCGCTGCGCAAGCGCATTGCTAGACTGTGGTGCCGCAACATCTGCTTGCCCAACACAGATAATCAGCGGCTCATCACGATCAGCAAGCTGATCAACCCACCCGCCAAAATGCGGCGATGCCATTGCTTCGTTAGATAAGTATACAACGCGCGGATGCGGCGCTTCGACATGGGTTTGTCCTGCACCCGAAACGCCATCACGCGCGCGTACAATTTCAACACCCAATGAAAACGGGCCCCGGTCCAGCTTTTCGATACGTACAAACACGCGTTCCGCTTGGGGTTCTAGCAAAATACGTTCTGCAACGCGCGCAGCGAGGGTCTCAAGCAAGTTGATCCGCTCTGCCTCTAGCTCCGTACCGATCGCTTCGGTCACTTTATCATATGAAAGGATGCGGTCGACATCGTCGTCTATCACGCCAAGCGGCGAAACTTCGACAACGACGTTGAAACGGACCCGTTGCAAATGCCCACGCTCTTGCTGAAACGCACCTATTTCCACTTCGACAACATAGTCGCGCAAGGAAATTCTGTCACACGGGGTTTGACTGCTTGCCTCTGCCCGTTCACTTGGGTGCGCAAAGGCAAGGCGAATATCATCGGTCATGGGCCGTCCACTCAATCGAGGTAAATCCCGGCCCAGATACAGGGCCACGACCATTCCGACAAGCGCCACCCACGACGCCCTCAGTCACACATGCGACTTTATTTAGAAGCGGTGCGAACCGGCTGGCGGTAAAAGTAGTGCGACCCAATAGAGGCCGTACGCGGAAAGCGTTGTGCCCATGATGGGTTCACAGCTTTGGTATGGTAGTGCGTAGCGCCACCTGTCAGCACACGCGGCGCACCATCAATCAAGATGCGTGCCACTTTGCCAACGCGCGCCCATGCGCGTGGTTCCGCGATAACTTCGGCACGGCCATCACAGGTGTATGTGAACTGGCAAGCAAAACGACGACCAGTCCCTTGATTGATCACAGCGCACAGGCTGTCAGGGTAGGAATTACTGTCAACGCGGTTCAGGATCACTTCGCCAACAGCAAACAAGCCTTCAACGCTTTCGCCGCGCGCCTCAAAATACAAAGCTTCTGATAGGCATTCCCATTGATCACCACCCGTGGCAGCAGGCTGTGTCGCAAGGTATTCGCGATTGTAGATTTCGCCGGTTTGCGTGTCGACGCCACGTTCATCAGCAGGGGGTAAGCTAGTCAAAAGGTTTAAGCGGCTATCAGGGACCACCGCGAGCGCTTCACGCTCTTGCCCTAAAATCGCACCGAGGCGACTTGCCATCAATTCGTCAGCGACTGCGGTCGATGCGCCAAACGAAACGGATGCCGCGATAACTGCGGCCAAAACTGATTTAAAAAACGTCATCTTTTCCCACCCAGGAAACTACGCGGAACAGCCCCACGCAGGCGCTGGTGTCTTTAGGGGAAAGAAACGCATCCGTCTACCCTAACGTCACCGAGCGCCCAAAAGACGCCACGGCACAGCGATAGTCTGCGCATTACAAGGTAATATCAGGACATTTGGACAGGGAATGCAACAATAATATGTTGCTAACTACGATTTTATCTTACTTGCAATTGCAAGCTGCGCCGCAGTGAGTCGCGCAACAGGCACGCGAAACGGCGAACAAGAAACGTAATCAAATTTATGTTCACGGCAAAATGCAATCGCGGTTCGACTGCCAGCGTGTTCGCCACAGATCGAAAGAATCACATCTTTTCGTCCCATCCGCCCGCGCTCTGCACCTAGCGCGACAAGTTCACCAACGCCCTCAACATCCAAGGTGTGGAACGGATCTTCGGCATAGACGCCCTGCTGCACGTAGGCCGACATAAAGCGCCCCGCGTCATCACGCGACAGCCCGTAGGTCATCTGTGTAAGGTCGTTCGTGCCGAATGACAGAAACTCTGCATGTCCGGCGATGTCTTGTGCACGCAACGCAGCACGCGGCGTTTCAACCATCACGCCCAAACGGTAATTCAACGCTGTTTTGCTTTTCGCACGCACAGCATTCGCGACACCATCGACCCGGGTTTTCACCAGCTCGACTTCGCGCATCGCGCTGACCAGCGGGATCATAATCTCGACCGAGATATCAACGCCAGCCTTACCGACAGCGACCATCGCGTCAAAAATTGCGCGTGCCTGCATATCGTAGATTTCTGGGATCGCGATCCCGAGCCTAACACCGCGCATGCCAAGCATGGGGTTGTATTCGGTCAACGCATTCACGCGTTCTGTCACCTCTGGCACCGGCAGGGCCAGTTGTTCGGCCAAATCGCGCAAGCCCGCCTTATCGGAGGGTAGGAATTCATGCAGCGGCGGGTCAAACAGACGGACGCAAACGTTCTTGCCCGCCATAATGGTAAAGAGCGCCTCGAAATCGTCGCGTTGCATGGGCAGCAACCGATCCAAGACGGCACGGCGATCATCTGACCCTTCGGCAAAGATCATTTCGCGCATGACGCCCAGCCGGTCACCCTCAAAGAACATATGCTCCGTCCGGCATAGACCAATACCTTCGGCTGCAAAATTACGAGCGGCTTGGGCGTCAGCAGGAGTGTCCGCATTCGCGCGTACACCAATATCACGATAATCATCGGCCCACTCCAGAAGAGTCTGAAACGCCCCATCAAGCGCGGCCTCATGCATTGGGGCTTCGCCCGCCAGGATCTGCCCCGTAGTGCCGTCAACCGTAATCACATCGCCCGCAGTGAATTTGCGACCGTCAGGGCCGCTAATCACGCCTTTTTTGCGATCAATCGACAGATCAGAGGCACCAACAACGCACGGCAATCCCAATCCGCGGCCAATCACAGCAGCATGGCTCGTGACACCGCCACGCATGGTTAAAACGGCTTGGGCTGCGTGCATACCGCGAATGTCTTCCGGAGTCGTTTCGCGGCGCACCAATACGCATGGCTCGCCTCTGGCTGCACTTGCTTGGGCCTCGGCAGCGGTCAATACGATACGACCAGCAGACGCCCCCGGGCTTGCAGCAATACCACGTACAATCAGATCACGCTTTGCGCGCGGATCGACCTGACGGTGCAACAATTCAGACAACGCAGCAGGTTCAACCCGCATCACGGCTTCTTCACGCGGAATGATACCATCGTTGGCAAGCGCCACGGCAATACGCACAGTCGCACGCGATGAACGTTGTACGCGTATAGCATCCAAAATACGCAACACACCATGTTCAATCGTGAACTTGATCTGCATTTCTTCGCGCAATTTTTTACGTGCCAGGTCACCGAAGACAAGCAGTTGCGCAAACACATCAGGGCATCGTTCTTCAAGCGACGGACCACGGTCGTCCCGGTTCAAATACATCGCACCTTCGGCATCACGAATAGTTTCGCGACCTTGGCTTTGACTGAGGTAACGCCCGACGATTTTCGGCAGCCCCGAAGTCGCATCGACAAATTCAATCACGCCAGAACCGCATTCACCCTGCCCCACGCCCATCGCCATCGCCTGAACGACAAGGCCAAGGCCAGCATCAACAGGCGCACCTTTGGCTTGCCGCAGCAAACGGGCGGTCGTGCCGTCCCATGCGCGGGCCATCGAGCGCAATACCTCGGCCAACTGCACGCTGGCATCTTGTGGAAACGGTTCGTCTGTTTCGAATTCGTAAGTGTCCAGCATTGCCTTCAGGCTGTCGGCATCTGCGACATCTGGCAAAAAGAACTCATCAGGATCAAGCCGGGCAACATGAACCGCATAAGACTGAACAAACCGCAGATAGATCGCGGTCGCAGCTTCAACACCAATATCCGCACTTAAACGCGCATGGCGGGCATCGTTCATACCAACATTCAACACCGCGCTAGGCCCGCCCCAATCGGGGTCAAGGCTGGACGGACGGACAGATAAAAACGGCTGTTCGCCAAACGGGGCCAGCAGCGCATTCATGTCAGGCATGTACCCCTGCGCAATACTACGTACCGTGTCAAACGACAGCGCAACAGTCATCGGGACCGGCATATCCAACCGCACCAAACGCTGTAAGCATTTCGCCCGGCCACCATGGACACCGGCCGACATTGCTGCGGTCGGTGTAATCAAGGTCAAAGGCTGTATATCGGTCATATGCTGCACTGCGGCGTCACCTTATTCTGTGAGTGCAGCATAGGGGGTTACCCCCCTATTTAGCAAAGAAAACTTGAAGCTTTTGCAACTAGCCTTCGATTTTGGTCAAATCGGCAACAGACAGACAGATATTCCGGATGCGTGACAATAGGTTAAGCCGATTACGACGTAGAATCTCGCTATCGGCGTTAACTTGCACATCGGTGAAAAATGCATCAATCGGCCCACGAAGTGCTGCCATAGCGGTCATCGCGGTGCTGAAATCCTCGTTTTTCATCGCTGGAGCGATCTTTGCATCTGCAGCATCAAGGGCAGAAAACAGCGCTTTTTCAGCGTCATCTTCGGCAAATTTAATGTCCGCACCGTATGAATATTCAACGCCGTCTTTTTCTTCGGCTTGGGTCAGAATGTTATTGGCGCGCTTGAACCCCTGAATCAGGTTTTCACCGTCATCCGTGGCCAATGTCGCAGCCAGTGCCTCTGCCCGTTTGACCAAAAGCGTCAGATCATCATTCCCCGGCATCGCAATGCACGCGTCGATGATATCGTGACGGATACCCTTGTCTTTGAGGAAGACTTTCAGGCGGTCGTGGAGGAACGAGAGGAGGTCGTTGGTTAGTTCGCCCAATTCAGGCAAACGCAACTTACCTTCGTCGTCAAAGGCTAGCTCTCCGTTTTCGAAAAGCCGACGAACTTCAACCATTGAAAATGGCTCTTCAACGACTTCATCCCCCGAAATTACAGTCATAGCGGGATGCCAGCGTGTCATTCCTTCGCCAGCGTCCTGCAATTCAAACAATTTCCATGAACCGCCCATCCAGCGCGCGTGACGAACGAGCTGCTCTGAGAGGTGGTCGACGGCGCTAAGTGTTACTGAGTTCTCTAGCACCAAGCGAATTACCCCCAACGCAGCACGGCGCAGCGCAAACGGGTCTTTCGAACCTGTCGGCTTTTCGTCAATCGCCCAGAACCCGGTCAGCGTGTCGATCTTATCGGCCAGAGCCACGGCGACAGACACAGGCGCAGTTGGCACATCGTCTGATGGCCCCAGTGGTGAGTAGTGTTCTTGGCAGGCTGCTGGCACGCCGTCGTCGTGACCTGCTGCTTCGGCGTAATAGCGCCCCATAAGCCCCTGTAATTCAGGGAACTCATAGACCATTTCAGACGATAGGTCGGCCTTACAAATCCGCGCGGCCTCGGCAGCCAGATCAGGCTTTGCACCAACGGCAGGTGCAATCTCGCGTGCTAATGCCTCGATCCGTTTGATCCGGTCAGCCTGCGACCCCAATTTGTTGTGGAATGTCACATCGGCAAGGCTTGCACCCATCCCTTCTAGACCAACGGTCTTAACCGTGCGCAGATCGTTTTCCCAAAAGAACTTTGCATCGGCCAAACGCGCCGACAGCACCTTTTGGTTCCCCGCCAGAATGGTTGCGCCGTTGTCGGCGGTTTCCATGTTGGCGACGGTCACGAAACGCTCAATCCGGTTGGATTTGGGGTTACGGACGGAAAAGAACTTTTGGTGTTCTTTCATGGATGTTTGCAGCACCTCTGGCGGCAGGCCAAGGAAATCATCATCGATCTTGCCCAGCAACACGACGGGCCATTCGACCAGCCCTGCGACCTCGGCCAGTAGACCGCGATCTTCGACGACCTCTAGACCCAATGCAAAGGCTTGATTGGTGGCTTCATGCCAGATCATCTCGGCGCGTTCATCGGCGCGTAGGATGACGTGGGCGCGTTTCAGCTTTGCCTCGTAATCATCGAAACCTGTGACTGTAATTGTATCAGGTGCAAGGAAACGGTGCCCGCGTGTGGTGTTACTAGATGTGATCCCATCAACGTCCAGCGGCACGACCTGCGCGCCAGCCTCGTCTGATGTGATGCACAGAATAGAATGCAGCGGACGCACCCATTTCAACGGGCCGTCACCCCAGCGCATGGATTTCGGCCATGGGAAGTTACGGATCGCACCTTCAAGCACTTCTGCAATGATGTCCGCAGCCAAGCGGCCCGGCTTTTCAATCACGGCAAAGTAAACTTGGCCCTTCTTGTCGTCGCGGACCTCTAGGTCATCGCGGGTGACACCAGCACCACGCAAGAACCCTTCGATGGCTTTGTCAGGCGCACCTACTTTGGGGCCTTTGCGTTCTTCGCGGGTGGCTTGGCTTTCCGCTGTCAGCCCTTCGACGGACAGCGCCAGACGGCGTGGCGTCGAAAACGCAGCTGCGCCCGAATAGGTCAATCCAGCCTCGACCAGACCATCCGTCACCAGTTTTTTCAGATCATCGCTGGCGCGTTTTTGCATCCGCGCAGGGATTTCTTCGGAGAAAAGTTCAATCAGAAGATCAGGCATCAGTTCTGGCTTTCGGGTACAGGTGGGCAGGTGTCAGGGGCCGGATTGCCATCAAAGACGACCTCGCCACAGGCGTTGATTTGGTGCCACGCATAGGCGCGGCCATCGGGGTAAACCGCAACAATGCGGTCGATCCCATAGTGGATGTTTTCGGTGCCAAGAAACGCAATCGCATCGCCGTGTTCAAGGTCAGCACCGATCTGTTCTGCGTCGAAGCAGTCAAACCAACTTGGTGCGACGCGTGGTTCGGCATCGTCCTTGATCACGTAGGTTTCTGTTAGCATTGCTTGGCTAAGAACAGTCGTGAAACACGCCCGATAGCGGATTGGGCTGCTGTCGGAATCGATGCCATCAAAGCTGTCAAAGATGATCGGCTCGGCCTCGCCCGTAACAACAGACGTCAATTCAACACGCGCATTATCGCCCGCCACTGGTGTGTAGTAGGCGTAAACCTGAAGGTAATAAAGCGCGATACCTGCGATCAAAGCTGACACAACGATCCCCACAATTGCGATACGGTTCCAAGGCATTATGCCGCTGCCCCGCCTGCTTCGGTTTGGACGAACGCATCAGCACATTGCTTTGCCAGCGCCCGCACACGTCCGATATAGGCTTGGCGTTCGGTGACCGAAATCACGCCGCGCGCGTCGAGCAGGTTAAACAGGTGTGATGCTTTGATGCATTGATCATAGGCGGGGTGCGCCATGATGATGCGCTTACCGGTTTTTGGATCCTCGGCTGGTTGTTCCAAAATGCGCTGGCATTCGGCCTCGGCGTCTTTGAAGTGCTGCAGCAAGATGTCCGTGTCGGCGATGTCAAAGTTCCAGCGCGCGTATTCTTCTTCGGTTTGTTTGAATACATCGCGGTAAGTCAGCGGGCTGGGGGATTGTGGGTCGTTGAATGGCATATCCATCACGTGATCCACGCCCAGAACATACATCGCCAGACGCTCCAGGCCATATGTCAGCTCACCCGAGACGGGTTTACAGTCATGGCCACCAACCTGCTGGAAATAGGTAAACTGGGATACTTCCATCCCATCGCACCAAACTTCCCAACCAAGGCCCCAAGCACCCAATGTTGGGCTTTCCCAGTCGTCCTCGACAAAGCGGATGTCGTGCAGGGATGCATCAATGCCGATGGCTTTCAATGAACCAAGATAGAGTTCCTGCAAATCCGGCGGGCTTGGTTTGATCAAAACCTGATATTGATAATAATGCTGAAGGCGGTTCGGGTTCTCACCATAGCGGCCATCTGTTGGGCGACGCGACGGCTGCACATAGGCAGCAGCCCATGATTTCGAACCCAGCGCACGCAGGGTTGTGGCCGGGTGGAACGTACCTGCCCCGACCTCCATGTCATAGGGTTGCAAAATGGCACAGCCCTTGCTGGCCCAATAGTTCTGAAGCCGCAGGATAATTTCCTGAAAACTGCGTGGTTTGTCTGCCATGATGACCCTCGTCTACGATTAAGCGTTCAATAGGCTGCTGCGCCCAAAGGGTCAATTGGGCAACGGGTTGCGATATAATGTTTGAATTTTGCGTGAATTGTCCATGCGGCCCTTGCGTCCCATCAATGCAAGGGTCAGTCATACCCCTACGATAATACGAAGATCTTTGGGGTGGAAATGATCAAGGTACTTGCGGCGTTTTTATTTTTGGGCGTTTCAGCTGTTTCGGCAACAGCACAAGACACTTTCTGGGTTCAAATTGAGGCACGAAAAACTCTGACCGGGGCGCAAGACCGCGCACGCGAATACGCAGGGACAATTGATTCAGTCCACGGGTATTATTTGGGTGACGGTTTCTACGGCATCTTTATCGGCCCATATTCAGAAGCCAGTGCCGAGACAGCACTAGGTACTTTGCTTGGGCTAGGTGTGATCCCAAGCGACAGCTTTGTTAAAAACGGCCGTTTTTTCCAACAGCAATTTTGGCCCATTGGGGGACGCGCGGCATCCTCTGTGCAACTGCCGCAGGCCACATCAGAAACCCCTGTTTCAGCAAACATATCGGACGCAGCCCCATTATCAGATGAAACCCCAGCGCAGGCACGCGCATCAGAATCCGAATTAGACCGCCCTGCACGCGAAAATTTACAAACGGCATTGAAGTGGGCGGGGTTTTACAGCGCTGCAATTGACGGATCTTTTGGTCGCGGCACGCGGAGCGCGATGCAAGCATGGCAAGTGGCCAACAACCAAGACCCCTCTGGCATTTTAACCACCCGTCAGCGCGAGATGCTGTTTGACCAGTATAATAGCGTCCTAGAAGGCACACGTATGCGGCTGGTTCGTGACGATGCGTCTGGCATTCAGATGCAAATCCCCACCGGTCTTGTTGCCTTCACCGAATATAAGCCGCCATTCGTACGGTTCGACCCAAGTGCCGACGTACCAGAAGCCCAAGTGCTGTTCATTTCCCAACAAGGTGATGCCGGACGCCTAAAGGGCCTATATGAAATCATGCAAATTCTGGACATTGTCCCCACGACTGGATCACGCAACCTGACAAATTCGAGCTTCGAGATCGAAGGGATAAGTGACGATCTCCATTCTTACACAAGTGTTTCGCTGGAAGGCACTGACATCAAAGGGTTTACCCTTGTTTGGCCGGCCGGAGACGAAGCGCGCCGGGAACGGGTGCTCGACATTATGAAATCAAGCTTTTCTCGGCTTGATGGTGTCCTGGACCCTGCAATTGCCCCCCCGAATGAAGATCAGGCCATCGACATGGTCGCGGGCCTTGCCGTACGTCAGCCCCGTATGTCGAGATCAGGGTTTTTTGTTTCAAATAACGGCATTGTCGCAACCACCCCCGAGGCAATCGAGAGCTGTGAACGCATCACGCTGGACCGTGAATATGAAGCAGAGCCAATCATGACAAATACAAACCTTGGTATCGCTTTGTTACGCCCCGTAGAAAGCATTTCACCCTTGAATGTCGCAGCGTTTGAAACCCGTACGCCACGCCTTCAAGACCAGATCGTCGTAGGCGGCTATCCCTATAACGGCGTGCTAAGCGCCCCGACACTGACATATGGGCAGGTTGTTGATATCCGCAATCTGTCCGGTGATGATCGGATAGGACGGCTTTCGATCCTTCCCCAGCCAAGCGATGCAGGCGGCCCAGTCTTTGACAAATTCGGTGCCGTGATAGGCATGCTATTGCCGCGAATTGATGACAAAGCGCAGGTCCTACCACCAGAAGTTAACTTTTCTTTGGACGCGGGACAGATCACTGCCACGCTGGAAAGCAACGGGATCACCGCGACACGTAGCGAAGATGCGCAGGAAATGTCGCCTGTGGCAATGACACGCCGCGCGGCTGATATCACTGTGCTGGTTAGCTGCTGGTAACTAGGTCTTCCAGAACTTCACGGTAAGAATGGTCAGCACGACCATAATCTCAAGACGACCAATAAACATCGCCATGGATAAAATCCATTTTGCACTATCGTTGATATGCGCAAAGTTTCCGGCTGGGCCAATTTCAGGCCCAAGACCGGGACCGATGTTTGCAATGGCAGTTGCCGCTCCAGACACCGATGTGATGAAATCAAGACCGGTCATCCCTAACAGGACAGCCGTCACCCCAAGCAACAGCACGAATGCGACAAAGAACGCCATAACAGAACTCATAACATCTTCGCTAATCGTACGCCCTTCAAAGTGTGGCGTGAAAATACCATGTGGTGAATGGATCTGACGCACCTGCGCTTTGATCGATGCGAATAGAATTTGATAGCGGAATATCTTAACCGAACAAGCCGTGGATCCGGCACAGCCCCCCACCAATCCAACAAAAAAGAAAATCACCACAGGGAACGTCCCCCAAGTCATATAGTCCGCGCTTGAATAACCTGTTCCAGACATGACGGACACGACGTTGAATAGCGCTTCACGAAAGGCGAGTTCAGTAAACTCGCCTTCCCGCCCCCACACCCATGATGTGATCAGCAGAACACATATACTGATGACTGACAAAAAGACGCGAATTTGGCTGTCGTGTAAAATCGGCTTTGCGGTTCCGCTGACAAGCTGCACAAACCGCACAAATGGAAGGGCAGCAAGGACCATGAACACGGTCCCGATATAGTGCGCCGCCGCGCCGAAACTGCCGAAAGAGCTGTCATAGTTCGCCATTCCGCCGGTAGATACAGTCGTCATCGCATGCACCAACGCATCAAACGCGTTCATTCCCGCCGCGCTATAGGCCAGCGTACAAGCCACTGTTAGACCGATATAAATCACTGAAATGCTGCTGGCGATTTGCCCCGCACGCGGCAGAATTTTCCCCATTGTGTCAAATGCTTCAGATCGAAAAATCTGCATCCCACCAACGCGAAGTTCAGGCAAGAACACCATCGCAACCACAATGATCCCAACGCCACCCAACCACTGCAAAGTCGCACGCCAAAGCTTGATACCCTCGGGCAGCGCATCCAAACCTTCGAATGTGGTCGATCCTGTGGTTGTCAGCCCAGACATTGCCTCGAAAAAAGCATCGGTAAAGCTGGCGTTTGGGGCGCCCAGCATCAACGGCAACGCACCAAACACAGGCAAAGTCAGCCATACGAGCGACGTCAATAGAAAGGTCTGGCGCAACGATAGCCCCTGACCAACCCCATTCGAGCAGGCCATCGCCATCAATCCACCCGTTAGAATGGTGATAACTGCGCTTTCGAAAAAGACCGGCCAGTGTCCGTTTTGCGCCAAGACATCGGCGAACAATGAAACCAGCATTGTCGCGCCAAGCGCGGCAACAAGAAGACCAACTACATATCCAACAGGGCGTAAATCAAGCATGTGGCAGCGTTGAACCGACTGCGCACTGGTGTCAAGAATGCGCGATCATTTACGACAGCCAAGCCTTATAGTCGCTGACCAATAGATGGGTTGGCGCAACATCTTCTTCGATTTCTGCAAAGCGACCTATTGGTTCACGAAAGATATTGTCAGTCTCGTCGTCGTTAACGGTCGAAACTTCGCCAATCAACACATCGCCACCCTCGCCCCAAAATGCATGCCAATCGCCGGGCATCAACGTGACGCTTTCACCGGGGGCAAAGCTGATTTTTTCACCCGGTGCATAGTCGCGGCGAATACCGTCACAGAACACTGTCCCACCTTTTGTTTCGTCAAAGTTTCCGTCAGCATCAGAACCAAACAGTTCGATCACCAGCGTTGCACCGCCACGGTTAATGATGTCTTCGGCTTTGATGACGTGTGTGTGCATTGGTGACAGCTGATCCTGCTTAGAAATCAATAGCTTCTCCGCATAACACATGCCGCCGCCACGCTGCAGATCAGCCAAACGTCCGTTGCGCAAGGTGAATAGGAACAATCCCATTTCGTCATAGCGGCCAGCGCCGTAGTCCGTGATGTCCCAGCCATTGCGCGCCTCGATTACAGCTTTGGCGTCACCTGCGCGTGCTTTAAATTCTTCGGGTGTCCAATAGGCCCAAGGCGGCAAAGTGAACCCATACGAACGGATCATATCATCCGCTTCCGCCATAATATCGTTGATACGAGACCGTTTCATGCTCACCCCCTAAAACGTTTACGGAATTGATGCCGAAAATCGTCTTGCGGCACAAGACCGCTTAAGCGCTTTTGCGCATTCCACGCGTAGCCCAATCGCGACAAGCGTTGCCGAACGCTTCGAACAAGGGGCGCGATACGGGATCGTCGCTCGCGTTCCATTCCGGATGCCACTGCACCGACATCGTAAAGCCGGGGGCGTCAGCGATATAGATCGCTTCTGGCGTGCCATCGGGTGCGTGACCGTCAATGACGACGCGCTGACCAGCCGTTTTGATACCCTGACCGTGTAGCGTGTTGGTCATGACCTCCTGCGCGCCCATCAACGCATGAAACGGCCCGTCCTTCGTGAACGTCACTTTGTGGCGCAGTGCGAATTTCTCTTCGAGTGTGCCATCAGGGGGCATGCGGTGGTTATCGCGCCCCGGCAGATCGCGGATTTCAGGGTATAGCGTTCCGCCCATGGCGACGTTCACCTCTTGAAAGCCACGGCAAATTCCTAAAATCGGCTGGCCGCGCATCACACAAGCCCGGATCAATGGCAAAGCAATCCCATCACGCTCGCGATCAAACGCGCCATGCGCATCGGTTGCTGGTTCGCCGTATTCTTCGGGATGCACGTTTGGACGGCCGCCCGTAAACAAAAAGCCATCACAACGATCCATGAGCGACTGAACACAAATCGTCCCTGCCCCCGTGGGCACAATCAACGGCAACCCATTTGAAACTTCGGCAACCGCATGGACGTTCATCGCCCCAGCAGCAAAAGCCGGATATTCGTCGTTAATAAGATGACTATTACCAATGATACCAATGACTGGCTTCATACCATTTTGTCCTTTTGTATGCCCCTTGTTACCGCCTAACGAGACCAAACAAAAGATGTCGCAACCGCACAGGCAGCTGGTCCCAAACGCACAGCACATCCAAAGGGCAGCAGGCCCCAAAAACGATGAAAGCCGCGCCTTTATATAAAAGCGCGGCCTCAATACTTAGCAGTGTCGCTTAGTTATGCTTCGCCGGTTAGCCCTGCACCCTCAAGGCCTGCCATCGCAGCAATCACATCGTTGTCGGATGTGTCACCTGTCACGCCAACAGCGCCAATAACTGCGCCACGCTTGTCATGCACCAGAACGCCGCCGGGAACAGGAACAACCTGCCCACCGTAAACGCCGTTCACGGCAGCCATGAAATAGGCCTGCTGCTCTGCACGTGCCATCTGCGCGGTGCCCGCCATGCCTAGCATGATTGCACCATAGGCTTTACCATGGGCGATACCGAAACGGCCCGGTGCTGCGCCATCAGCGCGTTCAAACGCTTTCACATGCCCGCCTGCATCTAGGACAACAACAGAAAGTGGTTTGAAACCCATTTCGTCGCCCTTGGCCATTGCCTTCCGAATAATCGTACGTGCTTTGCTCGCTGAAATCTCTGCCATCTGTCGTCTCCTGGTAGGGTGGATTTTAATCCACCCGCATTAATGGTTGCGCTGCGCTTTGAGTTCCAGACGACGCTGGTGCAGCACGGGTTCGGTATAGCCTGATGGCTGGATACGGCCTTTGAATACCAGATCGCAGGCCGCCTGAAAGGCGATACCATCGAAATTTGGTGCCATCGGGCGATAAGCCGGGTCATTCGCGTTCTGGCCATCCACAACAGCGGCCATCTTGCGCATCGCATCCATGACTTGCGCCTCAGACACAACTTCATGGTGCAGCCAGTTGGCAAGCGCTTGGCTAGAGATCCGACAGGTCGCGCGGTCTTCCATCAGACCAACATCGTGGATGTCAGGCACTTTGGAACAGCCGACCCCCTGATCGATCCAGCGCACAACATATCCAAGAATACCCTGTGCGTTGTTTTCGACCTCGAGCGTGATCACGTCATCGGACCAATTCGGGTTTGTTGCGACCGGGATGCTTAGCAGGTCGTCAAGCGTGCCGCGCGCACCGCCGGCCTTAATCTCATCCTGACGGGCAATCACGTCGATGGCATGGTAATGCGTCGCGTGCAGTGTCGCAGCTGTTGGTGACGGCACCCAGGCGCAGTTCGCACCAGACATCGGGTGCCCAACCTTAGCGACCAACATATCGGCCATCTTGTCGGGCATCGCCCACATCCCTTTGCCGATCTGCGCCTTGCCCTGCAAACCGCAAGCCAAACCGATATCGACGTTCCGATCCTCGTAGGATTTGATCCAAGCGCTGTCTTTCATTTCGCCCTTTGGGATCATCGGACCAGCTTCCATGCTGGTGTGAATTTCATCGCCCGTGCGATCAAGGAAACCTGTATTGATAAAGGCCACACGCGATTTCGCCACGCGGATACATTCCTTAAGGTTCACCGACGTGCGGCGTTCTTCGTCCATGATACCCAGCTTTACTGTGTTCGCAGGCAGGCCCAGCGCAGCTTCGACGCGATCAAAGATTTCGCAAGCAAAGCTGACTTCTTCGGGGCCGTGCATCTTGGGCTTCACAACATAGACAGAGCCATGAAGTGAGTTGCCACCGTCACGCTGCAAATCATGCATCGCGATCAATGTGGTGCACATCGCGTCCATTAGGCCTTCGCCGACTTCTTCGCCATCCGCATCCAAAATCGCGGGGTTAGTCATCAGGTGACCCACGTTACGAACCAGCATCAGCGACCGGCCTTTATGTACCCGTGCTGAACCATCTGGCGCAGTGTAGGTCACATCTGGGTTCAGTTTGCGGGTAAAGGTTTTGCCGCCCTTGCTGACCTCTTCTTCTAGGTCGCCGCGCATCAGGCCAAGCCAGTTGGTATAGGCGACGACCTTATCTTCTGCATCCACTGCGGCGACCGAGTCTTCGCAATCCATGATCGTCGACAATGCTGATTCCAAGACAATATCAGAAATGCCAGCGACATCTGTCGCGCCAATCGTGCTAGATGCGTCAACTACGATCTTGATCAGCAATCCGTTCGCGCGCAGGAAAACCTCTGCATCGGCGTTATGACCTGCGAACTGGCTTGGGTCTTTCAACGTTGGCGTTAGGACACCACCGGAAACACTCACGCCTGCAATATTGGCCCATGAACCCTCCGCGAGCGGCGCTACCTTATCCAAATGCGCCCGTCCCCACGCGATGACCCGTGCCCCGCGTTCAGCATCATAGCCCTTACCTGCTGGCAAGTCGCCCAGCGCATCTGTGCCATAAAGCGCATCATAAAGGCTGCCCCAACGCGCATTGGCCGCGTTCAATGCAAAACGTGCATTTGTGATGGGCACAACCAGCTGCGGGCCTGGCACTGTCGCGATTTCGGGATCAACACTGGCAGTTTCAATGGCGAATTCTGGGCCTTCGGGAACCAGATACCCTAGTTCTTGCAAAAATGCTTGATAGGCGACCGCGTCGTGCGGCTTGCCGCGGTTCGCAACGTGCCAGTCATCGACGGCGGCTTGGATGTTTTCCCGCTTTTGCAGCAGGTCACGGCCACGTGGGCCCATTTCGGTGACAAGATCAGCAAAGCCTTTCCAAAACGCATCAGCACTTACGCCTGCTCCGACAAGCGCCTTTTCATCAATAAATTGCGCAAGTTCAGTTGCGACCTGCAATCCGTGCTTCTCGACCCGTTCTGTCATGACATCTCCCCTTTTGCTCAGCCAGCCAGTGGCGACAACGTTGCATATTCCGATAGGGTTAGAACAGAAGTTTCCGATAGGCAACAAACGCGGTAATGTTTTTTTACCAATTCTTCGCACATACCAGCAGCACCTATTCCAAACACAAGGCAATCGCGATCCAACGCCGGTTGCAGCGGGTCGGACACAGGCATAACGTTTGCACAAAGAACAAGGAAATCCCCATGCAAACCGCTGCACCGCAAAAGATATACCTCAAAGACTACACCCCGCCTGCCTATCTGGTGGACAGCGTCGAATTGACCTTCAAGCTCGCGCCAACGACGACACGCGTCTTGTCCCGCATCGCGTTTCGCCCAAACCCAGATGCGCAGTCGCGCGACTTCTTTTTGCACGGTGAACAGCTCAAGCTAATCTCAGCGTCCATCGACGGCGTGTCGATCACCCCAGAGGTCACCGCGACCGGGCTGACGCACACTGTGCCCAATGCGCCATTTGTGTTCGAGGCGGAGGTCGAAATCAGCCCAGCAACCAACACCGCGCTCGAAGGCCTTTATATGTCAAACGGCATGTACTGCACCCAGTGCGAGGCCGAAGGGTTCCGTAAGATCACGTATTACCCAGACCGCCCTGACGTCATGTCGGTCTTTACCGTCCGCATCGAAAGCGACCTGCCCGTGCTACTGTCCAACGGCAACCCGGCGGCCAAGGGCGACGGTTGGGCCGAATGGCATGATCCATGGCCCAAACCGGCCTATCTGTTTGCACTTGTCGGTGGCGATCTTGTGAACCACCCCGACCGTTTCACAACCATGTCCGGCAAAGACGTGGAGCTGAACATCTGGGTTCGCCCCGGTGACGACGAACAAAAATGTGCCTTCGGGATGGAGGCGCTAAAAAAGTCGATGAAATGGGATGAAGACGTTTACGGTCGCGAATACGACTTGGATATCTTCAACATCGTTGCCGTTGATGACTTCAACATGGGGGCGATGGAAAACAAGGGCTTGAATATTTTCAACTCTTCCGCAGTTTTGGCCAGCCCGGAAACATCAACCGATGCGAACTTTGAACGGATCGAGGCAATCATCGCGCATGAGTATTTCCACAACTGGACCGGCAACCGGATTACCTGCCGCGATTGGTTCCAGCTCTGCCTAAAAGAAGGGCTAACAGTTTTCCGCGATCAGCAATTCACCGGTGATATGCGTAGCCACGCAGTGAAACGGATCGACGATGTCGTTGTTCTGCGTGCGCATCAGTTCCGCGAAGATAACGGCCCGCTTGCCCACCCAGTGCGGCCAGAAAGCTTTGTCGAGATCAACAACTTCTACACCGTGACTGTCTATGAAAAAGGCGCCGAGATTATCGGCATGCTCAAACGGCTAGTTGGTGATGAAGGGTACAAGAACGCCCTCGATCTTTACTTTGACCGTCACGATGGCGATGCCGCCACGATCGAAGATTGGCTACAGGTGTTTGAAGACGCAACAGGCCGCGACCTGAGTCAGTTTGCGAAGTGGTATTCGCAAGCCGGGACACCGCGTGTTTCTGTCACTGACAGCTATGCAGATGGCACGTATTCGTTGACGCTATCACAGCAAACGCCAGCCACACCGGACCAAGATAAAAAGACGCCGATGGTCATCCCTGTCGCCGTGGGCCTTTTGAACGATAACGGTGACGAAATCGTTCCGACACGCATCTTGGAACTGACCGAAGCAACGCAAACCTTCACTTTCGATGGATTGGCCAGCAAACCAGTTCCGTCGATCTTGCGCGGGTTTTCCGCCCCTGTCATCCTAGAACACGACCAAACCAACGCCGAACGCGCGTTCTTGTTGGCACATGATACAGACCCATTTAACCGATGGGACGCAGGCCGGACACTGGCCCAAGACGTTCTGCTTCAAATGGTTCGCGAAGACGCGACACCCGATACGGCCTACTTAGACGGGTTACTGGCGCTGCTGCGTGACGACAACCTTGATCCGGCCTTCCGTGCATTGGCACTGTCACTGCCAAGCCAAGACGACACAGCACAGGCGCTTGTCGATGCAGGAGAAACACCGGACCCAACGGCGATCTATCGCGCCCATGAGGCGCTGACGTTGCACATCGCACAACACCTGCAAGACACCCTGCCCCGCATCTATGCGGATATGACGGTCACTGGCCCTTACGCGCCCGACGCTGTTTCCGCCGGCAAACGGTCACTTGGAAACCGTATGCTTTCGCTCATGTCGAAACTGGACGGTGGCAAACAAGCCTCGCAACAATATGCAACTGCCGACAACATGACACAGCAACTCGCGGCGCTGGCATCATTGTTGAAAATCGGGAAAGGCGCGGATGAACTGGCGGCGTTTGAACAACGGTGGCATCATGATCGTCTGGTTATGGACAAGTGGTTTGGCCTGCAGGTCAGCTGCGCCGCGCCCGAAGATGCAGCGAAAGTCGCAGCCAAACTGACCGAGCACTCAGCATTCACCATGAAGAACCCCAACCGGTTCCGTGCTGTGTTTGGTGCGCTCAAAGGCAACACAGCGGGTTTCCATGATCCATCAGGCGCCTCTTATGATCTGCTGGCAGACTGGCTTATCAAGCTTGATGCGCTGAACCCACAAACAACAGCACGGATGAGCACATCATTTGACACATGGAAACGCTATGACGCGGATCGTCAGACCAAGATGAAGGCAGCCCTACAGCGGATCGACAAAACACCGAACCTGTCGCGTGACACCACCGAAATGGTGACGCGTATCTTGGGCTAGTAAATCAAGCTGTTAGCTGGCGTGGCAGTATTTTGCCACGCCCGAAAAAATATGTCGTGGAACCGTTACGCGGCGATTATAGTTTTTCCAAATGGAACATCGTATTGAACCGTTGATAGCAGAGCGCGCACCTTGGCTGTATCGCAGCCGACCGGGCACCCGGACCATCCGGAGCGGGCTACATACGATGCTGGGCTATAAAACCACCGTCGCGATCGCGAAATCATTCGAACATGCGCCTCCATCAGAAATCATGCGCACGATGGGTGAACGACTGGCGAAATCCGTAACGGTGAAGGGGCTTGGGCACATCCCGGCCCATGGCGCTGCCCTTGTCGTGGCGAACCACCCAACCGGCATCGCTGATGGAATCATATTGAACCACCTGCTGTCGCAAGCCCGCCCAGATGCCTATTTCTTTGCAAATAGCGACATCCTGCGGATCCTGCCGCAGATGTCATCCATGATCGCGCCCGTCGAATGGCGCATCGAAAAACGGTGCCATGCAAAGACACGCGAAACGATGGCCTATGTCCGACAAGCCACGAACGAGGGCCGGATGGGCGTTATCTTTCCATCGGGACGCCTTGCAAAGCGGCGCGGCTTGCGTTTGTTTGAACGGCCGTGGATGGCGTCCGCCGCAATGCTTGCGCGGAAATTCGATCTACCGGTGATCCCAATCAACATACAGGCCCGCAATTCCGCGCTTTTCTATCTGTTTGACGCGCTTCACCCGACATTACGGGACATCACACTGTTCCACGAAACCATGAATAAATCCAAACAGCCGTTCAGGGTAACCGTCGGCGAACCCATCTCTGCTGCGGCGCTGCCGAAGAACGCTGATGATGGAATTGCGATGTTGCGCAAGGCGACGCTTGCCCTTGGTGGCAAGGATGCACCCGCTGTAAATCTGGTCGAAGCATCGCGACCTTGGTTAAAGTGGCCTCAGGCGGACTGATCGCGCAGCTTGTTGTCTTGAAGCTGGCAGCGGGTTCTTTTAGACACCAGTCAAACTTGACCAAAGGATGCGCAGATGCTCGACCTGACTTATGATGCCCCGACCCCAAAGGTAATCGCGGGCGCCAAGCACGACTGGGAACTTGTAATCGGCCTAGAGGTGCACGCACAGGTCGCCACCAAGGCGAAACTGTTCTCGGGTGCATCCACCCAATTCGGTGCAGAGCCAAACAGCAATGTGGCTTTCGTTGATGCAGGCATGCCCGGCATGTTGCCAGTCATCAACGAAGCATGTGTTGCACAAGCCGTACGCACCGGCCTGGGGCTAAAGGCAGAAATCAACCTGATGTCTGCGTTTGATCGCAAAAACTATTTCTACCCTGACTTGCCGCAGGGCTATCAGATTTCACAGCTTTACCACCCGATTGTGGGCGAAGGCGAAGTGCTGGTCGAAATGGGCGACGGTACAGCACGCACCGTGCGCATCGAACGCATCCACCTTGAACAAGACGCCGGTAAATCCATCCACGACATGGATCCAAACATGTCCTTCGTGGACCTGAACCGTACAGGCGTTGCGCTGATGGAAATCGTCAGCCGCCCCGACATCCGCGGCCCAGAAGAAGCCGCTGCTTACGTACTTAAGCTTCGCCAAATCCTGCGCTATTTGGGCACCTGCGACGGCAACATGCAAAACGGCAACATGCGTGCCGACGTAAACGTGTCGATCTGCCGCCCCGGCGATTACGAAAAATATCAAGCGACTCAAGATTTCAGCCATCTTGGCACACGTTGCGAAATCAAAAACATGAACTCGACTCGGTTTATCCAAGCCGCGATTGATGTTGAGGCACGTCGCCAGATTGCGCTGCTGGAAGACGGCAAAGAAGTCGTGCAAGAAACGCGCCTTTATGATCCGGACAAGAACGAAACCCGTTCAATGCGGTCCAAGGAAGAAGCACATGATTATCGCTACTTCCCAGATCCAGATTTGCTTCCGCTTGAGATCGAACAGTCATGGGTCGATGATATCGCGGCATCCCTGCCGGAATTGCCCGACGCCAAGAAAGCGCGCTTTATCAGTGCGTTCGGCCTGTCCGATTACGACGCATCTGTTCTGACGGCCGAAGTTGCGAATGCTCAGTACTTTGAAAAAGTAGCCGAAGGTCGCGACGGCAAGTTGGCCGCGAACTGGGTCATCAACGAATTGTTTGGTCGGCTAAAGAAAGAAGACCATGGCATCGAAGACAGCCCTGTCTCTGCGACGCAGCTGGGCGAACTGATTGGCCTCATCAAATCCGGCGATATCTCTGGCAAAATCGCCAAAGAGGTCTTTGAGATTTGCTATACGACAGGTCGCGACCCAGCCGAGATTGTCGAAACTGAAGGCATGAAGCAGGTCACTGACACCGGCGCGATTGAGGCTGCAGTGGATGAAATCATCGCCGCCAACCCAGCACAGGTTGAAAAGGCGCAAGCCAACCCCAAATTGGCGGGCTGGTTCGTTGGTCAGGTGATGAAAGCGACTGGTGGCAAGGCAAACCCTGCTGTCGTCAACCAGTTGGTATCGGCTAAGCTCGGGCTATAAGGCAACTTATGGGTAACGGTGCGTCCTTGGAATCGCGCACCGTTATTGCTACATACGGTTGATGGAAATTAGGGGTGACGGAATGTCATACGAATATATGGTCGTGCCGGCACCTACGCGCGGTGTAAAAGCCAAAGGCGCAAAAACAGCCGAAGATCGTTTTGCGATCGCGCTGGAAACAGTGATGAACAAAATGGCTGGTGATGGTTGGGACTATCTGCGTGCGGATACCCTGCCTTCCGAGCAGCGCGAAGGTTTGATGGGCAAAACAACAGTTTATCAAAACATGTTGGTGTTCCGCCGCGAAAAACAGGCTCAGCGTCCTGCGGCACCTGCGCCAGCACCGGTTGTTGCGGCCCCGGCGCCCAAACCTGCACCAAAGGTTGAAGCGCCGAAAGTTGACGAGCCCGTAACCGCAAGCGAGCCAAAGGTAGAACCCAAAAAGGTCACACCTCCGGCAAAGCCTTCTCCGGATGTCGCTGCTGAGTAATCACTGGATATCAATCGCCAACGCATGAATGCGTCCGATGATATCTTTCCCCAAGGCGCTGTGAATGGCCCGATGCCGCGCTATGCGTGACATGTCATCCAATTGCGACGCCTTAATCACAATCCGCCAATGGCTTTCGCCTGACCCATCGTCACCAGCATGCCCACTATGCATGGCACTTTCGTTAATCACTTCGAGCATTGTTGGTGAAAGTGTAGCCAATGCTGTGCGAATTTCTGCCTCTATGGCCATTATTTTTCCTCTACCCTCTTCAATCTCACGCTGTGGGGTTTAAAGTCTGTTGTCCGAGTCGGAAAGGTGAGACGCACCATGAAAAAAGATGATCCCTTTGGTTTCGACATGTCAGTGTCGAGCTCTAAGAAAAAGAACCCCCGCGGACGACGCGGTTTGTCTGGCGCGTCCGAGACATCCCAGCGTGTTTGCCAACATGAAGGATGCGAAGAACCAGCCAAGTTCCGTGCGCCGAAATCGCCCGATATTCTGGACGATTATCTGTGGTTCTGCCAACAGCACGTCCGTGAATATAACCTCAAGTGGAACTTTTTTGAAACAACCACAGAGGCTGAACTAGCGGCACAAATGACCCAAGACCGCGTCTGGGAACGCCCCACAAAGCCGATGAAGCGGAGCGTCGAAGAACGCGCCTGGGCTCGTCTAGGGATCGAGGACCCGCATCAGGTGCTTGGCGCAAACGCGACACGCAATCCTGGCAAAGGTGCGAAGAAGGGCCGCAAACTGCCGCCAACCGAACGCCGCGCTGTCGATATTTTGGAAGCGGATGACAACTGGTCAAAACCGCAGATCCGTAAAGTATACAAATCGCTGATCAAGGTACTTCACCCCGATATGAACGGCGGGGACCGCAGCCAAGAAGAACAACTGTCCGAAGTTGTCTGGGCTTGGGAACAGATCAAAGTCAGTAAGCACTTTCGCGACAAGGACTAATCAAATAGAAAAGGGGCCAAATGGCCCCTTTTTTACGCGTCTCAATTCGCTCATCATTTTTATAAGTGTTTATGCTTTGGATATAGGTTGGCCTGTGACATCGGACTAAGCTGCCCGATCGCTGAATCATCAGCTGCAAGAGCCGCTTCGCGTAGCTCTGAGATACGGCGCATCAGCAACCCATGCGCTGCTAAAATCACCGCGAACCATGCGACTGCCAGCCAAGGCTTTAACCCAAAGGCTGCGACCACCATGATTGGTGCGAAAAATGTGCCATATACGGGAACGATCAAAGTGCCACCAATCAATGACGCGATCAACGCAGTCGCACAGCCGCCAAATAACGCCCGCGCAATCCCCAGACCACCCGACAGCCCCATCCAGCCTCGCGTAAGGTAAAGCGCAATCGCGCCACTTATCCCGCCAGCCATAATAATCCAAATTTCGTATCCAACTGGGTAAACGGACTGAAGCTGCCCACCTTTTACGCCAGCCATAACAAACATCATAATTCCAGCAGAGGTGGCGCTTACTCCGGCATAAGCAGTAGCAAGTGCTCTTTCCCCCTTTGTCAAATGCAGCATATGTAAAAACCGACTTAACATCTTAACTATCCCCAAACTCACATCGTCAATCACTAACTATGGGAACCATTGTCATTGGACTGTGCCTCTCGACACACTCACAACACCCCCAATTGACATTTTTGTGCCACATTCCGCCGTTTCAAACAAGAAAAATGGCAACTTACTGCTGATGTGTTATCGTCCCACATTAGCATTTTTTATCAATTAATTAGCGAAATTTAGAGACGTTAGATCCATGAAATGAAAACACGACAGTGTGACAATATGTCCAACACTGTCGCCAAAACACGAACCGATGGCCGCACAAATAGGCAAAACGCCCATATTTTGCCATGTTATTTACGCAGCACGGAATACCAGGCTGACACCATTTAGACAGTGCCGCTTTCCTGTCGGTTGCGGACCATCATCAAAGATATGGCCTAGATGGCTACCGCATCGACGGCAATGGCATTCAGTTCTAACTGAAAACAGCTTTCGATCTTCTTTTGTACCGATCGCGTTGGGCAGGCTTTCATAAAAGCTTGGCCAGCCTGTACCGCTGTCATACTTCGTTTCAGACGGATACAATGGCAAATCGCATCCGCGACAGACGTAAGTTCCGTCTGCGTAGTTTTTATCCAAGGGTGAAGAGCCAGAACGTTCCGTCGCTTCTTCTCGCATCACTTGATATTGAATATCTGTCAGCATGGCACGCCATTCACTATCAGAACGCGTTACCTCGAAGCTTTCCTGCGCAAACACACCACGCCCAGACGCAATAGCGGCAAGGGACAGAGCTATAAAATTTCGGCGTTGCATGATATTCTCCTATCAACTGTGGGTTATTGTAGCGCATCGCCATATTTCAGGCGATGCACCTTGTTGTGAGTAGCGGCATTACAAAGCACGGGGAAACCAACCACCTGCCGCCCTGCACAACCTCGTTAGCCCTGAACGGCGGGCAGCATCACAGTATCGATCACGTGGATAACACCGTTTGATTGCTTCACATCAGCCACAGTCACTGTAGCGACCTGCCCCTGTTCGTCTTCGAGCATGATTGTTCCGTTGTCGTATGTCGCTTGCAATGTGCAGCCACCCAATGTCGGCACGGGATGACGACCGCTGTCATCTTCGATCATACCAAGAATTGCATTGGACATCGCCTCTGCTCCGACCACGTGGCAGGTAAGAATTTGCGTCAAACGATCCGCGTTTTCTGGCTTTAGCAATTCTTCGACTGAACCCGCAGGCAATTTTGCAAATGCGTCATCTGTCGGTGCGAATACTGTGAATGGGCCTTCGCCAGACAGCGTTTCTGCAAGCTCTGCTTGAACAACAGCCGCGACCAAAGTTTTGTGGATCGGACTATTCACCGCATTTTCGACGATGTTTTTAGTTTCTAGCATCTCAGCGCCACCAACAGTGGGGTTCATCGCATGGCTTGCAGCAAATGCTGTACCCGCAGCGAATGTCAGAGCGATCGTTGTTGTGAAGCGCTTTCCAAATTTCATCATAGTTCTCTCCAAAGTTTCCGGGGCGTGTTTGCCGCGGTCGAGAGAAGCCACGCAGTGACGTTTCAAAGAGTTTCAGTATTTGTCAAAATAATTCAAATATCTGTTTTTATTTACACAAATGGCCGCCCTGAATTCACAGAGCGACCATTTTAGCCATAAGGCTAGAAAGGATCAGACGCTATTTAATGGTGCAACTGCCACAACATCGCCTGTTGGCGCACCCGTTGGCGAACCACCGGGTGGCTCGTCACTCAGCGCAAGAACACCGCCCGCGAATAATGCTGCTAGCTCAGTCGCAATTTTCACCTGACCACTTGGCGCATCGGGTAGTAAGCCCAGCGATACGGGCGCATCATCGCCTGCGATCAACCAAATCTCAAACACGCGACCTTCTGCAGGGCCACCCGCCAGACGGTCAACGGTAAGTGTATTCGTATCTGGATCAAAGACAGCATCCACTTGCAGGCCGATCTCATCTCCAACCAACCCAGCGATAAGATCGTTATGGCTAGGGTTCGGCGCAGGAAGAATAACGAATGCAACCGCTGCAGCCAAAGCAATCGCGCTCGCAGCGCCAGCAAGAAGCGATGTCAGACTCCAACGTTTCTGCTGAACACCAAACAGTCTATCCGCAATCTCTTGAAACGTATGTTCAGGTGGAGCCACCGGAGCGATATCATCAGTCAGCGTGACAAGATGTTCCTGCCACAACACAAGCTCTGCCCGCAAATTTATGTCGCGATTCATCTGCTCTTCAAAGGCACGCGCCTCTGAAGGGGTTAACAGGCCCAACGCATATTCGGCTGCAGCCGAAAGGGGGGCATCATCTGTGACGTCATCAGTCATTGTGACAGACAGTCCTTTAATTTGATCAGGCTACGGCGCAGCCAAGTACGGATCGTATTCAACGGCACCTGCATCAGGTCCGCCAAATCTTGATAAGTGTCGCCATCAAGATAGGCGCGTCGCACGGCTTTGGCCCGATCAGCGGGCAGTTCATCAAGACAGTCGTTGATCTGCGCCCGTTGCGAAGACGCAATCGCTTGCGCCTCAGGTCCAGCCGCTGGATCAGCAAGTTCAGCCACTTCGTCCAACCCCGTCTGCCCCTTTTTACGGGTTCGCAACCGATCAATAGCATGATTCCGTGCTATCGTGATCAGCCACGTCATCGGGCTTAGACCGTTTGACTGATAGCGGCCTGCGGCACGCCAAACCTTGATGTAAACCTCCTGCAATGCGTCGTCCGCTTCAGCGCGGTTATTCAACACACGCAAGGTGACGCCAAAAAGTTTCGCCGAGGTCGAATTATATAGCGACGCGAATGCATCACGATCCCCTAAAGCGATACGATTAATGTAATGTTCAATGTCTTCAAGCGTTGTCATGGTCACTCCTTGCTGCCCAAAACCTAAGCACAGAAAACGGCAAAGGCCAAATTGGTTTTGCAAACTTTGCTGCGCCCTCTGGTACTTGCCGTGGCACGCGATATGGTGCATCCGATAACGCAACATTAGACGACTAACGCAAAGGCGGCGCACATGGCTGACGGTACACTGGATATGAACGCAAAACCGACCGAAGATATTTCGGTCCGCGAAGTGTTTGGCATCGACAGTGATATGAAAATCAAGGGCTTTGCCGATCGCACAGATCGCGTTCCTGACATCGACAGCACATATAAGTTCGACCCAGATACGACTTTAGCGATCCTTGCGGGATTCGGTTACAATCGCCGCGTTATGATCCAAGGGTACCACGGGACAGGTAAATCTTCGCACATCGAACAAGTCGCGGCGCGACTGAACTGGCCAGCGGTGCGTGTAAACCTTGATAGTCACATTTCTCGTATCGACCTTATCGGGAAAGACGCGATTAAACTACGTGATGGCGTACAGGTTACCGAATTTCACGAAGGCATTCTGCCTTGGGCGCTTCGTAACCCTGTTGCAATCGTATTTGATGAATATGACGCTGGCCGCGCTGACGTTATGTTTGTCATTCAACGTGTTCTCGAAGCAGATGGTAAACTGACCCTGATGGATCAGAACGAGATCATCACCCCCAACAAATACTTCCGCCTGTTTGCAACGGCGAACACTGTTGGCCTGGGCGATACAACTGGACTGTACCACGGGACACAGCAAATTAACCAAGCCCAAATGGACCGTTGGTCACTTGTGGCGACGCTGAACTACCTGTCACACGATGCAGAAGCAGCTATCGTGGTGTCGAAATCACCGCATTTCAACACCGAAAAAGGCCGCAAAATGATCAGCCAGATGGTTACCGTCGCTGATCTGACCCGCACCGCGTTTATGAACGGTGACCTATCCACAGTGATGTCACCACGTACCGTATTGGCATGGGCAGAAAACACACGCATCTTCCAAGACGTCGGATACGCGTTCCGCCTGTCGTTCTTGAACAAATGCGATGAACTCGAACGTCAGACAGTTGCTGAATTCTATCAACGCTGCTTTGACGAAGAGCTGCCTGAAAGCGCGGCTAGCCTGAGCCTCGGGTAAGCAACACGACAGTATAAAAGGCGGGGAATTCCCCGCCTTTCTTGTATTTAACGCGCGGCTTTGGTGGCGTTCCCCCACCAAACCATATCATCGAACATATCGTTCGCGGCTGGCAAGATGTGGTCTTCGATTGTCTCAATCGGATCATCAGAACCCATTGGATGCACAGCCATAAAGTCCCCACCGCCGATGTGAACGGCACCGTGGACCGGCACCATGGCAAGCTCGACACCGATCTGACGTAAATGTTCGACAGCGCGCGCAGCACCTACACCGCCATAACCCAGATAACCCATCGGTTTACGGTTCCATTCGTTATACGCCTGATCCAGTGCATTTTTAAGCGCGCCAGTGATCGAGTGGTTATATTCGGCCACAACGAAAATATAGCCGTCAAACTCGGCCAGCTTTTCCTGCCAAGCGATAGCTTTGGGATCGCTGCTTGGCATCCATTTATTTGATGCCGCCTCGTTAAACAGGGGCAGATCATAATCACGCAGATCGACAAGCTCTGCGGTAAAATCATCACGTGCCTCGGCCTGCTTCATAAGCCAAGCAGCTGGTTTATCAGCAAAGCGAGTTTCACGGGTCGAACCGATGATTACAGCAATTTTAGGGAGGGTGGACATCGTCATCTCCTAGGTTTGATTTTGTTTCTACCCTCAACTTAAGGCTAAGCACGTCATCGACAATCCACACACGAGCGCAGCGTCTGTGCGCAAATGAAGACAATACCAACACTTCTTCCGCACAAACACCTATGCGAATAGACCATCGACAATACTCTTGGCCCGTTGATCGCTTACAGCGCCCAGATAGCATGAAATTATGGAAAATTTCGCGCAGCACCTTATCCGTATGGCTTTCTGTGTCATGATGACTATGCAGGCAGCCCACGCCGATTTACGTCTCAAAGACGAACAACTTCGCGTGTTCGCGACCTGCGCTGGAAGACTTTCTGCAACGATGGAATTTCAGTGGATGTTTGATGGAGAAGGCTCCGAAGCTACGAAAACCCAGCGCGACAACATGGTACAGTTAATCAATGCGATTATGCCAGCAGACCATGCACGTGAAGTTTTGAATTGGCGTATCGCGTCAAAGTCAGCCCATGCCGCCCTTCTGACCCGTGCGACATTCAACGATGACCCTGGCGATGCCGACTGGGCGCAACATCATGCAGCACGCCTAATCCGAGAGTGTACTGGACTTTTATTAAGCTAAACTTAAAGCTGTACTTGAAACGCCCCGAGAATGTCACAATCCCGTCGGTTTTCACCGTATTATTACGAAAAGTTTAAGAGTAGGAAATTAATATGAAGATGAAAATTGGGACCGAACTTCCAGATGGCTATGTTATTGGTCACGAAGATTTGGTCGAAGCCGCGACAACGCTTGTTGCACACACGCTACTTCCTTTATTTGCAGAAAACATGAGTGAAGACATCGCAAAGGCCAACGTCGAAGGAATCGTGACCGAGTTAGCCTATCTATTTGACGAAGGTTCGATCGAAGTCGGCGGTAAAACCTATCAACCACGCCTTGCTTTTGTTGACGAAGACGGCACCGTCATTCGCGGTGTTGCGCGCCTAAATAACATGCATGAAATGGTTGAAAATGTATTTGAAATCGCGCCAGAGGCTATGATTACATTTGAAGACGATCACCTCGAGGAAGAATAGCCTAGGTTTCCGCGTCTGCCCTCTGGTCATTGCGTGCATCGGGTTCTAGTTTGCAAAGCAACAAAGGACGTAGCCGATGAACAAACCTACCGATAACCCCGCCGACCCGTTCAAAAAGGCACTTGCCGAGGCGACCAAAGTTTTGGCCGACGATTCTGAATTGTCGGTCACTTATTCGGTGGATCCTGCAGGCCAGACAGCCGACAGCATACGCCTGCCCCAAGTGACGCGGCGCATGACCCGTGACGAGGTGCTTTTGGCGCGCGGCACGGCAGACGCTTTTGCACTCCGCCACAAGTTCCACGATCCAAAAGTATCCGCACGCTACATGCCCCAAGGGCAAATGGCGCGCGATCTGTATGACGCGATGGAAACCGCCCGGATCGAAGCCGTTGGCGCGCAACACATGCCCGGCACCGCTGGCAACATCGACGCCAAAATCGAAAACGAAGCAATGCGTAAGGGCTATGACCAGATCACGCAGGCTGCTGACGCACCTTTGTCGGTTGCCGCTGGCTACTTAATTCGCCACATGGCAACAGGCCGCGATCTACCTAAAGGTGCAGACAACGTCATGGAACTGTGGCGTGGCTTTATCGAGGACCACTGCGATGGCACGCTCGATAACCTTGAAAACACACTGAACGACCAACAAGCCTTTGCAAAGCTGGCCCGCCAGTTGATCAGTGACATGGGCTATGGCGATCAGCTTGGCGATGATCCTGACAGTCTTGATGACGATCAAGAAGACCAAGCCGAAGAAGGTAGCGACGAAGATCAGCAAGAACCGGATAGCACCGGCGACGATGATGACGAAGGCGAAGAAGCCGACGCAGCCCCCGAACAATCGCAAGACGAACAACAAGACGCCAGTCAGGCGCAGGTCAGCATGGATGATCAAGCTGATCAAGAGATGGGCGAAGAAGCCGAAATGCCCGAGGGCGAGGCCCCGCTTGACCCGCCTGCCCCGCAACCTGTTTCGGATGCTGATCCAGACTACACGGTATTCACGACCGAGTTCGACGAAGAAATCGGTGCCGAAGATTTGGCAGAAGCAGCCGAGCTTGAACGCCTTCGCGCATATCTGGACCAGCAGCTTGAACCGCTAAAAGGCGCGGTAAGCCGGTTGGCGAATAAACTGCAACGTCGTCTTCAGGCCCAGCAGAACCGGTCATGGGAATTTGACCGAGAAGAGGGCATTTTGGACGCAGGCCGTTTGGCACGTGTCGTTGCATCGCCGACAACCCCGCTCTCTTTCAAAGTCGAAAAAGACACCGAATTCCGCGATACCGTTGTGACGCTATTGCTCGACAACTCTGGTTCAATGCGCGGACGCCCCATCTCGATCGCTGCAATCTGTGCGGATGTTATGGCACGGACGCTCGAACGCTGCGACGTAAAGGTCGAGATTTTGGGCTTTACCACGAAAGCATGGAAAGGCGGCCAGTCCCGCGAGAAATGGTTAGGCGAAGGCCGTAGCGCAAAACCCGGTCGCCTGAACGATCTGCGCCACATCATCTATAAATCTGCTGACGCGCCTTGGCGCCGGACTCGCCCTAACCTTGGGCTGATGATGAAAGAAGGCTTGCTGAAGGAAAACATCGACGGAGAGGCGCTCGAATGGGCGCACCGCCGTGTGGTGAACCGCCCAGAGCAACGCAAAGTGTTGATGGTAATCTCAGACGGTGCGCCGGTTGACGATTCCACATTGTCAGTGAACCCTGCCAACTATCTGGAAAAACACCTGCGTGACGTGATCGCCATGGTCGAAAAGCGCAAAGCCGTAGAGTTGGTTGCTATTGGCATCGGACACGACGTGACGCGCTATTACGAACGCGCAGTGACGATCACTGATGTTGAACAATTGGCCGGTGCGATGACCGAACAGCTCGCCAGTTTATTTGACACAGATCCGCGCAAACGTGCACGTGTGTTGGGTATGCGTAAAGCGGGCTAGGCGCGATCAAATTTAGCTAAATTTGATCTACCGGCGTCGTGTATTTAGAAACCTTACTTTTAGGGCATCGATATGTTTCAAAATTTTGCGGCGCAAACGCACCCGGAACAAGGCCCACCCCGGCTTACTGATCTACGTGCGCAAATGAAAGCACAAGGTCTCGATGCCTTTATTGTCCCACGTGCCGATGCGCACCAAGGTGAATACGTGGCACCTCGCGATGCGCGGTTGGCTTGGCTGACAGGGTTCTCGGGGTCCGCAGGATTTTGCGCGGTACTGCCTGATATCGCCGGTGTGTTCGTTGATGGCCGATACCGCGTGCAAGTTCGCACCGAAGTTGACAGCGTGTTTACACCTGTGGATTGGCCTGAAACCTTGCTCGCTGACTGGATAGCGAAACACTTGCCACCTAGTGCGACGATCGGATTTGACCCGTGGCTTCATACGGCACAGGAAATCAACAATCTGACTAAAGACTTGCAAGACTATGTGCTTCGCCCCGTCGACAATTTGATTGATACAATATGGGAAGATCAACCAACGGCACCATCCGCGCCGTTCACCGCCCATGCGATTGAGCACGCAGGTGAGACACACACCGACAAACGCGTGCGCATTGCCAAAGGCCTGTCCGCGCAGTCTGCCATTATCACACTGCCTGATAGTATCGCATGGCTTTTGAACATACGTGGGACAGATATCGAACGAAATCCTGTTCCTCAGGCCTTTGCTATTCTTCATGCCACTGGACAGGTTGACCTGTTCGCAGGCCCCGGCAAGGCGGACAGCGTCGCCGAACACTTGGGCCATGATGTAATCATGCGCAATATCACGCATTTCTTGGAAGCGGTCGCACAGCTATCTGGACCTGTACAAATTGACGTTGGATCCTGCCCAAACATCGTTGCAGCCACGTTGGAAAACGCAAAGATCGCGACCGTAAAACGGCCAGATCCTTGTTTGTTACCAAAAGCCGTTAAGAATCCTACAGAAATTTCGGGCGCAAAAGCTGCGCATGCCCGCGACGCTGTTGCGATGGTCAAATTCTTGGCATGGTTAGACGACGAAGCACCAAAAGGTCAGCTAACCGAAATCGATGTGGTCAAAGCTCTCGAGGTATTTCGCGTTCAGACAAATGCCCTGCGTGACATCAGCTTTGAAACCATCAGCGGCGCGGGACCGCATGGCGCGATTGTGCATTATCGCGTCAACGAAAAGACCAACCGTGCAGTCAACAAGGGCGAATTGCTTTTGGTTGATAGCGGTGGCCAATATGTGGATGGTACAACCGACATCACACGCACCATCATTGTTGGCGATCCAACAGCCGAGCACCGAAATTTCTACACACGCGTACTGCAGGGCATGATCGCGGTCAGCCGCATTCGGTTTCCTAAAGGGGTCGCGGGTCAGCATTTGGACGCCTTGGCACGTGCACCACTGTGGCTGGCTGGTCAGGATTATGATCATGGTACAGGCCATGGTGTTGGTAGCTACCTTAGCGTCCACGAAGGACCGCAAGGCATCTCACGCCGGTCGGACATTGCACTCGAACCCGGTATGATCCTGTCAAACGAACCCGGTTACTACCGCGAAGGGGAATTTGGCATTCGGATTGAGAACCTGATCACGGTGGTCCCTGCCCCAAAATTGCCCGGCGCTGACAGGCGAGATATGTTGTCATTTGACACCTTGACCTTCGTCCCCCTAGATCGACGCTTGATTGATACTGACTTGCTGACAAAGGCAGAACGGGACTGGATTGATCGCTATCATGCGGATACAGTCACGCTTCTTGCGCCGCGTCTTGACGATGCGACCCGCGCTTGGCTGACTAATGCCTGCGCACCGCTTTGACATGAAACTGTCATACTGCGCCCATAACACGCTACGGCGGTAACATTTGTTGCGGCCTTCACCAAAAGGAATTCGCTCATGGCTGATCACATCAAAATTCGTCCGGCAACTGGCACTTGGGTTGTACGTGCAGGTGGTGCTGTCCTTGGCGAAAGTCAGAACGCGCTTGAACTGACAGAAGGTGACTATCCTGCAGTAATCTATTTCCCGCGTAGCGATATTGCGATGGCCTTTCTTGAACCGTCCGAGACAAAATCGTCGTGCCCATTCAAAGGCGAAGCAAGCTATTTTTCAATCGTTGCCAAAAGCGGCCCGATCGCAGATGCAGTATGGTCCTATACTGATCCAAACGCAGACGTCGCCGAAATCAAAGACCACCTCGCATTTTATACAAACAAGGTAGCCGTCGAACAGATTTAAGAATGTTCCTCGGCGGCTGTCTCTGACAACGCCCGGTTCATCGCCTTCAACGCATCCACCTGAAACAGCGCGCCCCATAATTGCGGTGGGCTGTCTTCGCCACCCAACGTCACCACCGGAATAAACGTGTGACTGGCCTGCTCGAACAGGGGCATGGCCTGTTCGAGTGTAGCATTCCCATCGACATACACACCATCGCGGATCAAATCCCAACAGATGTCTTCTGGCGCCGCGCGCGGTGTGTCCGCAGGCCGCATCACGCTCGAGACCTTGAAAGTCGCCAAGAGATAGGCCTGTGGGCCGGCCGCCAAATGCACATTGCGCCGTTCAAGTTGCGTAAGAAAAAACGACCGATCAACCAGACGCGATGACAGTGCCGTCGAAAGTGACACAGCGACCATGACCGCTAATCCGGTCTGCCAATCACCTGTTAGTTCGAACACGATCAAAGTTGTCGAAATCGGAGCCCCCAATACAGCTGCCGCGACCGCGCCCATACCGGCCAGCGCATACAATGTTCCTTCACCCGATACGGTGGGGAAAATCGCGGTTGCAATCAGACCAAATGCCAAACCTGTCAGCGCACCGACCATCAATGACGGAGAAAAAACGCCGCCGCCCATACGTCCCCCCATGGTGATCGCAACGGCGACCACCTTTAAGATACCAAACGTGATGGCTTCGTGTAAAACAAGGTTCCCCTGAAGCGCGGCAGACGTTGTTTCATAGCCGACGCCAATGATATGCGGCCACCAGATCGCGATAGCCCCAAGCAATCCGCCCGCAATGGCAGGACGCAAAAACCGCGGCAAACCGGTCTCGTTTTGAATATAGGTACCAAAGTCGTCCGCCCAAAAGATGGCTTTCATCAAGATGACAGCCACGAGGCCGCACACAAGACCAAGGATCAGAAATGCTGGTAGCTCGACGTAAAATGCCAATGCATTCTGCACCGGCAGGACAAATTCAGTGACATCGCCAAATGCCAGACGGTTAATGACAGTGCCGGCCACTGACGCGATAACAATCGGCGCAAATGCATGAACTGCAAAGTGGCGCAACACGACCTCAAGAGCAAATAACGCGCCAGCAATCGGCGCGTTAAAGCTGGCTGAAACTGCAGCAGCAACAGCACAACCAAGCAAGTCCCGGCCTGTGATCCCGTTCGCATTCAACCATCGACAGACGATAGTCGACAACACAGCAGCAAGGTGAACGACCGGCCCCTCACGGCCCGTTGATCCGCCGGATGAAAGGGTTAGCAACGATGCTACAGCCGAGGCGAGCCCGCGCCGCACTTCGACGCGACCTTCAGACAATGCCGCCCCTTCAATAACGTCACCAACAGACCGGACACGCCCGTCATCGGTAAACCTATCGAGAATGACACCAACGACCAGCCCGCCTGCCACTGGAATTGCAACGATCTGGTACCACTTTAGGCCCGCGATAAAACTATGAAGTCGGGTAATATCGTCTGTGCCATAAAGCGTCGACTGAATATATTCGATACCAAGCCTGAAAAACAACGCGGCCAACCCGGCGCCAATGCCAATGACAAGCGCGATAAACCAGAACTGTATCTGTGTTGGACCCCGTGTTTTTACAACACGAGCTGCATCATAGCAGGCCGACTTTGCATCATTGACACCTTGCCGCAGTAATATTTTAATCGGCTCGCCCATGCCGGTCAGTGCCCTACATCAATACTTCGCGCCACATGCGCTTGGAATTTGTGTATGCGATCCACAGCGGCAGTCCAAGGGGCGAACATAAGGCGGCGTGATCAAGTGTGATTTGCACAACTCGGAAACGATTCGCTATAGTTGAGCGAATCGCACGCACTTCGCGCATAGATTCGCATGTGTTTTCCCGTCATTCGTGCGGATCCATCGTGGTTTACGCTACGTCTTTTTTGGGTAACAGCAACCATATCAAAAAAATATTAGTTTCCACAAATCCCCTAAAAGTTGAACACCGGCCGGCCGTCAATTTTCGAAAATCATCAAAAGTTAAGAATTCCGGCAGAAACGACCATATTATGCGGGATTTGGTTATAATACCGCTTTAAAAGTCATCTTTGCCGACGTGAGCGCGCTTAATTTTTAGGCCACACAGCTCACCACATGATTGCAAGCGCACAACAAAGCAAATAGGTCAGCATGAGTGACATACTTTGGGACAGGTTGATCAACAACTTCCCGCTCTGGTAGATTTAGTTAAGGGGTTTTTTGCCCTTGTGTTTTAACGAGTAATTTTGAGATCGACGCGGTGTTTAGCTAAGTCATTTCAACGTTAAAGAAAGGGTCGTTTGCGGACCTTTCTCAGGACAAATTGTACAAGGCGTGTCGCGGAGGTGAGTGGCCGAGATACGCGCGTTATGAGTGGGTCGGGTACTACAGTTCTAGGGGTGGAGTATACGTGTTGTCGCGCTGCGATGGTGTACCCCACCCCTAATTCATTTTACGGTGTGATTAGCGCCTTGGCAGCCTCACGTGCCGCATCGGTGATCCGATCACCCGAAATCATTCGCGCAATTTCATCAATCCGTGCTTCGTTATCCAGCGGCACGACAGTCGATGTTGTCGCATCGTCGTTCTGCCGCTTTTCAACGCGCCAATGATGACCACCCAACGCCGCAACTTGCGGTGAATGGGTGACGACCAGAACCTGTCCACCAGCGGCAAGATCGGCCAGACGCCGCCCGACAGCATCAGCGGTTGCACCACCGACCCCACGATCAATTTCATCAAAGATCATCGTCAGGCCTGCGTCCGTCTCTGTCAGGCATACCTTTAGCGCCAATAAAAACCGGCTAAGTTCGCCGCCAGATGCGATCTTGTTCAGTGGTCCTGCTGGCGCTCCCGGATTTGTTGCCACGGTAAATGCAACGGTGTCAGCGCCTTCAGGGCCAGCATCTGATGGCGTGATATGTGTCACAAAGACCGCGCGCTCCATCTTAAGTGGCGCAAGTTCTGCAGCCATTGCTTTATCCAGTGACTTCGCAGCTTTGGTCCGCTTTTCTGTCAGCTGCGCCGCGGCAGCATCAAAGATCGCCTGCGCAGTTTGCAAATTACCGCTCAACGTTTTGAGATCACGCGCACCGTCGTCTAGAACGGCCAAACGGCCACGTAATCCGTCAGCAAAATCACGTAGATCATCGGCAAGAACACCGTGTTTACGTGCCAATCCGCGGATCGCAAATAGACGCTCCTCGATGTCTTCTAGCTCTGATGTATTAAACGACAGTGCATCAAGGCAACTTGCGATACCACTTTGCGCCTCATCCAAGGCAAGCATCACCCTTTCAATCGCGCCTAACGGATCATCAAGCTGCCCCTCGGCTTTATCGGCAACACCAACAAGCCAGCGTGACGCATCACTGACCAGCCCCTCTGCACCGTTCATTCCCAACGCCTCGCCCGCCTTGCCGATATCAGTGCGAATCTTTTCGGCCGCTTGCATTAGCCTGCGCTGCGTATCCAGCGTCGCCTCTTCGCCAGCCTCTGGTGATAAAGCGTCCAACTCAGCGACAGAATGGCGTAAATACTCTTCTTCGGCTTGGGCCTCGGCAATCCGTGCCTCCGCAGCGGTTAGCGCCTTACGCGATTCAGCCAACTGACGCCACGCGGAACGCACCTTATCAAGATTACCTTGCAACCCGGCATAGGTGTCCAGCATCTGCCGGTGCCCGCGCGGGTTCAACAAACCGCGGTCGTCATGCTGACCATGCAGCTCGACCAACGTTTCAGATAGATTACGCAGCACTTCGCCACTCACGCGGCGATCGTTGATCCATGCCGTCTTGCGGCCATCACGGGTATTCACGCGACGCAAGATTAATTCATCCTCGATCGCAATCCCAGCATCTTCAAGCACAGCAAAGCCAGGGTGCCCGGCGGGTAGATCAAACCAAGCCGTTACCTCGCCCTGATCCGCACCTTGGCGCACCAATTCCGCACGGCCACGCCAACCAAGCACAAAGCCCAATGAATCTAGTAAAATTGACTTACCAGCACCAGTTTCACCCGTAAGAACATTTAGACCCGGCTGAAAAGCAAGCTCAAGCCGATCAATGATCAGCATGTCGCGAATATCTAGACCGCGTAGCATCCTAGCCCCCGATCCATATTATGATTACAGCCATTCACCGCGCAGCACCTGCCGATAGATTGAAGCCAGCCAGTTATCCCCTGATACCTCGGCCGGAAGCCCCTGCCCGTTCAGCAACGCGTAACTCGATTCATACCATTCAGTCGAACGATAGTTGTGCCCCAAAATTGCGCCCGCGCTTTGTGCTTCGTCAACCAAGCCAATCGACAGGTAAGATTCGACAAGGCGGTGCAAGGCTTCAGGCGTGTGAACAGTGGTCTGAAAATCTTCGACAACGGTACGGAACCGGTTTGCAGCCGCCGCGTAATGTCCCCGCTTAAGATAGTAACGACCAATTTCCATTTCTTTCGCGGCAAGATGATCAAACGCCAGATCGAATTTAAGAATAGAACTGCGTGCGTAATCACTGTCAGGATAACGTTCGATCACGGCCCGCAAGGCCTGCAATGCTTGAAACGTTAAGCCTTGGTCACGGCCTACATCATCAATCTGATCATAATACGACAATGCCAACAGATAGGCGGCATAGGGTGCATCATCTTCGGCAGGGTAGAAATCTAGAAACCGCTGCGCAGATGCGCGACTGTTTTCATAGTCGCCGTCACGATGATATGAATATGCCTGCATGATCAGCGCACGCTGGGCAAATTCAGAATACGGGTAAAGACGCTCGATCTCGCCGAAAGTGAAAGCGGCGTCATCTGGATTGCCCCGTTCAACCTGCGCTTCACCGCGCTCAAAGATCTGCTGCGCGGTCATGCTATCCAGTGGTTCTTCGGCCAAACCGCCGCCGCAACCTGAAAGAACCACAAGCGCCATAACAGCACCGTACTTTCTTGTACGGCTTCGGATAATACCCAAGCTGGCTGACATGACTGCGACCTCATCAATGACTGTGAACGCTTTACGCGTACCATTTATTACGGATGGGTCTAGCATAGAAAAATGAAGGGCAAAATGCCTTTTGAACACGCTGTGATCAACTGTTCGCGGTTGGGTCAAGCAACAGCATGAAGATCAGCAACGCTGACCCCCACGCCCGGCAACCGTGCCGCGATTTTCGCATCGCAATTCACCCAACGCCAAGCCGAGGAATCATCAAACAAGGCGCGTAGCAAACGGTTTGTCATCGCATGACCAGACCGCGTACCCGTGTAGCGACCTAGAATAGGCGCGCCTGCAGTATACAAATCACCCAATGCATCAAGCATTTTGTGACGCACAGCCTCATCAGCATGGCGCAAACCACCGGGCGTCAACACTGTCGCGCCATCAACGACGACAGCGTTTTCCATCGTACCGCCAAGCGCCAGACCATTTGCACGCATTGCGTCAACATCAGCAGAACGGCAGAATGTGCGGCTATCACAAAGTTCGCGTACGAATGTACCATTGGCCATGTTCAGGGTCTTATGTTGCTTACCAATCGCAGCATCCGCGAAATCAATTGCAAAGTCGATCTGCAGTGATGTCGCTGGTGACAACTGTGCAAAGGCTTCGCCTTCGGACACCGATACATCTTTCAAAATCTCAATGGCACGCAGGGGCGCGGACAAGCGCGTCACTCCAACATTCACAATACCGCGCACGAATGTGGCTGCACTACCGTCTAAGATTGGCACTTCGGGACCGTCGATATCGACCAAAACGTTGTGCACACCACAACCAGACAAGGCCGCCATCAAATGTTCGATAGTGGAAACCGTCACACCGCCCGCGTTGGTCAGACGTGTATTCAACGGCGAAACAATGACGCTATCCCATTTCGCAGCCAATTGCGGTGTTCCGGTCAAATCGACACGACGAAACACAACCCCGGTATTCGCGGCAGCCGGATGCAATACAATCGTGACCGGCGCACCAGAGTGAAGGCCGATACCGTCAAAAGAGACGCGAGATTTAAGCGTAGTTTGCACGGCGTAACGCGCCTTTCAGGGTTAATTACTGGTATTACAGATAAAACGCAGTGGCCGTCGGCTCAACTCACTCTTTACAACGGTATGAAACATGCATGGGCGTTTTCATGTCCGCAATGCGGCAACTATCACAACCCACTGTAAGTTAAAGAAAAAAGGCCGCCCTTAGGCGACCTTTTGTGTCATTCTTACCTGACGTCACAATTCTGTGACGCGGATATTAGTTCGCCTGACGGCGCAAGAACGCAGGAATTTCGATGCGATCTTGGTCTTCATTCGCTTCTGGCTCTTGGTGCAATGGTGTCACCTGAGGCTGAGCCCGCGCAGGTTGCTGAGCAGCCGCCTCTGCCTGAGCACCCGTCATGCGGTTGATCAGCGAGTTGATCCCAAAACGCGGCTTTTCGGCATCTTCAACTGCTGGCGCAGCGGCTTGTGGCTGCTGTTCGTTTTGCTTCGGCGCGCGGCTCACAGCAGCTTGCAAACGCGCCAGAGCTTCAGGAGACGGCGTTCCCGGCGCGCGTGGCGCAACAAAACTATCAGCTTCGCTCAGTGTTGGTTCAGGACGCGGCGTGTAGGCGGGCGGCGGCAAATCGTGTGACGCGACTGGCTGTTGCTGCACAGGTTGCTGTGTTTGGACAGGCTGTGTGGCGACGGGTTGCGGCGCCGATTGCTGCACTGGCGCTGGCTGCGGAGCAGCCGCAGTTGGCATGTCCAAATCTTGGAACAATGTGCGTTCTTCTTGCTGTGGTGCAGCCGCCGCGACCTGAGCAGGCGCTTCTTGAACTGGCGCAGGCGCAGGTGCTTCAACCGCAAGAGGCTGCGCCAAAGGAGCGGCCATGCTGCGACGTGGTAGCGGCGTGTCTGCGTTGCTCATTGCAGCGTCGATACCTGTGGCAACCACGGAAACGCGCATCTTGCCTTCCATGCTTGTGTCCAGTGTCGAACCAACGATGATGTTTGCTTCTGGGTCGACTTTTTCGCGGATCTTGTTCGCAGCTTCGTCCAGTTCGAACAATGTCAGATCGTGCGAACCAGTGATGTTGATAAGAACACCCTTCGCGCCTTCGAGGCTGATTTCGTCCAGCAGTGGGTTCGCGATTGCTTTTTCCGCAGCTTGTACCGCGCGGTTTTCGCCTTCGGCTTCGCCAGTACCCATCATCGCCTTGCCCATTTCGTCCATTACGGCGCGAACGTCGGCAAAGTCGAGGTTAATAAGACCCGGACGAACCATAAGGTCAGTCACACCCTTCACACCTTGATACAGAACGTCGTCTGCAAGTGCGAAAGCTTCGGTAAATGTTGTGTTTTCATTCGCCAACCGGAACAGGTTCTGGTTTGGAATGATGATCAGCGTATCAACAACCTTTTGCAGGGCTTCGATGCCTGCATCCGCTTGCTTCATGCGTTTGCCGCCTTCGAACTGGAAAGGTTTGGTGACAACACCAACAGTCAGGACGCCCAGTTCACGGGCTGCTTGTGCGATGATCGGGGCTGCACCAGTACCGGTGCCGCCACCCATACCCGCCGTGATAAAGCACATGTGCGCCCCAGCAAGGTGATCAACGATTTGTTCAATGCTTTCTTCAGCAGCTGCAGCGCCAACAGTTGCCCGCGCACCAGCACCCAGACCTTCGGTCACTTTTAGACCCATCTGGATTTTTTGCTCTGAACGCGATTGCTGCAGTGCCTGCGCATCTGTGTTCGCTACGACGAACTCAACGCCTTCCAGCGCCTGTTCAATCATGTTGTTCACAGCGTTACCGCCAGCACCACCCACACCAAATACAGTGATGCGTGGCTTCAGTTCGTCATGCCCCGGGAGGGAGAGATTCAATGTCATTGCTCGATCCGCCTGTTTTTATGAGCCCGTCCCACCGGGCGCCTGACTGCTTATTAGGCTCATCTTAACCGGGTGATGCCGAAAGGTCACGGGAAAAACACAAAATAGCCACCAAATCTGGACATATTTTATCAAAGGCCCGCTTGATTTCGACCAATCGGCAAAATGTTGCGCATCACCAGTTGTCTTTAAACCATTTTACAGCACGTTTAAGCGATCTCGCCGGGTAGCGATCCGCCGGAATTTCAAAGTCCCACCATTCATCTTGGGGGTTCGCCGCGAACAACGACAGACCGACCGAGCTAGAAAACGCCGGACCAATCGCCGCCTGAGGAAGCCCCTGCACACGCAGCGGGCGACCAAGACGTACTTGCTGGCCAAGAATTTTACTGGCCAAACCATCAAGACCCGGAATTTGGCTGCCGCCACCGGTCAGAACAATCTGTTGGCTCGGCAGGTGTTCAAAACCAGCCGCATCCAAACGTGCGCGGACCTCTTCCAAGATTTCTTCGACACGTGGACGCATGATGCCGATCAATTCGGCACGGCTCACGGTGCGGCGATCATGTTCCCAATCGCCCGTATCGCCACCAGTTTCGATCATTTCACGATCATCCATGCCGGTCGCAACAACGCCACCGTAGAATGTCTTGATCCGTTCAGCCGTTGCTGTCGGAATTTGAAGACCCATTGAGATGTCAGAGGTCACATGGTCCCCGCCCATACGAACAGAGTCCGCATAGATCATGTGTTTTTTCATAAACACGGAAATACCAGTCGATCCGCCACCCAGATCAATACAAGCCGCGCCAAGCTCCTGTTCGTCCTCAACAAGAGACGACATACCGGACACGTAAGCAGACGATGCCAGCCCAGCCAGCTCAAGATCACAGCGCTTGATACAGTAGAACAAGTTTTGTAGCGCCGTTGAATCAACCGTCAGCATATGCATGTCAGTCGTCAACTTATGACCTATTTGACCACGCGGATCGGCAAGACCAGATCGGTGATCCAAAGCAAAGTTAACAGGCTGGGCGTGTAGAACTTCGCGATCCGCCCCGTAGTCAGGCACATCACAGTTGGCCATGACTTGGCTGATATCTTGTTCAGTCACCATGCCGCCCGACACATCCAATGCGCCATCCAACCCGTAAGAACGCGGGCGCGCACCTGAAAGCGACGCAATCACGTGATCGACACGGACCTTCGCCATCTTTTGCGCAGCTTGAACCACCGTACGGATCGCACGTTCGGTTTCTTGCATCGCTTCGATTTCGCCAAAGCGAACACCGCGTGAGCGCGTCGTTGCAGCACCAATGACACGGAATTGCGACTGGCCAGCCATTGAGCCGACACCATCAACATTGCGGAACTGCTCTGGTCCGTCGAAACGCAAAACAAGGCAGGCGATCTTGGATGTGCCTACATCCAGAATAGCCACAACACCGCGCTGCATCGCTGCTTTGCGCATTTGGCGCATTGCCCGCTGGTTGTCGTATACATCGCCCATCAGTTGTTCGCCCCGTTTGTAGAAACTGTTTCAGTTACGCGGCGCAACGCGGCGACCGCTTCTTCGTTCATTCGCAAAGTCGGACGGTTTGCATTGCGCATATCCACAACGGCCACGTCACGCTCCAACATGTCTTGGGCTGCATTCAACGCAATCACACGGTCCAGCGCAGCAACGGCGCCTTCACCTGGCAACAAAATGCGTTGATCGCGGTCCAGCACGATATCCCAGCGGCGCTCGCCCATACGAACAAGACCACGCACACGGGTGCTTAACGGCCCCGCCCCAGCATAAAGCGCCAGCGCCTCTTCGATGTGCTGTTCTGCGCCGTCTCCAGCGATCAAAGGCAGGTCAAGCCGCTCAGACCGGGACGTCACCACCCCTGACACAACCCCTGTTTCATCGATCAACCGCAACGTCGCACCATCACGCCAAAGCGCCGAAGGCACGCGCGGTGTTAACCGCACCTCAAGCGTGCCAGCTGCGCCGACACGTACGCTTGCGCTTTTCACCGGATCAAGCGCTTCGATGGTGCGGCGCGTGTGTTCAAGATCCAGATCGAAAGAAGAAACAGGATAGTCAGTCGGCAAGAGCGCAATCACAGCGGTCATCGTCGACTGATCAGCACCTGTAATAGTCATAGCCTTAACCATGAACTGCGGGCGCTCTTGAAAACGTTGCTTGGTATTTTCGATCTGCGCGACCAAAGCGGCACGGTTTTCCGCTTTCGAAAAATGTGATCCCGCGATCGCCGCGATTAAAAGAATAGGAACGCCAATACGCGTCGCCGCCCGAAAACCTGGTGTTAACAGCAACCGTTGATATCGATAGCCTAAACGCGAAGGTGCCGGATCATGCGGACCAGTCGCAGCGGGACGCCGAATCAGACTTCGCATAGCGCAGCCTCCAGCACCCAAACACCCGATGACGATTCCGCCGATGCATTCGCCTGACCAATATCGGTCACAATCACTTCACATGTTTTGCCCCGTAAAGCTGCTCTAGAATCCATAACAAACGATGATGCGCCTGCCCGCGCTGCCATCGGCCGATCCAAAACTTTAACAACTTCCGGGTTTGCCCTGCTCGACATACCCAACCGCCTCTTTTGCGGATCTTTGCGACCCGTCAATTATGTGATCCATTTGCGGATCAAGCCATTATTTGGCCTATTATTCTGCGTCGCTGTCGACCAACCGTTCGCCAACCCGCATAATTTCCCATTCTAGCGTAATACCTTGCGAATCGTAAACCTTTTTCCGCACCAGTTCTCCCAAATCTTCTAGATCGGCCGCAGTGGCCCCGCCCGCATTGGTCAAAAAGTTCGAGTGTTTCTCATTCATCACAGCCCCACCAAGGGTAGCGCCACGCATTCCAGCATTATCAATAACCTTCCACGCCTTTAAATCATGCACATCATCGGCACGTCCCGTAGACGAGAAACCAGCAGGATTACGAAATGTTGACCCCGCTGTGCGGTCTTTGGTCGGTTGCGTTTCATCTCGTTTTGCCAGTTGATCCGTCATGCGCTGGACCAGTGCGGCAGGATCAGCCTGCGGCGCATCAAAACAAGCGCTGACAACAATCGCACCTTTAGGAAGCCTACTTTGGCGATAGGCGAATTGCAGCTCATTCGCCGCAATTTCAACCAATTCTCCGGCTCGTGTAACCACCGTAACCGACACGAGAACATCGGCAACGTAATCCCCATAACACCCAGCGTTCATGCAAACAGCGCCGCCAATCGTTCCCGGAATAGTCCGCAGAAACGTAAGGTCACGCCCGGCATCCGCAGATTTACGCGCTACATGCGCGTCCAAGGCAGCGGCCCCAGCGACAACATATTCACCCAAAGGATCAATGGCGTTAAACCCGCGTCCTAGCCGGACAACCACGCCGCCAATACCGCCATCCCGCACAATAAGATTACTTCCCACTCCCATCGGGAAAACCGGCACATCGGCAGGCAATGCTGCTAAAAAGTCCCGCAGATCATCTACATCGGCGGGCTGAAACAACATATCAGCCGGGCCACCAACGCGCATCCAGGTCAATTCCGCCATCGAACGTTGTTTCGTTAATGTGCCGCGCACGTCAGGGAAATCGACCATCCAGTTCCTTTCATAGCCAGTCAAACTAGCAATCGTCAAATTTAGAGATCAACTGCCCTAGCCAAACTGACGACGCAACCATTTGTAGCAGTAATATATGGGCCAACGCACGACCGACGCGCCAGAGATCAAAACTAGGGCAGCGGCCAACCAATTGTAAGAAATCCATACCCAAACCACTAGCGGAACGCCCACAGCAATCAGGATGTACGCACGTGTCCAGTGGTTGTCCCGCGATGGCAGCAACTGCATAACAATCGCCAATAACCACCATAGACCAACCCCTGCCATCGCCATTACTTAGCCAGCCTTTCAGGCAAACGGTTCGCCCACGCACTAATGGTACCTGCGCCAAGGCAAACAACCATGTCGCCCGGCTTACTTTGCTCACGGACCAGACATTCAAGGTCATCCTCTGATACGACGCTGCGAGCATCACGATGCCCGTGCCGCACAAGACCAGCCACTAAATCATCCCGGCCTGCGCCGGGAATTGGATCTTCGCCAGCCGCAAACACATCAGAAATACCAACAACATCAGCGTCGTTAAAACACGCGCAAAATTCATCAAAGTGATGCGACAAACGGCTAAAGCGATGCGGCTGGTGAACCGCAATCACCCGCCCTTGCGTTGCTTGGCGCGCAGCCTTGAGCACGGCGGTGATCTCAACTGGGTGGTGCCCGTAGTCGTCAATGATGGTGACACCGTTCACTTCGCCAACGCGGGTAAAGCGGCGATTGACACCTTTGAACCCTTTCAGCGCAGCGCGAATTTCATCTTTCTTCATGCCCAAATGGCGGGCAACAGCCACAGCTGACAGCGCGTTTGACACGTTGTGATCACCGGGCATCGGTAGTTCGCATCCCTCAATGACGGAATCCTCGTCCTGCAACGCGATATCGAAATGCGCGACACCAGCTTTATAGGTCAGGTTAATCGCACGCACATCAGCTTGGGCGTTAAACCCAAACGTTGTGACCCGGCGATCAGAAATTTTACCAACAAGCGCCTGCACGTCAGGATCGTCCGTGCAGCAAACAGCCAGCCCGTAAAACGGGATATTCGACACGAAATCATAGAACCCTTTGTGCAAGGCTTCTTCGGTCCCCCAGTGCTCCATGTGCTCTGGGTCAATGTTTGTCACGATCGCGATGGTCGCGGGCAAACGGTTGAATGTGCCGTCGCTTTCATCAGCTTCGACCACCATCCATTCGCCCTGCCCCATGCGGGCATTCGAACCATAGGCGTGGATGATCCCACCGTTGATAACAGTCGGATCAATACCGCCTTCGTCCAACAGGGCAGCAACCATAGTGGTTGTAGTCGTTTTGCCGTGTGTCCCAGCCACAGCGATATTGGACTTCAACCGCATCAGTTCGGCCAACATCTCCGCACGGCGCACAACGGGCAAACCTTTGGCGCGGGCGGCGTCCAGTTCAGGGTTACCCGGCTTGATGGCGGAGGAGATCACGATGACCTCAGCGCCCTCAAGGTTCTCGGCACGCTGACCTTCAAAAACCGTAGCACCAAGCGATTTGAGCCGGTCGGTGATTTTAGATTCCTTAAGGTCTGATCCTTGTACGGTGTATCCGTGGTTAATCAACACCTCGGCAATGCCTGACATCCCAATGCCGCCAATCCCGACAAAGTGAATCGGGCCAACGTCCAAAGGCAGTTTTGTTGCAGCAGCGTTCATCGCTTGATTTCCATCTTATTTTTGGGCCGGTGTGGCCAGTTCTTCGACAAGTCCGACAAGACGCTCGGTCGCGTCTGGCACGCTGCAACGTACGGCAGCTTGGGACATTTTCATCATGCCTGTTTCATCTGACAGCAGCTTTTCAAGCATCGCAGTCAGCGGGGCGACTTCGAATTCGGTTTCAGTCATGATCACCGCAGCATCATTTTCCACCAATTGGCGTGCATTCGCAGTCTGCTCATCACGGATCGCGCTTGCTAGCGGAACCCAGATCGCTGGGCGGCCAATGATGCTTACGTCTGCAACAGTGGACGCACCAGAGCGTGAGATCACCAGCTGTGCTTCGGCCATGCGATCAGGAACATCCGCAAAGAATGTTTGCACCTCTGCATTAATCAGCTCTGCGTCGTAATAATTTGTCACGCGTTCAAGATCTTCTGCACGCGCCTGATGGCTAACGCGGACATTTCGGCGAATATGTTCTGGCAAAGCAGAAATCGCAGGCGGTGCAATATCCGACATAATGCGCGCACCCTGACTGCCCCCCAAAACGACAATCGACATCGGATAATCGCCCGGCGGAATATATGGCGCGGCCGCACGCTCAAGAACCGCCGACCGCACTGGGTTGCCTGTATGGACACCCTCAACCGCGCTCGGCAAAGCCGTCGGCCAAGTCCCACAAGCGACCTTGTCGACACGTTTAGCAAACAATTGGTTTACGCGCCCGAGAACCCCGTTTTGTTCATGAATCATGCGCGGAATACGCAAGGCCCATGCGGCAGTCATCGCAGGAATGGCCGGATAGCCACCGAAACCAACAACAACAGCAGGACGATCAAACAGCATCTTCCATTTGGCGGCAGCAATACCACCGATAATACGAAATGGAACCGCTAACTTCTGCAGGATACCACCACGCGCAAAAGTCGCGCTACCCACAACGCTTATTTCGACCGCGTCAGGGAACCCACTGGTATATCGCGCACCACGCGCATCTGTCGAAAGACGCACACGCCAGCCTTTGGCCAACATTGCCTCGGCCAAAGCCTGCGCAGGGAACATGTGTCCCCCTGTTCCGCCAGCGGCAATAATCAAAAGTGGTGTGGTCATCTATTGGCCCTACGTAGCAAAATATCTTCCATCTTGCCCTGCGGGCGCGAGCGCGTAAATGCAAGTAGCATTCCAACGGTAATGCCCCCCGCAATCAGCGACGATCCGCCGTATGATACGAACGGTAATGTCATCCCCTTAGCTGGCAGCAAACGCACAGCAACACCCATGTTGATCATCGCCTGCACACCAAACACGCAAGCAAGCCCTGTCCCGGCAAGGCGAATGAACGGGTCACGCTCCTTCATCAAACGCAGTAATGACCGCACGACGATTACGCTATAAAGTGCGATAATAACCAATACGCAGATCAGCCCATATTCTTCGGCGGCAACGGCGATAATAAAGTCGGTATGCGCATCAGGCAGCGACCACTTCACTTGGCCCTCACCCACACCAACGCCAAAAAACCCGCCCTCGCGGATGGCATTCGTCGCATAGCCAAGCTGTGTTGTCGGGTCCAAATCAGGCGACAAAAACCCATCAATGCGGCGCGCGAAGTGTTCGGAATTACTATAAGCAACGGTCCCACCCAAAACGACAAGACCGGCAAGCACCATGAGCAACATCATCGGCGCGCCAGCGACGAAATACATCACACCCCATGAAAACAGGATCAAACACGCCTGACCAAAATCAGGCTGCATCGCAAGGATCAGCACGATCGTCACGGTCATAATGAATGAATACGCCTTGCCCGGCGGGCCACCCAACTGCTGCGATGCGGACAGCATCCATGCGGCCATCACGATAAATCCTGGCTTCAAGAACTCTGACGGCTGAACAGATGCAAAGCCCAGCGAATACCAGCGGGTCGCACCTTTGCCGAAATCCGTACCGAATACAGGAAGCATAACGAGCGCAGCAAATGCCCCAAGAAATCCAAGAACCGCCAAACGGCGCACAAGAGTTGGAGACATCATCGATACGGTAAACATAACCAAAATGGCCATGCCGCCAAAAATGGCCTGCCGGGTCACATAGTGAAACGGCTCAAGCCCGTTTTTCGCCGCCAATGGCGGAGAAGAAGCCAAGCCCAACAACAGACCAATCCCGAATAGGATCAGAATGCTGGACAAAGTCCATTTGTCGATTGTCCGCCACCACCGGGGAAGAACCGGGTCACCGGATTGCACCGGGACCGCGCCATAGACCATCTCTGTCATGGATCACCACCTTACTGCCTCAACCGCCCGTTTTCCGGGTCTGACTGCAGCATAGCCAGCATTTGCAACTGATTCTACTGAAAATTCACACTGCCAAATACGCGACAGATATAAGATCAAATTTAGCTAAATTTGATCGCGCTTGCATGCGGCGTCGTTCCACGGCACATCAACCCAATGAATATTGATACTTTGATCATTGGCGCCGGCGCTGCTGGCATGATGTGTGCGGCGCATGCCGGGCCAAATACGCTTGTCGTGGATCACGCCAAAGCAGCAGGCGAGAAGATCCGGATCTCGGGTGGCGGACGCTGCAATTTCACCAACATGCACGCAAGCCCGGCCAATTTCATTAGCCAGAACAAACACTTTTGCAAATCTGCACTCAAACGCTATACGCAATGGGACTTCATCGCGCTGGTCGATCAGTATCGGATCGCATGGCACGAAAAGACGCTCGGGCAACTGTTCTGCGATGAAACTGCTAAAGACATTGTCGCAATGCTGCGTGCAGAGATGGATAAATCAGGTGCACAGCTTTGGCTGCAAACATCTGTCGACAACATTGGCCACGATGGCACCCATTTTCATGCACAGCTAACGCGCGACGGTCGCATCACGCAGATTCTCGCGAAGAATCTTGTCGTTGCCTCTGGCGGTAAATCCATTCCCAAAATGGGCGCAACGGGCCTTGCTTATCAAATCGCTGGACAGTTTGATGTGCCAGTTATTGAGACACGACCCGGGCTGGTTCCCTTCACCTTTGGCGAAGATCGCTTCAAACCGCTCGCAGGGGTCGCCCTGCCCGCTCGTGTCAGCGCAAATAACACGAGCTTTGACGAAGCAATCCTGTTCACGCACCGCGGCCTGTCGGGCCCCGCCGTACTACAAGCCTCGTCATATTGGCACGAGGGCGAGCAAATCACCGTCAACGTCGATCCCGCAGCGGGCCTCTTCAACACATTAAAATCCGCGCGCCAAACCCAAGGCCGCAAAGCCCTGACCACCGTCATGTCCCAATACCTGCCAGCGCGTTTGGTCGAAGTCCTTTCGGGCGACCTACAGCTAGCAGGAAACATCGCCGACCAAAGCGACGCACGACTACAAGAAATCGCAGATCAACTGTCACACTGGGAACTGACGCCATCCGGCACCGAAGGCTACCGCACCGCCGAAGTCACACTCGGCGGGATCGACACCGACGCGCTGTCGTCAAAAACGATGGGCGCAAAATCCGTCCCCGGCCTGTATTTCATCGGCGAAGCAGTCGACGTCACAGGCTGGCTTGGCGGGTACAATTTTCAATGGGCGTGGTCATCCGGCTGGGCGGCAGGGCAAGAGATCAAGTCAACCGCGAATGGGTAAATCAGTCTAGAAAAAAGAAGACGGAGTTTAGAAATGGTATATCATATTTCCGGAGGTGCGCCTGATCCTAAACTGGCGGGCATCCTGACCCAGGTGCTTATTCCAGTTGATGGTGACTTTGATAAAGTCGAATTGATCGACCCAAGCCAAGATGGCCGATGGGGCGTTAGTTTTCGCACGGGTGGGAGCGGTCGGCCTATCGACACGACGCATATGCCTACGCGCTTGCGACGCAAAGGTAATGAAGAGTTTCCATTTTATGAGGTGGCAAGGACCCAGGGCAAGGGATTACTTGTCACAGAGAAGTTTAAACAAATCGTAGAACGCTTCGAACCTGATGTGCATCAATTTCTTCCTGTTGACATAGAGCAGCGGGGCAAAGTGATCGCAAAGCGATATTTTTTCTATATTTGCAATCGCCTTGACACGTTGGCGAAGGATGCCTGTATTCCGCCTGTCGGCGAAGATGAACACTATATGCCAATCCGCGACGGCAATGATAAAAAGATATTCGACACACACAAAATTGGCAGTTGCCATGCGTGGCACGACAAATACACGCTCGGGAGCTTTATTTCAGATGAATTAGCTGCTGCGTTGGCCGAACAGAATTTTCTGGGTATGGGGTACCAGAAATTCGACCAAGTCTAGCTCTGCACCTGTATGATAGGAAAAGCCATTCATCCTACAATCGCGCGCATCATTAACCCCGCGACGAACCAACCAGATGCCCGACGCAAAGCCGACGTCGGGCCGACGCATCGCCGACTGCCAAAAGATGAATAAACACGAGCATTAACACATGATTCGTGATCAATGGCCAACCAGAGAGCCACGCACTCCAAGCAACATCACCAAACGTTGCGAGAGGTCGCGTTTCAGGTGAGCCTTAGGATGTCGCCTCTTGTACGCAGGCGATGAAATCCTCACCCCGTTTCTCAAAGCTATCATACTGATCAAACGATGCAGCGGCTGGGGCCAGCAACACGACATCACCCGACTGCGCTTCAGCAGCTGCACGGGATACTGCGACTGCCATAGTACCACATACCTCGGCCTCCGCTCCGCTTAACTGGCGTGCAAATTCTTCAGCTTCCCGACCAATCACATAGGCTTTGGCCACGTTTTGCAGATGCGGCAGCAGCGTATCCAAACCACCTTCTTTTTGCAGCCCGCCACAAATCCAACGGATCTTTGTGAACGCTTGCAATGCCTTAGCGGCGCTATCGACGTTGGTCGCCTTACTGTCATTCACATAGCGCACGCCGTTATGTTCGGTAACCAGTTGCGACCGATGCGGCAGGCCGGGGTAGCTATGCATCGCGGCCTCAATCCCCTTGGGGCCAAGCCCAAGGCTACGGCAAACCGCATAGGCGGCACAGGCGTTTTGGTGGTTATGCGCACCGGGCAATCCCGGAACATTGCGCAGATCTATCGACGCAACCTGACGTCCCTTGCGCATCTCAGACAAGAACCCCTTGCGGGCAGACACAGCCCAGCCGTCGGTCAGCTTGCGACCCGTTGATATCTGGATCACGCGATCATCCCCTGCCCCCTCAATTAGCTGATTGGCAAGATAGCGGCCTTCGACCTCATCAACACCAATGATCGCCCGATCAGGTCCACCCTCAGCGAACAGCCGGCGCTTAGCTGCGAAATATCCGCCAAGCCCTGCGTGGCGGTCCAAGTGGTCAGGAGAAAGATTAGTAAAGACAGCAATATCCGGCGTCAGCGCACGTGCCAGATCAGTTTGGTAGGAGGACAGTTCAAGAACGATAACCTCACCATCATGTGCCGGTTCAATATCCAAGACACCACGCCCAATATTCCCAGCCAATTGCGACGGGCGGCCATTCTCGATCAGAATATGATGGATAAGAGCCGAGGTTGTGGATTTCCCGTTTGATCCAGTGACCGCAACGACACGTGGCGCCACGTCAAAACTGTTCCAAGCATCAGTTGCGAAAGATTGGAAAAACAGCCCTATATCGTTGTCCACGGGCACCGTGGCATCCCAAGCCGCGGAAATGACTGGGTTGGGGTTCGGGTAAAGATGCGGAATCCCGGGGCTGACGATCAGTTTTGATATACCTTCAAATGCACCCTGCTTGGTCAGATCACGGATAATCAAACCATCCGCCTCTGCCGCCTCGCGCGCGGGTACACTATCGTCCCAAACAACAACCTCAGCACCACCTTCAATAAGCGCTGCAGCCGTAGCACGGCCCGAACGGCCAAGCCCCAAAACGGCGACTGTCTGACCTACATAGCCCTGAACTGGAATCATCTTTGCCTCACTGCGTATTTGCGCAGACATTGCCCCGATCAGCACCACAGGCGCAAGAGACCGTCTCGCAAGACTACCATCAACACTTCAAAGTTTAGAAAAGCCAAGACACATTCAAATGGTGCGGTCGGGGTGCCTTACCAGCTCCACGAAGCACCAATCAAGTAATTGTTTTCAAACAATTTTACAGAAAGAGATTACCCCTCAGTGTCCCATAACGGGTATGTTTTGTGTCCCATATTGATGATGTGAAGGCAAGCCTAATAAGGCGAGAGAACATTTAAGGAAAGCAACCGCTCAATCTTAAAAAAACCTTTATCAAACTTTCGGACGAACAGCATTTCTTCAACACGGCATCCGACATTATGTTGTTGGTTGTGGGGGCAAACCTAACCTCTTTGCGAACGACCGCACACCGTCATATCATTCAAAAAATACAAATGGTAAGGCCATACAATGCTAATCAGAGTTGGTGAGGCACGTACTGCGAATATCGATCTGGTATTGGCAGGACTATTGTCGTCGATTGCGGGGGCCCTGAATGCCGTTGGCTTCCTAATTGCTGGGTCGTTTACTGCGAACATGACGGGAAACATCTCTGCATTTGCTGATAACTTAGCGAATGGCGCAATCCTTGCCTCGTTTTCTTTTTTTGGTCTGGTGGTCGCCTTCGTCTGTGGCGCTAGTCTAGCCGCCGTCGCTGTACAAACAGGCGAACGAAAGCAGGTCCGCTCGATTTACGCTATGGTCATTATCGCGGAGGCGTTAATCCTTTTGCTGCTTGGTGTCGCGCTTGCGATGTATTCCTCTGATGCACATGAAACATATCTAGTCGTCGCCCTTAGCTTTGTTATGGGGTCACAAAACGCGGCCACTACGATGATATCAAAGGCTAAAGTGCGAACGACGCATGTATCAGGTATGGCAACAGACATCGGCATAGAACTTGCTGCGATGATTGGAGGCAAGACATTGCAGAAGGAGGCACTTCCAAAACTCAGCCTTCATAGCCTTACCCTCACCTGTTTCACATTGGGAGGAGTGTGTGGAGCTCTATTGCTTGGCGCTGTCGGTTATTGGGTATTTGTGATTACTGCCGCCCTACTCCTTCTGATTGGCTTACCGGAAGCATTTCGCGCACACCGCCCGGGGTGAAAAGCTGAAAATGGGCTCGCAGCTACTGTTTCCGGCCCTATCCATGCATTCGCCGCGTGCGTCGAAACTACCCTGCATATCTCACGGCCCTCTCGTCCTCTTCATCATCAATATGGGCCAGAGAAGATTTTCATTGTGCAATCCTTTCGGGTCAGCTTCAGTATGTAAATACAATCTAAGGTATTTACATGTTAAAGCACATTCCGCTCATTGCACTTACGCTAGCAGGTTGCTCGCCAGCCTTGATGCAGCCAAGCCAAGCCTCATCCACCTTCAGGGCATCATCCCAATCTGGATTGTGCAGCGCATATATATCGCCAAGCACACCGCCAGTTCAAAAACAAATGATTGAGGCAGAGCTGGTTATTAGGGGTGTCAGACAGTGCTACGGCACAAATTACGGGCGCTCGACCGCTGCTGGCTTAGGTCAATCCCTGTACACAAGACCATCATCCCCGCTACAAACAACAAACACTTCTCAGGACCTTGACTGCTCAAACTTTAGTAGTGGCGCAGAAGCCCAAAGATATTTTTTGTCTATCGGCGGTCCAATCTCCGACCCAAACGATCTTGACCGCGACGGTGATGGCCTCGCATGTGAGTATGGTCGTCAAATCAGACAAGCTGCCAACTACAGCGCCCCACGTGTTAGCACGTACAGGCCCCGATCAAGCTCTAGATGCTACACTGGGCCAAGAGGCGGCACATACACAATCACAAGTAGTGGGAACAAAAACTACGGGGGGTGCTAGGGTTAGGCGGCGCTTGCGACTTGTTCGAAAACAACTGATCACTGTAGCGAACATGCGCACCTAAGACATAGGTCAGCAATACTGCCCTATGTGAAAACACAGGTCACTGACGCCCCTCCCATGCACTCAACACCCCCTCAGCATGCACCGGGTCGGCCTTGATACGGAGAACCGCTTGCCGGGATAGTCCTGCTGCCTTGGCAATGGCAGACGTCCCTGCCCCTTGGGGTTGTTTTTACGCCAATGGTCGGGATTGTTCAGTTGCCATTTACGGGTTGCTTTCCGACGTTGCTCAAGCCGCACTTCAGCGCGACACCCCTCGCAATACTTGGCTACACCGTTTGTCGGCATGAACTCGGCATCACACCTCACGCAGGCCTTCGGTTTGAATGTTCTGGGGGTTTTCTTCTTTGTCGTCTGTTTTGTCATATGGTCATGATCTCTTTGTTGAAGGTTGAATAGGAGAAGACAGCACTCAAGCCTGCCCAAGAGGGCCTGACCAAAAGCGCAAAGGCGGGCGAATGCTGCCTACTGCTGTTCAATGTTGGAGGGAGATTGTGAGGTGGAAGCGGTCCATCCATTCACGTTCTTGCTGATAGAGGAGGTCTGCATCTTGGCGATACCGCGCGGACTCCTCAGCGGCCCTCTCAGCCTCTTCAGCATCAATCTGGGCTTGCACCTCAGCATCAGCCTCTCGGACCTGTAGCACCCCCTCCAGAGTCTCTAAGGTGATGCTGCGCAAGCCTCGGTCATACTCACGGCCTTTCGCTCGGAGGTGTTCGACACGGCGCTGGCAGCGCTTTGAACAGGCTGTGCTGTTGATCTGTTTAGGAATGAATTGGGTGCTGCACATCGGGCACCGTCGCGGGTCATGCATCGGTGAGCCTTATTTGCAGTTGAGTTGAACGTCTTCGACCCTCAACCCAACTATCTCCGCCCCACGACATCCGGTGCCTTCCAGCAAACGCCAAATAATACCCAGCATGGGCTCCCTGAGTTTGCTTTTCATACGCTGACGCATTGCCAAAATTACATCACGTGGTAGCGGGTCTCGCTTATCAAACTCATTCTCCGGCGCAGCATCCGGCTTTGCCAACTCAAGCCCATCAAAAGGGTTGTGTGCTTTCCCTTGAAGGTCATGCTCGCGTATTGCGATTGAGACCATAGCGCGAACCATGTCCAGTTCTCGCCTGACCGTTGCGGTTGATAGAGGGGAACCGTCCTTCTTCTTCGCAGCAAGCATATCATCCCTGAGTTTCCTTGCTTGCTCCCGCTTTAGGTCGACCAGAGCGATCTTATTAAGCGGCCCCAACGAACCTTCTATCCGCCGACAAACGCGCTCCAAACGGTTTAGTTGGTTGCGTCCTGTTGCCCCGCCCATACGCTCCTTACGGTACATTTCCTTGGCATCCAGCATTGTAACCGCTGGCTCATCCGCTTCCGGTTCGACCACAGCACGATAAAGAACAGGGTCAGCACCACGATGCCTAAGATCATCTGCGAGCACCTGACGCGCTTCATCCTCACTCCTCACCCCTGTTATACCTCGAACTAAAGCCTCAGCCTCGGCAACAGCTTCCCGCCAATGCTCTATTGGGGTGAGCTGACCTCCTTGGGACGCCTTCCGTTTGGCCTTGGCCACGATCGTTTCATATTCAGAAAGAAGTTTGGCATGCTCAGTAAACAGGTCGGCACCGTCACGGGCCTTCATCGCGACCTGCAAAACCGACTCCCCCAGCACCTCAGCAACGGCTTTAGGGTATCGTCTGCGGAACCGTTTGCGGCCCCCTGAAAGCGTGTCAACGTATTTGAGCTTCATCACAAAAACCATGCGAAGTGTCCCCAATGTGTCCCAATTTGTGTCTCAGGAGGGGCTCTAATGTCATGATATGCTTGAAAAACAACACCTTCAAGAGGTGGTTCTGGTGCGGTCGGGGGGACTCGAACCCCCACGAGTGTTACCTCACAGCGACCTCAACGCTGCGCGTCTACCAATTCCGCCACGACCGCAAGTCATTAGCTGCCGCGCTTCTAGTGCAGCGGTCTCGGCTTGCCAAGAGGCAAAACGCACTCAAAGCGCAACCAGTGCATCTTGGCGCGAACAGGGGTGACATTTCAAGCGCGCGCCGCCATATCAAAACCAACAGGAGACACCACACCATGGTTGAATGGATTATATCAGACGGGCTGACCGACTATGCTGAGGCGCTGAGCTTCATGGAAACCCGCGTTGATGCAATCTCGCGTGGTGAAGCCGAAGAATGCATTTGGCTGCTTGAACATCCCCCGCTTTATACGGCGGGTACATCTGCTAAATCTGTAGACCTTATCGACCCAGATCGTTTCCCTGTGTTCGAGGCCCGGCGCGGCGGCGAATACACCTATCATGGTCCGGGTCAGCGCGTTGCTTATGTGATGCTTGATGTTGCAAAACGTGGACGCGATGTCCGCCAATTTGTCAAAGACCTGGAGACCTGGGTGATTGCGACGCTTGATACGTTCAACATCAAAGGCGAAATTCGCGAAGGTCGGGTGGGTGTCTGGGTGCAGCGCCCAGAAAAGCCCCTGCAAGCAGATGGGAATCCCGCCGAAGACAAAATCGCGGCCCTTGGTATTCGCTTGCGCAAATGGGTATCGTTTCACGGGATGTCGATCAATGTCGATCCAGACCTAAGCCACTTTGAAGGGATCGTGCCCTGCGGGATCACGGATCATGGCGTGACCAGCCTTGTCGACCTTGGACTGCCGGTCACAATGAATGATCTGGACGTCGCACTACGCCAGACATTTGATCAAACAATGTAGGGTGGGTTTTAACCCACCGCCCCGCGAAACGCAGGGCGGTGCAGTTAATATTTAGACGCGAGCGCCTGATGCCTCGTCAAAACGATGTGTCATCGCTGGGTCTGCTTTGAATGACAGCGTTGTGCCGCTCTTGATCGCAGTCCGTTCCATCTTCGCGACAAAAGAGTTTCCTTCGCGCGTGGTCAAGTGAACCAGAACGTATTCGCCAAGGTTTTCAACTAGATCGACGGTACCTGAAAGCCATCCCTCGCCTTCCGTGGCGGGCAGCAGATGCTCTGGCCGGATGCCTAGAACTTGGCCTGCACCAACTTGTACGCCTACGCCAGCGTCCAGTTCGGCGGGCACAAAAAAGTTCATCTTTGGGCTACCAATGAACTGCGCAACGAACATGTTATCAGGATGATCGTACAGATCGGTTGGCGACCCAACTTGTTCAACACGGCCATCGCGTAGAACCACGATCTTATCGGCCAGCGTCATCGCTTCGACCTGATCGTGAGTCACATAGATCATGGTTGACCCAAGACGTTCATGCAGTTTTGAGATTTCAAACCGGGTCTGAACACGCAGGGCGGCATCAAGGTTCGACAATGGTTCGTCGAACAAGAATACCTTTGGATCGCGTACAATCGCACGGCCGATGGCCACACGCTGACGCTGACCACCCGAAAGGTTACGGGGGCTGCGGTCCAGATAATCAGTGATCTGCAAAACCTCAGCGGCAGCTTTCACGCGGCGATCAATTTCGTCTTCGGGTGTTTTGATCTGCTGAAGACCGAACGCCATGTTTTTATAAACGGTCATATGCGGATAAAGCGCATATGTCTGGAACACCATCGCGACTTCACGCTTAGATGGTGCAACCTCGTTCACGACGTTATCGTCGATTGCAACCGTACCGCTTGTTATATCTTCAAGGCCCGCAATCATCCGCAGCAGCGTAGATTTACCGCAACCTGACGGTCCAACGAATACGACGAATTCGCCGTCTTCGATATCAAGGTCGATCCCGTGCATTACCTGCACTGGACCATATGATTTGCGTACGTCGCGAATTGTCAAACTGGCCATGATTGCTCCATGTCTTTGATGGCCGCACGCAATGTGTCGGCGAATGCGGGGAAGGCTGTGGGAAGATCACCCCAAAGCTGCTGAGAAGTGATAAAATCATCCGTGCCAAGCATGGACTTCAAGGCGTCCCAGCTTGGTTCGAGATAATCAAAAGGAATGCGACCTGCTACAACGTGTTGCGAAAACACGTACCAGCTTGCGATGCTGCGAATGCCATGATGCGGCATGATACCTTGCTTTAGGCACCCTTCCAGCGTCGGACGAATGAAGATCGGGAACTTTGCCACACCGTCGGCACAGATACGAGCGACTGTGTCGGCAATGGCTTCGTTCTTAAACCGTGCCGCGATGTCATCAAGATACGCCTCTTTCGAAAAAGGTAGCTCAATCGTTAGCGCCGGAAGCACTTCTTGGGTCTCGTAATTCCAGAAATGGTCGAACAGTTCTGGAACACGCATCGCCTGATCAAAGGTTTCGATCCCATGCAACGCCCCAAGATAGGTCAGGCAGGTATGGCCACCATTCAGGACGCGGATCTTAGTTTCTTCATAAGGATCCACATTCGCCGTGACCGTAACATCGACCTTATCCAACGCAGGCATTGGCCCCGCAAAATTGTCCTGCAATACCCACTGAACGAATGCTTCAGCCGCAATGGGTTGTACAACGATTTCGCCGGTTGTCTCAGATAGTTCGGTCGTCAACGCAGGTGTCGAACGCGGCGTAATCCGGTCAACCATTGAGCAAGGGAACGTGACGTTTTCCGCGACCCAAGCGGCCAAATCACCCTGCCCGGTCAGCGCCAGATAAGCAGCAAAGTTTGCTTTCAGCATTTTGCCGTTTTGGCGGATGTTATCGCAGCAACAAACTGTAATCGGCTGACCACTCGCGGCCATCCGACGCAAAAGTGCGGCCTGCAGATAAGCATAGACTGTTGTCTGCGCCCCGCCTGAAACCTCGGCCTTGATGGTTGCATCGTTTGCGTCCAACGCGCCTTTCGGGTCAGTATAATAGCCGCTTTCGGTGACCGTGATGGTCACCATGTGCACGCTAGGCTGCTCGAGCAGCGCTTCAGCGCCTGACGCATCTTTTGACCAATCGGCAAAGCCGACGTGGCTACGTACCCGGCGCAGCGAAACCACACCTTCTGGCGTTGTTGATTTCAGCAGATAACCATTGTCCCATGTCGCGCATTGCGCAAATGTTTCAGCTTCTGGCGCACGCAGGTTTACGGCGGCAATGCCCCAAGCAAGATCGCCCGTTTCTTGCATATAGTCATCAATGTACTGGGCTTGGTGTGCGCGGTGGAATGCGCCAAACCCAAGATGCACAACACCAACCGCGCAATTCGCACGGTCGTAAGTCGTCTCAAAGATGTTGGCGATAGCGGATTGAGTCATCACGCGGTTTCCTTTGTAGGGATCAAATCTTTTCGGGCTTTGTCCCGATAGGCAGACGGCGTCATGCCCTTCATTTTTAGAAAGTGCCGGTTAAAGTTCGCAAGGTTTTGGAACCCAACTTGGTAGCAGATCGCAGCCACTTGTTCGTCGGTCGCATAAAGCATCCCGCAGGCCTGTCCGATCCGCACACCATTCACGAATTCAACAAACCGATGACCTGTGGTGGCTTGAAAATTCCGGCGGAACGTAGCCTCAGTCATGCCGGCCATTTTTGCAGCGCTTTCGACCGACATCTCATCCGAGAAATTCTGGACGATGTGGTCAACAACATCGCAAATCTTGATCTGTTGTTTGCTGCGTTTGGCATGGTCGATTTTCTGGATCGACATGGTTTCTGTGTCTGGGTGTTCTGCCAGAACCGTTAGAAAATCGAAAAACTCCAGAATGCGGTGCGGCCCTGTGCCATCGCGCAGCGACGCCATACGTGCCATTGCATCATCCAGCGGATAGCCACTGAATTTGATACCGCATTGGGATCGTTTAATCAGGTTTTGCGATGGTTCGAACTCTGGGAACGACTTCACTAGGCCTTCGATCTTTTCATGATCAAATTGGATGACCATATCGCGTTGCGCGACCGGATCGGTCCAGACTTCGTCTGTGATCCAGTTATGCGGCAGATGTGGCCCGATCAGGAACAAATCGCCCGGTGCAAAGTCACCGATGTAATCGCCAACATAGCTACGACCATTGGTTGCCACGATCAGATGCAATTCGCATTCTTTATGCGAATGCCAGCGGCATAACGGATCCGGCCAGCCGTGTTCTAGATAGCGCAGACTGTCTGGGCTACTTTCTAGAACCTCAAGCTCTGGTTGGATAATCGACATCGCGCTACCTCAGCACGTTGCCGCCATCGACGCCGATGGTCTGTGCGGTCATATAGGATGATTGGTCACACGCGAGGAAAACAGCAACGCGCGCAACATCGTCGGGTGACCCCATATAGCCTAGCGGAACGGCCTCTCCGACTTCGCGCTTTTTCTGTCCGGGCTCTTTGCCTTCGAATTTAGCGAATAAGCTATCAACGTGCTTCCACATCGGTGTGTCGATCACACCCGGGGATATCGCATTTACGCGGATCTTATGTGGCGCCAAAGCCAGCGCCGCAGATTGTGTATAGCTGATAACGGCTGCTTTGGTCGCACAATAATGCGCGACCAAGGCTTCGCCACGATGTCCTGCTTGGCTGGCTAGATTGATGATCGAACCGGGTTTACCCGCAGCCACCATCGCCTGCGCTGTTGCCTGCATAACGGCATAAAATGCACGCACGTTGACCCCGAACAGGCGATCGTATTGCGCAAGATCAGCGGTCAACACGTCGCCCATGTCAAAGATCGCCGCGTTGTTGAACAACACGTCCGGGGCAATGGATTTGATCCATTCTTGGGCAGCGGCCAACCCGTCATCAGACAGAAGATCAAACGGTTTGTATGTCGCGGGGCCGTCAAAGCTGTCGGCCACATCAGTTGCGTAGACCGTCGCGCCAAGCGCTGCAAAGTGGGCGACTGCGGCGGCACCAATGCCTCCGCAAGCGCCAGTCACCAAACAGACCTTACCAGTCAGATCGACAGGGGCAGCATTCAGTGCCATTACTTCACCGCCCCGAATGTCAGACCTTGCACCAGTTGCTTTTGCGCAAGCCAGCCAAAGACCACGATAGGTGCACAGGCAAGCGTCGAAACAGCTGACACTTTGGCCCAGAACAGACCTTCAGGTGCTTGGAATGATGCAACAAATGATGTCAGCGTCGTTGCGTCAGTTGTTGTCAAAACGATAGACCAGAATGCCTCATTCCAGCAAAGGATGATTGACAGCAACGCAGTTGACGCAATCCCACCCCATGCCAATGGCATCACAATCTGGCGGATTTCGTTATAGGTTGATGTGCCGTCCATGCGCGATGCCTCAAGGATTTCCTTGGGGATTTCGCGGAAGTAGTTGAACAGGATCAACATCACGATTGGCAGGTTCATCAGCGCATAGATAATGACCAGCAGACCTTTGGTGTCATACAGCCCGGTCTTTTGCGCCAAAAAGTAGATCGGCATCAGCACACCAACAGCAGGAAGCATCTTAGTCGACAGCATCCACATCAGAATATCTTTGGTCCAACGGCCAGTGTTGAACGCCATTGCATAAGCCGAAGGAATTGCGATTAGCAGGGCCAATAGCGTGCCGCCAAATGCGGTGATAACCGAGTTGATCGCAAACTTGCTGTAGTTCGTGCGCTCTTGGATTTCTGTATAGTTTTCCAATGTTGGCTCAAAGAACAGCTGTGGCGGGATCGCAATTGCCTGTGCCTCGGTCTTAAAGCTGGTGAGAACCATCCAAAAGATCGGGAAGAAAAAGATACAGGCGACGATCCATGCGAAAACGACAGCAATACGGTTCTTAAGGTGCTCGCGTTGTTTATCAGTCATGTTTACACCGTCAGCGTTTTGCCAACCGCACGGATCAAGAAGATCGCGACGATATTGGCGAGGATAATTGCAAAGACACCACCGGCAGAGGCCACGCCCACATCAAACGCTTGTTGGGATTGGATGTAGATCAGGTAGGTCAGGTTCGTAGATTGCACACCGGGTCCGCCACTTGTTGTGACAAAAATCTCGGCGAAAATCGCAAGGTGAAAGATCAGCTGGATCAGGATCACGATCGAGATCGGACGCGCCAGATGCGGCAGTGTCAGGTGACGGAACTGCGACCAAAAACCAGCGCCATCCAATGTGGCGGCTTCTTTTTGTTCTTGGTCTTGGGACTGCAGCGACGTCATGAAGATCAAAATCGCAAACGGGGTCCACTGCCAGCTGACCATCACAATGATCGACGCCAGCGGCATATCTTGCAGCCATTCAACTGGGGTCGCACCGATGACATTGGCAAAGAATGCAAACAGCCCGTTGTTGGGGTCCATCAACATGTTCTTCCAGATCAGCGCAGATACGGTGGGCATGATAAAGAATGGGGAAATCAGCATGACCCGCACGATGCCACGGCCCTTAAAAGGGCGGTCGATCAGGATAGAGATTGCTAGCCCCAAAATAACAGTAATCGCTAGAACGGACCCAACAAGGATCAACGTATTCAGCAGTGCCGGAAAGAAAGACGGGTCGGTCCAAAAGAACTCATAGTTCTGTAAGCCAATGAAACCCGTGCGCTCTGGGTAGAGCAGGTTATAGCGAATTGTCGAAAAATAGACTGTCATCGAAAGCGGTACGATCATCCATAGAAACAGGACAATGATACTTGGCGCTTGGAGCCATCTAACAAGGGTGGGGTTCATGACCGGATTTCCTGCTGATCGAAAAAAATTTGGGGCGGCAAAACAGCGCCGCCCCAAATCGGGAGGAATTTAGTAGTAGCCAGCCTTGCGCATTTCGCGGTCAGCAGCTTCTTGAGCAGCTTCAAGAGCTTCCTCTACGGTGATGTCACCAGCCAGTGCAGCAGTCATTTGCTGACCAACAGCCGTACCAATTGCTTGGAACTCTGGGATCGCAGCGAACTGTACGCCTGTGTAAGGTGATGGGTTCTGTGTAGAGTTCTCAGGGTCAGCTGACAGGATCGCCTTCAGCTCAGCTTCTGCGAATACAGCAGCGTCTGTGAAGTTCGAGTTGTCGTATGTTGACTGACGTGTACCTGTTGGAACAGCACCCCAACCGTTGGTTTCAGCAACCAGCTCGATGTACTCTTTTGAAGTCGCCCATTCGATGAACTTCTGTGCGTCTTCAGCTTGGTTTGTACCTGCTGGTACAGCCAATGCCCATGCCCACAGCCAGTTCGCACCGCGTGTTGTCACCGCTTGTGGCGACTGTGCGAATGCGATCACGTCAGCAACCTGAGACTGCTCAGGGTTGGACACGAAGGACGCTGCGATAGTCGCATCGATCCACATGCCGCATTTGCCTTCGTTGATCAGGGCAAGGATTTCGTTGAACGAGTTACCAGAAGAACCTGGAGGGCCGTAGTTGTTGAGCAGGTCAACGTAGAAGTTTACAGCGTGGTTCCATGCTGGGCTATCCAGTGCAGGTGTCCAATCTTCGTTGAACCACTGTGCGCCGAAAGAGTTCGCCATTGTGGACAAGAACGCCATGTTGTCGCCCCAGCCCGGCTTGCCGCGCAGACAGATGCCGTAAACGCCATTGTCTTTGTCAGTCATTGCCGCAGCAGCGTCTTGGATGTGACCCCAGCTTGGGTTGTCAGGCATTTCCATGCCAGCAGCGTCCAGCAGGTCTTTGCGGTACATGATCATCGAAGATTCGCCGTAGAACGGTGCCGCATAAAGCGTGCCGTCATGGCTTAGGCCGTTGCGCATCGCTGGCAGCAGATCGTCAACGTCATATGCGTCAGAGAATTCCAGCGCTTGCAGCCAGCCACGTTCGCCCCAGATCGGCGCTTCGTACATGCCGATTGTCATAACGTCGAACTGACCACCTTTTGTGGTGATGTCTGTTGTGACGCGGCTACGCAGTGTGCCTTCGTCCAAAGTAACCCAGTTAACGGTAACGCCGGGGTTAGCAGCTTCGAATGCAGGTGTGAGTTTCTGCATTTCAATCATGTGACCGTTGTTCACTGTCGCAATAGTAAGTTCGCCAGCAAAAGCCACAGAGGCACCGGCTACGCCCAGGGTTAGCCCCAGCGCAGTGTTACGAAGAGTATTCATATTTTCCTCCCAAAAAGTCGACGGGTTGCTTTGGCAACGCGTTCTCTAAGACTGACGGATGATTGCGATCTCATCCTATACGTTTTTAACAAGTTGATATACAAAACGTCGCCAAATACCGCAAAAATCGAAATTTTATGAACGTAAAGTATGACCTTCGCAGCTGCAGCATAATATTCGTACATTTCATCGCAGCCGCAGAATAGCACATTGCGACCGTTCAGGCGAATCTTAGGTGATAGAATTCATACATTTTAGTTGATTCAAAATACGCCAATTCAACCAAAGGTATAAACCCAACTACTGGCATTTAGTTGCGTGATGAGAGGACAACAGTATAGGACTTGTTGAGTGCCGAAACTGCGAGTGGATCATCAATGATGCCGAATCAAAACTTCAATATCGTCATCATCGGCCAGTCTGGCCGACTCGCATATGAAGCGATCCTATTCGCGGCATCTCTGCGACATTTCTCTCCTGATTTTCGGGGCAAGCTTTTCGTCGCCGAACCACAACCCGGCCCACGCTGGGATGATGACCCGCGTATGCCGAGCGATCTAAAAGATGCGCTCACGGCGCTTGGCGCTGAGATTTTGCCATTTTCCTCAGAACATTTTGGCACATCCTACCCTTACGGCAACAAAATCGAAGCGCTCAAAGCGATGCCAGACGGCGAACCATTCATCTTCTTCGACACCGACACGATCATCACAGGCGACATTAGCGCCCTACCCTTTGACTTTGATCGGCCTGCCGCCTCAATGAAGCGAGAAGGCACATGGCCCGTGGAAGAATTGTACTGGCCTGGATACACGGCCATTTGGAAATCACTGTATGACCGCTTTGGTTTGGATTTCGAAAGCAGCCTCGATACATCACAGCCAGATGAATATTGGGAACGGTATTTGTACTTCAACGCAGGCTGGTTCTATGGGCCCGACCCAGTCGCCTTTGGCGAACGCTTTACCGAATACGCAACATCAGTCCGGGACAATCCACCCACAGAGTTAGTCATCCAGCCCTTGGACCCATGGCTAGACCAAATTGTACTACCACTGGTGATCCACTCTTTCGGCGGTTCTCGTCCCGGCCCAGAACTTAATGGTCTCGACGGCGACATTACCTGTCACTACCGGGTACTTCCACTATTCTATGCCCGCGAAAACGATGCCGCGATCACAGCATTAGAAACTATCGCGGCCCCCAACAAGGTCAAAAAGCTGCTAAAACAATACGACCCGTTCAAACGCATGATCTACCAAGGACGCGGACACAAAGTGCGCGCGATGTTCGACCAAAACAACTTGCCTCGGTTTGAAAAATCACTACGCAACAAGATCAAATCCGCTGGATTTTGGATGCGCTAATAATTCTGCTTACAAAATCGAATTTACAATCAGGACATTGCGGAAGACATGACTATGTCACCATATCCCCCAACCATAGAAACACCATATTTCACACGGTATGATGATGTCCCGTTCGGCACAGCGCGCCACAACGGAGATACCGTCACGCTGCATTGTTCAATTTTCTCACCCAAAGCACCAAAAACTCCGCCGCCCCTTTTTGTTTGGTTTCACCAAGGTTCGTTCAAGTTTGGCGATCACAACCACAAACTGTTTCGCAAACTTGGTCGACGGCTAACAATGGCAGGCATCGCTATTGCGTCCGTCCAATACCGACTTTCGGGGGCAGCAGGCGATCTATCACAAACCGTGTTAGATAACATTGGTCGTATTAAATCTACGCAGGCGACACTCTTGCGTCCGGGGCTTTGTCAGGAAAGATCGCTCGCTGCGTTAGAAGACGGCGTTCGTTTTCTGCAATGGGCCGGCGATAATCAGACAACCTTTGGCTGGGGTGACAAACGTGTCGTCGGTGGCGCATCAGCCGGAGGCATCACCGCTTTCAACATCGCCTATCTCGCACGACACCTTGGTTTGCCAGAGCATGACATCCAAGGCGTGTTTTCAGCGACAGGTAGCTTTAATTACCCCGACTTTGTCGACCCCGGCCGTAACCTTCTTTCCCTTGCGGTTCACAACCCCACAGAAACGCGTGTACCTATTGATGGCGTTCAAATGATGGCTGGCAAGCTTGGAAATCGCTTCGAACTCTTGCGCTCTGACCGGCATATTCATGGGCACTGCGAACTTGCGCCCGGCGAAAGACCGGCCAAAACCTTTGGGCGCATTTCATCCTTCATTAAACGCGCAACCGAATGACCGGCCGAATTTAGGTTTCGAAAATGCCCCCTACGTCAGCAAAACCTTTAATTTCCATTGGATTACCAGAAGGGTCGCGAAAGAACATTGTCCATTGCTCCCCGGGTTCGCCTTTGAACCGCACGGATGGCGCGATGATGAAATCGGTTTGCCGTTCTTCAAGCCGTCCGGCCAAAGTATTCCATGCATCCAGAGGCAAAACGACACCGAAATGCGGCATTGGCACCATGTGATCACCGACCTTGCCTGTGGCGGCGTTTGGAAAAGGCTCACCCAAATGCAGGCTCAGCTGATGCCCGAAGAAATCAAAATCCACCCAAGTCTCAGTTGATCGCCCTTCAGTCGCACCTAGCGCGTTCCCATAGAAATCGCGCGCTATATCCAAATCGGTCACGTGAAAAGCAAAGTGAAAGGGAACAAGCATTGGTACGATCCTTCATCTGATATCTATTGAGCGAACCGATCAGTCCACCTACAGTTTTTCAATATGAATTTTCATAGGGAGAGAGACAATGACTGATGGTCCCAATTTAGGGTTCGACACGCTTCAAGTTCACGCGGGCGCCCGCCCCGACACCGCGACCGGAGCACGACAAGTTCCGATTTATCAGACCACTGCATATGTGTTCCGCGACGCAGAGCATGCAGCGGCTTTGTTTAACCTGCAGGAAGTGGGATATATTTATTCCCGCCTGACCAATCCGACAGTGGCCGCACTTCAGGAACGCATTGCCACATTAGAAGGCGGTGCTGGTGCCGTTTGTTGTTCATCGGGCCATGCAGCGCAAATTATGGCGCTGTTTCCGCTCATGCAGCCGGGGCGTAACATCGTGGCATCCAGCCGCCTTTATGGCGGCACGGTTACGCAGTTCAGCCAGACAATCAAACGTTTCGGATGGTCGGCGAAATTCGTTGACTTTGATGACCATGCCGCAGTGAAGGCTGCTATTGACGATGATACGCGTGCGGTGTTCTGCGAAACGATTGCGAACCCCGGCGGGCATATTTCTGATCTTGATGCAATTTCTGCGATTACCGATGACGCGGGTGTTCCGCTGATCGTCGACAACACATCAGCGACCCCATACCTGTGCCGCCCCATCGAACATGGCGCGACGTTGGTCGTGCATTCGACAACCAAATACCTAACTGGCAACGGGACCGTCACAGGTGGCTGTGTCGTGGACAGCGGGAAATTTGACTGGTCTGCCAATGACAAGTTCCCGTCCCTATCCGCACCCGAGCCAGCCTATCATGGCACAATATTCGCCGAGACGTTTGGCCCGCTCGCGTTTACCTTTCATGGGATCGCGGTTGGATTGCGCGACCTTGGCATGACTATGAACCCCCAAGCAGCCCATTATACGCTGATGGGGATTGAAACGCTTTCGCTTCGGATGGACCGCCATGTGCAAAACGCCCAAACCATCGCAAAATGGCTCGAGGCCGATCCGCGTGTCGATTACGTGACTTATGCAGGGCTTGCATCATCACCCTATGCTGGATTGGTCCCAAAGATTTGCCCCAAAGGTGCCGGCGCACTGTTCACTGTGGCCGTCAAAGGTGGGTATGACGCATGCGTCAAACTTGTTGATAGTCTGGAAATCTTTAGTCATGTGGCAAACCTTGGCGACACGCGCAGCCTGATTATTCACTCTGCCAGTACCACGCACCGACAACTGTCCCCTGAACAACAAGAAGCCGCAGGCGCTGGCCCTAACATCGTGCGCCTGTCCATCGGAATCGAGGACGCGAACGACCTGATCGCGGACCTAGATCAGGCGCTTTCGGCGGCGACAAGCTGACACATCACAAACCCGTCCGCGCCCTTGGCGTGGGCGGTTTTCTGCTATAGGCTTCTAATGCGGGGGCAAAACGCGTTTTGCCAGTAACACCAATATGCTAGATACGGCACATGACGACAAATTTTGCGCTATCTCTTTCTTTCGAAGGCATTGAACTTTTACATCGTGTTGCACGTGGCTGGAAACGTGTCGGCACAGCGGATGTCGAAGACGACAACCTTGATGCTATTCTTGCCGATTTACGTGCAAAAGCGACCAAACTGGACCCCAGTGAGATACGTACAAAACTTGTGATTCCGATGGATCAGATCAAATATCTGGCAATCGATAGCACTCAGACCAACCTTGATGACATCCATGCTGCACTTGATGGTGCCACCCCTTATGATCTGGACGATCTGGTTGTAGACTATGAACGCTCTGGCGGTCGAACGCATATCGCCGCCGTCGCCCGCGAAACTCTGCAAGAGGCAGAAAGTTTTGCCAGCGCCCATCAGTTCAACCCCGTTGCATTCGTCGCCGTTCCAGAGCCATTCACCTTTCAAAAAGAAGTCTTCTTTGGCGCGACATCTGTAGCGGCTGACATCCTAGGCCCAGAGTTTACGGTTGAACGTGACCAACTGCCGGTCATGAAAGTCGGCACCCGCGTTAAGTCCCGCTTGCTGATCATGGACCCGCTGCCCGACGCGATCGTGGAAGATAACCAAGGGTTTGATCTGGCCGCAGCGCTCGCCCCAATCATCGCCGAAGAAACACCGCCCATAGAAACAGCACCAGAGGAATCCGTTGAGGCCCCTGCGCTACCAACTGTCGAAACAACCATATGGATCGACAGGATCGTTCGCGAAGTCCATACCTCCAAGCCTACTGTCCACGCACCTGCTGAAATCATAGCTCCGCGTGCGCCAGTTGTTGCTGATAATCCAATACTTGCTGACATCAGCGGCCTAAATCTGATCATTGCGGAACATCATGCAAATGCAGTGAAAAAGCCAGTTTTAAGCGCCGCTGCGCCTAAATTGGCTACACCTCGCAAAGGTGCCGGACTGACTGCGACGAAAACACGGCCAACGCCTATCGCAGCAAATAGCACTAAAAAACCGATGTTCATCGCGGGCGGGCTTGCCGCAAGCGTTGCAGCCATCGCGCTATTCGCGTGGATGCAAATGGATGGTTCCGCCGAATTGACGCAAACGGTTGAAACCGGCGCCATCGAAATACCAGATATCGCCCCTGTGGTCGTCACGCCGTCAATTGAAAATACGACCACCGAAGAACCCGTCGAAACGGTCGTCGCGCAAATTCCACTGTCGGACATAGCCCCCACAGTGTCAGAGCTAAGCATTACTGAGATGCCGTCTTTTGCTACGGACGACAACGATGCGAGTATTCCCGTCCAGTTAAACGCGTTTACCGTGCCATCGGTGCCTGATCCTCTACTTGCCGGCACCGTTGACCTTCCCCCGACACTATTCACCACAACACCGCCGGTCCCGACCGAAACACCGCTTACTGCGTTGCCTGCGACATCTGGCCGGGTCCTAAGCCCTGCCGAAGCCCAAACTGCCTATGATGCGACTGGTGTTTGGCAACGTGCACCACGGCTTTTCGATACACCACGCGTCGAAGCGACGGCTGCTGTTGATCTGCCTGTCAGCCTGTCCGCGCCCGATCATCCTGCGCAACCATCCCTGCCCGCACGCGATGGCATGGAGCCCGACCTAAGCTTTATCGCCCCGGTGAACCCACCCGCCCCGGATGTTGTTTTTGCGATAGACGCCGACGGGCATATTATTCCGACCGCCGAAGGCACACTGACCCCCGAAGGCGCAATGGTCTACGCTGGCTTGCCGGATTTGACGCTACGTGAACGGCCTGAGTTATCAGAAGACGAACTGGAGCGTATGGCGCTTGTCTCTGGTATACCAGATGGCGTTGTTGTCATTCTTGGCCGGCCAGACATCGTGCCACCATTACGCCCCGCGAATGCAGTGCTCCCTGATGAACAAGAACCCGAAGTTGCACAAGCACCCACACCAGGTGGTGTTGGGTTAGATACGCTAACCTCCGAAACAGACAACTTGATCGTGTCGTCTTTGCCAAACGTAGTTCGGCCACAGCCTCGTCCAGATGGTTTGGTGACGCTGTCACCAACGCCGGACCCGAGCACACCTGATATTACGGCAATTCTGCAAGATGTTATCGCCGAAAGCGCGACGGACCCCTTTATCGGAATGACTGACCAAGCAGTCGCAACATCACGCCGCCCAGAAACACGCCCAAACAACTTTGATCGCGTTGTCGCGGCTGCACGTCAAAGACAGGCATCACAACCAACAGTCGCTGCTGCGGCACCGCCTCCGGCTGCGGCATCCGTCGCGCCGCAAAACTATGCCCCCGTCCCCGGCGGCGTCGCGCGCGCTGCAACACAAGACGGTGCCATTCGACTACGCGACCTGAACCTCATTGGTATTTATGGCAGGCCAAACTCGCCGCGCGCGCTCGTGAGGCTTGGTAATGGGCGTTATACACACGTCGAAATTGGTAGCAGCCTTGATGGTGGACAAGTTACCGCAATTGGCGACGGCATCCTGAATTACGTGAAACGTGGACGCACGGTCGTTCTTGAACTTCCGGGTAGTTAAGAAATCTACCAACCGACACAGTTAGCAATTTATCGCAGCACCAGCGCTTCGCGCGTTGCGCATTTCGCAGCGGGCCGCCATATCTGAATACATGGAAAACTTTCTTCTTCAGGCCACGATATATCTTGGGGCCGCGGTTATCGCGGTACCTTTTGCGGCGCGTCTCGGCCTTGGGTCAGTGTTGGGCTACTTGCTGGCTGGAATCGTCATTGGTCCGGTCACAGGGTTAGTCGGCACCGAAGCCCAAGATATTCAACATTTCGCGGAATTCGGCGTTGTTATGATGCTGTTTTTAATCGGGCTAGAGCTTGAACCGCGCGCCTTGTGGGATATGCGCAAACGGCTCATCGGGCTAGGCGGCATGCAAGTATTACTGACAATGCTTGCAATCATGGGGATCAGCATCGCCATGGGATATGACTGGACGATATCACTGGCTATCGGCATGATTTTCGCCCTGTCATCGACAGCAATCGTCCTGCAAACGCTAACTGAAAAAAAGCTTATGCAAACCGGCGGAGGACGATCCACGTTTTCGGTTTTATTGACCCAAGATATTTCAGTCATTCCAATGCTGGCACTTTTGCCGCTTCTTGCAACGCCCGTGTTACTGCGGCTTGCGCCCGATGGATCAGTACAACGTGTGGCCGATGATACGCATGGCACGCACGGCAGCATGAGTTTGGTAGATGGGTTGCCTGGCTGGGGCGTGACATTAGTTACGTTGGGCGCGGTCATCGCAATTATTCTCGTTGGCATATTCCTCATTCGCCCACTGTTTCGTTACATCCATCACGCACGTTTACGCGAAATGTACACGGCCTTTGCGTTGCTATTGGTCGTCTCAATCGCCGTACTCATGGGGATGGTTGGGCTGTCCCCTGCTTTGGGAACCTTCTTGGCTGGCGTGGTTCTTGCGAACTCTGAGTTTCGGCATGAACTTGAAAGCGACCTTGAACCCTTCAAAGGGCTTTTGCTTGGTTTGTTCTTTATTACTGTTGGCGCGGGGATCAACTTTGATCTGCTTTTTGCAGAACCGCTGTACATTCTCGCACTGACGCTTGGCGTGATGCTCACCAAAGGTGTGATCCTTTACGGGCTTGGGCGCGCATTCCAACTTAAGGGCAAGGATCAGTGGCTTTTCACGCTTGGGCTGGCGCAGGCAGGTGAATTTGGATTTGTATTGGTGTCATTTTCATCGCAACAAGGCGTGCTATCAGATGGGTTGGCGGGGCGGTTATTGTTGGTGATTGCTTTGTCTATGCTCATCACTCCGCTCCTGTTCATCCTTTATGAATTACTAAGCCGCCGGATGAGCGAACCCGACGACCCAGAACATGACGAAGTCGACGAAAAAGGCACTGTGATTATTGCTGGCATCGGGCGCTTTGGGCAAATCGTAAACCGCCTTGTTCAAAGCGCCGGGTTTTCAACTGTCGTGATTGATAGCAATCTGCAAACCGTACAAATGATGCGAAAGTTCGGGTTTCGCGGCTTCTTCGGAGATCCAACGCGGCCAGATCTACTTAGTGCCGCAGGCTTCGAAGAGGCCAAAGTGTTGGTTGTCGCAATCGACGACAAAGCTTCAGCAAATAAGCTGGTCGCCTATGCACGCAAAACCCGACCTGACCTACATATCGTTGCCCGTGCACGTGACCGGGTGCACGTCTATGAACTATACGCAGCTGGTGCCAATGACATTGTGCGCGAAATGTTCGACAGTTCTTTGCGTGCTGGTCGCTATGCTTTGGAAAACCTTGGCCTGTCAGAGTTCGAAGCCGCAGAGGCCGAGCAGACGTTCTATCAGCATGACCGCAAAGCAATGCGCGAACTAGCGAGCCTGTGGAAACCCGGCATCCCCGTTGCTGATCTTCCCGATTATGTTGAGCGCTCTCGCGCACTCAACAATGATCTAGAAACGGCGCTCGCGACGCGCCAGCAAGCGAACGAGAATAAGAAATCTTAGCCCGCGCTCACGCCTGCCTCGGCGAATGTAAGCATACCAGAATGGCAGGCGACTGCGCCTTTCAAGATGCCAATCGCGAGTGCCGCACCTGATCCTTCGCCAAGGCGCAAGCCAAGGCTTAGCAACGGTTCTTTTCCAAGGGCAGTCAGCAAACGCGCATGCGCAGCTTCCGCGCTTTGATGACCTGCAACAGCATGGTCCAAAGCACCATCAACGGCCTTGGCCAGGGTCGCAGCAGCAGCACAACAAATGAACCCGTCAAGGATCACTGGGATACGGCAGTGACGTGCGGCTGCAATCGCACCTGCCATCGCGGCAAGCTCGCGACCGCCCAAACAACGCAATGCCTCTAACGGATCGCTGGACGCATGAAGCGCGACCCCTTTCGCGACGACCTCGGCCTTGCGCGCAAGGCCCGCGTCATCGACGCCCGTTCCGCGCCCCGTCCAATCTGCAGCATCGCCACCCAGCACAGCCGCCGCAACCGCAGCAGCCGAAGTGGTATTACCAATCCCCATTTCGCCTGTGACCAACAGATCACTGGCAGGATCAACGGCTGCCCAGCCGATTTGCAAGGCGCTGACAACTTCGGCTTCGGTCATTGCTGGCGCTTGGGTGAAATCAGCCGTCGGCGTATCAAGTGACAAAGCGTGCACGTTCATCGTAGCGCCGAATGCTTTCGACAGTTGATTGATCGCCGCCCCACCATGTTCGAAATTTGCGACCATCTGCTCGGTCACTTCTGGCGGAAACGCAGACACACCTTGGGCACAAACACCGTGGTTACCCGCAAAAATCACCACCTGTGGCGCATTGATTTGTGGCTTTGGGTTTCCCCGCCAACCCGCATACCAAATAGCAAGATCCTCGAGCCGGCCCAAGGCACCGGGTGGTTTGGTTAGCTGGCTGTTGCGGTCCTGAGCCCCCTGAAAAGCGGTAGCATGAGACTCTGGCGCTTTCGCCAAGGTTTCGCGAAATTCGGAAAGTGTGGTGAAGGGCGCTTGCATCGTGACCTCGTTGCGTGAATCGTTGGTTATGTCTAACGATCAGACAGGTAATGAAAAGGCTACATGGGGCATCCTTTTGGACAATCGCGACGTCAAACTGATTGAAGCTATCGATCTTCCTGCAGCGATCGGGTTGTTGACCAGACTACCAATTCCCGTTCCACAAGAACGCGCAATGGAACGCGGTGCAGCAGCAGCTTGGGCTTATCCACTGGCTGGGCTTGTAATTGGGGTAATCTTGGCAGCGTCAGTCAGTGTCTTGTCATGGGTTGGCCTGCCTGTTGGCATTGTTGCTGCGCTTGTGCTGGCCATCGGTGCAATTGTCACAGGCGCTATGCACGAAGATGGGCTTGCCGATAGCGCAGACGGGCTTTGGGGCGGCTGGGACCGCGCGCGGCGGCTTGAGATCATGAAAGACAGCAGCATCGGAGTCTATGGTGTACTGGCCTTAGCGCTCTCGTTGTTGATCCGCTGGATGGGCATCAGTGCACTGATCGTGTTGGAAATCCACTGGACAGGCCTGATTGCTATTGCGGTACTCAGCCGTGGTGGAATGGTCGTTTTGATGGCCGCCATGACAAACGCGCGCGAAAGCGGGTTAAGCCAAAGTGTGGGCCGTCCATCGGCATCAACCGCATGGGTTGCCGTCGGGATATCGGCCGTCATTGCGATGCTATGTGGACAGATCAGCCTGATATTCCCCGCAGCAATCGCCGTTCTGATTTGCGGTTTGATTGCCCAGCGAAAAATTGGGGGGCAGACCGGCGACATTCTAGGGGCTACCCAGCAAATCACCGAGATTTTGTTGCTATTGGTTTTACTCAGCTAGGATCGCAGGCCATAGCGGCAGCAAAGGACGTGCGGCCTTCGTGTGTACCGATGTCGCGTGTCTGTGCACGGCCATCAACAAATGTCGTTGCAATCAGTCGTGTCCAATCGGCATTGGCGGTGATCATCTCGGGCCCCTGCCCACAGTCACGTATCCCGCCAGCAATGTTATCCTCACCTATCCGGTGATTTGTCAGCCCTGGCACATCAACAACATGGGACAGCGCGCCATCAGAGAAACGCCAAATACGTAGCGTTTTCGCTAAATGAGGACGGTCAATATAAGCGATCTCAATGGCACCATCGCCATCCAAGTCAGCTGCGCCGATCGGAGCAAGCCACCGATGCGTACGACCAATATAAGGCGTTTGGGCGATTTTGCCTTCCGGCCCATAGACAGCCAGCGCGGCACCCCGCGCCATGCCAGTTTCGATCACCACCATCTCTGGGGCGCCATCACTGTTTAAATCCCAAAGCCGTGGCTCAAAGTCTTCGAATACATGCGTTTCTGGCAACGTGATTTGGTAGGTCGTACCATCCGCGGTAAACCTCAACCCGCCCCATTCAACAGCATCGCCTAAGATACCGTGATCGTAGCGTGTCGTGGGTTCGACAAATTCCGCCGAAGCAATCGTCTGCGCCCCTGCCACCGCAGGCCACATAGCCAAAGCAAGTGCGCAAAGCCGCATCAGATTTGCTTTTCTGGCATCTGAACGCGCAGACCTTCGAGCGCGTCAGTGACTTTGATCTGGCAGGTCAGGCGGGATTTCACTGGATCTGGTTCGTAAGCGAAATCAAGCATGTCTTCTTCCATACCGTCTTTGGCAGGAAGCTTATCAACCCACGCATCGTCGATATAAACATGGCAGGTCGAACAGGCACATGCGCCGCCACAGTCAGCCTCGATCCCTGGGATACCGTTGTCGCGGGCGCCTTCCATGACGGTCAGCCCATTGGCAACATCCACGACGTGTTCTTTGCCACTGTGTTCGACATAGGTAATCTTGGCCATCTTGCTATGATCCTTCGTGCTTTCTCGTGTGTTTCAAGCATTAGTAAATCACCTGCAAACGCGGGGCCAGCGCTAATCACAAAGGTATTATCCAAAACGTTGCGCCACAGGTTGTGCGATTTTCCACACATCACGCCCATCGAAGCATCGCTACCGCAAAATTATTCTTAAAAAAACATTTAGTTATCCAAATTCAGAACAAACGCCTTGCCCCTTGGTCGGCGAAATAGTTTGTTTACTGGGTACGCTGACCCTGTCGGCGGTAACGATATCTTTGGGAGGAGACACCATGACATTTTTTAAGGCCGCTGTTACGGCAGGTTTTGTGCTGGCAGCCCCAGCTGCCCAAGCTGAAGAAGCCAGCTATATTCTGGCGACAGCCTCGACTGGCGGTACCTACTACCCTGTGGGCGTAGCACTTTCGACCCTTGTAAAGGTTAAGCTAGAGCCAAAAGAAAAGATCGGCATGTCCGCAATTAGCTCTGCGGGTTCGGGCGAAAACGTGCGTTTGATCCGCGAAGGCGAAGCACAGTTTGCGATCCTTCAGGGCCTATACGGTTACTACGCAGCATCCGGCACCGGCCCACTAGAGGAATCCGGCCCTCAAGAGCACCTGCGTTCGGTCACAATGCTTTGGCAAAACGTCGAACAATTCGTGATCTCATCTGACGCGGCAACGACCGGCACGATGGCCGATTTGGTTGCGCTCAAGGGTGAAGCAATGGCCTTTGGCAACCAGAACTCGGGCACAATCGGTTCAAACGCGGCGCTGCTTTCTGGTCTTGGTGTTGATATCAACACTGACTACGAACTGGTTTACGGCGGCTACGGCCCATCAGCCGAGGCCCTGCAAAACGGGCAGGTTAAGGGCATCGGCACACCTGCTGGCGTACCAACAGGTGCGATCAGCCAGTTGATGGCCGCAGCAGGTGACAACGTCACAATGCTATCCTTTACGGCTGAAGAACTGGCCGCTGCTGACGGTGGTCGTGAACTGTGGACACCATATGTGATCCCAGCGGGTACTTACCCGGGTCAAGAGGCAGACGTGAACACAATCGCGCAGCCAAACTTCCTTGCGACGCACGCTGATCTGCCAGAAGAAAACGTCTATCAGATCACCAAAGCGATCTACGAGAACCTGCCATTCCTGCAGGCGATCCACCCGGCAACCAAAGTGATGGCGATTGAATCTGCGATTGCAGGTCTGCCTGTGCCGCTGCACCCCGGTGCTGTGCGCTATTACCAAGAAGTTGGGGTTGATATCCCTGACCGCCTGATCGCGAACTAAGCCCATTTTGGCCCGCAGATTACTGCGGGCCTTTTTGCATCTAAGGAATTCTCATGTCCGATGAACGCCCCGCCGAAGGCTTGGCGCAGCGTGCCTTTGATGGCCTGCCCAACATTGCCCTATCTGTCTTATGTTTCTTGATCGCTGCCGGGCACATCTATGTCGCCTTCGATCCGATCATTTCCGAGACACAGCGCAATGCCTATCACTTTGCCGGCTTTGCCTTTTTGGCCGCAGTTTTGCATCCGGCGATATCTGGAGCAACGCGCAGTCGGGGCATGTTGGCGTTTGACCTGTGCTTTGGTGCTTTGATCGCGGCTTCAGCAATCTATCTGCCTTATGCAGAAGACGGCATCTACGACAGAGGCGTAAAGTTCATCGCACTTGATTGGGTCGCGGCTGGCCTATGTATTGTTGGCGCAATTGAACTGACCCGGCGGCTCACAGGTTGGGTCATCCCGATTTTGATCGTCCTTTCGCTCAGCTACATTGGTTTTTGGGGTAAATACATCGGCGGCGTCTTTTCATTCCCGGGCCTTTCATGGGAATCCATCGCGTTTCGGTCCATCTATGGCGATGATGCGATGTTCGGCACCATTGCCCGAATTTCCTCTACCTATGTATTTCTTTTCATCATCTTCGGCGCATTCTTACTGCGGTCTGGCGCTGGCGATTTCGTGATCAACCTCGCCCGTGCGGTCGCCGGTCGCATGGTCGGCGGTCCCGGCATTGTTGCGGTGATCGCGTCCGGATTGACCGGAACAATTTCTGGATCGGCGGTCGCTAACACCGCGTCCACCGGCGTGATCACGATCCCATTGATGAAGAAAGCAGGCTTTCCACCCAAATTCGCGGGTGGTGTAGAAGCAGCTGCATCCACCGGTGGCCAGCTTATGCCGCCGATCATGGGTGCTGGCGCATTTGTCATGGCGAGCTTCACCCAAATTCCATACGAAACAATCGTCGCAGTCGCTGCCCTGCCCGCCTTGCTCTACTTCCTGTCGGTCACCTTTTTTGTCCGGATCGAAGCGCGCCGTCTCGGCCTCAAGCCAATGGAAAGCGATGGAGAGACGCTTGGTTCTGCATTTGCCAAAGGTGGTGCGAGCTTCGTTATCCCCATCGGTGGATTGATCGGAATGCTGGTTGCCGGGTTTACCCCAGCCTATGCCGCGGTCTTTGGTATCCTTGCGGTGATCGGATCTAGCTGGCTGACCCAGAACCCAATGACCCCACGCGCTGTGATCGAGGCGATGATCATGGGCACCAAGGGCATGATCATGACGGCTGTACTGCTTTGTGCTGTGGGGCTTGTTGTGAACGTCATTGCTACAGCGGGCATCGGCAACACCTTTAGCTTGATGATCGCGAAATGGGCTGGCGGCAATCTATTGATCGCAATCGTCCTGATCGCAATCGCGAGTCTTGTTTTGGGCATGGGGCTGCCCGTGACAGCAGCCTACATCGTTCTCGCGACCCTATCGGCCCCTGCCCTAGCCGGCATGATTAGCGACCGCTTTGTGATCGAGGCTTTGGCCGCAGGTACCTTGGGCGACGCGGGCAACGCGATCTTGATGTTCGGCATCCCCGATCCGTCCGTTCTTGCCGGGCCGCTGACCAGCGCAGAGGCCGCAGAGATTATCAAATCCCTTCCACTTGAGGTGGCAGCCCCGTTGCGTGATCTCGTTGTGCCGCAAGAGGTCGCGATGGCGGCCCTGTTGTCCGCACATATGATCATCTTTTGGCTGTCACAAGACAGCAACGTGACACCGCCTGTTGCGCTTGCAGCGTTTACGGCTGCGGCTATCGCCAAGGCACCAGCCATGGCCACCGGATTCGCCAGCTGGAAGCTTGCCAAGGGGCTTTACATCGTACCACTGATGATCGCCTACACACCGTTCCTGTCTGGCGACTGGGCCGCGATGATCGTGATCTTTGCGTTTGGCGTTGTCGGCATCTATGCGATCGCTGCCGCGCTGCAAGGTTGCATGGAACAGCCCATTAACATGCCCCTTCGCGCAGTGCTGTTGATTGCTGGCGCGGCCTGCATTTGGCCTGCACCTGTCTGGGCCCACCTCATCGCTGCGGTGCTTGTCATTGGGATGCTCGTCTGGAACCGTCAGGGGATTACGCAAGAGGTCTAAGATATGGCACATCAAGGAAGCTGCATGTGCGGCGCGATTTCTTTCACGATCAACGCGGATGTATCAACGGGCAATGCCTGCCACTGCACAAGTTGTCGCAAACAATCTGGGCACTACTGGGCGTCTATCGACGTACCCCGCGATGCCCTGACCATTGAGGGCAATGACCACATCGTTTGGTACCAGTCATCTGAAAAAGTACGCCGCGGGTTTTGTGACACCTGCGGATCAACTCTTTTCTGGGACCCAGTGTTTCGCGATTGGACCTCAGTGGCGATGGGCGCCCTAGATCAGCCCACACAAATGAAGCTCTCGATGCATATCTATGTCAGCGAAAAAGGCGACTATTACGATATCGGTGATGGGTTGCCGCAGAACCAGACATAAATAAGGGCGGGCCGCACGAAGCAGCCCGCCCTTTTTGTAAGTATTGATCGAATTAGTCTTCGAGTGGAAGCGCCACAAAGCGTGGGTCACCGCCACGACGCACGAGCATCAATAGCGACTTGCGGCCACCATCTTTGGCTTCTTGGATACGACCTTCAAGGTCGGCAATTGTAGTCACCGCTTGCTGGCCTGCTTCGGTGATTACATCGCCTTCGATCAAACCCTTTGAGGCGGCTTCTGAGCTTGGGTTGATACCCGTAATCACAAGACCACTTTCAATATTCAAACCGTATTGTTCGACCAATTCTTCAGTGATTTCCGAAAGGGTCAGTCCCAAGATCTCAGCCGCTTCTGGTGCTTCTTCGACTTCTTCCGAGACAGGGAACGCGACAGCCTCTGACGTTTCACGACGGCCCAGAACGACTGTCAACTCTGCCATGTCGCCATTGCGAAGCACCTCGACGGGGACTTCTTTACCGACGGGCGAATTACCCACAATCCGAACAAGTTCGCGGGTGTCTTCGATTGCGATACCATCAAAGTTCACGATAACATCACCCGAAAGCATACCTGCATCTTCGGCCGGGCCCGCAGGAACATCAGTAACCAACGCACCACGCGCAAGATCAAGACCGTCAATCGCGTCGATCATATCAGGGGTCACGTCTTGGATGCGAACACCCAACCAACCACGGCGGGTTTCACCGAATTCTTTCAGTTGGTCCACAACGTTTTTCACAACAGCCGAAGACATCGCAAAACCGATCCCAATTGATCCACCATTCGGTGACAAGATCGCTGTGTTCACACCAACAACCTGACCGTCCATGTTAAACAATGGCCCACCAGAGTTACCACGGTTAATCGCAGCGTCTGTCTGAATGTAATCGTCATATGTTCCCTGAAGCGACCGGTTGCGCGCAGAAACAATACCAGCCGAGATCGAAAAACCTTGACCAAGAGGGTTACCCATGGCCAAGACCCAGTCGCCTACACGGGCACCAACATCGTTGCTATCGCCAAATTCTACATAGGGCAGGTTTTCAAGATCGACCTTCAATACTGCAATGTCAGTGTTCGGATCAGTACCGATCAATTCTGCTGGAACACCTGGTTCACCACCGGGGTAGAATTCGATTAGAATTTCATCCGCGCCTTCAATGACGTGGTTGTTGGTGACGATATAGCCATCTGCGGAAATGACAAAACCAGATCCCAATGCCGACGAGCGCTGTGCGCCTTGCCCTTGACCCGGGCCGCGTTCAAGGTCGTTGAAGAAATCCTCGAATGGTGATCCTTCGGGCAAAAGCCCTTGTGGACCAGTCCGCCCCGCGATCACCGTTGACGTCGTGATATTGACCACAGACGGGCTTACTTGATCGGCAAGGTCAGCAAAGGTCGCTGGACGCTCTTGCGCATACGCTATTGTAACCTGTGCAAAGACAAAGGCCACGGCCAGTGTCAGTGCCGCAAAACCCGCGATAAGCAAGCGGCGCGCCTGCCCCTGATCTTGCTGAATTGCGATTGCCTTAGATTCCACGGGCATTACTCCTTGTTTTGGTAAGTGGCGCTGAAATACCGCGCCCAGTGTTCGCATTGTTCTATGTAGGACAGGAAACATTCAACACAAACTATGTCACCAGCCTGTGATCTTTTAACATAAATCTGAAAGAAAAGGGCCAGCGTTTCCACCAGCCCTTTTGAATTTGATATATCCTACCACTTTACTCAGACGTGGCGTTGCCAGTATCCGACTTGAGATAGTTAAAGAACGCATTGTCTGGGGACAGGACCATTGTCGTATTCCCACCCTGCAATGCTGTTTGATACGCAGTCATTGACCGATAGAATTCAAAGAACTCTGGATCGGCACCAAATGCATCCGCAAAGATACGGTTGCGTTCAGCGTCAGCTTCACCGCGTGTAATCAGCGCTTCACGACGTGCATCAGAACGAAGCTCTACCGCAGTACGGTCTGCAGATGCTTGAATACGCTGCTGTGCTTCGCGGCCACGGGCACGCAAGTCAGCAGCTTCTTCGTCACGTTCTGCAATCATACGCGCAAACGTCGCTGTTTGGTTTTCCGCCGGCAAATCAGTCCGTTTCAGCCGCACATCAATGATCGTCAAACCAAGGTTATCCGCACGTGTGTTCGTCCGATCACGAATACGATTCATCAATGTGGCACGGTCAACGGATAGGATGTCATTCGATGTCACAGAACCCAGCACTTCGCGGATACTGTCATCAAGAATTTTATCAAGCGAGCTAGCCGCGCTTACCTGACCACCTGAACCAACCGCTTGACGGAATTTAGTCACATCTTCGATCCGGTAACGCGCAAATGCATCAACGATTAAGATACGTTGGTCTTGTGGTGTGACCCGGATCGGGTCTGGATCCCGTGACAAGATCAAATCGCTGTAAGGGACGACTTCATCAATCAGCGGCACCTTAAACGCCAAACCCGGATCTTCGTGGACAGCAACAACACGTCCGAACCGAAGCACTAGCTTCTTTTCACGCTCATCAACAATAAACATTGAAGACAACGCAACCAGTAGAATTACGACAAGTACCGGCAGAATAAATACGGAACGTTTCATTAGTTTGATCCTCCGGAGCGACGTAGCTCATTCAGCGGAAGATAAGGGACAACGCCCTGCCCGCCTTCGCTATTGTCATCAAGCAAGATCACATCGACGCCGCCGATGACTTGCTCCATGGTTTCCAGATAAATCCGCTTGCGGGTCACCTCGGGGGCAAGTTCGTACTGCGCAAGAACAGCGCTAAACCGTGAAGCCTCACCCAAGGCGTTGTTCACCACTTCGGCACGGTAACCTTCGGCTTGCTCAAGGATTTGTGCAGCTTCACCGCGTGCTTCCGCAACAACACGGTTTGCATAAGCATCCGCAACATTTTGCAAACGAGAACCTTCTTGTTCTGCATTTTGAACTTCGCGGAAGGCATCGAATGGCGAGGTTAGTGAAATTGTGCCTTCGGCATCGGTTACTTCGACACGAATATCGGGGGCTTCTGCTTTGTTCAAGTTAACCCGGACAATGTTCACGCCACTTTGGTATTCATCAAGCGTTTGCTGGATCAAAACCTCAAGCTGTTCACCAATTTGACCACGGTTCGTGTTCAAAATCGGCGTCAATTCAGACTGTGCAATAATCTCGCGCATAGCAGATTCAGCAACAGCACGAATAGTTGCCTCAGGATCTTCGAGCGTAAACTTATACTCAGCAGGGTTATCGATATTCCAAACAACTTGGAAATCAACATCAACAATGTTTTCATCACCCGTCAACATGAGACCGGCTTCTTGGCCGCTGGTAGATGTGCCAATTGCGATACGTTGTTCTTGAGTCACTTGGACCTTTTCATATTTCACCAATGGCCAAGGCGCAAAGTTCAATCCTGGCTCGCCAATTTGGGTGAATTTACCAAGGAACAGTTCGATCGAACGTTCTTCTGGCTTGACGGTATAGGTCGACGCCAGAAGCCAAAGCGCAACCGCCGCAAACGCACCAAGTCCTACCATGCCGCGTGTGATCTCGGGGCCCTCGCCACCGCCTTGCGTTGGTCGGTTGCCGCCATTGTCCGTGCGGCCGCCCATCAGAACGCGCAGTTGTTCGCGGCCTTTGTTCACCAGCTCGTCAATTTCGGGGATACCAGCACTGTCGTTACTTGGCTTGCGTCCGCCACCACGGTTGCGATCATCGTCTCCGCCCCCGCCATTGTTACCGCCGCCGCCCCAAGGGCCACCTGAATTTCCTGCCATGTTCTGTCTCAGCTTCCTTTATTCGTCACCCATCGCGTTGGGCTTTCATAATGCCATGTGTGCCCAAAGCCCGCAAAATCAAGCGGCCCGGACGGGTTCTTTCATCGTAACAAGCTCTTCTGCCATCGTTGGATGGACCGCTACTGTACGATCAAAATCTTCTTTCGTCGCCCCCATCTTTACGGCGATACCCGCAAGCTGGATCAATTCGCCTGCGTGATCTGACACAATGTGACAGCCAAGCACCTTACGGGTGTCCGCACAGACAATCAATTTCATCAACACGCGATCATCGCGACCAGCAAAGGAATGGTTCATCGGCTTGAATGATGAACAATATACCTCGATCGGGCCATTTTCGGCGGCCAGTTCTTCGGTCAATCCGATTGTGCCAAGTTCCGGCTGCGTAAACACCGCTGATGGAATCAACTCGTGATCAACTGCTGTCGGGTTGCCTTTAAACACAGTCTCAACAAACGCCATGCCTTCGCGGATTGCGACAGGCGTCAGTTGAATACGATCAGTGACATCGCCAATTGCGTAAATCGACGGCACTTTAGTCTGACTGTATTCATCGACGATAATTTCACCTTTACGGCCAAGCGTTACACCAACGTTTTCCAGCCCCATACCATCGGTATTTGGCGCACGCCCCGTAGCAAACATCACCTGATCATAGACCTGTTCATTGCCATTGGTGGCTTTCACCCAAATTCCATGACCAGCGGCCTTGCCCGGCATAGGCGCAGGTTTACCCCCATCCATGAGAGTACCACCGTCGATACCTTTCAGATCGTCTTCGGTCGCCGCGCGCATTTCGACAACATTTGTGCCCAGATGCAAGTCAACGCCTTTGGCGCGCATACCTTCCGCGACAAGCCCGCGCGCCTCGTCATCGAAACCACGCAGGATTTGTGCACCGCGGTAGAATTGGGTGACCTGAACGCCCAAGCCGTTCAAAATGCCTGCAAATTCAGAAGCGATATAACCGCCGCCAACGATTAAGATCGATTTGGGCATCGTTTCGAGATTAAAAATCTCGTTTGAGGTGATACCAAGCTCGGCGCCCGGCATGTCCGGCACGACAGGGCGACCACCTGTTGCAACCAAGATGTGCTTGGCGGTGATGTCCTGCCCCGTCGATAACGTCACGGTATGCGCGTCTTTGATCGTGGCACGGGCATCAAAGATTTCGACATCCGATCCGTTCAGCAACTTGCGATAAATACCTTCAAGACGCTCAAGTTCTGCGTCAAGCTTGCCGCGAAAGCGCGGCCAATTGAATGCACCGCTTTCGACATCCCAACCATAAGCCCGCGCATCGTCAAACATTTCAGAATAACCTGACGCAAAAACCATCAGTTTTTTAGGCACACAGCCGCGAATGACACAGGTTCCGCCCATGCGAAATTCTTCGGCCAATGCAACCTTGGCACCGTTCGCTGCGGCAACGCGACCAGCACGCACCCCACCAGAGCCACCACCAATGACAAAAAGGTCATAGTCAAACGTCATCTGTACGCTCCATCCATGTTAAGCAAATCAAAGACTTAATCGTCCAGATCCGCAAAAATATTGTCATCATCGCGCAGATCGAAACGCACGACTTCCTCTGTGTCATTGTCGACATCACGTACGTCAACACGCCCGTCACCATGGCCGACGATCACCACATCACAGATATCTATGAACAGTCCATTTTCAACCAAGCCCGGAATTTGATTGAGCGCGAGGCTAAGTTGATGTGGGTTTCCGATCCGCTTGAGATGCAAGTCAAAGATAAAGTTGCCCTCATCTGAGATGAACGGCTTATCCCCATTCATACGTTGCGTGACTTCACGCCCAAGCACATCCATCCCGATCAACATTTCTTCAATCAGTCGTTTTGTGATCTTCGCGCCAAAAGGGATAACTTCGACAGGCAACGGAAACGCCCCGAGCGTATCAACCTTTTTACTGGCGTCTGCGATCACAATCATGCGGTCGCTTGCTGTTGCAACAACCTTTTCTTGAAGATGTGCGCCACCGCCACCTTTGATCAGGGTCAATTTCGCGTCGTATTCGTCAGTGCCGTCGATCGTCACGTCAAGCCATTTGGCCTCATCTAACGTGATCACTTCGATACCAACTTTGCGGGCTAAGTTCGCAGTACGCGTCGATGTTGGCACGCCTTTGATTTTCAAACCGTCTTCACGGACCATTTCACCCAAACACTGTACCAACCAGGCAGCGGTCGAACCAGTCCCAAGGCCCACCTTCATTCCGGTTTCGACATATTCCGTTGCTTGTTTCGCAGCGAGAAACTTCGCCTTATCGATCGGTGACAATTCACTAGCCATGCACTTAATCCCCCAAAAGTCCTGTGAACTTATAGGCAAGATTTAAACAGGGCGCGAGACCCCAATTGCTGTTAATATTCTTGGACTTGCTACGTTTTTCGAAAGAAGGCGTCGTATTTGGGCAGCCCTCGACCGAAGCATCGGCTAAGCTTTGGACATGGAACAGATTTTACGCCTTCACTACGCACCAGATAATGCGTCACTTTGTATCCGCATCGCCCTTGAGGAATTCGGACTGCCCTTCGAACCCGTCCTCGTGGATCGAAGCACGTCAGCACAAAAGTCGAAACAGTATTTATCCATGAATCCCAATGGCTTAATTCCGGTTCTTGAAACGCCTCATGGACCGATGTTCGAAACCGCCGCAATTTTGCTTTGGCTCGCTGATAAAGAGCAAAAACTGATACCTACAACCGACAGCCCTGAGCGCGCGCATGCTATGCAGTGGTTATTCTGGCTATCAAACACCTTTCATGCGTCTTTACGTATGTTGTTTTACCCCAACCAATATTCCCCAAATGATGCAGAACCCCTGCGTACAGCGACCCGTGCCCGGCTGATTAAACAGCTTGATCTTCTCGAAGCGGCGCAAACCGCTGGTTGGCGCGATCAGGATGGACCAACGATTCACGCGTGCTATCTTGCGCCGATGCTGCGTTGGAGCGGTCTTTATGGCGGATCAACCGATTGGTTCGAACTGTCCCGATGGCCAAAGTTGCATGCATTTGCACAACGCGTTGAAAGTAGACCTGCCGTCATGCGCGCTGCCTTAGCCGAGGGGCTAGGATCAACACCTATCTCTTCTCCGTCGCCTTGCAATCCACCAGAAGGAACCGCGCTTTAATGTTTCTATCCGTGTTTGATATGTTCAAGGTCGGCGTTGGCCCGTCTTCTTCGCACACCATAGGACCGATGGTTGCGGCGGCACGGTTTCTAGACCATCTGCGTGCGCAGCCCTTTAAAGTGGTTGGTGTACGGGCTTCACTACACGGCAGTTTGGCATTTACCGGCATTGGCCACGCAACTGATAGGGCCGTGATCCTTGGGCTCGCCGGGTTTCGTTCTGATGACTATGACGCGGACAAAGCAGAGGCAGAACTGCTACGGATAAAAGCAGAAAAAAACGTGCAGCCAGAAGCGCTTGGCACACTGCGCTTCACTCCAAATGAAGACCTAATTTTCGACTACGGCCCAGCACTTCCCGGACACGCGAATGGGATGATTTTAGCCGGCACCGACGCTCAGGGCGATATACTTACCCAAGTGACTTACTATTCAATTGGCGGTGGTTTCGTGTTGACCGATGCGGAACTAAGCGCAGGCAAAGATACCGACAGTGGCCCGCCTGTCCCCTACCCATTTCATAGCGCTGACGAAATGATGCGTATGGCATCCACGTCGGGTAAATCCATTGCAGCGATGAAACGCGCGAACGAACAATCTCGGATGCAAAATGGAGATCTTGATCGTGGTCTTGCGCGCATTTGGGAGGTCATGAACAGCTGCATCGATCGCGGCCTGCAGACAGACGGCATATTGCCGGGAGGCCTAAACGTGCGCAGACGCGCCAAAGGTATTTATGACGCGCTGACGGCGGAACGCGGGATGAACCTGACCGCGCCGCACACGATCAATGACTATATGTCGACCTATGCAATGGCGGTAAACGAAGAAAACGCCGCTGGTGGTCAGGTTGTCACGGCGCCCACAAATGGTGCAGCCGGTGTTGTGCCCGCAACGATCCGTTATTGGTTAGATCACGTGCCCGGTGCGACCAGCAGCCGCGTTCCCGAATTCCTACTGACCGCCGCGGCGATTGGCGGGTTGATCAAATTCAACGCCTCCATTTCTGGTGCTGAATGTGGGTGTCAGGCCGAGGTCGGCAGCGCCGCTGCGATGGCAGCCGCAGGATTGGCCGCAGTGATGGGCGGGACCCCCGAACAGGTTGAAAACGCAGCCGAGATCGCGTTGGAACATCACCTTGGTATGACCTGTGATCCGGTCAAAGGTCTGGTGCAAGTCCCGTGTATTGAACGTAACGGATTAGGCGCGATAAAAGCAGTGTCCGCCGCGTCACTTGCTTTGCGTGGCGACGGTCAGCACCTTGTATCTCTTGATGTCGCGGTGGAAACCATGCGCCAAACTGGCGTTGATATGTCTGAAAAATACAAGGAAACCGCGCTTGGCGGTTTAGCGGTGAATGTCCCAAACTGCTGACCGCCCCGTACTTGGCATTATGCTGATGCTTGCATTTTGTGTGTTGGCCCCTTTGGGGGACAGCATCGGTAAACTACTGGGCGGTACGGTCTATTTGGGCACGTTGGTTTTCGTCCGTTTTGCGGTACAGGCCGCGATTTTGCTGCCACTGGCCTGGTATAGCGGTGAAGGGCTAAGATTGCCCAAGGGTGCGTTTGGCATCACCCTATTGCGCACAGTATTGCACATCACCGGGATCGGCCTGATGTTTACGGCCTTGCGTTACCTGCCCCTTGCCGACGCGATTGCGATTGCGTTTGTGATGCCTTTCATCATGTTGCTGCTTGGGTATTTCGTAATGGGCGAAGAGGTTGGCATCCATCGTTTAGCCGCTTGTGCGGTCGGGCTTGCAGGCACCTTGCTGGTTATTCAACCCAACTTTATCGCGGTCGGCCTACCTGCATTATTCCCGCTAGGAGTCGCAGTCATATTTGCGTTGTTCATGATGGTGACACGGCGGCTCGCAAAGGGGATCGACCCGATTAAGCTTCAGGCGGTTAGCGGACTGCAGGCCTGTGTTATGATTGTGCCGCTATTGGCGCTTTCATCGCAAGACACCACCGCGCTGACTGCGACCACCTGGGGCATGCTATTCTTTTTGGGCGTACTCGGAACGCTTGCACATTTATTCATGACGTGGAGCCTGCGGTTTGCTCCGGCATCAACACTCGCCCCTATGCAATATCTGGAAATTCCATTTGGAACTCTTATCGGCTGGATGATTTTTGCGGATTTACCTAACGGATTGGCAGCGTTGGGGATTTGCATCACTGTGGCGGCGGGGCTTTACATTATTATGCGCGAACGACGGCTTGCAAGGCTGACGACAAATGCGCCACCGGCAGTGTGACCAAAAGCGGACCCTCTGCCTGAACAACGACCTCACCTACAACTTCGTTTGATGAACTAATAAAACCAATCGGGTGCATATCTTGGTCCTCAAACGACCAGCGCAATCCTTTAACAGAAACCCGACAATCAGCAAGCGGCATCAATGACATACGCGTACCGACAGGCGCATCCACACGCGTTTCACCTTGGGGTATCACGAAACACAGATCTGTCTCATCGAGTAAAATAACTGCCCTGTCACGATAACGCGCAAGCACATTTAAAACAGCAAGCGTATGGTCCATACGCCCCCCCGTAAAACCCAATGCCAAAACCACTGGCGCATCGACACGGCTCAGCGTTTTTTCAAAGTCCGTCGTATCCTGTTCAGGAATGTGATGAACAAGATCACTAAATGTGGCACGGGCGGACTTGGAAATACTGTCCATGTCACCGACCACTGCAGCCGGAGTAATACCCGATGCAAGCAAATGATCGGCACCGCTGTCGGCGGCAATAAATCGCTCAACTAGCGGTAAAACATACGAAATTGTGTCAGCATGCACCCTTGCACCACCAACAATGCAGACCGTATGATTACTCGAAACAATCGCGTCATTAAGCAACACTTCAATTCCCATTCACAAACATTCCCCAAAACGGTCACAAAATGATCCCGAATGTAATCTCATCCTGTACGCGATTAAGAGCAATCGCCAATTCGAGCGGACTGCCACGAAAACCGAAGAAAGCGCATCATCTATGACCAAAAGCAACCAGATTTTAGATGTCTCCTATGGAACCTTCTCTTGCCGACTAGAAGGGTTCGAGGATTCGGTTGAAACGATGAAAACTGTCGTCTCTTATTTTCACGATCTCGCGGGCCACGATCGTTTTATGGATGTCGAACCCCAAGCGCCTGATATGGAAACTCTTGCCCTGCTCACAGCCGAACAAGCAGATACAGATGTTGAAATCGCAGGGGAAGGTCAAAACGTCAGCTTGCGTGTCGCATCTGACGACGAAGACGCGTTTGACGATGAAGACGAAGTCGTTGCTGAAAACATCGCGACTGAGGACGAAGACACAATAGATGACTTCGAAGACAATATTGAAGACGAAGAACCTATTCGGCTTACCGATGAAGATGACGCCAAAGACGCGTTTGATGATGAAGACTTCACCAATATAACCTACGAAGAAGACGAATTTGTAGAGGACTTGGAAGAAGAAACAGCGCAGCTTCAGTCCCGAGACGAAGACGTTACTGCTGATGAAGACGACGCCGAGGAAGAAGAGAGCATCGCAGCCAAGCTACAACGCATTCGTGCGGTCGTCGGACGCGGCCATGTTCAAGCACCGGTTGCCGAGACACCCGAGGATACCTCTGAGCTTGATGAAGAAGATGAAGACGAGGAGGAGGCTCCAGTAAACCCACTCGCACAGCGTCTTGCTGATCTTGCCAAACGCAATGCAGATCTTGCTGCCGCAGACGCCGCCGAGGAAGAAGCGCAAGCAGACGAAGTTGAAGATGATTTTGAGACCGCTGAATTCGAAGACGACGAAGAGGCATTTGAAGATGCTATCGATGAAGAAGATAGCACAGGACCATTGGTCCTGACAGCCGCGACAGATGATGAAGATGAGGCAGAAGACGAATTCGCTGACGAAGATCATTTCGACCTAAAGGCAGAAGTCGAAGACGTCGCCCGTGAAATCGAAGAACGTGACGCCCAGACGACCAAGCGAGAAGAACTTCCTGAGCCGCCAGAATCGTCAATGAGCCGGATCCTGTCACAAACTGACGAACGCCTAAACGAGCCGGAAGGCCGCCGGCATCGTGACGCTTTTGCGCAGCTTAAAGCAGCCGTAGCTGCGACCGAAGCCGCCCGCCAGCTGGGCGACGCTGGCCCGGCTGATGAAAAAAGTGACGCGTTTCGCGAAGACCTTGGTGCGCATGAAGCGGAAATAAAAAGCGAGGCGCGCGAACCTGCCCCGCTGCGACTGGTGCCATCCCAGCGTTCGACAGATGCGGATAAACCCGTGGATGCCGCGGCAGAGCGGTTGCGTAAAATCGCATCGAAGAAAGAAACATCCACCGCGACCAACTCAGGCGGTTTCGCAGCATTTGCTAAGAAACAAGGCGTTACAGAGCTGGGCGATCTTCTTGAGGCAGCGGCAGCGTATATCGCATTCGTGGAAGGCGATGATGATTTCTCACGCCCTCAGGTCATGAAAAAAGTCCAAAGCGCCACATCACAGGAAATCAGCCGCGAGGATGGGCTGCGTTCATTTGGCCGCCTACTGCGCCAAAGTAAAATCCACAAGCTGAACAATGGACGCTTCCAAGTATCTGAAAACACACGTTTTCGCCCTGATGGCACATCAGCATAAAACAAAAACATACTGATCGAAAGGCGAGGAGCAATCTTCGCCTTTTTTCGTTTCATACCTGCATTAATGCAAGCGCGCCGTCAGTATTTTGAAGCTGGCGGCACCAAAGCCAATCGCAAATATCACCTCAAACCATCTTCTTAGGCGAATATAGTAACGCACCGCGGTTTGTGAGGAAAATAAAAACGCATAACCGTGAAAGACGACAAAACTCTGCAGGCCAACAGCTATAATTCTGCAGGCCAACAGCTATAATCACGACCCCAAGGTCCGTCACAGATGCGTTCACAGGAATGCCCAGCGAATACAAAGAGCCGAAAAATAAAATTGCTTTGGGATTTGTCAGGTGAAGCAGTAGCCCCTTACGAAATAGCTTCAATGATGCGCCGCCAACGAGTTTTAGCTTTATGTCACTTTTTGAAAGCGCTGACCTTGCGGATTTATATGCGAGGAACAAGAGATAGGCTGCGCCAAAATATCGAACGATTTCGAACAGCCAAACATGTGCCGACATGATGGCACCCAGCCCCAACGCTGCCGATACTGACCACACCAACGACCCTGTCATAATCCCGGATGCGATCGACAAACCCGACTTTCGCCCGCCAGACATAGATGTACCCGCAATCGCTAAAGTCGCGGGGCCGGGGCTCGCGCTTGCGACCAGCGCCGCAATCAATATCAAAGTAAGGTTGATTTCGTTGACCATCGGAGTTCCCCTCAAACAAGGCTGCCTTCACAGCCTTGTTTGATCATCGCATGCGGTCAACTTAATTGTGTTCGTCTTCTTGATCCGGGTTGGCTTGGCCAATTCCCATGAACACCCATTTCAGCGGGAAAATCCAACCAACACCAAGCAAGACGTAGATCAGCAGTTCAATAGGCTTTGCAAAACCCGGCGCGATATTCATCATGGTGACGGCCAGCACGATATAGGCGGGCAGGCCGATCACCAGAATAAAGATCGCAAGGCGTTTACGGCCTTTGTACCCCATTGCCATCAGTCCGAGAATGGATCGGTGACAAGGATCGTATCTTCACGCTCGGGCGAGGTTGATACCAGTGCCACTGGGCATTCGATCAGCTCTTCGATGCGCCGAACATATTTGATCGCCTGCGCTGGCAGATCAGCCCAAGACCGTGCGCCTTCGGTAGATTCGGACCAGCCTTCGATTTCTTCATAGACCGGTGTGCAACGCGCCTGTTCGTCAGCTGCTGTCGGAAGGTAATCAAGCGATTTGCCGTCCAATTCATAGCCTACGCAGATTTTCAGCGTCTCAAAACCGTCCAAAACGTCCAGCTTTGTCAATGAAATGCCTGATACGCCAGAGGTCGCACAGGTTTGACGTACGAGACAAGCATCAAACCAACCACAACGGCGCTTCCGGCCTGTTGTCGTGCCAAATTCATGGCCACGTTCGCCAAGGCGCTGACCATCAGCGTCGTCTAGTTCTGTTGGGAACGGGCCTTCGCCAACGCGAGTTGTATATGCCTTTACGATGCCCAGTACGAAATCAATCGCACCCGGTCCAACACCGACACCTGTCGCAGCTTGGCCCGCAATGACGTTAGAAGACGTCACAAACGGGTATGTGCCAAAATCGATATCTAGCAGCGCGCCCTGCGCACCTTCAAACAAAATCCGCTTACCTGCTTTGCGCTTTTCGTTCAGGACTTTCCAAACGGGGGCAGCGTATTGCAGAATTTCAGCAGAAATTTCACGCAGTTGCGCAAGAACTTCATCACGCTTAATCGGCTCTAGACCCAATCCACGACGCAGCGCGTCATGGTGTACCAGCGCACGATCAAGCCGCAGTTCAAGCGTCGCGGCATCCGCCAGATCAGCAACGCGGATCACGCGGCGACCAACCTTATCTTCATAGCATGGGCCAATGCCACGGCCAGTTGTACCGATCTTAGCGACCGAGTTTTGGCTTTCGCGTGCGCGATCCAATTCACCGTGGAACGGCAGGATCAGCGGCGTGTTTTCCGCAATCATCAGTGTCTCAGGTGTGATCGACACACCCTGCGCACGGATGGTTTCGATTTCTTTGATCAGGTGCCATGGGTCTAAAACGACACCATTACCGATAACCGACAGTTTGCCACCACGGACAACACCTGATGGCAGCGCGTGTAGTTTATAAACTTCGCCATCGACAACCAGTGTATGGCCCGCATTATGCCCACCTTGGAACCGTGCAATAACGTCTGCACGTTCTGAAAGCCAATCAACGATTTTGCCTTTGCCTTCGTCGCCCCACTGAGCACCAACGACCACCACATTTGCCATAAGAGTATTGTCCTTTTTGAACTTCGTGCCTCCTATATCGTTGCATGACTGCTTGGGGAACCGCAAATTTACGCCCATTGGCTGGACAGGCACCGATCCGGACTGCATTGTCAGCCTCGAAATACAAAAAGAGGCACCTATGGGTTTCATAATACGCTGGATATTCGCATTCGGGCTACTTGCAGGCACCTATAATCCCACGCAGTGGAACTTTGTGCGTTGGAGCATGGCAAACTATGAAACCAGCCTATCCGTGACCGTTTTGTTCGGACTGATCCTATTTGTCGGCTATATTATATATCTGCGCGCAACACTGCGATCCATTGGCATATTTGGCATGATTCTTATCCTTGCCGTTGTCGCCACGCTGTTATGGGTCATGTACGATCAGGGGCTGATCAGTCTGGACAACCCAACCATCAATACGTGGATCGCAATTGTCGCACTTTCGATTGTTTTGGCCATCGGACTTAGTTGGTCAATTGTCCGCAGACGCCTTACTGGGCAGACAGATGTCGACGATCTAGACGAATAACTCGATTTTCAGGGGTTGCGGCATTGGCCCGCAGCTTTTAGATACCGCGTGTTCACGCACGCCCCGAAAGGCACCTCGATGGAAAATGTTGTCCTTGTCATCCACCTGATCCTGGCCCTAAGCCTGATTGGTTCCGTTCTTTTGCAACGGTCTGAGGGTGGCGGTCTTGGCATGGGCGGCGGCGGCGGCGGTGCAACTGGCGGGCGTCCAGCCCCCACAGCAATGAGCAAGTTTACTTGGATTCTTGCCGTTGCGTTCATTTGCACCTCGATCGCGCTGACATTGATTGCGGCAAGCAACTCTTCGAACTCTTCTGTTGTTGATCGTATCGTCATCCCAACCGAATCCTCTGACGGTGCTCCGCTTCCTGACCTTGGCGAAAGCTTGCTTCCGCCGTCTAGCGATGATGCACCTTTGGTGCCATCTGCCGACTAACCACTACTGATTGCCGAACGGTAACGTTCGGCAACACCATATTGCGTCAGCGGTTGCGCAACTCATCCGAATCCGGTATGAGTTAAATCCCGTGATGGTGCGAATTTCGGCGTTCGTTTTCCAACAATATCTGTAAGTTTTCACGGGGGATCCCTGCTCATGGCGCGTTTCATTTTCATTACAGGTGGCGTGGTTTCGTCACTTGGCAAGGGGCTCGCATCGGCAGCGCTGGGATCGCTGCTGCAGGCACGCGGATTTTCCGTGCGTTTGCGCAAACTTGACCCCTATCTCAACGTTGATCCGGGCACGATGTCCCCGTTTGAACACGGTGAGGTATTTGTCACCGACGACGGTGCCGAAACCGATCTGGACCTTGGCCACTACGAACGTTTCACGGGTGTCCCCGCCCGCAAAACAGATTCGGTTAGCTCTGGGCGCATCTATTCCAACGTTCTCGAAAAAGAACGTCGTGGCGATTACCTAGGCAAAACCATTCAGGTGGTCCCTCACGTCACCAACGAGATCAAAGATTTCATCAGCATTGGCGAAGACGAAGTCGACTTTATGCTTTGCGAAATCGGCGGCACAGTCGGTGACATCGAAGGACTACCCTTCTTTGAAGCGATCCGTCAGTTCAGCCACGACAAACCGCGCGGCCAGTGCATCTTTATGCACCTGACCCTTCTGCCCTACTTAGCGGCAAGTGGTGAGCTGAAAACAAAGCCGACACAGCACAGTGTAAAAGAACTTCAGTCCATCGGTATCGCGCCTGATGTTCTGGTTTGCCGTTCTGAACAGCCAATCCCAGAAAAAGAGCGCGAAAAGATCGCCCTTTTCTGTAACGTCCGCAAAGAATGCGTAGTTGCGGCGTATGACCTGAAATCGATCTATGAGGCACCGCTTGCCTATCATAAGCAGGGTCTTGATCAGGCTGTATTGGATGCGTTCGACATTTCACCGGCTCCATCTCCGAAACTGGACGTATGGCATGATGTGTATGACCGCATTCACAACCCCGAGGGCGAAGTCAAAGTTGCCATCGTTGGTAAGTACACCCAGCTAGAAGACGCGTATAAATCCATCGCCGAGGCCCTGACCCACGGTGGTATGGCGAACCGCGTGAAGGTCAAAATCGAATGGGTCGACGCAGAACTGTTCGACGACAAAGATGCGACCCCATATCTGGAAGGTTTCCACGCGATCCTTGTTCCTGGTGGATTTGGCGAACGCGGTACCGAAGGCAAAATCAAAGCGGCCCAATTCGCTCGTGAAAAGAAAATTCCATACCTCGGGATTTGCCTAGGCATGCAGATGGCCGTCATCGAGGCCGCGCGCAATGTCGCAGGCATGGAAAAAGCTGGTTCCGAAGAATTCGACCACGAAGCAGGCAAGAAACGTTTCGAACCTGTTGTCTATCACCTGAAAGAATGGGTCCAAGGCAACCATAAGGTCGCCCGCAAGGCCGATGACGACAAAGGCGGCACGATGCGTCTGGGTGCCTACAGCGCGACATTGACTGAAGGGTCTAAAGTTGCGGAAATCTACGGTAGTACCTCTATCGAAGAACGCCACCGCCACCGTTACGAAGTCGACACGAAATACCGTGACGCGTTGGAAAAAGTCGGTCTGAATTTCTCGGGCATGTCACCAGATGGCAAACTGCCTGAAATCGTCGAATGGAAGGACCACCCTTGGTTCATCGGCGTGCAGTTCCACCCAGAACTGAAATCCAAGCCATTTGCGCCGCATCCGCTGTTCGCTGACTTTGTCCGCGCCGCAGTCGAAACATCGCGTCTTGTTTGACCCCAATGAGCGGGCATTGCCCGCACATTATTCTGATCGAAAGAGCGCCTGATGCTATCGTATCAACATGGTTACCACGCCGGAAACATGGCAGACGTGCACAAGCACGCGCTGCTGGCGTGGTCGCTGGCGTATATGACCCGCAAAGATAAACCGCTTAGTTATCTGGAAACCCATGCCGGTCGCGGTCTGTATGACATGACGGACGAAGCAGCGGTCAAGACGGGCGAAGCTGCCAAAGGCATCGCAATTGCTGCAGACTGGTTCGCCTCTGATCACCCTTATGCGCAGGTCTTGGATCGCATTCGTGCAAAACACGGGGCTACCGCTTATCCCGGTTCGCCACTTGTTGCTGCGGAAAGCCTGCGCCCGATGGACAACATCCACCTATCCGAGCTTCACCCACAAGAATTTGCCGCACTTCAGGGCAATATGGCCCCATATGGCGGCATCTATCGTCAACGTGACGGTTGGGAAATGGCGATGTCGCTGTGCCCGCCAGAGCCGCGCCGCGGGCTGTTGCTGATTGACCCTTCGTTTGAAGTCAAATCAGATTACGACACTATCCCCGACACGATAGCCAAGCTTCACCGCAAATGGGGCGTTGGCGTTATCATGCTGTGGTATCCGATCCTAACCGATGCACCGCACAAGCCAATGATTGACGCTCTGCGCACAGCCATTCCTGATGGCGTTGTGTCAGAGGTATCATTCCCGCCCGCCCGTCCGGGCCACCGGATGGTGGGATCTGGGCTTTTCGTCGTGAACGCACCCTACGGTTTTGAACAAGAGTCCGCGCGCCTTGCAAAGCTGTTTCACAATAACCTGAAGCCTGTTTGACTTTGCAGGCCCCATTCACGGAACTATGTAACCAATATGTTTAGTGATTTCCTTCGGCGTTTGATCGCCCCCGCTCCTACTCCTCTTTCTGATCCTGATGCCCGTCTCGCGCTTGGTGCGTTGCTCGTGCGTCTTGCGCGCGCTGATGGTGATTATGCCGCAGAGGAGATCGCGCACATCGACCAAGCGCTTGTCGCGCGTTATGGGCTGTCAGATGAGGACGCGGTCGCGTTGCGCAAAGACTGCGAGGCACTTGAGGCCGAAGCCCCAGATACAGTGCGCTTTACGCGCGCTATCAAAGACGCTGTTGCGCATGATCACCGTATCGCGGTTGTCGAAGCAATGTGGTCCGTGGTCATGGCAGACGGGGTACGTGATGAAGAAGAAGACAGCAACATGCGCATGATATCATCCTTGTTGGGCGTTTCAGACCAAGACAGTAACGCCGCCCGTCTTCGGGTTACGCGGCGTTAAATGATCCCAAACCAGACAATGCATGCCCGCTCCCGGTTTCGTCGCATTCTCAACTTGCGAGGCATTGCCGCAAAGCGCCTATGATTTGCCGCTTCCGCCCAAGCCTTAGGCCTTTGCACCTGTAATCAGCGATTGACGCGATGCTCTCGTTGCAAAAGCTAAAAAAATAGGCCCTAATTACCAGCACAATCAATAAAAGCGATCAAACGTGTCAGACCAAGCCCCTGTAATCGAAATCCGAAATCTTCACAAAGCCTATGGTGATTTGGAGGTTCTGAAAGGCGTCGATATCACCGCACCCGCCGGACATGTTGTATCTTTGATCGGGTCGTCAGGCTCTGGAAAATCCACGCTTTTACGCTGTGCGAACCTATTAGAAGACAGCCAGCAAGGCGAAGTTTTGTTTTGTGGCGAACCTGTCGTTTGGAAAGGTGCGGGCGCAGGCCGTCGCCCCGGCGACCACGATCAACTGATCCGCATTCGGACGAATCTGTCGATGGTGTTTCAGCAGTTTAACCTGTGGGCCCATATGACGATTCTACAAAATGTCATGGAGGCACCGGTAACCGTGCTTAAACGTGACAAGGTCGAGGTCGAGGAAGCCGCACGCAAGTATCTTGCTAAGGTCGGCATCGGCGATAAATGTGACGCTTATCCTGCCCAACTGTCTGGCGGACAACAACAGCGTGCTGCAATCGCGCGTGCCCTATGCATGGAGCCAAAGGCCCTGTTGTTTGACGAACCGACAAGTGCGCTTGATCCTGAACTGGAACAAGAAGTGGTCAAAGTGATCAAAGATCTGGCAAACGAAGGCCGGACAATGCTGATTGTGACGCACGACATGCGGATGGCCGCTGACGTCAGCGACCATGTGGTGTTCTTGCACCAAGGTAAGATCGAAGAAGAGGGCGCACCAGACGTTCTATTCGGGCAACCAAAAACCGACCGACTTCGCGGGTTTCTATCCGCGACGGTTTCATAATCATCAATTGGGAGAAAACTGATGAAAAACCTGATCCTAAGCACTGCAGTGCTAGCCCTTACCGGCAGCATGGCGATGGCCGAAAGCCACTCTGTTGTCCGTCTGGGCACCGAGGGCGCCTACCCTCCATACAACTTCATCAACGACGCTGGCGAAGTTGACGGTTTTGAGCGTGAACTGGGCGACGAACTGTGCGCACGTGCCGAGCTGACTTGTGAGTGGGTCACCAACGAATGGGACAGCATCATTCCGAACCTCGTGTCCGGCAACTACGATGCGATCATCGCTGGCATGTCCATCACGGACGAGCGTAAAGAAGTCATCGACTTCTCAGAAAACTACACACAGCCTGATCCATCTGCATTCCTTGCAATGGGCGACGTTGACGTGACGACTGCCGTTGTTGCTGCACAAGCAAGCACAATTCAGGCTGCATATGTTGCTGGCATGGAAGGCGCGACCCTTCTTGAGTTCGCGACACCTGACGAAACTGTTGCTGCTGTCAAAAACGGCGAAGCAGACGCGGTTCTTGCTGACAAAGCATTCTTGCTGCCAATCGCAGAATCCGACGCTGAAGTGTCTATCATCGGTGAAGACGTTCTGATCGGTGGCGGTATCGGCCTTGGCGTGCGCCAAAGCGACACCGAACTGCGTGACAAATTCACTGCTGCTATTCAGTCTATGAAAGCTGACGGCACATTGAACGAACTGATCGTTAAGTGGCTGCCAGACTCCGCTACTTTCTAAGACACTTGAGGGGGCGTTATGCCCCCTCATCCCACCCGACTGGTGAACTTCATTTTTAGTTACTGTACAGACCCCGCCAGCCTTGAAGGTCTTCAATGGCTTAGCTGCTACCTGACCACAGGCAAGCACATGTCGATGTATTATGCATTCGGCACTGTCCTGCTTTTGTTGGCGATCACCGCGCCTGTTGCCTTGGCCTTTGGCTTTGGTGGCGCTTCTGCCGCCCGTAGCCACTTTGCCCCGCTTCGCTGGTTCGGCAAAGCCTATATCGCAATCGTCCGCGGCATCCCCGACATCGCGTTCTTCTTGTTCTTTGTGATTGCACTGGATCAAGGTTTCGAATTCATCCGACACAAAATCAAATGCCCCGATTGGCAAGAACCAGTCCGGCAAGGCAATGATTTTGTTATCTGTACCGCTGCCAAACTGCCTTTGGGCAACGCCCCGCAATGGGTGCATGAAAGCTATGGATTTGCTTTGGCTGTTCTAACATTTGCAATCGTCTTTGGTGCATTCGCTGCCAACGTTCTGTTTGGTGCGATGCGTGCAGTGCCCCATGGCCAGCTTGAAACAGCCGAAGCCTACGGCATGTCGCGCCGCCAGACGTTCTGGCGTATCCTTGTTCCGCAAATGTGGGTCTATGCCCTGCCCGGCCTGTCCAACCTGTGGATGGTCCTTATCAAAGCAACGCCACTACTGTTCCTGCTGGGTGTCGAAGACATCGTCTATTGGGCGCGTGAACTTGGTGGTTCAAAGCAACCCCAGTTCACGGACTACCCGCACCCCGACTGGCGGATGTGGTATTTCCTTGCGCTGTTGGTGTTCTACCTCGCGTTCACTAAAGTATCTGAAGTCGTTCTTGACCGCATCATGGCGCGTCTCACGCACGGCCAAGCGACCGCCGCAGGCGAAGCACAGCGAAAGGCGGCGGCATGAGCTGTTGGGAAACGATTATTGATTACGGTCTGCGCAGCCAAGGTATTGGCGAACGGCTATTGCCGCGCAACGATTTCACGCTGTGCCAGCAGTTCACGCTGATCGGCTCAGGGATGATCTGGAATGTGTATTTCGGGCTGATCGCACTCTGCACGGGATTCTTTATGGCGACGGCTGTCGCATTGGGAAAAGCCGCGCAATCAGCTTGGATACGTAAACCAGCCGAATGGTTCATCTTTGTCTTCCGTGGGTCACCGCTGTTCATTCAGTTCTTCTTTGCCTACTTCCTGTTCCTTAGCCTCAAGGCTCAGTATCCGGTGTTCAGCCCGCTGACCTCTGCATGGGCCGGGGCGTTGGTTGTATTGTTCTTGAACACTGCTGCCTATTCCGCAGAAATCTTTTACGGGGCGCTTCAATCCATCCCGAAGGGAGAGATCGAAGCCGCAGACGCATATGGCCTTTCAGGTTGGTCGCGTTTTCGTCGTGTTATCTGGCCAACAATGCTGCGTCTTGCATGGCCAGCATATACGAACGAAGCTATCTTTCTGTTCCATGCAACAACGCTTGTGTTCTTCTCTGGATTTCCAGCGCTTCAGCAACGCGGTGACGCGCTTTATTACGCAAACTACTTTGCCGATAAGACGTTCAACCCATTCATTCCCTACCCAATACTCGCTGGGTATTTTATTCTGCTGACTTTGGTTGTGATTGGTGTTTTTGGGCTGGTGAATACCCGACTTAATCGCCATCTTCCCCAAGAGCGGCGCAAGCGGCTGAAAATCAAACCGCAGGTCATTAGATGAGTTGGTTGGACGACAACCCCGACGTAAAAAACGTAAGATGTGGTGCGGCCGACCTAAACGGTCAGGCGCGTGGTAAACGCGTCCCGCGCCGTTTCGCGGCAAAGTTAGAACAAGAAGGCACGCGATTTCCGCTCTCAGTGCTGAACCTCGATATCTGGGGCGAAGACATTGACGACAGCCCACTGGTGTTCGAAAGTGGCGACGCAGACGGTGTTTTATTACCAACCGAGCGCGGCTATGTACCGATGCCTTGGCTCTCTTCGCCTTCCGCGATCCTACCACTTTGGGCGTTTCACGAAGACGGCACGGCATTTGCTGGCGACCCCCGTCATGCACTGGCACAGGTTGTTGCACGCTATAAGGCACTTGGCTTAACCCCCGTTGCCGCCACTGAAATGGAATTTTATCTGGTTGATGATTCTGGGCGTGGCATCCGCCAACCCAAATCGCCAAAATCAGGCAAACGTCGCGCTGGTGCTGAGGTTCTATCGCTTCGCGCGCTGGATGCTTTTGACCAGTTTTTCAACGACCTTTACGACGCTTGCGATGCAATGAATATCCCGGCCGAAGCTGCTATTTCAGAAGGTGGGCTTGGCCAGTTTGAAGTGAATCTTGAACACGTGCCTGACGCGCTAAAGGCAGCGGATGACGCATGGCTATTTAAGATGCTCGTACGCGGCTTAGCGCGCAATCATGGAATGGCCGCCAGTTTTATGGCCAAGCCCTATGAAGACTACGCAGGCAACGGATTGCACACCCATTTTTCGGTAATCAATGCTGACGGCAATAATGTGTTTGCCAATGACACACATGAAGGCACGCCCCTTTTACAACACGCCATTGCGGGCTGTCTAAAAGGCATCCCTGATCTAGCTCTTATCTTTGCGCCACATGGCAACAGCTATGAAAGACTGGTCCCCGGCAACCATGCGCCCACCGGAATATGTTGGGCATATGACAACCGCACTGCTTCGGTTCGTGTTCCCGGCGGTAGCTATAAGGCGCGTCGGATTGAACACCGCCTCGCAGGCGGTGATGTGAACCCATATCTGTTCTTAGCTGCAGTTCTTGGGTCCGCGCTTGTCGGGATAGAAGACAAACTGACGCCGCCGGCCCCAATCACGGGCAACGCATATGATCAAAAACTGCCCCAAGTTCCCGGAAGTTGGAGCGAAGCAATTGACTCGTTCGAACAAAGCACACTTGCTAGACGTATCTTCAATGGGCAGTTGGTCGACAACCTGATCCGCACGAAGCGCCAAGAAATGTACCACTTCAAAGAACTCAGCGCCGAAGAACAACTGGACCTTTATCTTGATACCGTTTGACCAAGATAAATTTCGCGAAATTTATCAACTAGAAGGATTTTAGCTAAAATCCTTCGCGCTTGCGGCAGCGCCCGCGCCGATGTAGTTTGGGACGAAACCCAAACTACGGTGACCTCATGAAAATCGGCATTTTGCAAACGGGCCACGCGCCGGATGAATTGCGACCTCAGGTTGGCGATTTTGCCGATCTATTTAAACGTCTGCTCGACGGCAATGACTTCGAGTTTCATACCTACAGCGTTGTGGACATGGAGTTCCCGGAAGCCATCACTGACTGTGACGGCTGGCTGATCACAGGGTCCAAACATGGCGCCTATGAGGATCACCCATTCATTCCACCGCTCGAACGTCTTATTCGCGAAATCTATGAAGCTGAAATTCCAATGGTTGGCATTTGTTTTGGGCATCAGATCATTGCGCAGGCATTGGGTGGCAAAGTGGCGAAATTCGATGGTGGCTGGGCTGTGGGCCGCCAAACTTACGATCTGAACGGTGAACAGATCGCGCTTAATGCGTGGCACCAAGATCAGGTTGTTAGCGCCCCCGCCGACGCCACCGTGATTGGCAGTAACGACTTTTGCACAAATGCCGCGTTACTATATGGCAAACGCGCCTTTACGGTTCAGCCACATCCGGAATTCGACACCGCAGTCATTGATGGCCTTGCGACTTATCGTGGTCCGGGCAACGTACCGGATCAGCAGCTTGCAGAGGTCCGAGATAATTTGAACAAACCGGTCGATAGCGACCGTCTTGCTGCGCAGATCGCGCAGTTTTTTAAAGAAAGACAACTGGCATGAGCTGGACCGACAAAATCCCAGAGGCCGCCCGTACATATCTAGAAAACAACCGTTTGGACGAGGTCGAATGCGTTATCGCTGACCTACCCGGTATCGCCCGCGGCAAGGCCGTTCCGGCAGGAAAATGGGAAAAGCAGGCGCATTTCCACCTTCCCAACTCAATCTTCTTTCAAACGATTACCGGCGATTGGGGCGAAGCATCAGGTCCGGACGGCTTCTTAGAACCCGACATGATTCTAAAGCCCGACATGTCCACTGCTACCGCCGCCCCTTGGGCTGAAGATGGCACGCTTCAAGTCATTCATGACGCGTTTGACCAAAAGGGAAAACCAGTTCCGTTTTCACCGCGCAACGTCTTGCGCCGTGTCGTCGATCTTTACAAAGCTGAAGGTTGGACACCAGTCGTCGCACCGGAAATGGAATTCTATCTAGTTGCCCGCAACATCGACCCAGCAAAACCGATTGAACCAATGATGGGCCGTACAGGTCGCCCTGCTGCCGGGCGACAGGCCTATTCAATGACTGCGGTAGATGACTATGGCCCGGTCATTGATGACATCTATGAATACGCTGAAATCCAAGGTTTTGAAATCGACGGTATCGCCCAAGAAGGCGGCGCTGGTCAGCTTGAGATCAACCTACGCCACGGGAACCCAATCAAACTGGCTGACGAGGTATTCTATTTCAAACGCCTGATCCGCGAAGCAGCGCTTAAGCATGATTGCTTTGCCACCTTCATGGCTAAACCGATCGAAGGCGAACCGGGCAGCGCGATGCATATCCACCACTCGGTCATCGATGCAGACGGCCGGAATATCTTTACCGGCCCACAGGGCGGCGAAACCGATGCGTTCTTCCACTTTATCGGTGGTCTGCAGGAATATATGCCCAGCGCAATCGCGTTGATCGCGCCCTATGTTAACAGCTACCGTCGCTATGTTCCGGACAGCGCCGCGCCTGTTAACCTTGAATGGGGGCGCGACAACCGGACGACAGGAATTCGTATCCCGATCAGCGATCCATCCGCGCGCCGGATCGAAAACCGCCTGCCCGGTATGGATTGCAACCCCTACCTTTGCATCGCAGCATCACTTGCTTGCGGGTATCTGGGCTTGAAGAACGAAATCCGTCCTGACAAGCGCTGGCGCGGTGAAGCATATGAATCAGAGGCTGAAATCTCTGGCTCGCTCAGTGAAGCGCTGGATCTTTTTGAGGAATGCAAAGACCTTCACAACGTCCTTGGCCCCGATTTTGCGCGGGTCTACTCCATCGTGAAACGGCTAGAGTACAAAGAGTTCCTTCAGGTCATCAGCCCATGGGAACGCGAACACCTGCTGCTGAACGTCTAAGCCTTAATAAACCGCAGCACCCCGGCGACAGTTGGCGCGTTAGGGTCATCGTTGGGATGCTGCACACCGTTGTTCACGATCACCTCGGCGAAATCAAACGGGCTGACCCCTTCGAGGCATGCGGCGTTCACGCCAAATTCATTCGGGTTTGAGCGCCGTTTGTGGTGTGTGTAAATCCCGCAGGTCGGGCAGAAATAATGTTCAGCAGATTTCGTGTTGAATTGATACAGCGTCAGCAGGTCCTTGCCTTTCGTAAAGCTCAGGCCATCCAACGCAGATGTCACCGCCACTGCCCCGCGCATTGAGCAATATGAACAGGTACAACGTCGCGCGCTTTCTAACCCGCCCTTTAGTGTGACTTTGAACTGGACCGCGCCGCAATGGCAGGCGCCGTTATAGGTATCGCTTGATGGCATTTCGTATCCCTTTCAGTTTCGATTGCGGGTTTTCATCAGCATGCATATCAATAACCCAATAACGCAAGCTTTGGACCCGCCCTATGAACCCGCTTTATCGCAACGACAAACCCGGAAAATTCCCAAACAGCTGGTATGTGGCCAGTACGGATTTACCAAGGGAACGCCCTTCACTGGATGGTGATCTATCGGTTGATGTCTGCATAATCGGTGCGGGGTTCACGGGGCTGTCCGCCGCACGCCATCTGGCTGCCAAGGGGCTTGATGTGGTTGTGCTTGATGCCCATCGTGCGGGCTTTGGCGCGTCGGGACGCAACGGCGGTCAGGTTGGTAGTGGCTACAACAGTGATCAAGGCACCTTGACTAAGAGGCTGGGCGCTGACGCTGCCACCGCGCTTTGGGCTTTAGCCGAAGAAGCCAAACAAGACGTCCGCGACCTGTGCAAAAGCGACATCCCAGAGGCCCGTTATCGTCCCGGTGTGGCACATGGGTTCTATAATGCGAAAGAGGCAGACAGCTATACAGCTGACGCCGCCTATCTCGCCGATAACTATGGCTATGATCAGATTGAGGTGCTTGGGCCTGACGCCATGCGCGACGTCGTCAAATCACCGTTATATCAAGGCGGCCTGTTAGATATGGGCGCAGGTCACATCCACCCGCTGCGCTATGTGCTTGGGCTTGCCCGACTGGCCGAGACCGCAGGCGCGCGTATCTTTGAACGAACCGAAGTCACTCAGATCGAGCATGGCGACCCCGCAACCCTGCACACTCCAAAAGGAACCCTCAAAGCCCGCCACGTGATTATCGCTGGCAACGGCTACCTGCCCAATATCGACCGCAAGACGTCAGCAAAGGTTATGCCGATCAACAGCTTCATCTGCGCGACAGAGCCTTTGGGAGACCGCGCCGCATCCGTATTGGCCCGCGATATCGCAGTAGCAGATAGCAAATTCGTCGTGAACTATTATCGCATGTCCGAAGATAATCGGTTCTTGTTTGGTGGGCGCGAAAGCTACTCCATTGGTTTTCCCAAGGACATCAACACCGCCCTCATCCAACGTATGACCAATCTCTTTCCCCAACTAACAGACGTGAAGGTCGATTACGTCTGGGGCGGCACATTGGGCATCACAATGACTCGCCTGCCCGCCGTTCAGCGCGTTGCGCCAAATATCCTTTCTGGTGCTGGTTTCTCTGGGCATGGCGTTGCGCTGTCGGGGCTTGCAGGCAAGGTCATGGCCGAAGCAATCGCCGGACAGGCAGGCCGCTTTGACACGCTGTCAGGGATGAAAGTCCCCAGCTTTCCGGGCGGACCCACGTTCCGCGCGCCGCTGCTGACATTGGCTATGACTTGGTACGCATTACGTGATCGATTGGGCGTCTGACTGTCATAGATTTGTAACGCGGGATATGTTAGGATTTACCGAAATATGATTTCGGAAAAGCTGAACACATGACCCAAGTTCCCAATGTTTACGACGCAGAGCCCATTCCAGAATCAGCCATGGCTGAGGTCACGCGTATTTTGCAGTCAGGCGATCTATTCCGCTATACATCGGATGACTCGCCCGTCGCGTTGCTTGAGGCCGAGTTTGCCGCAGCGCTAGGAAGTAAATACGCTCTGGCTGTTTCATCATGTTCTGCAGCACTTTTCCTGTCTCTCAAGACACTTGGACTACCCCGTGACGCAAGAGTGATGATCCCCGCGTTTACCTTTGGCGCCGTTCCGTCGGCTGTCGTGCATGCCGATTGTATTCCGGTCCTTTGTGAATGTGGTGACAACTACCGCATCGACATAGATGATTTTGCCGCCAAGCTGCCAACCGTGGACGCTATTATTATCAGCCACATGCGCGGTCATACCTCTGACATGGATGCAATTATGCAGCTTTGCGATGACGCAGGCATCCCTGTGATCGAAGATGCGGCACACTCGATTGGAACCACGTGGGGTGGACGCAAGATCGGGACGATTGGCAAGATCGGCTGCTTTAGCTTTCAATCGTATAAGCTGCTAAACGCGGGCGAAGGCGGCATTATGGTCACCGACGATGCAGACCTGATAGCACGCGCCGTCATCATGTCCGGTGCCTATGAACACAACTGGAAAAAACACCCTGTCTTGCTGAACAGCTTTGCGAAGTGGCAAAACAAGCTACCACTTTACAATCAACGCCTGAACAACTTGTCAGCTACTCTTATCCGCCCGCAATTAGATGAATTGCCACGTCGAGTCGCCGACGGACGCCGTAACCACGATCACGTCGCCGCGTTACTGAATGAATCAGCGTGGCTCACAGTACCGAACTGTTTGCCTTCCGAAGAACGGGCACCCGATTCAATTCAGTTTAATTTGGTTGATATGACTGACACTGACACAGCCCGCTTTGTAAAGACCGCAGCGGCAGCAGGTGTTAAAATCCAAGTCTTTGGCCAAAGCACGGACAATGCGCGGGCGTTTTGGAATTGGCAGTTTATCGGACCAATCCCTGACTTGCCCCAAACACGAGCGATGTTGATGAAAGCATGTGATGTGCGCCTACCAGCCCGGCTGACCTTGGACGAATGTGATGTGATTGCACAAGTCATCACCGATGTGGCAGACGAAACAATGTCCCCTGCCCGCGCCTACGGCTAAAGCAGGCGTAGCTGATCTTGTAGCCAAGGGTAGTTCTTTACTGCAGGCTGCACGATCATATCCGATAACAACGGCTTTAGCCGCGTGGCGATAGTTGTTGGCATATCGCCAAGTATATCCTGCCGTGCGGTCAACGATATTGTTCGTGACAATGGCGCAAATGGTAGCGGTAGAAGATCAACATCTTCACTAAATCTTTGCGCACGCAGGCACCCCAAAGGCGTCATAATCGTCCAGCCCGACCCGGCGGCCACCATTGCCATAATCGCGTGGTAGCTATCCAACTCGAACTTATGCGTTATTCGTAGGTTCTGCCGAGCAAGATGCGCAGCGATCACCCGGCCCATATGATGCCGCGTCGTGTATTGAATCAACTGCATTCGGCGAATCTGCTTGGCGACATCCCCGTCTTCGATTGCACCTTTGGGCACCGCAACAACAAAGGGCTCTTCCAACAGCGGGTGCACCTCCATTCCGGCGCTCGCCTGCCCCATATCACCAGCAACAATCACATCTAATGCACGGCTATCAAGAAGGTCGAATAGTCGGTGCGACGCCCCTGTTTCCAGCAAGAACTGGCAGTTCTTCAAATCGTCGCTCATCGCCGTCAACAGACCCGGGGTGACGTCTGCATCGAAATCTTCGATCATGCCCAAACGAAACCGGGTCAGACGACTGAAATCGGCCATAGCGAGTTCCGCCTTGGCCTGATCTGCCTCGTTCAGGATCGTATTGGCGCGACGCAGAAACATCTCTCCGGCAGGTGTAAGGGTTACAGGACGTTCACTGCGGTTTAGTAACGTCGCGCCGATCGCGCCTTCAAGGTTGGTCAATTGCTGGCTAACGGTCGCTGCAGAGCTACCCAATCGTCTTGCCGCCCCCGAAATCGACGCTTCCTCTGCCGTCGCGACAAAGACCTCTACGCCCCAAAGCGTAATTTTACCTGTTGTCGCCATCTGACCCTCTTGCGCGTTGCTACTAAGCTATGGGGAAATACGCGGCGCATCAATCAGGTCATTGTAAGGTCTTTCAGACAGGCATATCGTCCTTTCAGTACATCCATGAGGTTCAAAATGTCTGACGACACCCCCAACAGCTGGGAAGCCCGCGCGAGCGAGAATTCGTTTTACGGGTTCACTGATTTGCCCACAGTCAAAGAACGCGGCACCGTCGTGCTTACGCACGGCAAAGGGCCTTATGTTTACGACGTGCACAGGCGCGAATATCTTGATGCGAATTCTGGTCTTTGGAACATGGTCGCTGGTTTCGACCATCCCGGCCTCATTGCCGCTGCCAAGGAACAGTATGACCGTTTCCCAGGCTATCACTCGCTGTTTGGACGTATGTCCGACCAGACAGTGATGCTGTCTGAAAAACTAGTCGAAGTTTCACCATTTCCGCGCGGCAAAGTATTTTACACGAACTCAGGTTCCGAAGCGAACGACACAATGGTCAAAATGCTATGGTTTCTTGCGGGGGCCGAAGGCAAACCACAGCGCCGGAAAATCCTGACCCGCGTTAACGGCTATCATGGCGTGACGGCGGTATCCGCGTCGATGACAGGCAAGCCTTATAACAGCGTCTTTGGGTTGCCATTGGAAGGGTTCATCCACCTGTCCTGCCCACACTACTGGCGCTTTGGCCAAGAAGGTGAAACCGAGGCCCAATTTACGGCCCGTATGGCTGCGGAACTGGAAGAAACCATTCTGCGCGAAGGTCCAGATACGATCGCGGGCTTTTTCGCAGAACCCGTCATGGGTGCCGGTGGGGTAATCCCACCGTCCTCCGGGTATTTCCAAGCCGTCCAGCCAATCCTTAAAAAATACAATATTCCGCTGATCGCTGATGAAGTCATCACCGGGTTTGGCCGTACGGGGAACACTTGGGGCTGCCAGACATATGATTTTATTCCTGACGCGATCATCTCGTCCAAGAACCTAACAGCTGGGTTATTTCCGATGGGTGCTGTGATCCTCGGACCTGATCTGACGGATCGCTTGCAGGCGGCATCGGAAGCGATTGAAGAATTCCCGCATGGGTTTACTGCGTCCGGCCACCCCGTTGGCTGTGCTATCGCCCTGAAAGCGATCGACGTCGTGATGAACGAAGGTCTGGAAGAAAACGTTCGGACCCTGACCCCGCTGTTCGAAGAAGGCATGGCGCGGCTAGCCGAAAAGAAAAATATCGGTGAGTGGCGCGGCAAGGGGCTGATGGGCGCGCTTGAGGCAGTAGCCGATAAGGACACTAAGCGCCCGTTTGATGGGTCTCTATCCGTCAGCGAACGAATTGCTAACGCTTGTACCGACCAAGGTCTAATTTGCCGGCCTCTGGGGCAAGCTGTTGTGCTGTGCCCACCGTTCATTTTCACCTCTACACATATGGACGAGATGTTTAGCAAACTTGAAAAGGCGCTTGATGGCGTTTTTGCTGACGTCGCTTAAGTTATAGTTAACCATCGCCACACCATACTGTGGCGATGGAACTCATGCGATATCACAAGCGAGATAGACGTGACTGGCTTGCACAAATTTTTCAGTGTCGTGCAGCCACAATCGGCGGGGTGATCCGCCGTCAGGTTATTGATGTTGAGCGTGAAATCGGCACAGACGCGTTAATAGCGGAAGTAAAACGGCGCGGATTTCGAATGATCCGCACCCACCAATACTATGTCATCATCTGTAACGATGGACCGATTGAATTGATCTGCTAGCTGCGATCAAATTTCGAAAAATTTGATCTACCGGAAGGAATTTCTAGAAATTCCTTCGCCCTACTTCCCCATCTTTGCAAGTTTTTCCTGCAGCGCCGCAAGCTGATCCTTTATTTCACCCAAGTCATCGCTAGATTTTTCTGACGTGCTTGGTGTTGGCATTATGCCACCGGTCATCGCTTTAAAGAACGCAGCTTGCTGCGCCTGCATCGCCTCGAACCCAGGCATCGCAGTCATTGGGTTCGCCTTCCCCATATTGTCTAGTGCTTTAGATTGACCTTCGCGTAGCATTTCAAAGCTCGCTTGCAGGAACTCAGGTACAACTGACGCCGCTTGGCTCGTGTAGCTACGCACGAGGTCAGTTAATACATCAACGGGTAATACGCTTTCTCCGCGGCTTTCATGCTCGGCGATAATTTGAAGAAGGTATTGCCGCGTCAGATCATCCCCGGACTTCAAGTCAACGATTTGAACTTCGCGCCCTTCACGAATGAACAAAGCGATATCCTCAAGCGTCACGTAGTCGCTTGTTTCAGTATTGTACAAACGTCGGCTCGCGTAGCGCTTAATGAGAAGCGGTTTATTTGTGTCAGCCACAGCGATCCCTCCCAAGATATATTGCAGTGCAGAGAAGCCTATGCCGCGCCTGCGCAAAAAGAAAGCGTTTTAGATACCCTGACTTAACGGGAATGCGTTAGGCGCATAGCAAACCGCATATCAGCACAAAAAAACGGCCCGCAAATCGCGAGCCGTTTCGGGAAATCATACCATGAGGGAGGCATGGGTAGATTTCACCGTTATTACTTTGCAGATGCTGTCGCTTTTTTCGCAGCGGCAGTCACTTCTGTTGTCGCTTTCTTAGCAGCAGCAGTCATGTCTTCCGAAATGTCTTTGCCCGCAGCAAGAACCAATTCCATTGTCTGTGTCTGAACCTTTTTAGCGATTTCAGCAAAAGCAGACATATGCTCGGCAGCAGATTCAGCTGTTGCAGATGCGAAATCAGTCATCGCTTTCGCGTAATCAGCAGGCTCTGCTTTTGCTTTTGACATTTCTTCAAGCTTTGCGATCGTGTCTTGTGTCCATTTTGCGGACTGCTCTGCCGATTTGCCGGCGGCGTCCAACGCAACAGTAGACATTTTTTCTGCAAGCGCAGTTTGGGTTTTGAACTGCTCTTCCATCGCTTTTGTATCGACAGGGAAAGCGTCTGCCATATCTTTAAAGATCGCAGTGAAATCTTGTGTCTTAGTAGCCATTGGTATCAGCCTTTCGGGTGAAGCGTGATAATCACCACGCTGTGAAACTCTGACACCAATATGAATGCTGCAGCGCGGCATTGCAAGTTTTTTCTGCAGTGCGGCATGATTTATTTCGCACCCGCAAAATTAACAAACCTATTCCGCTACTTAGGAGACACATATATGCCCGGTGCAGGGGCTAAAATTGGATTTGAATCACTCCCAGGTTGTCTCGAATCGACATTTTTAACTGATTTACTAGATAACCACGAATCCCACCTTCCCCACCAAGACCCGTCATGCTTGTCTGCCGACGCCAACCAATCCGCCGCATCCAACCCCAATTCTGGGTTTGTATAGTGGCCATATTTCCGTTTTGACGGTGGATTAATGATACCTGCAATATGTCCGGACTGGGAAAGAATGAACGTCTTATCCTTTGACCCCATCCTTTGAACACCAGCGTAACTGCTTTTCCACGCGGCAATGTGATCAGTCTCGCAGGCGATTGCAAACAGTGGGACCGACACATCTTGTATCTTTACTTTCGTACCGCAAACCTCGAACCCTTCAGTTGCGAATTTGTCGTGCTGACATAACCCCCGCAAATACTCGACGGCCATTTTCGCGGGTAGATTTGTTCCATCCCCATTCCAATACAACAAATCAAATGCAGGTGGTGCTTGACCCATCATGTAGCTTTTGATGGCCGGACCGTAGATCAAATCATTCGATCGCAAGAATGAAAACGTACGCGACATATAGAATGAGTCCAATATCCCGCTTTCGGCCACCTCTTCCGCAATCCCATTTACAAAATCATCATCAAGGAACACGCCAACTTCGCCACGTTCCGAGAAATCGGTCAACGTCGTGAATAAGGTAGCGCTATTCACAGATGTATCCTTGCGCTGCTTCATAAGCGCGAGCGTCAGCGACAACGTGGTGCCAGCAATGCAATACCCTACCGCGTTTACTTTTTTCACATCGCAGATTTTTTTGACTTCGTTGATAGCAGTCAGAAAACCGTCTTCGATATAGTCTGTCATCGACGTGTCTTTGTAACTTGCGTCCGGATTAACCCATGACACCACAAAAACTGTGTGCCCTTGATCAACCGCCCATTTGATCAGGCTATTCTGCGGCTTAAGGTCGAGAATGTAGAATTTGTTGATCCACGGCGGAAAAATGATCAGCGGTATTTCATGAACTGTTTCGGTCGTGGGCGCATATTGGATAAGCTCAAACAGATGGTTCCGAAACACCACGGACCCCGGAGTGGTCGCAATGTTTTGCCCCAATTGGAACGCCGATTTATCCGCCAAAGTCACGACCAGATCACCATTGTTCGCTTCAAGATCAGCGATCATGTTTTCAAGCCCGGCAATCAAGCTTTCGCCCTCTGTCTCGGCGGCAAGCGCCAATGCTTCGGGGTTGGTCGCAAGAAAATTTGTTGGGCATGCCATGTCTAAAATCTGCTGACTAAAGTAGCGCAACCGCTTCTTTTCATCCGAATCAAGCGTGTCGATATCCTCGACCGCCTGCTGCACCGCAGCGGAATTCATTATATATTGCTGCTTGATATAGTTGAAATACGGGTTGGTTTCCCACAGCTCATGCGAAAATCGGCGGTCTGTTGGCGTTTCATCCGTTGCAGGCGAAAGTTTGCCTTGTACCAATAGGTGCTGCGCCTCGACGAAATGCTTTACGGACTTCCCCCAAAATTCGATCTGATGTTCGATCAGTTTCGCGGGATTCTGCATCATTTCGCCCATGTAAGCGCTTGCCGCCTTTAAATAGAGCTCTTGGCTTGGTCCTTGCAGAGCAGAGGGGATCTTACGTCCATGGCTCATTGCCTTAAGTAGACGTTGCGTCAGTTCCTCAATATGGACAAGATTGGCCTCTAAAGTTGTAACATTGTGATCAGACGCCGCGTTTGTTTCTAAATCGTTAGTTGTCATATTCACGTTCCCATGCCTATGCTGCAAGTGCAGCATGATCTGCGCGCCCCTAACCGGAGATGTTCTGATGAAGTATATGATGACCTACGACCTGATGGAAAGCGCGCGAAACACAAACCAATGGCTTGGGGCGACGGCACGTGCCTTTGCGTCATATCCAATGATGTCGGTTGGGGCGAACCCTGCGATGGATTGGCTTATGGCGTGGGGTGAAGTAACGGAACGTACTTTTGCGCGTATGATCGTAAAGCCCGATTGGAACATCCCCCCCGTCACCTGCGAAAAAGGCAAGGATCACCCCGTCGTCATTGAAACCGTCGTAGAACGCCCCTTTGGCGACTTGATCCACTTTACGATACCTGGCCGTAAGCCAAGCAAACGTCGGGTACTGATTACCGCGCCGATGTCGGGCCACTATGCTACCTTACTTCGCAAAACTGTGATCAGCCTACTGCCTGATTGTGACGTTTACATTACCGACTGGCACAACGCCCGCGACATCCCCGTCAGCGAAGGGAAGTTCGATGTCGAAGATTACACCTTATATCTGGTCGACTTCATGCGCGAACTCGGCTCTGATATCCACGTGATTGCCGTCTGTCAGCCTGTGCCTTTGGCGTTGGCTGCGACCGCCTATCTTGCCGAAGAAGACCCCAAAGCGCAGCCGCGTTCGCTGACCTTAATCGGCGGCCCCGTCGACCCAGAGGCGAACCACACCGAAGTCACCGACTTTGGGCGTTCTGTGACAATGGGCCAGTTGGAACAGACAATGATCCAGCGCGTCGGCTTTAAATACGCAGGCGTTGGTCGGATGGTATACCCCGGACTGCTTCAGCTTGCTTCATTTATCTCGATGAATGGTGAAACGCATGCCAACGCGTTTCGCGATCAGATCATCAAGACCGCCAAGGGCGAAGCACGCGAACATGATAAGCATAACGCCTTTTATGACGAATATCTTGCCGTCATGGATATGACCGCTGAATTCTATCTATCAACCGTTGAACGGGTGTTCAAAAACCGCGACATCGCCCGCAATGATTTCAGCGTTGCAGGCCGCAAGGTTGATATTGGCAAAATCACGACAGTCGCCGTGAAAATTGTAGAAGGCGAAAACGACGATATCTCAGCGCCCGGTCAGTGCCTTGCTGCGCTGGACCTGTTGACCAACCTGCCTGACAGCAAAAAAGCGTCGCATGTTGAACCCGGTGCAGGTCACTACGGTATCTTTGCGGGCGGAAGCTGGCGCAATAACATCCGCCCACTTGTGCTTGATTTCATCGACGCGAATTCTGACGAGCCGAAAAAGCAGAAAGCCGCGAACAAAAACGCCGCCGCTTAGCTTAGTTGCGCAACATCAGCGGCGCTTTCATCCATGTCCGAAGCGCTGCTGTCACCGCATCCGGCGTCTCAACCGTCGGGAGATACCCTGCATCTTCGATCACCTCGAGCGTCGCATAGGGAATAAGCTCTGCCATAAACTCATGGCGTTTTACTGGATAGTGGCCGTCATGACGCCCGCAAATCACAAGCGCAGGCTGTGTGATCTTGCGCAAAACAGGTTGCTGGTCTTTACGGCGCTGCATCGCCCGCGCCTGTTTGACATAGGATTCGGGTCCCAGCTGATTACCCATCATTGTAAGCAACCGCACGAGAGCAACTTTATCGATATTCGGAGACATCCATGTCGAATGAATTTCATGCTGTAGCACATCGGCCCAGCGCCCCGCCCGCGCCGCAATAATTTGTGGTTCCCGCGCAGAGGCCGCTTCGGGTGTGTCAGGCTGTGGGTTCGTGCTAATCAGCGCGATCCGCGTGACACGTTCCGGCGCCCGGCGCAGAACCTCCATCGCGACCATGCCGCCCATCCCCATGCCTGCCAGCGCAAACTTTGAAGGCGCCCATGACAGGATTTGTGAAGCGACTTCTTCCATCCGCTCGCCCTTGGTGGTCGGGGCAAACATCACAGCATGATCCGACCCTAGATCACTGATCTGTGGTTCGAAAATGCGTGCATCGCACAGCATTGGTGGGATCATCACCAGCGTTTCACATGGCATTTATGCTTAGACCTGTCTGCATACCTAACCTTTTAGGTTTTTCGTTCGCACAACTCTGACGTGGTATGCAGCCCCACGCAACCATTCGGCAGCGTTAAAGCGTCTTAAGCCAAGCCGAAATCCGCCGAGCAAGTGGTTCCGTCTGATTAGGACTAAAGACATCACCCGCCATAACGTGCCCATTCACATCGTCGCCCGGACCGGGAATTACGATATCTTCTGTTGTGGGACCACCCCAACGCGCGATGACTTCGCGCGTCAGTTTGGGATGTACGACAGTGTCAGCTTCGTTCATGACAAACATAGCAGGTGTTGTGATTTGTGACAGATCGGCATGGCGCACGGCACGCACAGCGTCAGCCATCGGGTATAGCGCCTCGGTTGGGTAAGATGTCGTCCAATACGCGCTGTGCCCATCGTTAATAGGCGCAAAGCTACGTGTTTTTCCAACCACGTAGCGCCCCCATTTTCGCACACCCGGCATATCCAGCAGGGTCTGTGCGATCCAGCTACGCAAACCATAGTTCGGAGAAATCAAAATAGCGGCTTTGGCCTCTACACCTTGGGCCAAGGCAAGCGTTGCCAAGGTACAGCCTGTAGAACACCCCATCAAAATGACCTCATCTCCGATGGTCTGGGCGATTTCAACAGCCTCGGCCACGTCTTGAGTCCATTCAGCAAATGTGGCGGTCGCCATCGCCGGCCCATCTTGGCCATGCCCAGATAGTCGTGTAAAAAAGATATTCGCGCCAATATTTTGGGCAACACGTTCTGGAAGCGGGCGCAATTCCGCAGGTGATGCGGAAAACCCGTGGATATTCAGAATAACGACCGTAGTTTTAGTGCTTGGTTCACCGGCCCACACGATGTGCTTTTCACAACCAGGTCGAAGATTTGGAACCTTCGCCTCTGCGGCAGCCAAATCCTGTTCAAGCGTTGTGATATCCATCAAAGCCACCATTTTACCCACGTTTCATAATACCATAGCCAAGGCTTCAGCCTCGGGCCAGCGATTACCCTGCGGCGTGCAGCACCTCGGTAACCGACTGTTCAATCAGCGTCAGACAGGTATCATCAGAGAACCGATGATCGGCGCCATCCAACAATGTCAGACGCATATCTGGCCCGGTCGCATGATCTAACAGTCGCAGCGCCACCGACATATCCACGTCAGCATCTGCAGTACCTTGCAAGAACCGCACTGGGAACGGCAGCGAAAGCGGATCACGCAGTACCAACCGGTTGCGCCCTTCTTCGATCAGGCGCTTTGTGATGATGTAAGGTTCGCCGTAATCGGACGGTAATGCCACCTGCCCTTGCGCCAATTCTGCCTTTTGCGCATCGGTAAAACTGCCCCACATGCTGTCTTCGGTAAAATCAGGGGCCGCTGCGATAGTAACCATCCCAGCAATGCGTTCTGGCATCGCGCGGGCGATCTGCAGTGATATCCAACCGCCCATCGACGATCCGACAAGAACGACCTTTCCGGCAATCAGGCCCAGCGCCGCACAGGCATCCTCAAACCAGTCACCAATCGCGCCATCAGTAAACGCGCCGTCGCTTTCGCCATGACCAGAATAGTCAAACCGTAGAAATGCTCGACCCTCTTTACGCGCCCAGTCTTCTAAATACACGGCCTTCGTGCCGCCCATGTCAGATTTGAAACCGCCAAGGAACACGACTGCGGGGCCAGTGCCATCCGTCAGATGGTATGCAATTTTACGCCCTTGTGGCGTGGTGAATGTCGGGGTGTCAGAGGTCTTTTTCATAAGGTGAAACCATCACAAGCGACGCTATCCTGCAAGCCCAATTAGGTTACCCCATTGTCACGTTACTATAAAGTAACATATAAGCGATTCTATGGACAAAATATTCAAAGCCCTGAACGACCCTGCCCGCCGTGCGCTGCTAGACAGCTTGCGCAAGCAAGACGGCCAAAGCCTAAGTGATCTTGAACAGGTGCTAAGTCTGAGCCGTTTTGGCGTAATGAAACACCTAAAGTCACTTGAAGATGCAGGGCTGATCGTCACGCGCAAACAAGGGCGGTTCAAATATCATTACCTGAATGCACTCCCCTTACAGGAACTGATGGATCGCTGGGTTGCACCATTTTTGCAGCCACAGGCCCGTGCTTTGACTGAATTAAAACAGAAACTTGAAAGAGATACGAAAATGGGAAAACCCGATTTCATGATGCAGACATTTATCCGCTGCACCCAAGATGCGCTTTGGTCTGCCCTGACCGAGGCTGACCAAATGGCGGCCTATCACTTTGCCTGTAACGTGGTGCAAGGAAATGCTGCTGTCGATCAACCGACCGCGTTTATCCTGCCGAATGGCGAGGCAATGTTGCGACAAGTGACGACAGCATTAGATCCCAAAACCCGCATTGCGATGACATTTGAACCGCTTTTCATGGGTCCCAATGCCCCGTCTAGCCACATGGTCTATCTGATCGAAGATCAGTGCGGGCAATGCAAACTGACCATTGAACATTACGATATCGCACCGGGCCAAGAAGGCTTTGCCGAAGGCTGGGCGCGATTAGCAGCCTCTCTCAAATCATACCTCGAAACTGGTGCGGCGCTTAAGGCAGCGATGTAACAAAGGAAACGATAATGACTGATAAACCGAAATTTATGATGCAAACCTATATTAACTGCACCCAAGACGCATTGTGGAACGCGTTGATAAATGCCGATGCTTTCCAGCACTATGACTTTCTTCAGCAAACCGCGACACGCGATAACGACAAAGTCACTTATATGATGCCCGACGGTACCGTCACGCTTTATGCCCGCGACCTAGAGGTGACGCCCAAGACCAAGCTTGTCACGACCTTTGAACCAACGTGGGAACCCGATGCCCCACCATCCAAGATTACCTATGAAATCGCGGTCGAAGGCGATTTTTGCTGCCTGACCGTATTGCATGAAAACCTGAACAATGATCCATCAGACGGCACCGCAGATGGCTGGGTACGCAGCATCGCAGGGCTGAAGACTTGGCTGGAAACCGGCAAACCTGCGCACTTTGGCGGCGCATATTTGATGGAAGGTATGTAGATGCAAACCCTTCCTACGGAAATAGGTATCCTTGCATGCCTTTCCATATTGGCCGCATTGCTATGGATACCCTACATTGTCGGCATCTCAAAAACGACAGCGCCAGAAGGCGCACCCGACCCATTTGACCGGCCATACGATTTATACTCGCTACCTGCATGGGTGCACCGCGCGCACCGGGCGCATCTGAATTTGCTAGAACAGCTTCTTCCTTTTGCGGTCTTGGTGTTGATCGTTGACCGTCTCGATGGGTTCAGCGCACTGACCTATTGGGCCGCTATCGCGTTTTTCTGGATCAGGATTATCCATGCCGTTGGGATGATCTCGGGGCGATTGAAAATGCCGCTACGCCCGTTGATCTTTAATATTGGCGTGCTTTGCGTTCTGATCATGGGATTTGCTGTCATTACAGCACCCTGAACCATTTCGGCTGTCAGGCATTGCTTGACAGCCGTTTTTATTGGCTCCATTTAGCAGCTCACACATAACCCGCAACCGGGCGTTCCGTGGGCGCCAAACTGACGAGGAGCCGAACATATGGCCCAAATCTCTCTTACTTTTCCTGATGGCAACAGCCGTTCTTATGACGCAGGTGTAACTGCCGCCGAAGTCGCTGCTGACATTTCGTCGTCACTGCGCAAAAAAGCGATCTCTGCGACTGTAAACGACCAACACTGGGATCTTCAGTGGCCGATAGATGCGGACAGCAGCATCGCGATCAACACAATGAAAGACGAAGAGCCCGCGCTAGAGCTGGTCCGCCACGATCTGGCGCACATCATGGCACGCGCGGTTCAAGAACTTTGGCCTGACGTACAGGTCACCATTGGGCCGGTAATCAAGGACGGTTGGTACTACGACTTTGACCGCAAAGAACCGTTTACCCCCGAAGACCTAGCCGTCATCGAAAAGAAGATGAAGGAAATCATCAACAAGCGTGATGAGGTCCGGACCGAGATTTGGGAACGTGAAAAGGCGATCGCCTATTACCAAGATCGCGGCGAACCTTATAAGGTTGAGCTGATCGAAAGCATCCCGGGTGATGAGCCCCTGCGCATGTATTGGCATGGCGACTGGCAAGATCTGTGCCGCGGACCACACCTACAGCACACCGGCCAAGTTCCGGCTGATGGCTTCAAACTGATGTCTATCGCAGGTGCATATTGGCGCGGTGACAGCGACCGCCCGATGCTGCAACGTATCTACGGCGCGGCATTCACAAACAAAGAGGGCCTAAAAGCCCACCTGCATATGCTGGAAGAAGCAGCCAAACGCGACCACCGCAAGCTGGGCCGCGAGATGAACCTGTTCCACATGCAAGAAGAAGCCCCGGGTCAGGTGTTCTGGCACCCCAACGGCTGGACTGTTTACACTGAACTGCAAGACTACATGCGCCGCCAGCAACGTAAGGGCGACTATGTAGAGGTAAACACCCCGCAAGTCGTTGATCGCAAGCTTTGGGAAGCCTCAGGCCACTGGGAAAAGTACCAAGAGAACATGTTCATCGTCGAAGTCGACGAAGAGCACGCACGTGAAAAAGCCGTGAACGCGCTGAAGCCAATGAACTGCCCGTGCCACGTGCAGATTTTCAATCAGGGTCTGAAATCCTATCGTGACCTGCCATTACGCATGGCGGAATTCGGGTCTTGTGCGCGCTATGAACCGTCAGGTGCGCTACATGGGATCATGCGTGTGCGTGGCTTTACCCAAGATGATGGGCATATTTTCTGTACCGATGATCAGATCGAAGCAGAAACTGCGCGCTTCATCGAATTCCTGTCGAAGATTTATGCTGACCTTGGGTTCCACGATTGGACCATCAAGCTATCCACCCGTCCTGAAAAGCGGATCGGTTCGGATGAAACATGGGATCACATGGAAAAGGCGCTTGGCGATGCCTGCCGTGCGGCTGGGTATGAGTACGAAGTGCTTGAAGGTGAAGGCGCGTTCTACGGTCCAAAGCTTGAGTTCACCCTAACTGACGCGATTGGCCGAAACTGGCAATGTGGTACGCTGCAAGTCGATGCCAACTTGCCCGAACGTCTGGACGCTAACTTTGTTGGTGAAGACGGTGCAAAGCATCGCCCCGTCATGCTGCACCGCGCGACACTTGGGTCGTTCGAACGCTTTATCGGTATCTTGATCGAAGAACATGCAGGCAAGCTGCCGTTCTGGCTGGCCCCGCGTCAGGTGGTTGTTGCGACCATCGTTTCTGACGCAGATGATTATGCCAACGAAGTCGTCGAAGCGCTGCGCGCCGTTGGCGTCCGCGCCGAGGCCGACACCCGAAATGAGAAGATCAACTACAAGGTTCGTGAACACTCTGTCGGTAAAGTTCCGGTCATTCTGGCGCTGGGGGCGCGCGAAGTGACAGAGAAAACTGTGACTGTCCGCCGCCTTGGCGAAAACAAAACATCTGTAACATCTCTTGCTGAGATCGTTGCAGAGTTGAGAAAAAGCGCCACACCACCCGATCTTTTGTAACATTCCAGCGCTGGAAGCTGTAACAAACCCGCCGCGCATTACGCCCGGCGGGTTCTTTTTTTGTCAAAATCTGCGGTGCGACAGGGCGTCGCGGCAGAATAACGGTGTTCACACGACCTCACGGAAACGCGATGCACGCGGCTGTGAATAGAAAACCAGCAATTGGACCGATTAACATTTAGGCATCGCCGCTGATAGGCGACGCAAAAATTTGATCCAATTGAAGGAAGCCTTCCATGTCCAACACAAAAAAATCACTTGTTCTTGCTACTGCTGTTGCGTCTGCTGTTGCTGGTCTAGCAACGACTGCACACGCTGCTGACGAAAAATGCTATGGCGTTTCACTTGCCGGCGAAAACGACTGTGCGGCTGGCCCAGGTACAAGCTGTGCGGGCACATCTTCTGTTGATTATCAGGGCAACGCTTGGTCACTGGTTCCAGAAGGCACATGCACAACTATGGAACTGCCAGCGATGGCTGACGGCACAGAGCGCATGGGTTCACTAGAAGCGCTAGAGCGCGACATCCCTGCATAAGCCCAAAATATGGTAAGGTGGGTTTGCGCCCACCTTACACCCGTCCTGACAGGAGCCTGCCATGTTTGATGTGTCCCGCGATGCCCCGTTACCCCCACTTCCCGGTGTTGGCTACAAGCCACAGCATTACGCTGACATAATCAAAAACCCTGACCCTATTGGCTGGCTCGAAATTCACGCTGAAAACTATATGGGTGGCGGCGGACGCCCCATCGCCCAGTTGCGCCACCTTGCCGAACGCTTTCCGATTTCGGTTCATGGTGTCGGCCTATCTATCGGCTCTGAGGGTGATCTTGATCCCGAACACCTTGCCCGGCTCAAGCATCTTGTTGATTGGCTGAACCCTGCCAGCTTTTCTGAGCACCTCGCGTGGTCTACCCACGACAGTCATTTCCTGAACGACCTGTTACCCCTGCCTTATACCGAAACAACGCTTGCGCAGGTGGCAAGCCACATTACCCAAGTCCAAGAAACACTTGGCCGTCAGATGCTATTAGAAAACCCATCCAGCTATCTGGCCTTTGCGGAATCCACGTTGTCCGAAACCGAATTCCTACGCGAGATCGTCGCGCGCACCGGCTGTGGCCTGCTGCTTGACGTGAACAACGTCTTCGTCAGCGCGACAAACCTGAAAACATCCCCCCAAGCCTATATCGACGCCTTCCCATTAGAGGCCGTCGGCGAATTGCACCTTGGCGGCCATGACGAGGACGAAGATGAAACTGGCGCGCCACTACTGATCGACAGTCACGGCAAGCCAATCGTCGATCCGGTTTGGGCGCTGCTGGATTACACGCTTGAACGGTCTGGCCCAAAGCCGCTGTTGATCGAATGGGATAACGACGTGCCCGATTGGGCCACCTTGGCAGAAGAAGCCACCCGCGCTGTAACTGCGCTGACAAAGGTCGCGGCATGAAAGTGAACCAAGCCGCGTTTCAGGCCGGGCTGTTTGATCCTGCAGCGCCTGCCCCGACTGGGCTGCAAAACCCCGACGGCGCACCCGCAACAAAACGTTTCGATGTCTATCGCAACAATGTCGCCGTCAGCCTGTCTGACGCGTTAGAGACCGCATTCCCCGTTATTCACAAATTAGTCGGCGATCAGTTCTTTCGTGCGATGGCTGGCGTCTATCTGCGCAAACACCCACCGAGCTCTCCGTTGATGATGTTCTACGGGGAAAAGATGCCGCAGTTCCTGCGCCGTTTTCCACCTGCACAAAGCCTGCCGTATCTACCTGACATCGCGAAGCTGGAACTGGCTATGCGCCGGGCATATCACGCCGCAGATACGAAAGCGGTCGACCCTCAGGCGCTCGCCGCGCTCGCACCCGATACGTTGCTTGCATCGCGCTTACGCCTTGCGCCTTCGATACAAGTGCTAACCTCTGACTATCCAATCCACGGTATATACCGTGCGAATACAACCAATGACGCGCCCAAACCCGTGATGCAGCCCGAGGCTGTTCTGATTACCCGGCCCGGCTTTGACCCGCAGATCAATCTTATCGACGGGAGCAGTGCGAACTGTATCAAAGCGTTGATGGATAACACACCACTGGGCGAAACACTGACCGACGACCGATTGGATCTGGGTGCGACGCTATCAATCTTACTAGGCCAATCCGCCATTACCGAAATTCACTGAAAGGCGCAGACATGCAACTCCCCCCATTCATTACCCGGAGCGTCGATCAGTTGAACCGTTTAGGTGATCAGGCCCTTCCCCTGCTTGCGCGATTTGTCTTTGCGGCTGTTCTGCTGATGTATTTCTGGAATTCAGGCCTGACCAAATTAGGTGACGGGATATTTGGCTTCTTATCGCCTTCGTCAGGCGCATACGTCCAAATTTTCCCCCGCGCGATGGAGGCGGCAGGCTATGATACGTCGCAGCTATCGTTTTTTCACTGGGCGGTTGTCACGGCAGGCACATTGGCCGAGTTCATCTTGCCCCTTCTCATCGTCATCGGTTTTTTGACGCGGCTTGCAGCACTGGGGATGATCGGGTTTGTCGTTGTGCAATCGCTGACGGACCTATTCGGTCACGGGGGGATCGCACATGAAGGAACTTTGGGTGCCTGGTTTGATCGCGTGCCAGATGGGCTTATCTTGGATCAACGCGCGTTTTGGGTGCTCTGTCTGGCAACACTTGTGTTCAAAGGGGCCGGCGCATTATCCGCCGACCGCTTGCTATTCAAAAATGCGCCTTAGGCTCATCCGGTTTGCCAGCTGCGATAGCCAACACGCCACCTAGCCCTGCAAATCCAATTGGGAACATGGTCGCCACGTTAAAACCAAAGGCCGCATAGATACATATCGCGGATAGGATCATTAGCCCACCACCCCAAAGGGCGCGCGCCTTGGCCATCGCGCCACCGGCGATAGCCAGCAACGGTGCCATGAAGCTCGCGAAGCGGATAAAGCTAGGGTTATCGAAAAAGCCTAACAGCTCGCCCACTTGCGAATGGCGTTCGGTCAATTCGGCATAGCCATAGCCAAACAGGCCAACGAAAATACCCATGATGCCTGCAATCAGACCAAGGGTGAGTGCGGCATTGCGCATCTGTGTCTCCTTACTGCTCGGACGTCACATAAACACCCGTTGGCTATTCGCCAAGGTGTACGGCCTGTGCGTCAGCCTTCCAACCGATCGTCCATTGACCATCGGCCTCGATCACGGGGCGCTTCATCAATGTTGGATGCGCCGCCAATAACGCAGCAGGATCACCGGCCTTTTCCTCATCAGACAAACCACGCCATGTTGTCGAAGCGCGGTTGATCGCTTTGTCACCAAACTGGGCAATAATCTGGGCGCGATCCGCGTCTGATACGCCATCAGCGCGGACATCGATCACCTCTGGGCTATGCCCTGCTGCCTGTAGTGCTTTTAATGCTTTGCGACACGTATCGCATGATTTTAGACCGAAAAAACGCATAACGCCTCCTGATTGAGCAATTCGCAACCTTTCGCCAATCAGACGAAGTGTCACTTGCATTTTGCATAGAACACCTAACTCTAGAGAGACAAGGCTTGGGTGCGCTCACTCAAGTAAAGACGACGAAACGGAGGAATACTCATGCCAAGCGGCACTGTAAAATGGTTCAACACGACCAAAGGGTTTGGATTTATTGCACCAGATGAAGGCGGATCGGACGTGTTCGTCCATATTTCAGCCGTCGAACAAGCAGGCCTGACAGGGCTCGCCGACAACGAAAAGGTTACCTTCGATTTGATCGAAGGACGGGACGGCCGCAAGATGGCCGGGAACTTAGCGCAGGGTTAACCGCGTTAAGCTGCAATCTTTAGCTTGGCCCGCTCGATGTGGGCCTGGCCGTTTGCCAGACGGTCGCACGTGCGGGTCAAGCGGTCCACCAAATCCATGCGGATTGGCGAAAATGTGTCGCGTGGTGCAGTGTCGGTATTTGGTTGGGTATTCATATGTTCACTCATCACTAGACCTGGCTCTCTGTTGGTTGGCTGGGACGTATTTACAAAACCATACATATCGCAAAACAGCCCATATCTTATGGGGAAAAGCGGATAGGTTGCATCAAGTGACGCTAGGTCATGCGGCCTTGAGGTATGTAAAAGAGACCCATTCACAACCAGAAGAATCGCTCAACCTATACTTTGGGTAAGGGTGGTGAAAATACCGTCGTTGACCAACAGAATCAGTCAGAAACTTTATTTTCATGGTGAATCCGACCTAAATTCAGCACAACAACAGACAGAGATCGGCATATCTTTGCCGATCTGCAACCTTAGAGCCACGCCGCCTGGGCGTCGTTCCCCCAACCTAACGTCCACTGCGTTCCATCTGTGATGATGGGGCGGGCCATAAGCGCAGGTTGGGCCTCTAGCTGCGCATCTGCTTCGCTCTCGCGGAGCCACGCATTCAGGTTGCGGTAAGCCTGCGATTTACGGTCGATGATATTGTCGCCGAATTCCGTAATGAGCGGTGCCCACTCTGCTTCGGACAATGGATTGGCCCGGACATCACGAAAATCCACATCCCGCCCCGCAGCTTCAAGCGCCTTGATCGCGGCTTTGCAGTCGGAACAGGTGGGAAGGCCATAAAGGATCATGTGCTTGGGTCCGGTTTAGTTACAGGGCGACCTTAGCCGCGCAAGTAGTCATGCACAACATTAGCGGCGAAGCCTGCAGTCAATTTGGCGCGCTATCATTAGGGGAGCGTTCGGACCTCGGGGTGGGTGCGAAGCGCCCTCCCCATGGGGGAGGTCCGGGCGCTGCCCGGCGATGCCGGGCGGTACGATCACTCGTACTTCTGTACAGTTAGCTTTAACTGATCACCAAAATCTAGAATATCATCAAGATCTGCGATCGCGTTTTTTTTCTTCGCTCTCACCATGGAATAACCCAACATACTTTTGGGATCTGTTAAAATGCAGTCTAGCAATTGGTTTTCTGTTGTTATCGTCGAGCAAAACAGCGCAGTAAGATTTCGCATCGCGAATTACGATCCTAGTGGTGTCGACAGTTCCCCGCAAAATTGACTTAACTAGAAGATAGCCTTCGATTTCTTCTTCGGTCGTAACTATCTCTGAATCACCTGAAACTGATACATCTTCATTTTCAACGTCACTTTCGGGTTCCTCTAGCGCAGTGTTCAATCGAGCGCGAAGACGTTCGCGTATAATTTCTCTGAAAGCTGCTTTCGTTGCAGTAGTCAGCATTTCCTTCACTGAGGGGCTGAGTCTGCCTTCATATACCTCACTCCCAATCAGCTTTATCAATTCGTCACTTGGTTCGCTCATTTGCTGCGACAAAACTGGCTTAATCGCAGCAACGTACTTTAGACGCTCAGCTTGTGCTAAAATGTTATCAACATCGAACGCTGCTTTAGAAAACTTTGAAAGTTCATCCAGTGAGCTTTCATTGTAGTCCAGAATATCAAAGACAAAAAATGGTCGAGTGTCCAACCGGTTTGGTTGCTTTAGATCAGTATAAAATTGATATTTGTGACCGTTGGTTAAGACTGCAAAGCGAGCGTTAGTAACCGTAAAGTAGCGATAAAGCTGTGCGAGATGCTTATCTGTCAAAACCGTACTAAGACTTTTGCACTCTATTAGTATCGAGACTTCACCTTCACGAAGAATAGAATAGTCGACCTTTTCGCCCTTCTTACCAATTGTGTCGGCAGTGAATTCGGGAACGACTTCAGCAGGATTAAATACATCATAGCCAAGGGCTTGCAGAAAAGGCAGTACAACAGACGTTTTTACCGCCTCTTCCGTTTCGATAGTCGCTCCGTGATTATGAATTCGATTGGCTAATTGAGAAATAGCTTCGATTGAAACGCTCATGTCGGCTTCCTATTACTTTAGGTCGACCAACTAACGTGAAATCAACCATTCAAAATACTTTCAAACTCCCGCCATTCACCTTTGCTCATACCAGAGGTTTCCTGCGTGACTTTTTCACCCTTAAGCACACGGCGCACGCAGTCAATCGCCTTACCGGATAGGTTGGCTCCGCCCATGCGGTAGTCTTCGAATGCGGAATAGGCGGCGGGCACCCAGTCGGCGACGACGTTGCAGATCGCGTCGGCATAGACTCGGATTTCGTATTGTGCGTGTGCATCGGCACGGAGGCGCAGGAAGTGGAACAGGTTGTGCAGGTCGACCTTCCAGTACCACTGCGTATAGATGTTCGCTGGCAGGTTCATCCGCGCCAATTCACGGGCCAGCCCCTGCTGCCCTTCTTGGTCGATCATTTCTGCATAGTGGTCATAGCAACGCGCCGCGTCACCCTTGAGGTATTCCAGCACGCGTGCGGCTTCTTCGCCGGTGAGCGCTTCGCCCCTGCCCTGATTGTTGATCACAGATTGCGCGGCCAGCTTATCGGGTTCTGGGATATAGAATTCGCGATCTAGGATCGAATAACGCGCGGAGTATTCGTTAACGTTTGCCGTCCGGTGACGGATCCACTGACGCGCAACAAAGACGGGCAGTTTGACGTGCAGTTTGATTTCGCACATTTCAAACGGCGTCGAATGCCAGTGGCGCATCAGATAGCGGATCAGCCCTTCGTCGTTTTGCACGGATTTCGTGCCCTTACCGTAAGACACCCGTGCCGCCTGACAGATCGCCGCATCGTCGCCCATATAGTCGATTACCCGGATAAACCCGTGATCCAGCACGTCATGCGCTTTGTACAGGTGGTTCTCCATGCCTTCGGCCACGGCCCGCAAGGTCGGTTTCGCGTTTGCACGTAGTTCGTCGATTTCGGCCTGTTGTTCGGCGGTGATGGGCATATTTTTCTCCGGCTGCTAGATTCGCTTTGCGGTCACTATAGAGTGTCTGCCAGCCGCAGGCACCCAAGATGTTGCTGGTTGTGCCGATCTACCTATGGCAGTGTGCCCCAAAATCGACTTTTCGGAGACATCGCCGATGCAAGCGCGCGTTATAGCCTTCATTACATGCCTGATGGCGCAATCCGCTTTGGCGCAATCCACGGTCGACATTCCGATAGACCAAGCCCGTGCTATCGCTGCTCGCGCGGTGCGCTCTGGTGATGTTCAGCTTGCGCAAGAAATTGCCCGTCAATTGTTGTCCCAAGATCCGAATGATCGCACGGCGTTGCTTATTATTGCAGCCACCGCTTCGCAGTCCGAAAATCCTACCGAGGGTCGTACCGCTGGCGCCCGTGCCTGGCGATTGTCCCAGACAGACACCCAGAAATACGAAGCCGCACGGCTGACCGCGCTGGCCGCTGCCAAAGAAGAACGGTTTACACTTTCAACGTTTTGGCTGCGCCGGGCGTTAACCGTTGCCCCAAACGACGCAGAATATGCCCAGACCATCGCAGATGCCCGCATAATTAAACGGCGCAACCCGTGGTCGACGCATTTTGGGTTTTCTGTGGTTCCGTCAGACAACGTCAATGGTGGCGCTGAAGGCACGACCCTCACCGCGCCAGGAAACCCAACCGGTACGCTGTCAGACGACGCCCGCGCGCTTTCAGGAATACGCGCATCTTTCAGCCTTCGCACCCAATACCGCCTTCATGAAAATAAGAACAGTCGATCAACCGTTGGCCTTCAGTATAGCGGCGCACGCGTTCGGCTGACCGAGGACATCGACATCCCCGACGACGCGTTCGACACCAATTCAACGGAATTTAGCCTGCGCTATGATCGCGCCCTACCGCATGGAAACCTCGGTATAAATACGTCGGCGGGTGTCTCAGATTACCGCGAAGCCACAGCCGGCGACCAAGACGTCGAATTTCAAAAATACGACATCGGCCGCTTTGGGCTTAGCTATCAAACACCACTTGCAGATCGATCAAAGGTCGCGTTTGTCGCGCGAACAGAGCAGCTTAGTTATCTTGAGGAAACAATCGGTGACGTCCAGCGCAACACGCTAAGTATGTCTTATGTCCACGCGCTAAGCAGCGGTGATAGTTGGCACGTGTCAATTAGTGCGACTGATAGCGTGGGCGACAGTGTGAATTATACTTCGAACGCGATGACTGTTCAGGGGGGATACAACTGGAAAGACCCAATTGGCCCCGTAACCCTATCTGTTGGCGCTGGATATACGCGCACCGATTATCCGGATTACCGCCTTCTATATCCGGTAACTGGTGGGCGCAGCGATGATACGCTGTTTTATAACATCAAGGTTGGCTTTCCTGACGCAACTTACGCTGGCTTCACCCCCGGCCTCAGCCTGAACCGCAGCCTGTCGGACAGTAACGTCAGCCGATACACCCGCGACACCATCTCAGTTGGGATCACGCTGAACTCAGCATTTTAGAGTCAAAATAATATTTGAAGGGATGGTGCTGCGAGGGAGAATTGAACTCCCGACCTCGTCATTACCAATGACGCGCTCTACCACTGAGCTACCACAGCATCCGTGAGCCGGGGAATTAGACGCAAATGCGCGATGGTGCAAGCCCTGACTGGACGCTTTTTGCACATATTGCTAACAGGGCTGTCATGAGCGACAAACAAACCAAGAGTAGTAAGGGCAAGACTGCCACAAGCCGCGAAGATCGGCTAAAGGCGGCGCTCAAGGCAAATATGGCCAAGCGTAAGGCGCAGGCACGTGCTCGCGCTGCGGGTAGCGATAAAAAAGAGAAAGAGTAGGCAGGCATGGATTCGATTGTTGTCAAAGGCGGCAAACCCCTCAACGGAAAAATCCAGATTGCGGGTGCAAAGAACGCGGCGCTGACACTGATGCCTGCAACCTTGCTGTCAGAGGAACCGCTGACGCTGACAAACGCGCCACGCCTGTCGGACATTAAGACAATGACAGCACTATTGCAGTCTTTGGGTGTCGAAGTCACATCCATGCAAGGTGGCAAAGTGCAGGTTCTGTCATCGCATGACATGACATCGACGACTGCCGATTATGAAATCGTGCGCAAGATGCGCGCCTCGAACCTTGTTCTTGGTCCCCTGCTGGCCCGTCATCATCAGGCTGTTGTGTCCCTGCCCGGCGGCTGTGCGATTGGTGCACGCCCAATGGACATTCACGTCACCGCCCTTGAAGCGATGGGCGCAGAGATTGAATTGAAAGACGGCTATCTGCATGCAGTGGCCAAAGGTGGCCTGAAAGGTGCGCGCGTTCCGCTTCGCTTTGCATCCGTTGGCGCGACTGAAAACGTATTGATGGCCGCGACATTGGCCAAAGGCACCACGGTCATTGAAAACGCAGCCCGTGAACCTGAAATCGTTGACCTTGCGCATTGTTTGCGTCGCATGGGCGCCCAGATCGAAGGCGAAGGCACGAGCACGATCACCATCCAAGGTGTCGACAGCCTTGGCGCAGCGACCCACCCTGTGGTCACTGACCGGATCGAGCTTGGCACATATATGCTGGCCCCTGTCTTTGCAGGTGGTGAGGTGGAATGCCTTGGTGGCCGGATGGATTTGGTCACATCCTTCGTTGAAAAACTGGACGCCGCTGGTGTTGAGGTGACGGAAACCCCCGATGGCCTAAAGGTAAAACGCCGTGGCGACCGTGCGAATGCCGTTGATGTCACGACCGAAGTATTCCCCGGCTTCCCAACTGACCTTCAGGCGCAGATGATGGCGATGCTGTGTACAGCCGAAGGGACTTCTGTTCTTGAAGAGAAAATCTTTGAAAACCGCTTTATGCACGCCCCAGAACTGATCCGCATGGGCGCAAACATCGAAGTACACGGCGGCACCGCAACCGTGCATGGTGTTGAGCGCCTCAAAGGTGCACGCGTTATGGCGACCGATTTGCGCGCCTCTGTTTCACTGATTCTGGCGGGCCTTGCCTCCGAAGGCGAAACTGTCGTCAGTCGCGTCTATCACCTTGATCGCGGCTATGAGCACGTCGAAGAAAAGCTGGGCGCGATTGGCGCACAAATTGAACGGGTATCTGAATAATGACCGAAGACGCACGTTTCGAAGATGGCAAAGAGGCCCCGCTGCGCCTCAAAGCACTGGATGCCGACGACCTGACAGTGATCGCAGCACTGGTCCAAGACGCCGTATTCCCAGCGTCTGAAATGCGCTGGGATCGCAAGGCGCGTCGCTTTGCCTTGCTGCTGAACCGTTACCGCTGGGAGGACGCTGAAAATTCAGTGCGTCACGGCCACGAACGGGTCCAAGCTGTTCTCGCTTTCGAAGACGTGATGCGCGTCCAAAGCCAAGGGGTAGACAAATCCGATCCTGAGATGGTGTTTTCACTGCTGTCCATCAGCTTTACCCCCGGTGAAGATGGTGCAGGTCGCGTTGAGCTAACACTGGCGGGCGATGGCGCCATCGCGTTCGAGGTCGAAGCGCTTGAGGTTATCTTGCGCGATGTGACCCGCCCCTACGTCGCCCCATCAGGCAAGGCTCCAACCCATCCAGAGTGATAGAATGGCGCATTGATGCGCGTCGCGAGGGCGGCTATGTCCTGCGCTGAAGGAGTGCCCTATGCCACAGTTTCTAAACACATCTGATGCCGATTTCGAAAGCCGCTTTATCGCCCTATTGGGTGCAAAGCGCGAAGACAGCCCAGATGTCGATCATATCGTGGCAGATATCATCGCTGACGTGCGTGCGCGTGGCGATGCGGCGGTGTTGGAACTGACGGCCAAATTTGACCGCCTAGAACTTTCGCCTGAAACTATGCGGTTTTCAGCGGCCGAGATCGAAGCAGAATGCGCAAAGGTCAGTGACGCAGATCGCGAAGCGTTGGAATTGGCCGCAGAACGGATTCGCGCGTACCACGCCCGGCAAATGCCCGCAGACGATATGTGGACAGACGGCACGGGCGCGACCTTGGGTTGGCGCTGGACCCCCGTGTCAGCTGCAGGGCTATATGTGCCGGGCGGTTTGGCATCTTACCCGTCATCTGTCTTGATGAACGCGATCCCGGCAAAAGTTGCAGGCGTCGGCCGTTTGGCTATCGTCGTGCCAACACCGGACGGTGTAACCAACCCCCTAGTTCTGATGGCTGCAAAGATCGCTGGCGTTGACGAAATCTATCGCATTGGCGGAGCGCAGGCCGTGGCTGCATTGGCCTATGGCACCGATACAATCGCGCCTGTTGATAAAATCACGGGGCCCGGCAACGCATTTGTTGCAGCCGCCAAGCGCCGGGTCTTTGGTAAGGTCGGCATCGACATGATCGCTGGCCCTTCGGAAATCTTGGTGATCGCTGATAAAGACAACGATCCCGACTGGATCGCGCTCGACCTACTAAGCCAAGCAGAGCACGACGAAAGCGCACAATCGCTGTTGATTGCAGACGACGCTGATTTCGGTCAGGCCGTGGTAGCTGCAGTTGAAAAGCGGCTAGAAACGCTGGAACGTCGCGAAATTGCGGGTGCCAGCTGGCGTGATTTTGGTGCGGTCATTACTGTGGCGAACATGGACGAAGCCGTCGCCCTGTCTGATCGCATCGCGCCCGAACACCTAGAGCTATGTACAGCAGATGCTGAAAAATTGGCCGATCAGGTGACGCACGCTGGCGCGATCTTTATCGGGGGTTGGACACCCGAAGCGATTGGTGACTACATTGGGGGACCGAACCACGTTCTGCCCACGGCACGTTCTGCTCGTTTCTCAAGTGGATTATCCGTCATGGATTTCATCAAACGCACGACCCTATCACGCATGACCCCAGAAGCGTTGGCCGCAATTGGCCCAGCCGCCGAACGGCTCGCCAAATCCGAAAGCCTAGAGGCGCACGGGCTATCTGTTCGCGCGCGTTTGGATCGTCTGAATGCAGGTGAACCATGAGCAAAATCAGCCACATCACAATAGACGACAGCGGCCTGCCCGCGCCCACGCCCGAGATCGAACAAGAGCGCAAAGTCGCGATGTTTGATCTGCTTGAAGATAACAGCTTTGACCTGCCCGCCCGCGAAGGCCGCGAAGTGCCGCCGGGGCCGTATCGGCTTGGCCTGTCTATTCGCGAACGCCGCCTCGTGTTTGACATCCAAACTGACGACGAAAGCCCAGCAGGTGAATTCCACCTTTCGCTTGGTCCGTTTCGCCAAGTCGTCAAAGATTATTTTCAAATCTGCGAAAGCTATTTCGACGCCGTCAAAACACTGCCCCCCAGCCAGATCGAAACCATCGATATGGCGCGGCGCGGCATTCACAACGAAGGTGCCCGCGTCCTGCAAGAGCGCCTAGAAGGCAAAGCCGACGTCGACACCGACACCGCGCGCCGCCTATTCACCCTTATTTGCGTTCTTCATTTTGGTGGCTGAATTGGTGGACGGCGACAAATTCGAGCCTCTACCGCAGTCTGTACTGTTTTGCTGCGACTATAATTCCGTGCGGTCCCCCATGGCCGAAGGAATCATGAAAAGCCTTTATGGCAAAGACTGTTACATCCAATCAGTCGGCGTAAAGAATGACCTTGAAATCGACGGTTTCGCCGTCGCCGTCTGCGCCGAAATCGGGGTCGAACTATCGCGCCACCGGTCCCGCACATTCGACGAAATGGAAGAATGGGGCGACGATCTGTCTTCGTTTGACCTTGTCCTCGCGCTTTCCCCCGCAAGCCAACGCCGGGCGCTTGATTTGACCCAGTTTTATCACATCGAAGTCGAATACTGGCCGATCCTTGACCCAACGGGCATTGGCGATGACCGTGAGGCACGACTTGAAATGTACCGTCAGGCACGCGACCAAATCAAAGGCCGACTGATCAAACGCTGGGGTCCGGGCAAGGTCAAAGCCGCTTCTAGCGCTTAAATTGATCTAAATTTAACATCAAAACCGTCACATTCGTGGCGTCGCGCTGATTAGGCCTTGAAAATTGATGGTTTCGGGCGCATTTAGGCGCCGTCCGCCAAGTTCGGCGGAGGTGAAACACAGGAGATCACATGGCCAAGGAAGAACTGCTCGAATTCCCAGGTGTCGTGAAAGAACTTCTGCCAAACGCGACGTTTCGGGTCGAGCTGGAAAACGGCCATGAGATCATCGCGCATACGGCAGGTAAGATGCGCAAAAACCGCATCCGGGTTCTGGCTGGCGACAAAGTCCAAGTCGAGATGACACCCTACGATCTGACTAAAGGTCGGATCAACTATCGCTTTAAATAAGGCGAAACGCATGTTTCGCCCACTGCGGGTCGGCGTTTTGCCTTTGGGCAAAACGCGGCCGCCGCTTAGCAACAGCGAAACGGCAACCCAATGACGACGCTCCCCCCTCTTCAAGACCTTCAGCTTGTGCTTGGATCCGGTTCGCCACGGCGGCTCGAACTGTTAGCGCAGCTAGGCGTAACGCCCATCGCGATTCGCCCACCCGATATTGACGAAGACCCTCACAAAGCTGAACTGCCGCGCGATTACGTAAACCGGATCGCTGCTGAAAAGGTTGCTGCGGTTGTTGCGGGCGAAGGCGAGGTCGTGCTTTGCGCAGATACCACCGTCGCATTGGGCCGGCGTATCATGGGGAAACCCGGCGATACGGGCGAAGCCGCGGCATTTCTTTACGCGCTCTCTGGCCGTCGGCACAAGGTCATCACATCGGTCGCCGTCAAACGCGGCGATCAGATTTGGCAAAAAGACGTCCAAAGCACCGTCGCGATGAAGCAGCTATCAGATGCCGAAGTGAACGCCTATCTAGCAAGCGGCGACTGGCAAGGCAAAGCAGGCGGATACGCCATCCAAGGCCCAGCAGGCGCATTCATCCCCTGGATCAACGGATCCTACACAGGGATCGTCGGCCTACCGTTAACAGAGACCGCCGGACTTTTGACCGCTGCAGGTTTCCCACTTTATAAAGGTGACACATGAAGGGGCGCTCAATCATTCTTGACCACATTGGCGATATCGAAGTCGCCGCATATCTGGTCGATGGCAAGCTCGACGATCTGCTGATCGACGACGTTGACGCCCCACGCCCCGGCGCAATTTACCGTGGCATCTGCGACCGCCCTATCAAGGGCCAAGGCGGGATGATGTTGCGCCTACCTGACGGCGAAACCGCATTTTTACGCGCGGGCAAAGGCCTGCGTCCCGGCCAACCACTGCTGATCCAAGTGACCGGATACAGTGAAGGCGGCAAAGCAATTCCAGTGACTGACCGCGTACTTTTCAAAAGCCGCTACGCGATTGTCACTCCGGGCAAGCCCGGCCTGAACATCTCGCGTCAAATCACAGACGAAGACACACGCGACAACCTATTGGCCATCGCGCATGAAGTCTTTGACAGCGAACATGGCTTAATCCTGCGGTCATCATGCGAAGCCGCGGATGAGGCTGAAATTGCCGAAGACATCGTTGCGATGCTATCGCTTGCAGACGCTGTCCTAGGTGACGCGGAAGGCACCACCCCCGAGGCACTGACCGAAGGCGATGGACCGCACACAATCGCATGGCGCGAATGGTCCAGCGTAGCAAACGTCGTGACCGACGCAGGTAGCTTCGAAACACACGGCGTACTCGATCAGCTCGCAGCACTAGAAGGCCCGATGGTGCCATTGGGCGAAGGCACGATGTACGTCGAGCCAACGCGCGCCCTTGTCGCAGTTGACGTCAACACCGGCAATGACACATCGCCAGCCGCTGCGCTTAAGGCAAACCTTGCCGCCGCCCGCGCCCTGCCCCGTGCACTACGACTGCGCGGACTTGCCGGACAAGTCAGCGTAGATTTCGTTTCGATGTCCAAGGCGCACCGCAAACAGCTTGAGCAATCGCTACGCGCCGCTTTCAAGAACGACCCAATCGAAACCTCGCTCGTCGGCTGGACCCCGATGGGGCTGTTTGAACTACAGCGAAAACGCGAACGCGCGCCGTTCCCCAAACAACTCTTTGCGAACCTCTAATGGCCTGTCCGATCTGCAAAAAACCAACAGAGACAGCGTTTAGACCCTTTTGTTCTAAGCGCTGTGCAGACATCGATCTGGCCAAATGGTTTAGCGGCAGTTACGCGATTCCAGCCGCCGATCCCGAGGATACAGAAGAGTTGGAAAACGAACTTCGCGCCGCCGAGGAAAAGAAACCGCACTAACTGTGCATTTAACCCAACTTCCCTCTGGACACCCCCCGCCACCGCGTCTAAAACGCCGCTACCCAAGGGGATGCAGCAAGCATAACCAACCCGTGCCCGGGTAGCTCAGGGGTAGAGCAGTGGATTGAAAATCCTCGTGTCGGTGGTTCGATTCCGCCCCTGGGCACCACTTAACTTACTGAAAAAGTTTAATAAATACCGTCTTGAGTATGCTGGTTGTGCTTGTCGCATTTGACTTGGGTGTCATATGGGTGCCACCAGCCTGAGCCATAGTGGATTCTGGTTAGGCTTGGGGCAGAAATACAAGTTGAAATCCCATCGCGAATACTCGCGAAAAAACCTGTTTAGCCCTACAGTGATATTGTTGCCATGGACGACATGATTGCGCCATTTCTCACCGTCAGGGTCCGTAGTCGCGAGAAAGAAGCAGCTATCACAAGGCGATCCTTTCCAGAGACTTTCCAGAAAACCCACCATGCTTTGGTGGATGATGCAGTCGTCGTCATAATCCTTGAATGCGTAGGGATGCCCTTTACGAGGGCGAGCGGTATGGTTCACGCGATTTCGCATGTTGTTTCCTTTCGAAATGTACGGGGAGGACGGGGCGCTAAGGGCCGATTTTGATACGCCTACGCGCACCGTTCGGTCGGACCAACGTGTAGAACACCTTGGCACCTGTGGTCGACACACGCACATGCAAGCCGTTTACTTTCTGGTCGCTCACCTCGTACCTTTTGGTGGTCGCCCGTGGCATCGCGTCGAGCGATTTGGTTGTCAGCATCTGTTTCATACAGACATCGTAAGACACCCAGAATCCGCGTGTCAGGGTACAACTTGAAGGGGAGCGAAAGGTAGTGCTATCAGATGGGTACTTTTGGCGAAGACGCCGGGCATAGAAATCTTGAGTCGCCGATGAAGATTTCGAAGAAGGTTGGGTTAGGCCGTGAAATACGACGCAATTACGATTGATACTCAAGTAGTTTATTCCAACGATCTTGAATTTGATACCGGATTGGTGGGTCAACTCGACCAATTCAAAGATGGCCTAGTGCAGTTTCTGTTGTCAAAAATCACGGTGCGAGAAATCCACAAGCCGCTAACAGAAAAAGCAAAAGCAACACAGGATGCGCTGATCAAGGCAATCAGAGCGGGTCGGTCGAATAGCCAACTCTCTGATCAGCAGTGCGCCGAGTTGGAAGCTATTCGAGATGGTATGCTGAAGCCCTCCGAACACGCGAAAAACCAGCTGGCTGAATTTACCACGAATGCCGGAGCCGAGGTTGTTTCTGCGGACACAGTCGCTGTTAGGTCACTGTTGGACCGATACTTCAAGAATGATGCTCCATTTGCCAGTAAAGGCAAAAAGAATGAGTTCCCGGATGCCATCGCACTTCTGACTTTGGAACGCTGGGCGATTGAAAAACAAAAACGGATTCTTGCGGTCAGCAATGACGGAGACTGGAAATCATTCGCGGAACAGAGCGAGTACATCGATGTCGTAGATGATCTTGGGAAAGCTCTTGAGATATTGAATGATTTGGCTGAGGAAACAGTTCCTCTTGCCAAGGATGTTTTGGGTTTGGTTCGCGCAGGTGATCCTGATTTTACGCAATACCTCACGTCACGTTTAGAATATGCGGTGGAGTCGGAATGTCCCTACCTAGAATTTGATGGGCCAATGCCAGGCGAGGATGAGGGCGCGAGTCTATCCCTTGTCGATTTTGAGATTCCTGGGTTGGAAGACGAAAGCACTAATATCGACATTGTCCGCGTTGGCACGCAGGGATTTGCTTTCAGGGTGCCAGTCAGCATCACTGCCAACGTTTATGGTGAAATTAGCTTCTCTATCAGAGATTCTATCGACAAAGACTATATTTCGATGGGTTCGACCTCCGTTGAGCAAGAAACTGAGTTTGACGCTTTCCTTTTGCTTGAGATCAGTCATTTTCAAGACGACGAAGACGAAAAATCTGTGGTATATGAACTCGAAAATGTAGAGCTCTTAGATGCCCCGAGTTCTGTTGACGTCGGTTACATTGATCATTCTCTTGCTGAGCCCGACTATGACTTCGAAATGGAATACATGCTTGAAGAGCAAGAACCGCACTGAACCTTTGGGAGGTCGGTTTGTTTTCTACTTCGCACTGAGCGGTTAAATGCGGAATGCACCGTGCATGATCTCAACCCCCAATAATTGAAGGGCGCCATAGTGAGGAGGTGCGAAATGATCCCATCCATTTGCTGGAATAGATGGAGTTAATCTAGACTGCTCAATTCGCTGTAGAGCCACAGAATGGGTCAATTTTTCTTTTTTGCAATCTTCGCCTTACCTTTGCAGCGAGGGAAACTGACACATCCAAGAAACGAGCCATATCTCCCTTTTCTTTCGACCAGCCACCCGTCTTCACAACTTGGACAGCTCGGGTATTCAGCGCCGCAAGAACACTTGCTCATACCTGTGGTTTTGTTCCGATCTGGCAGGCCAATGCCGCAGGAAGCACATGCATTCAATGAATGTCCGCAGAGTGTGGCATGTTCGCACCTGTACCATGTCCGACCATCTTTGGTAGGAACAGGAATCAGATGCCCACCACATTCGCCGCATGTGTGGTTGAATTCTACTTGCTCGTCTGCGCCGGTTGTCCCGTATTCAGGATCATCCAACAACTCGGAAACGAAGGCTGATTGTTTTGAAGCTGAACCCATTAGAGTCACGGATTTTCGGGCGCGTGTCAGCGCGACGTACATAACCCGGCGTTCTTCGGCATTCTCAAATGGCTCGGCCTCCGGCGAAACAAGGCTTAGGAGTGGGTCGTCAACAATTTCTGACGGAAAGCCTGTACGGCCACGAAACATGTTCAGGATCACCACGTGATCTGCCTCTAGCCCTTTCGATGCATGGATCGTGCGAAACGAGATGTCCAAATCCGAGAACTTGCGACGCAGTTGCGCGAGATTGGATGGGGCTAAGTGTCGATAACGGCCAAGCAACAAAACCGAGACTGGCTGCATTCGTTGGGCCGTCCCTTGCAACGAGTGAAGCACTTGCTCCAGCTTGTTTTTCTCATCGGCTTTGATTGTCGAGACAACTTTCAACGCAGGCATATCTGACGTGCCAGCTGGTATCACTGTCTTGTTCAACTGGGCCGGGTTTTGCAGCACAAATCTCTTTGCAGCATGTGCAATCTGATCGACTGAACGGAAAGTCCTTCCCAAATCTACAGTGCGGTGAACACCAGATTGCCCATCAAATACTCCCCCAAACTCGTCGCCGAAATTTCGCATGAGATTGATGTCGGACCCGGCAAATCGGTAGATCGATTGCCAATCATCGCCAACTGCGAAAATGCGTGCATCACTGTGTTGTGCCTTTAGTGCTTTGACCAAGCGCCCTCGACTGCGGGAGATGTCCTGAAATTCATCTACCAAGATGTGTCTGAAAGGGCTGCGATATTCTTTCGTCTCGGCATACTTGGTTGCCCGCAGGATCATGTCTTCAAAATCAATCCGTCCGTTTAGCTGTGTTTGATATTCTGAATAAACAGGCTCAAAAATCGACAAAAAGGTTGAAGCCCGTTTGCCAAGTTTCAAGGTACGCCCTTTCTCGGCGCATTCGTTGAGTTGGTATCCACCTCCTTTGTAATGTTTCAAGAAGGTTCCAAGCAGCTGCACAAAGCTGTCGGCTTGGTTTAACTCGACCACCCTGTCAAAGAGTGTTTCAGGGGATCTTGGATTGACGGTCTCAAAGGGCGCAATTTTTTCGGCAAGGGCATCCAGCAGCGAACCGTCTTCTCGTTCATAACTGAACGTCTCGATCAAAGTCGTTTCGTGTTCGGCGTGGACACCACGCTTCCAGTCCATGCCAGCGAGATATTCTTCGCGATCTACGAATGGCGCAGTTGACAGCCGATAGGTTCCGTCTGCCGATTTCGTACGTCGAACACCAAAGTGCTCAATGTAGATGCCGCTTTTTGTTAAGCGGAAATCTGGACAGTAGTCACGGAAGCCACCTTCGGAAACCTTATGCTCGTAGTCGGGTTCGTACTCGTATTCGATGCCGTTCTCATACAGCCAGTTGGCAATCATCAACTCTTCAAAGCTCTTAACCTGCTCCCCTTGAAGGGTGCGAAGATCAAGCTTTTCAATGTAAGTGTAGTAGCTGTGCTTTTTCTTGAAATCCCACTCGCTTTTCTCATCAAGACGGGTGTGGGAAAACCAACCAACAATGGACTTGGACACCTCAGAAGCCGTCTTGACCAAGGCCCTGAGAATATCTCGGATCAAGGCAAGATACGCTTTGTCGTCGGTGGCATGTGCGGCCAGCGCTGGCTTGCTTCCCTCAACTGTCCCTATGATGTCATAGGCCAACGAATGAAACGTTCTGGCCTCCAACGGCTCACCGCACTTTGCCTCTATCCGTTCACTCATCTCTTTGGCGGCAGCACTTGCAAACGCCAACAGCAGAAGTTCCTCTGGTCTGCGTGCACCAGACTTTAACAAGTAACCAGCTTTGGCCGTTATGACGCTGGTTTTCCCTGAGCCCGCGCCAGCCAAAACCAGTGTTGCATCTTCATCCGAAACGATTGATTTCCGTTGTTCTAGTGTTAGCGGGTTGCTTTCAAATGTCTCGAAAAACTCGGCCCACTGAACCAATTGTCGTTCCTCGAAAGCTGAAATTGCCTGCTGCCGTAAGTGCCGAGCGTTTCGTACAAATCCCTGTATTTTATCGATTTGACCCCGATGTGCATCCTCTAGGGCCTCTTGTGGTAGCTTGGAAAGAAGACGCTGATCGAGACCGCGAGCACGCTCTAGTATTGGAGACACCACGCACGCTGCCGGGTAGGTCGCTGGGTTAGAAAGCTCTCCAATTTGCAGCACCAATGCATCAATGAGTGCACGACTTTGTTCAAGATCGGCCTGAATGGCCGCTTCCCAGTCCTCACGAATAGCGTTCGAAAAATTGACCGCGTCTTTGGGCCGGGCGCCTTTGAGAAAGTGTGCAGGTTGGTCATCCAATCGAAGCGTCAGAGACGCACCCCAAAAACCATTCTCAACTGTTGGAGCGGATGCTAGTTCTCTCAGCGTGCCGTAGACCAAAGGCTTGGCTTGTACGACAATCTCGTTCCCATCGTACTGCATGTACTTGGCATGTTTGCCAAAGGGATTGAGGAAGAGCCCTGCCAGTGGTTTTTGTTGTAAGCGGCTCAATATGCTGGAACTTTCAAATCGGTAGGATGGGCGAACTAGGGTCTAGGATATCAACCAACCTACTTGCCGGAAACCCGAAATGGGGAACTCAAAAACAAGCTTGATGGAGCGTTGTGGACGGCAGGTGTGGCCACTGGGTGCCTGATGGGTGCCGAGAGTGGTGAGCTTGACTGAAACGGACTGGTTTGCCCTACAATTGATTGGAGACCACAGGGTATTGAAGCGAAACACTTTTTGCGTCGGTTCGAAGCTAAATGCGAGAGTTTGATTGGACGCCTAGGAAAATTGAAAATCCTCGTGTCGGTGGTTCGATTCCGCCCCTGGGCACCATTCTTTCTTTTTGGTATTTAATATCAAATAGTTAGGTTACGTTTTTGTCCCACCAGATATTACCCCCGCTGAAAGTGGGACACTTTTGTCCAGCGTTTGTTCTGGTGAAAGACGGCGAAGCGCGCTTTCCGCCCTCCGAAACACGGGGTAGGACTTTGGCTATCGCAGCCTAAACCCTTCCTCTTCGAGGATGCGGTCGATAAGCCCCCCTCTTGAACCAATCGTCCCGACAGTAGTTCGCACAAAAAAACTGCACCGAGAAAGCCCTCGATGCAGTCTAGATTTACAGCCCGGCATACGATGTGCCGCTGTGATAATTGCTTAAAGTGAGAGTGTTTGCTCTACCTTTTTAACCTGAACACGTGCCATGCCAAGGTTTGCAGATTTTTTGTCCAAAGCAACGTACAAGAAGACTGTCGGGGACTGCTCAAGAGGGCGGATCAGGTGGAACTGTTTGCCCAATGTGATCAGAATGTCATCGATTCTGTCGTCAAGGCCCAGCATTTCGATAGCTGAAAGTTTAGCTTTAACGACTTCTGTGTTCGCAGCGCCAGCAGCTTCAAGGTCAAGCTTGCCGCCACCTTCTGATGCCATCATCAGACCAGTTTCACTATCAACCAGACATGCGCCGATAAAACCACCGATTCCTGAAAGACCTGAGATATCTGTAGACATAATTTTTTCCTTACTAGTTACAGTTTGTTGGGGGATATTCCCGCCTATTTTGGGAGGTTCCGAGCTCTCCTCGGTTCCCAATTCGTTGCCTGAGACGACCGGCGTCTCAGCTTTAACTGACCCTGTCCAACCGACACCAAGATCCTTCAGAAAAGTCTTTAATTTCATGTCGGACCTGAGTGATTGCGGTGGATAGGTTTGTGTCGTTTAAAATGCTCACTGATAACAAGTTGTTAATCGTACCAGCGTGCGACTCGGATGAGTGTTCATCGCGCCCAAAGGTGTCTTTTAAATGATCGATTAGGGCGAAAAATTGGTCATTTGTGGTTACATTTGCAGCCCTAGACAAAACTTCTGCCAATTCTTGGACTTGGACCTTAACATCGGCCTGTTTGGGCGCGTCAACGGGCGCTTCAGTTTCAATTCGATCGTTTTCAACCGCAACTTCTTGCACCAAATCGCCTTCGCGCTCTGCACGCTCAGCACGAAATTGAATAGCATCCGCGACGCGGCTCGAAATTGCAGCGGTAAGATCAGCAGCACCGCTTGTCGTCCAGCTATCGTCCGCGTCACTACGGGCCAATTTTGCAGAGATCGGCAAAATACTGTGAAACGATTTACCGGCCTCGCGCTTGCAACGCGACATCACACGTTGCACATCCTTGTCGTTGCCCACTTGATCAACACGAGTCACCGCCAACAGACTTTGACGTTGCACATAGGATGGAATGTTCTTCCAAGCCGCTTTTTCAGTTTGGCGCCATGCTTGGTTTGCAGCGGTACACCAAACAACAAAATCAACATGCGGACCGATAAGCTGCACAATATCGACCGCAAGGTTCGGATCAGAAATACCAGGGGTATCGACAATATCTGCATCGCGTAGAATCTCAGCTGGCAGGGTAAATCGAATAGCCAAATGCGCGTGCAAGGTTCCAAAATCAAGACCATCTTCGGACAGTTCTGTCAGCTTACCGTTGTTTTCTAAGACTTCTAACTTGCGGGTTTCGCCGTAAGTGATCCAAACGGTTGGCAGGTGTGTTGCTGTCACTTTTGTCGGCAAAAGTGGTTGCCCCAAAAGCATGTTCAGTAAAGACGACTTGCCCGCACTGTATTCGCCCATCAGCGAAAATCCCGGCTTTTGGGATGACCACACGGACAAAACTGCTTTGGCCTTATCTGAGATCTTACCGGTCATGTTTAGATAGCCGTCACTGAAAGATGGCTGATATCGCAATCATGCCGTGTTACATGGTGCAGAGCGTCCCGGATCTCATCCAAAGCTGCGATGCGTTGCGTAACTTCTCTCTCAAGTCCAAATGACTGGCGCATTTGTGCAACTTCTGGCGCATCAGCTGGCAACACTAGGTTCCGCAGCGTTTTGATGTGTTCGTCCATAAATCCTTGCAACTGAACGCGGGTTTGCGTTGCGAATTCTTGGATGTAGTCCTGCTGAAGATCATGGATGGTTGCAGCCATTTCTTCTGTCGCAAGCTTTTCAAAGTTTGCAACGTATGTGGCTTTTTTCCGCTGCTTTGAAAACATACGCCCCAGCCAACCCGTGCTTAGGTCGATCGTCATTGTTTTCATCAAGAAAACAGGTGTTTTCGGACGGCTAAATGTCGGTCCGACGACCGGGAATAACCCAGATTCGGTTCCTAAAACATCTGCATAAAGCCCGGCAATACTATCAGCGGTTTCCTGCATGATTTCACGTAGCTGCGCTGTACATTTGTTTGAAAAATTGTTGTAGGCGCTTATCAAATCGCGACGCAGCGTTTCGGTTTCTGGCGACCACTGCTTCAACCCTTCGCCCTTATCAACCAACTTTTCAAGGTCCCGTTTACCATTCAGAATAAACGAGCGGTAAACATCAGACATCGCATAAGTTGTCATCTTCAACGAGCTTTTCGTAAGCGCATCGTAGTCATCATTTAGCTTGCTAATGATCTGCGCGATACGTGCGGACAGATCTGATGCAGACATTGTTGCACCGGCCGTATTTTGACTGCCAACCGCATCGCGCAACAACAAAGTCGATTGGTTCACCAGATCAAGGCATTCATCACGCAATTTCTCGATGAAGGGCCAGCTCACGTCATGGGCGGACTTTGCGTCGATGACTTTCATCAGCTGTGAAATACCCGACAGATCGGATTCTACCGCGCTTTTACCATTCGGAAGTCGGGTCACATTCCCACTACTTGCACGCGAATCTTTCAAACTCTGATAAGCGGCACGGCTTTGCTCTGACAATGCATCGTAGTCACCAGAAATATCGGCTTGTCCCCATTTCGCGCTGCCAAAAACAATTGGAATGTCTTGCGGCAGTTTTTGCGTTTTCAAAGTTCTGCGGATGTAACTATCAATTTCATTGATCTGACGATGCGGATCTTCAAGCTCATCAATCCGATTGACGAACAGAATAATCTGTTCGTGCTGCAAGCCCATGATGATGTTGATCAAGCCAATATCCACAGTGCTCAGCGCTTGATGGGCGCTTAGACATATGACGCAGATGTCAGTCTCAGCAAGGTTATTAAGGGTAACCGCCTCACGGACAAGGAACGGGTCATTTACGCCGGGGGTATCCCGTATCACAACCGGGAGCGGAAACTGCGGGTTGTCAAAATACAGATCAGCAGATTTCGTCAGATCAGCAAAACGACCATTGCTGCCGTTCCCGGTTTCATCGTCATCGCCCAGACAAACATAACGCTTAACAAGCCCGTGATCGAATTCTCCAAAGCTATGGGTGTTTCCCAATAGCAATTTGAAATTCACGCCCAACCGCTGCTTTGCACGCCCCTGCAGTTCGCGTACCTGATCACGCATTTCTTCAGCTTCGTCTTCGAAATTGGTACGTGCTGCAAGCTCGCCCAAGCGACCACCCATGGTGGTCATCTCACTCCACTCCTCCTTATCAAAAAATTGGAACACCGCGCTTTTGCCAGCCGGCTGCGCGGTATTCATATGAAGCGAGGTAATAACAGACGTCCAAGGATTGACATCGGACGGTAATAGACCCGGCTGTCCGATCATCGCATTTGCCAAGGCTGTCTTACCAGCCTTCACCTGCCCGACCAAAGAAATCCGGGTTTCAAATTTCGAAAGCCGTTTCTGAATTTCCAAAGTACGGTCAAGCGCACCCGGCACGACCATCTTTTCCATTTTATCACTAACACGCACCAACTGTTCGATAGCACGCTTAGCGTCTTTTGATTTTGTTAGTTCGAACTTATCTAAAGCTCGGCGGTGGCTTTGCACCGTAGCAGGAGTAACCATGAATATATCCAACACAGATAACAATCTTTAACAACAACAGGCCACTTGACCTTAACGTCACAAGACCATCCGATTGCGTCTGTTTTATGACTTAAAACTGTTATAGCTAGGGGGAAAATAAAGATCTGCTTCACCTTTAAGTGATGTTGACGCCTCTATTTCCTTCCCAAATTCGACCGAAGAATGACTTTACTGGACGAATCTCTCACCTCAATTGCAAGATTTATTTCGCCCTTTTTGATGTTTTGTGCGGCATGGCGCAAACTTAGTACCCCATATGCATCACTCATCGCACCAACCTCCACCCGATCGCTCTCCTCACCCTGATCCCCAAGGCCAAGAAGATCCTGCAGCGCATACTGCAAATTAGATGCTTCGCTATCCGTCTCTCCCACAGAATAGGCGACCTGCTCGCCTGCAGAGACAGCGCCTTTAACAAGTTCAGAAATCTCCACAGGGGTCTTTGCACCCGCCAAAATATCGAATTTTCCGCGGTGGGCCTGAATTGATATTTCCTTATCCCCGATGCGTAGGCGAATAACGCGGGCAATTTCACATCGCTCAATCCGCTCGCATATGTTCAAAAGCGTTTGCAGCCCCAGATCGTCAAATTGTGGACGTTCGGATGACTGTTCTAGCTCGACCACGTCAAGGCCGCGTGTCTTTGGCAGAAACAGCCCGATGTTCAAAGACTGATCGCCCTCGCAAACTAACCCGCCCTGCAGGGTCGCAACCGACGTGCGGTCTGAAGTCCGTACGATCACAGTACACGCATCCGGTAGATAACACGCGGCGCGCAACAGCTCCACGCTTTGCTCTGCACGTTGACCGATCAAGGCCACGTCAGCAGCGCCAGATACGCTTTCTGGGAAAACCCCTTTTTGGGTAAAGCTGTAAAGCGCCAAGAAGCCGCGACTTTTTAAAATTGGCCAGTCTTCGATATTCATCAGCGCGGTTACCTTACCATTCGATACTAAACTACTATGGCGCGAGCCACAGAATCAGAAGAAAAACAATCCTGACCCAACTGCGCGCCTAATTACGCCGCTTGCTTCATATCTTGCAAGCAATGATGTCAAATCGGTAATCTTTGCGACAGCGACCGCCGATGACATCGTTATTAGCCCCAACCTAAGCAACATTCGACGCCCATGTCACTCTTGTTTTAGCTATATATAGGGCAAACTATGGCGCATGTGATCGCAGTCGCGCGCCATGCTCCAGTTACTTAATCCAGCGCCTGCAACCGCTTTAGCAATGATGACGTATCCCAACGTCCACCACCCAGCTTTTGCACGTCTTTATAAAACTGATCGACAAGTGCAGTCACTGGTAGGCTCGCACCGTTTTCATCAGCCGTGTCTAGGCAGATACCCAAATCCTTGCGCATCCAATCCACAGCAAAACCATGTTCAAAGTGATCATCCAACATCATTTCATAGCGGTTCGACATCTGCCAGCTACCTGCCGCACCTTGGCTGATCACCTCAACAACGGCTCGGCCATCCAAGCCAGCCTTTTGGGCGAAATGCAGCGCCTCTGACAGACCTTGTACCAAGCCTGCGATAGCGATTTGATTGCACATCTTGGTCATCTGCCCTGCCCCGCTATCGCCAATGCGGCGACAAATACGGGCGTAGGCGCTGATGACCGCCTCGGCCGTGTCATAGCTATCTTGGGCACCACCACACATCACGGACAGCACCCCGTTCTCGGCACCCGCCTGACCGCCCGAAACAGGCGCGTCAATAAACGCAATACCTTGTTCGGCCGCAGCGTCATGAAGTTCGCGCGTCACAGCAGCAGAGACCGTCGTGTGATCCACAAAAATGGCTCCGGGAGCCATGCCCGCAAACGCACCATCGTCACCCAAGCAGACGGACCGCAGATCATCGTCATTACCAACGCAAGACATGACCATACTTGCACCTTGAGCGGCCTCGCGCGGGGTGGTTGCCAGATGCCCGCTATGCGCGGACACCCATTTTTCAGCTTTCGCAGTCGTACGATTGTACACCGTCACATCATGACCTGCAGATTGCAGATGACCTGCAATGGGAAACCCCATAACGCCAAGACCTAAAAATGCGAGTTTCGCCATGATGATCACGTCCTTTACATGTGGGCGCGTTTGGCGTTACTCGACGATCTCCCATTTGACCGTAAAGTCACCCAACGCTTTTTCGATATCTTGATCCTTCACATCGCCCGTTTTTGCAATACGTGCGACAAGCCCGCGTTTTTTATCTTCAGCCACTTCGCGCACTTCGGCGCCAACCTTTTCCAAGACCTCATTATAAACCCGGGTGATCGCACGTTTGCGCAGATCAGGCTTAAAGATCTTGCCAACCGCAGTTTTGGGCAGCTCGTCTAGTATCTCCAGATACTTAGGGAAAGCAGCGCGTTCATGAATGTGCTCGTTGGCGAACGCGATCAGTTCTTCTGATGAAATCGCCGCACCATCAACCAATTCGACATAAGCGCAAGGAATTTCACCTGCGTGGGCATCGGGTTGGCCGATCGCACCAGCAAAGGCAACGGCCTCATGACCAGCAAGCGCTTCTTCGATTTCTGCGGGGTCGATGTTGTGACCGCCACGGATAATCAAATCCTTTGCGCGACCTGTAATCCAAAGGTACCCATCAGGATCGATCCGACCCAAGTCGCCAGTGCGCAGATACTGTGTTTCTGACTTATCGCCCCCATAATAAAGGTCCGCATTTTTATCTGCTTCGGTATAAGTCTTACCGTCAGACACGCCGGGGTTGGAAACACAGATTTCGCCGATCTCATCAGTGCCCACTTCGGAGCCCGTTGCGACAGACATGATTTTGATGTCAGTATACGGAAATGGTATCCCGATAGAGCCAACACGTTTCTCACCTTCAGGTGGGTTAATCGCGACAAGGCAGGTCGCCTCGGTCAAACCGTAGCCTTCGCAAATCGTAACACCCGCAGCGGCCTCAAACCGTTTGTAAAGTTCAAGCGGCAGCGGCGCAGAGCCACAAAACGCCAAACGTAGTGATGAAATATCGGCATCCACCTTACGCTGCATCAGCGCAGACATGGCCGTAGGTACCGTAATCATAAAGGTGACTTTGTGCTTTTCGATCAGCTTCCAGAAGTTATCGAAAACACCCTCGCCGCGATAGCCTTGCGGCGTGGGGAACACGACCTCTGCACCTGATCCAAGCGACGCACCGAGCGAAACAATCGTTGCAAAAACATGGAACAGCGGAAGCGGGCAAATCTGCACGTCTTGTTCGGTGAACAACAAACGATCACCCAGCCACGCATTATACACGATACCAGAATAACTGTGCTGTACGACCTTTGGCATCCCAGTGGTACCACCGGTATGGAAATACGCGGCAACACGGTCTGTAGTGCTATCGGCGAACGCTAATTGCTTAGGCTGCTTCGCTACCTCAGAATTGAAATCCAAAACACGCGCGTCGTGGTTGGTTGGGTTCTTAGGACGGATCAGCGGAACGATGAATTTTTTCAGGCCCGTCAGATACCGAAGCAGATCAACCTCAAGAACGGTTTTCACGTTTGGGGCAAATCGTACGGCCTCAGCCGCCTTTTGCGCGACATCGGTCTTGGGAAATGCCTTGAGCGTCACCAAAACCTTTGCGTTGGTTTCACGCAAGATGGCCGAGATTTGCTCGGCCTCAAGCAGCGGGTTAATCGGGTTCACAATCCCGGCCACCTGCCCGCCAAGATAAGTCAGAATCGTTTCGGTCGCATTCGGCAGCAAAAACGCAACAACGTCATTTTCGCCAACACCCAATGAACGAAACAAGTTCGCCGTTTGCGCGGTCTTCTCGCGCAATGTGTCCCAAGACAGGGTCTCACACTTTGCGTCTGGGTCCGACATCAGGCTAAAGCTAACCGCATTGCGCGCGCCGTGCTTTGCAGCCGTCTGACTTAGCATTTCATAGGTTGTTGTGGGCAGCTTACGCTGATCCCATGGCTTTTCGTTCTCGATCGCATTCCGATCAGCGACAGTCGCATACGCCATGCCGTTTCTCCTCCCCTGGTATTTCGCCGCCTGTTAACGGGCGGTCATTGTCTTGCGGGACAGCGTGGGCATATACGCAAATTTTCGCAAGTCTGACGCTGCGAAATTTTCGCACTATTCTGCGGCAACACCGTCGGTAAATTGCAATTTTGCCAAACGCGCGTACAGACCACCCTGCGCCACAAGACTATCGTGGGTCCCTTGAGCGACGATCCTACCCTCTTCGAACACAACAATACGGTCCGCTTTTTTGACCGTTGCCAAACGGTGGGCGACAATCAGCGTCGTGCGCGTTTTCGCCAGCTCATCAACGGCACTTTGAACGGCATGTTCGCTTTCTGCATCAAGCGCGCTTGTGGCCTCGTCGAGCAATAAAATCGGCGCATCACGTAAAATCGCCCGCGCAATGGCGATACGCTGCTTTTGCCCACCTGACAGCATCACGCCCCGTTCACCAACATAGCTTTCATAGCCGTCAGGCAACGCCATCAAGAAATCATGTGCGGCCGCGGCTTTGGCGGCTTCTTCAACCTCAGCATCTGTCGCAGCTGGACGGCCAAAGCGGATGTTTTCACGCGCCGTGTCGGCAAAAATCACCGGGTCTTGTGGCACCAACGCGATATGCTTGCGAAATTCGGAACGCTCCAGTTCGCGTAGATCCTGTCCGTCCATTCGAACGGAACCAACCTGCGGATCATAAAATCGCTGCACCATGTGGATCATCGTGCTTTTACCAGCCCCAGAAGGCCCAACAAGCGCAACGGTTTCACCCGGTTTAATGTCTAAGTTAATACCGTGAAGCGCTGGAATATCCGACCGCGAAGGGTAGCTAAAGTGAAGATTGTCAAACGTCAGGCCACCCTTCACCGGCGCAACGACAGCTTCGGGTTCATCTGGGTCCTGGACAGTATCTTGAATTGTTAGCAATTCAACTAACCGTTCGGTTGCACCAGCTGCACGTTGCAGCTCGCCCCAGACTTCGGACAGGGCAGCGACCGCGCCGCCTACCATGATTGTGTAAATCATAAACTGAACCAAACCGCCTTCGGTCGTTTCGCCTGTGCGGACATCTTGCGACCCCATATTCAGGAACATCACGATGGCAGAAAACACCATAAAGATAACCAGCGCAGTTAAAAATGCGCGGGTTAAAATACGGCGACGCGCAGACCTATAACTTTGTTCAGTCACCTCATCGAACTTCGCGCGACTACGATCTTCGTGGGTAAAGGCCTGCACCGTTTGGGCCGATAGCAATTGTTCAGATGCGCCACCGCTTGATTCGGCGATGAGGTCTTGATTTTCCTTCGAAAGGCTCCGGACACGGCGACCCAAGATCATCATAGGAAACAGCACGACAGGGATCGGCCAAAGAACCATTACGCTCATCTTGACCGAAGTCAAAAGCATCAACACGACGCCACCAAGGAAAATCAAAACATTGCGCAACGCGATAGATGCCGAACTGCCAACGACAGAAAGGATCAAAGTGGTGTCCGTGGTAATGCGGCTTAACACCTCGCCGGTCATCACGCGTTCATAAAATGCAGGGCTCATCCCGATCATGCGGCCAAAGACCGCTTTGCGAATGTCCGCAACAATGCGTTCACCCAGCCGGGTCACAAGAAAATAACGCACCGCCGTGCCCAAAGCGAGCAACCCCGCGAAAATAAGCATCGTCGTAAAGTGCTGCGACAACATCTCTCCGTTATCTGCACTAAAGTTATCGACGATCAACCGTGCAGCAATTGGTAAAATTAGCGAAATGGTAGCCGTAAAGATCAACGCAAGCCCAGCGCCAATAATGTTAAGCTTATAAGGCTGTAGAAACGGCCAGAGCGCCTTGAGCGCGCTAATTCGTTTTCCTGGTGCGCGTTCTTCAACGACTTTGGGGGATCGGGCCATTACAGTCTCATCTATATTGCTTGCCAAAAGACATAAAACCGCCTGCCCTGTTTAACAAGGCGGCCATTCGTATAACCGTAGTACAATTCTAAATGGAAATTTTGGAGCGGGCGACGGGAATCGAACCCGTGTCATCAGCTTGGAAGGCTGAGGTCTTACCATTACACAACGCCCGCGCGCTGTAGGGATGAATTATTGCACTGCGACCAAAGGGTCAAGCGACCACTTCCCTTTACCTACACAAATATCCGCTGGTGAGGCATCAAATTTCTAGAAATTTGATTTACGCCCACAAAAAAGCGCGCCGCGGATAACCGCAGCGCGCCTTGTTCGACTTTTTCTTGACTTACTTCAGCGCGATACGACCATCTGTATATGGTGCATATGGCGCATTCGCCGCCAGATACTCTGCAGTCACATCTGCAAGGTCTGGGCCAAAGTCATAGGCATCGGATGCATCTTTAAACATCGCGTAACCATCGCCACCGTTACGAACGTAGTTGTTGGAGACCAGACCATATGTCGCAGCCAAATCAATAGCTTCACCTGCAACCATCACGTCTGACACACGGCTTCCGGCCTCTGCGGCAGCATCAACAGTGAAAGTGATACCAGCAACCTGCGGGAAACGACCTGCGCCCTCTTCGATTTGGCTCACACCATTTTCGAGTGCGGCAACAACAGTCTCCCCGCTCACATAGAATGTAGACAGTGTGTTCTGGAATGGCAGCACAGTCAGGACTTCACCCATAGTGACGTCGCCTTCGTCGATGCTGGCACGGATACCACCAGAGTTCGCAATCGCGATTTGGATGCCCTGATCTGCAACACGATCAAGCATCGCGTCTGCAATCAGGTTACCACCTGAACATTCCATCGCACGGCAAACGTCGCGGTTGCCTTCGATCGCAGAAGCCGCAACAGCCACAACCTTGTTACGGATTTCCTCGAGCGGCTGTGCCAGTTCAGAGATGCGCGCAACAGTTTCTGCATCTTCGGCAACTTGGCCGTCGATTAGCAATGGCGCACCCGATGCTTCGGTCAGAACACCAGCGTCATCAAAGGTAACGTTCAACTCACCCAAGAATTTACCGTAGGCATAGGCCTGCACGATTGCCGTGTCGCCAACCATTGTTGGATAAGAACCAGCAGCGCCGTCCATATCACCCAGCAATGTGTTCGAGTGACCACCAACGATCACGTCAACGCCAGTCGTGTTTGCAGCAACCTGCTGGTCAACAACATAGCCAGAGTGCGACAGAACGATGATCTTATTCACGCCTGCTTCGGTCAGTTTATCCACTTCGCCCTGAACCGCTTCAGAAGGGTCAGTAAAGATGATGTTGTCGCCGGGGCTTGCGAGTTCATGTGTGTCATGTGGCGTAAGACCGATAAGACCGATTTTTTCGCCGCCCTGCTCAATCACTGTGGATTTCATCAGGACGTCAGCCAGCAAAGGCTCGCCTGATACATCAGCGTTGGACATCAGCACAGGGAATTCAACCGAATCCATGAACCCACGCAGAACTTCTGGGCCATCGTCGAATTCGTGGTTACCCACTGTCATCGCATCATAGCCAAGCTTGTTCATGAATTCCGCAGCCATCGCACCTTTATAGTAGGTGTAGAACAATGTGCCTTGGAATTGGTCACCGCCATCCACAAGGATGCTGTTGTTGCTGCGCGCGCGCGCATCAGCAATTGCAGTTACCAAACGCGCAGTACCGCCAAAGCATTCGCCAGCAGCGTTGTCTTCGGAAGAACAACCGCTGTCATATTTGCTGATTGGTTCAAACCGCGCGTGAAAGTCGTTTGTGTGCAGGATCGTCAGCGAATAGTCGGCCGCAGCGGCCCCCGCAGACAGTGCCAGTGCACAGGTGGATGTCAAAATACGTGAAATCATTGTTTCAGTCCCCAAGTTGGAATGGCCGTAGCTTGGCAACGGCCTAGTTCAGAGTCAAATGGCTTCGCCAATACAGCCCGACTGCCCCTACGTTAAGTTCCAGCATATCCGGGCTGCGATCCGGTGCTTGACCAATTTGTGTGCAACCTCCATGACAACGCCATGCTGATATACAAAATTTTCCGCGCCCACGAATGGGCAGACCTGCAAGCCAAAGGCGAAACCCAAGGTGCGCCGATTGATGTGGCTGATGGATATGTTCACTTTTCGACCGCCGAAACTGTCGCCGAGACTGCCGCAAAATACTTTGCTGGTGCCGAGGGGCTTGTTTTGCTGGCGCTTGAGGCTGACACACTTGACCCGCTCAAATGGGAACCTGCCCGCGAAGGCGTGCTGTTCCCCCATCTCTACCGCAATCTACGCATGTCAGATGTGTTGTGGGACGCGCCACTACCGCTGATCGATGGAATCCACCAATTCCCGGAACTATCATGAAGCTGTTAGAACAAATCGGCCTTGCTGCCCTACGCCGTATTGATTCTGAAACCGCCCATGGTCTTGCACTCGAGGCTTTGAACACAGGGCTTGGCCCGCGCGGCGGCCCGTTCACATCTGACCGGCTGCGCACGCAATTGGCAGGCCTTGATCTGCCTAACCCTGTTGGCCTTGCTGCCGGCTTTGACAAAAACGCGACTGCGTTGAATGCGCTGGCCCGCACCGGCTTTGGTTTTTTAGAGGTAGGCGCCGCAACCCCCCGCCCACAGCCAGGCAATCCAAAGCCAAGGCTGTTCCGCCTGACCGAGGACCAAGCCGCCATCAACCGCTTTGGGTTTAACAACGACGGGATGGAGGCCATCGGCACCCGCCTTGCCCAACGCCCCAAGGACCGCGTTCTTGGCCTGAACCTTGGCGCGAACAAAGACAGCACCGACCGCGCAGCCGATTTTGCGACAGTGCTGACGCATTGCGGCCCGCACGTCGATTTCGCAACGGTCAACGTATCGTCGCCAAACACCGAAAAGCTGCGTGATCTGCAAGGCAAAGCAGCACTTGCTGCGCTTCTTGCTGGGGTTATGGACGCGCGCAATGCGCTTGAGACAAAAATCCCCGTGTTTCTAAAGATCGCACCAGACCTGACTGCCGACGAATTGGCCGAAGTGGCCGAGGTCGCAAATGCGTCAGGCATCTCGGCAATCGTGGCGACAAACACCACGCTTGATCGCATTGGTCTACGCGGACCACATGCCGCCGAAAAAGGTGGATTGTCAGGGCAACCCCTGTTCGAAAAATCCACACGGACATTGGCGCAGCTATCCGGTATGACCGACCTGCCTATCATCGGGGTTGGCGGTGTCGGCAGCGCCGAACAGGCCTACCAAAAAATCCGTGCAGGCGCTTCGGTCGTTCAACTATACACCGCCTTGGTTTACGGCGGCGTCTCACTAGTCGATGAAATCACGCGCGGGCTCGATGCTTTACTAGAACGCGACGGTTTCGCGAATGTCAGTGATGCGGTTGGATCAGGCAGAGGCGACTGGCTCTGAAGCCGCCTCTAACCCCGGATATTTCCATCCCAGTGTGATGCCACGCACGACAAAGCTAAGCAGTAACCCCAACCACAAACCGTGGTTTCCATAGGCCTGCATCAAAGGAATCACCGCCGCGAAATAGATGATCGTCGAGATGATCATCATGTTGCGCATGTCCTTGGTTCGGGTTGCACCGATGAATATCCCATCCATCATCCATGGCAGCACCCCAACGATTGGCGCGGCAACCATATAGGGCAAATAGATAGCTGCCGCCTCTTGGACCGGTACGTTCTTTGCCATGATCGCGATGATCGTTGTTCCGAAAACTGCAAAACAGATGGCCAGCACGATACAAATTACACCGCCCCAGAAGGTGGTCATCACTGCACTTCGGCGCAGCGCAGCGCGTGAACGGGCACCCATCGCATTCCCGACCAATGCCTCGGCCGCGACAGCGAAACCATCCATCGCATAGCCGGTGACGCTTAGGAATTGCAGCAGGATATGGTTTGCCGCCAATTGGACCTCTCCAAACTTCGCGCCAAAGAACAAGAAACTGACAAAGATCGCCTGCAGCAAAACAGAACGGATCATAATGTCCGAATTCACCGCAGCCATGTTGATCAGCCGCGCCCGGTCCAACACCCGCGCCCAGTCGCGCCAATCACGGACAGCAAACGCTGCACGGCACAGCCATAGACCCAGTACCACACCGGCCCATTCAGCAATGAACGTCGCCCATGCGACCCCTTGAACGCCCCATTCGAACCCAAGGACAAACAGCAAATCCAACGCAATGTTGGTCCCATTCATCAACAACTGGATCGCGAAGACGGCGCCAGTACGCTCCTGCCCGATTAGCCACCCTGTGATTCCATAAAGCGCGATCATCGCTGGAGCGGACCAAACGCGAATTGCCATATACTGACGCGCGAGGTTTTCGACCTCTGGCGTGGCTGGCGATACGCGGAACGCACCTGCAAACAACAGCCCTTGCAATAAGATAATCGCGACGCCCGCACTAAGGCCGATGATCAGTGAGCGGGTCAAAAGCGCCGCGACCTCGGCCTCGTTCTTTGCGCCAGTCGCTTGCGCCGTCAGGCCCGAAGTCCCCATACGCAGGAAACCAAAAATCCAATAAATCGCAGTCAGGATGATCGCGCCGATACCGACGGCACCAATTGGTGCCGCCTCGCCCATCTGGCCCACAACGCCTGTATCAACTACGCCAAGGATCGGAACCGTGGCATTAGATAACACAACCGGCAGCGCGATGGTCAGGACCCGACGATGCGTCAGCCGCGCGATATCAGCCATTCCGTTGTGGCATCAGGAAATGCCCAGTGGCCTGCGCAAATAAACGGGTCCGGTTGTCTTGCCATGCCTCAACGTGAACAGACGCATAGCGACGCCCCGACCGGTTCACACGCGCACGTGCATAGGCATCACGTGGAAGCCCGGGCCGCAAATAATCGACGGTGAAATCAATCGTCTTTGGCAATACAATACGTGGGGTTACATCGGTCAGCTTACCGGCTTCCATATCTGCCCACGTCGTTGACCATGTCAGTTCCATGATCGCAGTGACTTCTAGAAACGCAGCAGTTACCCCGCCATGCAATGCAGGCAGCATCGGGTTCCCGATCAGTTTATCATCATAAGGTAACACACCGGTAAGTTCGTCACCACGACGGTCAATTTGAATGCCCAAAAACTGAATATACGGCACACCTTCGACCAAACGTTGCAGCGCGGAATCACGGCGTTGCTTAACAACCTGAACGGGTTCAGGACGTTTCATTCTGGGGCCCTCTCGATCGTAAAGGCACCCGTGGCTGTCGCAACGGGGCGATCAAAGTCACCATCAAATGCAGTCGCCCGAATAAATGCCACAGATCGGGTCACGTGATAACACTCGGCGCGGGTTGTAAGCCTATCACCTGGCTTTGCAGACCGCATATAATCAATACGCAGATCTAGTGTCGCGGTCGCGATTGGCGCTGTAGGATGCACCATGACGGCTGCGCCACTGCATGTATCCATCAAAGCCGACACTGCTCCGCCATGAATAACGCCCGTCTCCGGATCACCCACAAGGCGATCATCATAAGGCATGGTAATCTCGGCTGTGCCGTCACCGATTTCGGTCAACAACATCCCCAATGTCTGTGCATGTGGGATCGCCTCGATGAACTGGCGGGCAATCTTATTGCGGTTCACTGACGTCTGATCTGTCATTATCTATCCTTGCAGCAAATTGGCTGGGTCAGGGGATTGTGACGTGCCACGCCATATCTGCAAGTCCCGATCACAAACTTACCTTACAGACCTAGTTGCCCGAGCGCCAAACAGCGGTTACGTTAAAGCAAGGGAGAACGCGATGACTGATAAACGCCTTTCATTCAAAGAGATGTGTGCAGAATTCGATGTGACGCCACGGACGTTACGTTACTACGAATACATCGAACTGCTAACGCCAGAAAAAGAAGGGCGCTCGCGGTTTTATGGCGCAAAAGAACTTGCGCGCATGACATTGATCTTGCGTGGACGGCGATTTGGATTCTCTTTGGAAGACATCAGACAATGGCTGATGATCTATGAACATGAAGGCACCGAAGCGCAAATGCGCGAATGGATTTCATTGGCAGATCGACAAATGATCGAACTCGCAGAGCAGAAAAAACAGCTCGAAGAAACGATGACAGAACTCAGCGCACTGCGTGAAGAAACCGCAAAGACTTTGGGCTGATTCAACCTTAAGTGGGAATTTCGCACATTCCCTCCCTCTTATAAAATTTCTCATACCCTAGCGTCATCTTTCTTTACCTTTCGTCAGCTTTGAAATGACGCGACGTTCCGTTTACGTTAACGTCACCTTTGCTTGTAAGCTACGTCTTATATCCGCAAGTGCCGGTCAGATTGATTTGCACCAAGGAACGAGTAATGACGACTGAAATGATGAACATCCGCGAAATGTGCGACGCTTTTGACGTGACACCACGTACGCTTCGCTTTTACGAATCAAAAGAGCTGCTGTTTCCTGTCCGCGAAGGACAAAAACGGCTTTTCTCAAAACGTGATCGTGCGCGGCTCAAGCTGATCTTGCGCGGCAAACGTTTTGGTTTCAGCCTCGAAGAAATCCGGCAGCTGCTGGACCTATATCACATGGACGACGGCCAAGAGGCGCAATTGTCCAAGACTTACGAAACAGCAGAACGTCACTTGGCTGACATGGAAGCTCAGAAAGCTGAGCTCGAGGAAGCTATTGGCGAACTGAAACAACAAATGGCGTGGGGCGCGGCGAAGCTTGCCGAACTCGGCCAACGGAAAAACGACGCGGCTTAAACCACCGCGTCAAATACAGGACTTTAGGGAGAGACACGACAATGCCAATTTACAACGCACCGACAAAAGACCTGCAGTTCGTTCTGCATGATCTACTGAAAGTCAGTGAACAAGACATCGAAGGCTATGATGATCTTGACCGGGAATTCACCGGTGCCGTCCTCGAAGAAGCCGGCAAAGTCGCAACCGAAGTCCTGCACCCGCTCAACGTTGTTGGTGACAAAGAAGGCTGCGTTCTTGAGAACGGAGTTGTGCGCACACCAAAAGGCTTCAAAGCTGCGTTTGAGCAAATGAAAGAAGGCGGCTGGACTGCAATGGATTGCGATCCAGAGTATGGCGGTCAGGGCCTGCCCTACGTGATGAACAGCGCGGCACAAGAACCATTTGTGTCTGCAAACATGGCGTTCAATATGTATCAGGGCCTGACACACGGTGCCTACTCCGCGATCCACGCGCACGGTACTGACGAACAAAAACAGAAATACCTGCCAAAGATGGTCACATGCGAATGGACCGGCACCATGAACCTGACCGAACCACATTGTGGTACGGATCTGGGCCTGATGCGCACCAAGGCAGCCCCACAAGCTGATGGCAGCTATAAAATCTCTGGCCAAAAGATCTTTATCTCGGCTGGCGATCACGACATGGCGGATAACATCATCCACCTTGTACTGGCCAAAATCGAAGGCGGCCCAGAAGGCATCAAAGGTGTTTCCCTATTCATCGTGCCAAAATTCATGGTGAACGAGGATGGTTCGCTTGGTGATCGCAATGGCGTGTCTGTCGGCTCTATCGAAGAAAAGATGGGCATCCACGGGAACTCGACCTGCGTCATGAACTATGACGAAGCAACTGGTTACCTGTTAGGCACAGAACACAAAGGCATGCGTGCAATGTTCACAATGATGAACGAAGCCCGCATCGGCGTTGGCCTGCAAGGCTATGCCCAAGCTGAAAGCGCGTACCAGAACGCCGTTGCCTATGCGAACGACCGCCTGCAAGGACGCGCCGTAACTGGCGCAGAAAACCCAGATGGCCCAGCCGATCCACTGATCGTGCACCCAGATATTCGCCGCAACCTGATGGATCAGAAATCATTCGTCGAAGGTGCGCGTGCATTCACACTTTGGGGTGCAAACCTGATCGACCGTGCACACCGCAATGGCGACAAAGAAGCCGACGGTCTGATTTCACTGATGACACCCGTCATCAAGGGTTTCCAAACTGACAAAGGCTTTGAATACGCAGTTGCCGCACAGCAGGTTTACGGCGGTCACGGCTACATCGAAGAATGGGGCATGTCCCAGTATGCGCGCGACGCACGTATCGCGATGATCTATGAGGGCGCAAACGGCGTTCAGGCGCTTGACCTTGTTGGTCGCAAACTGGCCCAAGACGGCGGCAAGCACGTCATGGCGTTCTTTGAGATGATCAAAACCTTCATCAAAGAAAACGAAGGTAACGAAGCGCTGAAAGCTGACTTCCTTGAGCCTCTCAAAGCGGCGTCAAAAGACCTGCAAGCTGCTGGCATGTACTTTATGCAAAACGGCATGAAGAACCCGAACCACGCGCTGGCTGGATCCTATGACTTTATGCACATGATGGGTCACGTTTGCTTTGGTCTGATGTGGGCGAAAATGGCTAAGGCCGCGATGGAAGCACTCGAAGGTGGCGCATCCGACAAAGCTTTCTACGAGACCAAAATCGCAACGGGCAAATACTACATGGCGCGTCAACTTCCGGCGACAGGCGTGCACCTCGCACGTATTAACACAGGTGCCGATACTGTGATGGCGCTGGACGCTGCTAACTTCTAAGCTCTGACTGACCGCTCTTGCCGGGTTTCCCGGCAAGAGCATTCGCTATCCATGCTCATGCGGCTAGCGAAAACAGGCCCTTAGGGGCGTACAGGGGGAAGATATGACAATGAAATTGCACTGTTTCGGTGAAAGCGGTCATTCGTACAAAGTCGCCATGGCGCTTTCGATGATGGATATCGAATGGGAACCCGTGTTCATCGACTTTTTCAAAGGTGAATCGCGCAGCCCCGAATACCGTGAACTGAACATCATGGGCGAAGCCCCAGTGTTGCAGGACGGTGATCTTACGTTAACGCAATCTGGTGTGATCCTTGATTACCTCAGCTCCAAAACTGGTAAGATGGGTGGCAGATCGGCCGATGCACGCCGCGAAGTGCTGCGTTGGATGTTCTTTGATAACCATAAACTATCCAGCATCGCTGGCATGCTCCGGTTCCAAATGAATTTCCTACCAGAAGACAAACGCAACGCAGACGTAATTGCATTTCTATCGGCCCGGCTCGCTTCAGCGCTGAAAACACTGGACGATCAATTGACCAACCATGCGTGGCTGGCAGGCGATGACATCACCGTCGCTGACCTGTGCTGCGCCGGGTACCTGTATTACCCCGAACCATTCTCATTCGACCGCAAAGATTACCCGAATATCGACCGTTGGCTTGATGCAATCGCATCCCAGCCTGGTTGGAAACCACCTTATGAACTAATGCCCGGCAGCCCCGCTGACCGTGCCTGAACGGAGGAAACTATGACCGAAGCCTATATCTATGACACCGTGCGCACTCCGCGCGGCAAGGGCCGCAAAGACGGCAGCCTGCACGAGGTGAACTCTGCACGCTTGTCCGCTGGCGTTCTGAATGCGCTCAAAGAGCGCAACAACCTTGAAGGTCACGCCGTGGAGGACGTGATCTGGGGGAACGTCACCCAAGTTGGCGAACAGGGCGGTTGCCTTGCGCGTACTGCGGTTTTGGCTTCAGACCTTGACCAGTCGATCCCCGGTCTTGCGATCAACCGTTTCTGTGCATCTGGCATGGAAGCCGTGAACCTTGCCGCAAACCAAGTCAAAGGCGGCGCAGGTTCCGCATATATCGCTGGTGGTGTGGAAATGATGGGCCGCGTGCCAATGGGTTCTGACGGCGCTGCAATCGCTGTCGATCCATCAATCGCGATGGACACTTATTTCGTCCCCCAAGGTATCTCTGCTGATATCATCGCGACCGAATACGGGTTCACCCGTGAAATGGCAGACCAGCTTGCCATGGAAAGCCAAAAGCGTGCAGCGGCCGCTTGGGCAGACAACCGTTTTGCCAAATCCATCGTGCCAGTAACTGACGTAAACGGCCTGACCATTCTGGACCGCGACGAATACATGCGCCCCGGGACAGACATGCAGTCGCTTGGTGGCCTGAACCCAGCCTTCCAAGCCATGGGTGAAACCATGCCCGGCTTTGATAAAGTCGCGCTGATGAAATACCCGCACCTCGAGCGGATCAACCACATCCACCACGCTGGTAACTCCTCTGGTATCGTGGACGGCGCTGCTGGCGTTCTGATCGGTTCCAAGGAATACGGCGAAGCAATGGGGATCAAACCTCGCGCTGTGATCCGTGCCACTGCGAAAATCGGTACCGATCCAACCATCATGCTGACTGGCCCTGTGCCCGTGACGGAAAAAATCATGAAAGACAGCGGCATGTCGATTTCCGACATCGACCTGTTCGAAGTGAACGAAGCATTCGCATCCGTTGTTCTGCGCTTCATGCAGGCGTTCAACGTGGACGACAGCAAGGTCAACGTGAACGGTGGTTCAATCGCTATGGGGCACCCACTGGGTGCCACAGGCGCGATCATCATCGGCACCCTGCTGGACGAACTTGAACGCACGGGCAAAGGCACTGGTCTTGCCACGCTTTGCATCGCATCCGGCATGGGTGCAGCCACAATTATTGAACGCGTGTAAGGGGCCACTGTTATGACTGACTTTACAATGAACAAAGGCGCTGACGGCGTCGCAATCATCACTTGGGACGTTCAAGGCAAATCCATGAACGTCATGTCCATGGAGGCTTGGCCCGTTCTTGACGGCCTTATTGACGACGCGCTGGCCGACGACGCGGTCAAAGGCATCGTGATTACATCCGGCAAAGACACATTTGCTGGCGGCATGGACCTGAACATCATCGCAAAGATGAAAGAAAGCGCTGGCGACAACCCTGCCAAGGGTCTGTTTGACGGCCTAATGGGCATGCACGCCGTCCTGCGCAAAATCGAGCGCGCCGGTATGGACCCAAAAACCAACAAAGGCGGCAAACCTATCGCAGCCGCCCTGCCCGGCACTGCGCTTGGCATTGGTCTAGAAATCCCTCTGGCCTGTCACCGCATCTTTGCGGCTGATAACGCCAAAGCCAAAATCGGCCTACCAGAAATCATGGTTGGCATCTTCCCCGGCGCTGGCGGCACAACACGTCTGTCACGAAAGCTGGGCGCAATGGGTGCATCGCCCCTTCTTCTCGAAGGCAAGCTAAACGACCCTAAGAAAGCCAAAGCAGCTGGCGTGATCGACGAAGTTGTTCCTGCTGACGAACTGCTGGACGCAGCCAAAGCATGGGTTCTATCAGAGCCTAAGATCGTGAAACCATGGGATGAAAAGGGCTATAAAATGCCCGGCGGCGCGCCGTACCACCCTGCTGGCTTCATGACCTTTGTTGGCGCATCCGCAATGGTCAACGGCAAGACCCAGGGCGCATTCCCTGCGGCCAAGGCTCTGCTGTCAGCCGTCTACGAAGGCGCATTGGTCCCATTCGACACAGCGCTTAAGATCGAGGCACGTTGGTTCACCAACATCCTGATGAACCCATCTTCATCTGCCATGATCCGCAGTTTGTTCATCAACAAAGAAGCGCTTGAAAAAGGTGCGAACCGCCCTGACGTCGCAGACCAAAAGGTCAAAAAGGTCGGCATCATCGGCGCTGGCATGATGGGCGCAGGCATTGCGCTTGTTTCTGCATTGGCTGGCATTCAGGTTGTCCTGATCGACAGCACACAAGAGGCTGCTGACAAAGGCAAATCCTACACCACGTCCTACATGGACAAAGGGATTTCCCGCAAAAAGGCGACCGAAGAGAAAAAAGAAGCCGTGCTTGGCCTGATCAACGCGACAACGGACTACGCCGCACTGAGTGGCTGTGATCTGATCGTTGAAGCGGTGTTCGAAGACGTGGGCGTCAAAGCCGAGGTCACGAAAAAGGTACAAGCTGTCGTCGGACCTGACTGCATCTTTGCGACCAACACATCGACCCTGCCAATCACTGAACTTGCTAAGGCATCGAACGACGCTGAAAAGTTCATCGGCATCCACTTCTTTAGCCCTGTAGACAAGATGCTTCTGGTCGAGATCATCAAAGGCAAAGAAACCGGCTCCGTGGCTGTGGCCAAGGCGCTCGATTTCGTGCGCCAGATCCGCAAGACACCAATCGTCGTCAACGACGAACGGTTCTTCTATGCGAACCGCTGCATCATTCCTTACATCAACGAAGGTATTCGGATGGTGAAGGAAGGCGTCGAACCTGCGCTGATCGAAAACGCAGCGAAACTGCTGGGCATGCCGCTTGGTCCGCTTCAGCTGGTTGACGAAACTTCGGTTGATCTGGGCGTGAAGATCGCCAAGGCGACAAAGGCCGCTATGGGCGACGAATACCCAGATGGCGAAGTCGACGAAGTCCTGTTCTGGATGTTTGACCAAAAACGTCTGGGCCGCAAGTCCAACAGCGGGTTCTACAGCTACGACGACAAAGGCAAACGTACCGGTCTTTGGGAAGGTCTAGCCGCGCAGTACCCTGTTGCAGATGACCAGCCTGAACTGACCACAGTGCAGCACCGTTTGATGTTCGCACAGGTGCTTGAGGCTGTTCGCGCGCTTGAAGAAGGTGTGCTGGAAGACATCCGCGAAGGTGACGTTGGCGCGATCCTTGGCTGGGGCTTTGCGCCTTGGTCAGGTGGCCCGTTCAGCTGGCTGGACATCATCGGCACACCATATGCCGCAGAACGCTGTGACCAGCTGACCGAAGAGTTCGGTCCGCGGTTCACAACCCCTGCCCTGCTGCGTGAAATGGCGGACAAGAACCAAGAGTTCTACAAGCGCTTCGCTGCTGCTGAAAAAGCTGCTTAAGACAAACGGCGCATCCTGTTTTTTCAGGGTGCGCCAACCCAGTTGGGTTTTGCCCGCCTACTGGTGATTACCGACATGACAATACGTCCGCCCCGCGATATTGTTTCTAAAAAAGGCAGTTCGGGCAATGACAGCACTTGATAAATATGAGCGGCTGGAATGCGACGGCTTGTGGCGCGCTGACAGCGATGCGCAGCGGCGCGACGTCGTCATTTCCTTTGGCAACGCGACACTGGTGATCGCGGATGGCGCAGGGCGTCCGCTAACCCACTGGTCGCTACCTGCAATCCTACGCACAAACCCCGGCGAAACGCCCGCAATCTATGCCCCCGGCGATGACGCCGACGAAACCATCGAAATCTCAGACGACCTGATGATCGACGCCATTGGTGAAATCCAAAAAGCGCTCGACAAGGCGCGACCAAAACCCGGCAAACTACGTCACCTGACGACAGCTGGCATCACCGCCACAGCACTGGCGTTGGCCGTTTTCTGGCTACCCGGTGCATTGACGCGCCAGACGCTTTCAGTCGTGCCAATTTCAAAACGCATAGAAATCGGCGCAACGATGCTGGGCCACATGCAAGCAACGACTGGCGCACCATGCCGCGAACCGCGCGCCAACGAAGCGGCCGTAAAACTCGCCCAGCGTCTGTTCGGGGTAGAAACACGCACCAAAATCGTGGTTGTTCCGCATCTGAACCAAGGTGCAGTCTCTATTCCGGGGCGGCTAATATTGCTGGATTACGGGTTGTTGCAACAGGCGGACGATCCGGCAGCACCTGCTGGATTTATCGTGGCTAGCCGCGCAGGAACCGGCGAAAATGACCCACTGGAAACTGTACTGCACAGCGCGGGGCTTGGCGTGACGTTCAAGCTGCTAACAACGGGCGAAATCCCGTCCGAAGTACTGCAAGAAAACGCGCAAGAAATCACAGCAGGAACAGGCTCAACACCGAACCGAGCCAAACTGCGCGCTGCGTTCAGCGCGGCACAAATCCCGCATGCGCCTTATCTTGCGTTGCTAGATGAAATGACTGGGAATATGCCCGACTTAGGCGTGGACCCGGTTGAGGGTGAAACACTGCCCGCCATTTTGACGGACAGTGAATGGGTAAGTTTGCAGAACATCTGCAACATCTAAACGTTTATTTGGTGCCGAACATCCGGTCGCCAGCGTCGCCAAGCCCGGGCACGATATAGCCTTTTTCGTTCAGCTTTTCGTCAATCGCCGCAGTTACAATCGGCACATCGGGGTGTGCTTCTTTCATGCGGGCGATGCCTTCGGGTGATGCAAGCAGACACAAGAAACGGATGTTCTTGGCACCCGCCTTTTTCAGCAGGTCAATTGCAGCGACTGACGAATTACCGGTGGCCAGCATTGGGTCGACCGCAATAACCAAACGGTCTTCTAGCTCGGTTGGGACTTTGAAATAATACTGAACCGGCTCAAGCGTTTCTTCATCGCGGTAAAGCCCGACAAAACCAACGCGTGCAGATGGGATCAATTCCAGAACACCATCCAGTAAACCGTTGCCCGCGCGCAAGATCGACACAAGCGCCAGCTTCTTGCCGTCAATAACGGGCGCATCCATTGTCTGCAGCGGCGTTTCAATCTGCCTGGTCGTCATCGGCAGACCGCGCGTGACCTCGTACGCCAATAGCTGGCTAATCTCGCGCAATAGCTGCCGGAAAACGGCGGTCGATGTATCCTTCTGGCGCATCAGCGTCAGTTTGTGTTGCACCAATGGGTGGGTGACGTGGGTGACATGATCAGTCATTTTTAGGCTCCAATCGTTTTGCCACACGGGCGCGGGTTTCTTCGTCGCAAAAGGCGGCGTTCAAGGCGGTCTCATTCAGAGCCCTGAAATCGTCTTCGCCCCAGCCAAATGTCTTGGCTAGCATTTCGTATTCAGCAGTCATTGTCGTGTGAAAGAACGGCGGATCATCCGTAGATACCGTCACTGGCACACCAGCGTCGCGCAGTTTCGCAATTGGGTGCGCGCCCCAGCTGGTGACCGCTTTCAGCACAACGTTTGAACCTGGGCAAACCTCTAGCACGACCCCCTTATCAGCGATTTCTTCCATCAGGTTCGCATCATCAATCGCGCCAATACCGTGGCCGATGCGTTCGACCTTCAGGTCGCGAATAGTCTCGGCAACCATAGAAGGTCCGCCCCACTCGCCAGCGTGTGCCGTCAACTGCAAACCCGCCTCGCGCGCCATATCAAAACTATAGGCATAGTCACCCGGACGCCCGGCCATTTCGCCGCCAGCCATGCCAAACCCAGTGATGAAATCACCCTTGGTTTCGGCGGCACAACGGGCTGCGACCTTACACTGATCAGGGCCAAAGTGCCGGATCCCCGTTACGATACCACGCAAGGTAATACCCATCGTACGTTCGGCCTCATCCGCGGCGTCCTGCATCGCAGCCAGATAATCGCGCCATGCGGAAACATCGCCGCCACCGCAGAAATCAGGTGACACGAATGTCTCCATATAGACGACGCCATGCGCGGCAGTTTCTTCCAGCACAGCCATGGTCAGGCGGCGGAAATCCTCGGGCGATTGCAGCGGCTCACACGCGGCCTCGTACACCTTTAGGAAATGATCGAAGTCGCGAAATGCGTAGCTGCCGTCAGCGTTAAAGATACCACTGATGTCGATATTCTTTTCGCGGGCCAGCCCAGCGATAAACGCAGGCGGCGCCGATCCTTCAAGGTGCGTATGCAGTTCGACCTTTGGGATGTCTTTGAAATTCATAGGAAACTGCGCCCCTCTCCGTTATATTTTACGCCCAAGTGCGCTGCGATGCTCGCTGCAACGTCAGTGAACGCCAATTGGCCAAGTTCCCGCGCACCGATCCCATGGACCAGCACTGGAACCCGCTCGCGGGTGTGGTCAGTCCCGGACCAAGTCGGGTCATTGCCATGATCCGCCGTGACGATCAACAGATCATCGGAGCGCAACCGGGGTAAGATGCGCCCAAGTTCAGCGTCAAACCATTCAAGATGCCCGGCATAACCTTTGGGATCACGGCGATGGCCAAATTCACTGTCAAATTCGACAAGGTTCGCAAAGACCAAAGCACCATCGTCGGCCTCGTCCACCAAATCGCTGATATGCCCCATCAACGCGTCGTCGCGCCCTTTACGCAGGTCATCGATGCCGCGCATCGAAAAAATGTCGCCAATCTTGCCGACCGCATACACCTTGCGACCTGCATCATGGACGTAGTCGCAGATCGTCGGAGATGGCGGCGCAATCGCGAAATCTTTGCGGTTGCCAGTGCGTTTGAAATCGCCCGGCTCACCCACGAACGGGCGTGCAATCACACGACCTACTTTCATTTCGTGCAGCACTGGCGCGATATCAGCGCACAGTTTTAGCAGGCGATCCAATCCAAAATGTTCTTCATGTGCCGCAATCTGCAGAACCGAATCCGCCGAAGTATAACAAATCGGCCATCCGGTTTTCAGATGCGCTTCGCCCTCTTCCTCGATAATAGTGGTGCCAGACGAATGGCGGTTCCCCAAAATGCCGTCGGTACCTGCCGCCGCGCAAATTTGCGCAACAACCTCATCTGGAAACGCTGGCTGCGCATCAGGGAACACGTGCCAATCCCACGGGACAGGCACACCTGCCAGTTCCCAATGACCTGAGGGCGTATCCTTGCCCTGTGAAACTTCGGTCGCAGCCCCCCAGCCACCGGTTGGGGCGGTGCCCATGCCCGGAGCGTCCTCTCCTGACGCCAGCTTAACGGCGGCACCCAGCCCCAGCGCATCCATCACCGGAACCTGTAGGCCTGCGGTTTGGGCAATATGCGCCACTGTGTTCGCACCCGTATCGGGCAAGTCACCATTAAAGAACTGATCCGCATCTGGCGCACCGCCGATACCGACGCTGTCGATGACAATCAAAAATGCGCGCGCCATCATGTGATCCTTCCAATAATCAATGGGCCGGGTTTTGCTGCGTCACCGATGCGCACGGCGGCCTGCACGGCAGCCACAGCCTCTGCTGCGTCGCCATCAGTCGCAGCATGCACCATGCAAAGCGGTTCACCCGCAGCAACGGCATCCCCTAGCGCAATCATATCGGTAAAGCCAACAGACGGGTTGATTTTGTCCGTCTCAACGTGACGTCCGCCACCCAAGGCAACCACGGCAAACCCCAACGCCTCACCATCAATGGCAGCAATATGCCCCGCTGTGGGGGCCGGAACCGGTTTCACCACCGGCGCTTTGGGCAGGTGGGTGTGCCAGTCATCAGCCATGTCAGGCGGGCCACCCAAAGCGGCAACCATCTGACCAAATTTCTCCATCGCGGCACCCGAACTGATCGCGCGGGTTACCTGCTCCTCGGCATCGTCAACACCGCGCATCGCCAATAGCCGCACACATAGCGCAACAGTCAATTCATGAAGCCGGGGCGCCGCAGCGGCGTTGCCTGATAGAACCTCCATACAGACAGCCACCTCAACCGCATTGCCTAATGCGGGTGCCAGAGGCGCATTCATATCGGTGATCATCGCCTCAGTTTTGCAGCCTGCGCCATTACTGGCATCAACCAATGCACGCGCCAATGCCTCCGCATCTTGCGGCGTTTTCATAAACGCGCCAGAGCCGCATTTCACATCAAGGATCAGCCCCTCGAGCCCCGCCGCCAGCTTTTTCGCTAGAATTGAGGCCGTGATCAAATCCACGCTTTCAACCGTCGCTGTCACATCGCGGATCGCATAAAGGCGCTTGTCGGCAGGGGCAATTTGGCCAGTAGCACTGACGATGGCACAGCCGATATCGCGGGTAATCTGATGCAACCGGCGTTCAGTCACATCAACAGACAGACCGGGGATCGCCTCAAGCTTATCCAACGTGCCACCCGTATGCCCCAACCCACGACCAGAGATCATCGGCACATATACACCACAGGCGGCCAAAGTCGGCGCAAGGATCAAAGATACGCAGTCCCCCACGCCACCAGTCGAATGCTTATCCAACACAGGCCCAGGCAAATCCCAATGCAAAACGTCACCACTGTCACGCATACCTTTGGTCAGCGAAACGCGGCCTTCGTCAGACAGGCCATTCAAGCAAACAGCCATCGCAAAGGCACCGGCTTGCGCGTCGCTGACTTCGCCAGTCGCCAGACCTTTGGCAAACCATGCCAATTCTTCTGCACTAGGTGTGTGATGGCGGCGCACCGCAGCTATGATCGCACGGGCATCCATCTTAGACGCGGCTCATGTAATCTGCGTCAAAACTGCCCGGCAGCAAATCAGCAACGGTTGTATGCGCCGTCACGCCATCCACGGTCGTCAGGGTCACAACTACATCACCATCCGCGAACTCCGCGATTTTTTGACGGCAACCGCCACAGCAACTGATGGGTTTCGGGCTGTCAGCAATCACCGCGATCTCAGCGATACGTGTATCGCCTGCGGCAATCATCGCGGCAATCGCACCGGCCTCGGCGCATGTGCCTTCGGGATAGGCGACATTTTCTACGTTGCAGCCAGCATAGATGGCACCTGACGTCGCCTTAATAGCAGCACCTACTTTGAACTTTGAATAAGGGGCATAGGCGTTTTCACGCACAGCACGCGCTGTTTCGATAAGGGTCATCATTCTCTCCGTATTGGTTCACACAGAGTGATCTTTGACGCTTGCGGATGCAAGACCAGACAATGCGTAAACGAAACCAACAGGCGGCAATTTGACTGTCATTGCGTCGAATGATTTGCCAAATGCCCCTAAACTGTGATTAACGACAGCCAACAACTTCCGTTGCGGCATGAGAATGGTTTAACGTTAAACCATATTTGGAGGAACCGATGACAGACGACGCAAAAGACAGCACGCGGCAGGCAGCGCTGGACTATCACCAGTTCCCAAAACCCGGGAAACTTGAAATTCGCGCGACCAAGCCTTTGGCGAACGGTCGCGATCTGTCACGTGCTTACTCGCCCGGCGTCGCCGAAGCTTGTCTTGAGATCAAAGCAAACCCAGACACCGCCCGCGACTACACAACACGTGGTAACCTTGTTGGCGTTGTGACCAATGGCACTGCGGTTCTAGGCCTTGGAAACATTGGCGGATTGGCCTCAAAACCTGTCATGGAAGGCAAAGCGGTCCTATTCAAAAAGTTCGCCAATATCGATTGCTTTGATATTGAACTAAATGAACCCGATCCTGAAAAATTGGCCGATATCGTCTGCGCGCTCGAACCCACCTTCGGTGCGATTAACTTAGAAGACATCAAAGCGCCCGACTGCTTCATTGTCGAGAAAATCTGCCGTGAACGGATGAACATCCCCGTGTTCCACGACGATCAGCACGGTACCGCCATCGTTGTTGGTGCTGCCGCAACCAACGCGCTGCGCGTCGCGGGCAAGAAATTCGAAGACATCAAAATCGTCAGCACAGGCGGCGGCGCGGCTGGCATCGCATGTCTGAACATGCTGCTGAAACTTGGCGTAAAGCGTGAAAACGTGTGGCTGTGTGATATCGAAGGTCTTGTTTACAACGGCCGAGAAAAGGACATGACGCCGCAAAAAGCCGAATACGCCCAAGGCACAACAAAAGCCACATTGAACGATGTAATCGCTGGTGCTGACATGTTCCTTGGCCTGTCTGGCCCCGGTGTTTTGAAACCCGAAATGGTCGTGCAGATGACGGATGCGCCAATCATCTTTGCGCTGGCAAACCCCACGCCAGAAATCAGCCCCGATGACGCCCGCGCAGTGAAACCTGACGCGATCATCGCGACCGGCCGCAGCGATTTCCCGAACCAAGTCAACAACGTGCTGTGCTTCCCGTTCATCTTCCGCGGTGCGCTGGACGTTGGCGCGACCGACATCAACGACGAGATGAAGATCGCCTGCATCGAAGGTATCGCCGCCCTCGCCCGCGCAACGACAAGTGCCGAGGCAGCAGCAGCTTACACAGGTGAAAAGCTGACATTCGGTGCCGACTACCTGATCCCGAAACCCTTTGATCCACGCCTTATGGGTGTCGTCGCCAGCTCTGTCGCTAAGGCGGCAATGGAAACAGGCATCGCAACCCGCCCCATCGCGGATATGACCGCATATAAGGCAAACTTGGACGGATCCGTCTTTAAATCCGCGATGATCATGCGCCCCGTCTTTGACGCGGCACGCACTGTGACACGCAGCATTGTCTTTGCCGAAGGCGAAGACGAACGCGTGCTGCGCGCATCCCAAGCAATCATGGAAGAAACGACAGACACGCCAATCCTAATCGGTCGCCCCGACGTGATCGCCCAGCGTTGCGAACGTGCGGGCCTGAAAATCCGCCCCGGCGTTGATTTCAGCATCGTTAACCCAGAAAACGATCCGCGTTACCGCGATTACTGGGAAACCTACCACAACCTAATGGCCCGCAAAGGCGTGACGCCTGATCTGGCCAAGGCGATCATGCGGACAAACACCACAGCGATTGGCGCCGTCATGGTCCACCGCGGAGAGGCCGACAGCCTGATCTGTGGCACCTTTGGTCAATTCCGCTGGCACTTGAAATACGTGACCGAGATCCTCGGAAACCAGACCCTTCATCCGGTTGGTGCCCTGTCCCTGATGATCCTTGAAGATGGGCCATTGTTCGTGGCCGACACCCAAGTGCACTCGGAACCGACACCAGAACAAATCGCCGAAACCGTCATCGGGGCAGCCCGCCACGTGCGCCGCTTTGGGGTCGAACCCAAGATCGCGCTCTGTTCACACAGCCAATTCGGCAACCTCGATTGCGACACAGGCGTACGGATGCGTGCCGCAATGGCGATTCTCGACAGCCAACCGCGCGACTTTGCCTACGAGGGCGAAATGCACATCGATGCCGCGCTAGACGTCGAACTGCGCAACCGTGTCTTCCCAGACGCCCACCTTCCGGGCGCTGCAAACGTATTGATCTTTGCTAACACCGACGCCGCATCAGGCGTGCGCAACATCCTGAAAATGAAAGGCGGCGGGCTAGAGGTCGGACCGATCCTCATGGGCATGGGCAACCGCTGTCATATTGTTACACCATCCATCACGCCACGTGGATTGCTGAACATGTCGGCGCTCGCAGGAACACCGGTGGCACACTATGGCTGATGATCTGACACCTGTCATACTTTGCTTTAAATGGGGTAGCGGATACCCCTGCAAGTACACAAACATCCTGTATCGGGCTTTGACCGACATGATGAAAACGCCGTTTCGGTTCGTGTGTATGACCGATGACGCAGAGGGGCTGGCCGAAGGGATCGAAGTGGTGGAGTTTCCACCATTCGCCATGGAAAAATCAAAATGGCACCGGGGAATGTGGCCCAAGCTCTGCGCGTTTGCACCGGGTCTATTCACGCCGGGTACGCCAGTCATCATGATGGACGTGGACGTCGTGATCTTGCGTGACCTTACACCTCTATTTGACCACCTCACGACGGTCGGTGGGCTACATATTATCAAAGAAATCCCCGACACCTTGCCACGTACCTTTCCCAAACTATTCGGAAAGGAACTCAAATCGAATTCGTCGGTCGTAGGGTTCGTTGCGGAGACGCAGGACCACCTTTACCTAGAAAGCCACGACAAAAGTTTTGACGAACTGCGTCAGTTTAGAAATGATCAGGACTACATCCACGATCATGCCGCTGACAGGCACAGCTGGCCAATCGGTTGGATGCTGAGCTTCAAAAAAAGCCTCGCCTATCATTTCCCGGTCAATCTGGTGCGACCAATTAGCCGCCCCCAAGGCTACGTTGTCATTTTCCACGGCAAACCCGATCCTGACGAAATGACCAAAGGTCCGTTTAAACGCTGGGGAAGCCCCGAAAAATTCGGTTACTTTCCCGTGCGTTGGATCAAAGAATACTGGTTCAAGTACCTTCGAGATACTGATCATTAATAGCTATTCAGATGGTCTGAAAACTTTTTGACAACTTCCGCCGTAGCCCCTGCCGCCATGCTTGCAGGGGCGTCGCGTGCTGCGTAACACTTTCTCTCAGGTTGTTTTGGGAGGAACACATGGGATACGCGGACGTTTATGCAGCTTGGAAAGCTGACCCAGAGGCTTTCTGGATGGAACAAGCCCAAGCGATTGACTGGGTAACACCCCCTACTCGCGCCCTGAATGCCGATAACGCACCGCTGTATGAATGGTTCACCGACGCAAAGGTAAATACCTGCTACAACGCCGTCGACCGTCATGTGGAAAATGGCCGAGGCGAGCAGACCGCGATCATCTACGACAGCCCAATCACGCATACAAAGCGCGAGATTTCCTACGTCGAACTGCGTAACCGCGTTGCCAGTCTAGCCGGCGCCTTGCGCGCGAAGGGCGTCGAAAAAGGTGATCGCGTCATCATCTACATGCCGATGATCCCCGAAGCGCTCGAGGCGATGCTCGCTTGCGCCCGGCTGGGGGCAATTCATTCAGTCGTCTTCGGAGGGTTCGCGGCAAACGAACTGGCCGTACGGATCGACGATGCAAAACCCAAAGCCATCATCGCCGCCTCTTGCGGGATGGAGCCGGGACGTGTCGTGCATTACAAACCGCTACTGGACGGTGCCATTGAACTGGCCGACCATAAACCCGACTTCACAGTGATTTTTCAGCGCGAACAAGAGGTCGCCGAACTGATCCCCGGCCGCGACTATAACTGGCACGGCTTCCAATACGGTGTCGCCCCTGCTGAATGCGTTCCAGTGGCGGGCAATCACCCTGCCTACATCCTCTATACCTCTGGCACCACAGGCGCACCTAAAGGCGTTGTACGGCCGACAGCGGGCCATCTGGTCGCGCTCAACTGGACGATGAAGAACATCTACAACGTCGACCCTGGCGATGTCTTCTGGGCAGCGTCAGACGTGGGCTGGGTCGTGGGGCACAGCTATATCTGCTACGGGCCACTGATCCACGGCAACACAACGATTGTCTTCGAAGGCAAGCCCATCGGTACGCCCGATGCAGGTACATTCTGGCGGGTCATCGAGGAACATAACGTCAAATCATTCTTTACTGCACCCACAGCATTACGTGCCGTGAAACGCGAAGACCCAACCGGCGAATTCTTAAAGGATTACGACCTATCAGGCCTCAATGCGATCTATCTGGCAGGGGAACGTGCCGACCCAGACACGATCAAATGGACACAAGAAAAGACGGGCAAACCAGTCTATGACCACTGGTGGCAAACCGAAACCGGCTACACAATTGCAGGCAACCCAGCCGGGATCGAAGCAATGCCCGTCAAAATCGGATCACCCACCGTCGCGATGCCCGGCTATGATGTGCAAATCCTGGACGAGTCTGGCCACCCGGTCGCATCCGGTGAACTTGGCGCGATTGCGGTCAAACTGCCCCTGCCACCCGGCACGCTCCCCACGCTTTGGAATGCCGAAGACCGGTTCAAAAAATCCTACCTCGACGCCTTCCCCGGCTATTATGAAACCGGCGATGCCGGGATGATCGACGACGATGGATATCTCTACATCATGGCACGCACAGATGACGTGATTAACGTCGCCGGTCACCGGCTATCCACCGGGGCCATGGAAGAAGTCCTTGCCGCGCACCCAGACGTTGGGGAATGCGCTGTGGTCGGGGTGACGGATGAACTCAAAGGCCAACTGCCGCTTGGTTTCATCTGCCTCAACAAAGGCTGCGATCGACCGCACGACGAAATCATCAAAGAGGTCGTAAAATCCGTCCGCGACACCATCGGCCCCGTCGCGGCGTTTAAACTGGCCACGGTCGTAGACCGGCTCCCCAAGACGCGCTCGGGGAAAATCCTGCGCGGCACAATGGTCAAAATCGCCGACAACGCAGACTTCAAAATGCCAGCCACCATCGACGACCCGGCAATCTTGGAGGAAATCAGAGAAGCGTTAAAGCCGTTGGGCTATGCCAACGCATAAAACGCATCAGGTTAACTGCGTCGTTCTTTAAAATATGCCTGCACAGGCTTTACCAGCTCCTTCGCCTAAAGTGATGCAATCCGCACGCTTCGGGCGACGGCGCAATGCATGATGTGAGTTTATGGTTGTCAACTATGCGCGCGTTTGCCAAAAGTCATAAAAATTCACTGGATCGCAGCACAGCGCTGTACGATGTCGGTAGTAATCTATGTTTTATAAGTGCGATTTTATGCGCGTCTAAAGGCGATGCGGGATGAATAACGATCAAAAACAAAAAGATGTGTTCGCCGAACGTCTAAGTCGGATCGAAGAACGTAACAATGCAAGGCTTTCAGACCCGCCCCCCAAAACGCCACCCAAGCCACGTTATGGCGAAGATCAGCCACAAAGTTACGCGCTGCGAAACTTCTTTATTTGGTCAACGATTATCGCAGTGTGCGGCGGTGGTCTGTTCTATGGGTATAAGCAAATCCAACCAGGCGAAACTGTTTCGCTTGCGCACTTAGTGGAAGCAACAAAAACATATTTTAGCGGCTCAACGGGGATGGTCGACATGACAACGGGACGTGCCTCTCGTCGTACAGACGCCCCGCCACCTATGCGAGAGTTAACAGATTCGGGATGGACACTGCGTTCTCCAGCAGTAGCTACGCCCGATCAGTCTGAGGTAACGGTCGACCAAATCGCAATCGGATTTATAGAAACAACACGAGACACCATTCCTGGCGATCTAATTCCTTTTGATACCAACACCGAATGCACATTTCGCCGGCCTCAATCCTCCGAAGTCATCCAAAACGTTCGGATAGGTAGCAGCACAGCTGAGACTTCTGTTCATATGTTCAGCAAAGAGCAAATTGCCAGCGCACTTTCGGATCATATCGAGGGTTTGTTGACCCAAGTGTCCGGCCACTACAAGGTTGGCAAAATGGCCAGTGGACGCATGAAACCGGTTGATGTCTTTGTGACAGACGACACCGCCCCTGTTTACCTGATACTACAATCCAGCTCTAGCGATATCATTTGGAATGTACATCTTTCCGAAGGTGCTGAAATCGCTCATATCGCGATGATAGGGAACAATTCGGCGTTGGTGTCACCGCCTGGAAACCCAAGCTTCGAAGCGATAAGGGTAAGCGACTTTGTGCAAAACAACGAATTTGGATCCAATGATGAAGTTCGTCCTTGTATGGTTGCTCCGTGGCGCCAACCTCAAGAACATTGGCTTGGATATCAGAAGGCCCAAAAAGACAACGACCTTTATGAAAACCAAATGTATTCCTACAATACCGGTTACCGCGCTTACAACGCTTGGTTCACATCTACATTCGGGGCCGATGCAAGCACAAACTTGACGACCGCGTCCAAAGCAGCTCATGTGATCGCCGGACCGGTGGCTAGTTCTCCCATTCAGTTCACCCCGTTCACGGGCCAAGCCATCTATCACACGCCAAGCGACTTTGTCGTAGTCAGTGACGAAGCGCGTCAAGAGTCACATGATACCCTGCTTATGCAAGCTATAGGTGGCGACATCGCATTACTTAACCCCGATCCAATGGAGGTATCTGGTCAATGAGGGGCTTCAGCATTCTAGCAAGTGTAATTGGTCTTGCTATCGCCGCAGTCTGGTACATCCCAGCGATGTATTGGGGTTATCAAATCACCAATGAATCCCAAAAAATGGTCGCGGGCGAAGAATCAAACTTTGCAAACTTGTTGCGCGGCCCGGCCCCTCTTCGTTGGCTAAGGGATCGGGCTGAACTAAAAAACACCTATTCCGAAGATGAACTAAATGGTGAACGTACCGTCTCCTATTCGGTGTCTCTTCCATTCTCAGAGATCATGAAACCCGGCGAAGAAATGCCTGACGAAGCCTACTATGATCTTTATGCCATAGCCCGTGCTCCACAGTTTTTGTCCGAATATTGTGTCGAAATCTTGGGGAATTTCGCCAAATCCTGCGATGTGGGAAGGGTCAGAGGCGAAGTGAACCGTGAAGGTGTCGCTACTATGCAGGGCGAACTCAATTACATTCCGGCCTACGACTACGGTGATCCCTCAACGGTAGAAAATGGTGACCTTGTTCGTGCACGGGTTACGATTTTGGATCGATATGAAAGCGAACGTCCAAACTCTCCTGAAACCCGTGCCGAAGTCTTGGCTGCGGCAATCACGCTGTGTGAAGCGGTCAAACAAACTTTCGGCAACTGCATGATAACAGACATCAACCTAAGGCCCCACACGAACTACCGAGATGAAGCCGAAATGCTGTCTGCCACCGCATCGATCACCATTCTCGCGGACAAGACGCAGTATCGCTCAGACTCTGTACAGGCAGAGGTAAACCGCGTCGCAGAACGCGTTTTGTAAGTCGATTTGCATTCTTTCCAAAGGATGAAAATAAAGACGAAGCTCTCGCCCGACAAGTTTATCGCATACCAAACCATTAGCGAGCTTATCGGGTGGGACTTCGAGAAAACCCGCCACGCACCTGACTACAAAGTCCATATGGTACTACGCCAAATTGACTAGGGGCTATTATCGCCAATAAACCGTCCCCGATCTGCACTGCGACGCTATCCGTAAATGCAAGTTTAGTAGTGCTTTCACCTGATGATCTACTTCCAATTCTTGGCAAACCATCCATTCGTGCGACTGCCACCTCATGGGCTCAGGATCACCCCAAGCCAATACTAAAACAGCAGTCTAGCGGGTAATACTCACACTCATCGCTCTAATTGTACTGCTCCCATGACGACGCACAGGAAACATATCTCGAAGACTGACAACGCGTCTTTATGACGCTATCAACACACCATGAAATCAACCGACCTAGCTTTAACCCAAACCCATATTCGTTTTATGAATCGCCGATTTCCGTGCACCATTGGGCGCGGTGGTTTGACGGCTGACAAGGTCGAGGGCGATGGCGCGACCCCGCGTGGTTCCCATCGGATCGTCGAGATGTTGTATCGGGCGGATCGCATGGTGCAGCCAGTGTCTTGGGCACGCCCTATCGGGCCTGCTGATTTGTGGTCGGATGATGTGAATGACCACGCCTACAACAGTCAGGTGCGCGCGCCACATGCGTTTAGCCACGAACGCCTGCGCAGGTCAGATCCGATGTATGATCTTATCTTGATTACCGATTGGAACTATCAAAAGGCTACACCGGGCAAGGGATCGGCGATCTTTATCCATCAATGGCGCGGGCCCGGGCGGCCAACCGCAGGCTGCATCGCATTCAGGCGCGATCATTTGCGTTGGATCGCACAGCGCATCACGCCACAATCACGGCTTGTTATCGCATAACGTCTGGACCTTGTGTCATGATCAGTGCCAAACGGATCTCAAATAACACGAAAGACCAAAGCGCAATGACACCCGAAGATATCGAAAAACTCCCCTATCGCCCCTGTGTAGGGATCATGCTTGCGAACACACGTGGGCATATTTTTGTGGGACAACGGATCGACCGCGATACGGATGCTTGGCAGATGCCGCAGGGGGGCGTCGACAAGGGTGAAAAAACCTATGACGCGGCATTGCGCGAACTAGAAGAAGAAACAGGCGTAACCACCAACCTTGTAAGCTTAGATGCAGAAAGCGAAGGCCTCATTCCTTATGATTTACCGCATGATCTGGTGCCAAATATCTGGAAAGGGCGCTACCGTGGGCAAGAACAAAAATGGTATCTCTTCCGCTTCCACGGCACTGATGACCAGATCAACATTGTGACCGAGCATCCAGAATTTTCGTCTTGGAAATGGATTCCTTCGAATGAATTAGTCGACGCGATTGTACCGTTCAAACGTGCCGTCTACGCGCAGGTACTCGAAGAATTCAAAGATAAACTATGAAAATCTGATTTTTAAGCAGCGCACGCCAAGGAACCCAGGACCGCAAACGTCATTATTTGAGCAGGCACCGTTTTTGCCTTTGATAGATGGAGATACCTATGAAACCGATCTTTCTAGCCGCCGCTTGCGCGATGATCGCAGGGCAAGCACAAGCCCTAAGCTGTATGCGCCCTGATCCGATTTCGACATTTAACCAAGTGGCCGCCTCATCGGATAATTACTATGTGCTGTACGGTACGTTGACCTTTGATGAATCCGCCTTGCCGCCTGTGCTAAGCAATAAAAGAAACGAAGCCCCTGCCCCGATCTCAGCCCGTTTCAATGGCAAAGGGCTGACCTACGACGGTTTTACATCCGACTATATCAGCCCCGCATTTTTGCAGGTGGACTGTGTCGCAAATTACTGCGGCTCAGCACAAAGCGGCATCGAAGCATTGTATTTCGCCCGTGCAGAAAACAGCCCCGTGGTCATGACCGCAGGCGCATGTGGCGGGATGATTTTCCCGGAACCATCACAGGCCGTGCTTGATCAGCTCACGACCTGTATGCAAGGCGGTACATGCTCAGCGCAATCGCTCCAATAGACTAAATGACGGGTGCCCGTCTTGGGGCAGGCCACGTGACGCTTGATAGGCCTTGATCGCAGCGCGTGTATTCGGGCCAATCTGCCCGTCTACACCGCCCGTCGAAAACCCTGCATTGGTCAGACGCTGCTGCAATTCAGTCCGCTCTGCACGGCGCAAACGGCGCTCACCTACCGGCCACTGCGCGCGTAGGGGGTCCATACCGCGAATGCGGTCACCCAGATGCCCAACACCGATAATATACGCCTCGGCGTTGTTATAGCGCGAGATCACATCGAAATTTCGGAAAACAAGGAACGCAGGTCCACCAGCCCCGGTCGGCGTGATGAGTGACGCATCGCCATAGTTGGGAACCGCCCGCCCGTTCACATCGCCAACACCAGCCTGCGCCCATGCCGCAGGACTACGGGTCACACTGCGACCTGTTTGGCTAAAGTCAAACCCGCTTGGCAGTAACACTTCAACACCCCAAGGCTGCCCTTTTTGCCAACCGAACCGTCGGAAATACGCAGCCGTAGATGCCAACGCATCGCTTGGGTCATCCGCCCAAATATCGCGGCGTCCGTCGCCAGTGAAATCAACGGCATAGGCCTCATAGGATGTCGGAATGAATTGGGTGTGCCCCATCGCACCAGCCCATGATCCGGTCATATTCTGCGGAGCAACATCGCCGTTTTGCAAGATCTTCAACGCAGCAATCAATTGGCTTTCAAAGAACCGTCCGCGACGCCCGTCATAGGCAAGGGTCGCAAGGGTGGAAATCAACGGCGTGCTGCCACGCCTTTGGCCATAGTTGCTTTCCATTCCCCACACGGCCAGCACCACATGTGGTTCAACGTTATAGGTCGCTTCGATCAGCGATAATAGCCGACCGTGCTGCTGCAACATTGCCCGACCATTGCGGACGCGATCATCCGACGCCGCGGTGGACATGTAATCCGCTAATGGCTTTACAAATTCTGACTGGTTTCGGTCGCGATCAATACTGTCTTGCAGATATTGCGCACCCTGAAATGCCGCATTGAACGTCCGATCCGAAACCCCAGCCGCATTAGCCCTAGACCGGAAATTCGCGATCCAATTTCCAAATCCACGTGCATCAGCCAATACTGGATTTGTCGTTCCTAGCGCGGCCAAACTCGCCGCGATGAAGTGCCTGCGTTTCATCTTACTCAACCTCACTATTTTAGGCACAACTTAATGCAGTCACACCATGTTCGACAATCAACTTAATGCTATCTGTCAGCTATAGTCAGTTACATGCTTGTTGCGGCTGTGCATCGCTGCTCCTGAAGGCTACGCTAACGCTATGAAACCCATCACCGATCCTAAAGTTCAAGCCGCCTATGATGCGTTCCCGGCTGATGCCCGCGCATCAGCAATAATCCTGCGGGATCTTATTTTTCAGGTCGCCAAGGATATTCCAAAGGTTGGAACGCTGACAGAAACGTTGAAATGGGGTCAACCATCATATCTAACCGCCACCAGTAAATCAGGCACAACCCTGCGGATCGGGGCAACCAAAACCGGCGGATGCGCGATTTATGCCCACTGCGCAACCAACGTGATCAGCACCTACGCAGATACATTTCCGGACCTCGACCAAATCGAAGGCAACCGCGCAGTACATTTCAAACACAGCCAAGACATCGTGCCAGATCGGATCAAGCTCTTGATCCGGCACGCGCTAACCTATCATCTTTAATGCCGCGTGCGCTTGACCTTGCGGGCCGTTTTAGCAGCTTTTTTACGTGCAGACCCAACTTTGCGGCGTGCAGGTTTCCCGCGACCACGAACAGGACCGCGCGGCATTGTCCGGTCGTCGATTGATAGCAATTCAACAATCAATCCACCGGTAACTGGCGCAGCTTCCGTGAGTTTTACCGTAACCCGTTGCCCAAGCGAGATCATAAGCCCAGTATCGGACCCCATCAGCGTTTGGCTTTCTGCATCAAAATGGAAATACTCACGCCCCAAGGTCCGAATAGGCACCATGCCGTCCGCACCGGTTTCATCCAGCTTCACGAAAACACCAAACTTGGCGATCCCGCTAATACGGCCTGTCATTTCAGCACCAATGCGATCAGACAAGAACGCCGCAAGGTAACGATCTGTCGTGTCGCGCTCGGCTGTCATTGACCGACGTTCCGTGTCCGAGATCAGCTTGGCGGTGTCGGGCAGGTGTTCGACATCCCAAGGGCTTAGCCCGTCGTCACCCCAACCGTGTGACGCAATCAGCGCGCGGTGCACAATCAAATCTGAATAGCGACGGATCGGCGATGTGAAATGGGCATAGGCCCGCAATGCCAGCCCAAAATGCCCGAAATTTTCTGGGTTATAGTAGGCTTGGGTCATCGACCGCAGCGTCGCGATATTCACCAGCTCTGCGTTTTCAGTATCCTTTGCTTGGCTCAGCAATCGGTTCAAGTGGGCTGTTTTCAATACCTGTCCCTTGGCCAAAACCAAGCCAGACGCATGCGCAACCTCGCGCAGCGCATCCAGTTTATCTGCGTTCGGTTCTTCGTGAACGCGGAACAACAGCGGCGACTTTTTAGTAACCAACGCTTCGGCAGCGGCGACATTGGCCAAGACCATGAATTCTTCGATTAAGCGGTGTGCGTCCAACCGTTCTTTGAAGTTCACTGAACTGACCTTGCCATTATCATCCAGAACGATCTGACGCTCAGGTAGATCAAGCTCAAGCGGCTGGCGCTGTTCGCGGGCCTTTGTCAGGGCATCATAAGCAGCATAAAGCGGGCGAATAATGGCATCCAGCAATGGCGCGACCTTGTCGTTCACACGACCATCCATTGCGTCTTGGACTTCTTCGTAATTCAACGACGCAACAGATTTCATCAAGCCACGGTGGAATTCATGGCCGATCATGTTGCCAGCGGCATCAATCCGCATCGCGACGGCCAAACAGGCGCGCTCAACACCTTCGTGCAGCGAACACAGATCACCCGACAACCGATCCGGCAGCATTGGTACCACCCGGTCAGGGAAATATGTCGAATTCCCGCGCTTGCGCGCCTCGATATCTAATTCAGACCCCGGTGTGACGTAATGTGCAACGTCTGCAATCGCGACCCAGATGACAAAGCCATCGGCATTCTTTGGGTCAGGGTCAGACTCAACAAAACAAGCATCATCGTGATCGCGGGCATCCCATGGGTCAATCGTGACCAAAGGCATATCGCGCAGGTCCTTACGACCCTTTAGGCCCGCGGGGCTGGCTGCGTCAGCCTCGGCTACCACTGCATCCGGGAAATGATCAGGAATACCATGTTGATGGATCGCAATCAGTGACACGGCGCGCGGTTCTGTTGGATCGCCAAGAACGGCAACGATACGCGCCTTGGGCAGGCCCATGCGGCCCTTGGGTCCAGCTTGTTCTGCTTCGACCAATTCGCCATCTTTGGCACCGCCCGTCGCGCCTGCAGCAACGGTCCACTGCTTGTCTGCGCCCTTATCAATCGGAAGCACGCGACCACCTTCAGATTCAGCACGAAACACGCCCAATATCCGCATCGGGTTTGTCCCGATACGCCGGATCATGCGGGCGGTATGGCTATGGTGCTCTGTTTTATCGACAGTCAAACGACCCAATATCCGATCGCCCTTCCCAAGGGCCGGATCACTAGACCGCAACATCATCAAGATCACAGGCTCTGCGCCTTCGCCCTTCCATTCAAGCGGGCGGGCAAACAGGTCACCATCAGCATCAGGTCCGGTGATTTCCAACACAGACACAGGTGGCAAATCTTCTGCATCGCGGTAACTGCTACGACGTTTCGTCAGCTTACCTTCTTCCTCAAGTTCCTTGAGCAAACGTTTTAAATCAATACGGGCTGCACCCTTAATGCCAAAGGCTTTCGCAATATCGCGCTTCGCAGCTTTGGTTGGGTTCTGGGCGATCCATTCAAGGATCTCGGACTTTGAGGGGATACGTGTCATGCGCCAGCCCTAGCACGGAAAAATAAGGGCGTCACGGGGATTGAATACCGCGTACAAAGACACAAGCGGCAAAGAGCCGCTGTAACCGTATTTTGTTTCAGTCGCTTACGATGGCCCGGTTTCTATACTACTCTGGAAGCTGAAAATAATTAGGGCGTGCAATTCAGTAATGATTGAAAAATTTGTCAGAGTTCTCGTTCCTGCGGTCGCACTGATCATTGGTATGCTTGTGGTCTACGCTATCGCTATCGCACTGAAGGTCGACACAGTCAGCATGGCGTTTTTGTTTGGGTTTCCTGCCGTCTCAGGCGTCGTGATTATGCATTTCAAACCGAGAGACACCTTTAAAAGCTTCACCAACAGCGTGGGTTGGCTTGTTGGAATTGTTTTCTTTTCCGTGGCAGGATCATTTATCACAGGACAAGAAGGCCTTTTGTGCATCGCAGTAGCTATCGTTCCAATACTGCTAGGCGCCTTAGCGGGCGGCTTTATCTACCTTCTGCTCTTGCGCTGGAAAGACGACAGCAAAGGTGCGTTGAAGGCCGTCACAATACCGATTGTTGCACTGGCCATACTCGGGATGCCGCACAAGGAAGCACAAATTTACACCATCACGAACGAGATCATAATTGATGCGCCAGCAGCAACCGTCTTCAATATGATCAAAACGATCCCAGACATATCGCCCGATGAAATACCAACGCGCGCCTCGCATCTTTTGGGAGTGCCAAAACCCACAGCAGCAATCTGGGAAGAAACAACCAGCGGCGCTGTGCGCCATTCGTTTTGGGGGAATGACGTCCACTTTCGCGAAGTTATCACCAACATCGAAGATAATCGTCTAATCGCTTGGGACTTTGCATTCCCCAAAGGTTGGGTCGCCGATGGCATCGAAGACCCACATGTCAAAGTCGGCGGTCGCTATTTTAACGTGGTTTCTGGAGAATATGTTCTAACCGAAATCAACGGACAAACGCGTCTCTCGCTTACAACGCGCACTTACGATAATTCGGGTTTAGGCGCCTACGCAGAATTCTGGCATCACTTCTTCTTTGAAGACTTTCACGAAGTCATTCTGCACCTCGTAAAAACCCGTACCGAAGCACCAATTTGAAGGGGTAACCAGCTGCTAATAACCGCAGGTCGGGTGCCGTACGCTCTTAAGAAACCTATCTACGACAGGATTGCGCAACGTCCCGATGAACACCCAAGCCTAGCGCGAAGTTTGGACGATGTTTTTGGGAGCATCGATCGCAAAGAAGAAAAGTCTTTTTATCCGTTCTAGAACTGCCGCCATCCAATAAATTTGTCGCGTATTTGGTGGAAAATTTATAACTAAAAGCACTGCCCGACTAGCTCAGCGCGGCCATGCCATCCTAAAACGCGCGCACCATATCCTTATGCGGTATCCCTGCGTCGTCGTAGAACGGCCCTTCAGCGACAAAGCCTAGCTTTTCGTAGAAACCTATCGCGTGGTCTTGGGCGCTTAATTTGGCGCGGTTGATGCTTGGGATAGTGCGCAGGTGATCGATAGCTGCTAAAACCAGTTTCGCGCCAAGTCCTGTTCCACGTTGGGCCTTCAACACACATATCCGGCCGATTTTCCCCGTATCACCAACAATCAACAAACGGGCGGTACCAACGGCCCGGCCATCGACGGTAGCAAGCAGATGGATAGCACTGTCATCCAGATCATCCATTTCCTCGGCCTCAGAGATACCCTGTTCATCCATAAACACAGCACGGCGCAGCGCGATGCAGGGTGCGTAATCCGTAACGACACTGATCATGCGAAATAATCCGTCAGGATGCGTTTATAGATCGCCTTGAGCTGACTAATCTGCGCGACCAACACGCGTTCATCGACCTGATGCATAGTCTTACCAACAAGCCCAAATTCGACAACCGGGCAATGATTTTTCACGAAACGCGCATCCGAAGTGCCCCCGGATGTAGATAGCTCTGGTGTACGTCCAGTCTCGGCCTTGACGGCATTTCCAATCAAGTCAGATAAATCGCCCGGCGGCGTGACAAAGCTTTCGCCAGACACTTTGACCTTAGTATCAATATCAACGCCAAAGGTGCCTTTGATCTGCGCGACTTCCTCAGCAAACCAATCAATAATCGACTGACTGCTGTGCGCGTCGTTGAAACGGACATTCACTGCGGCGGTACATGACGCGGGGATCACGTTGGTTGCCGGGTTGCCCGTGTCAATCGTAACCACAGCCAATGTCGACGGGTCGAAATGATCCGTCCCTTCGTCCAACACATGCGACGATAACCGGTCCACCAAACGCGCCATCGCCGGCAACGGGTTGTTGGCGCGGTGCGGATAGGCCGAATGCCCCTGCTCACCATTCACAGTAAACCAAGCCGTCAACGACCCGCGTCGCCCGATCTTCATGGTTTCACCCATCTCGCTTGGACAGGTCGGCTCGCCCACAAGGCAAACAGACATTACTTCATTGTTCGCGGCCATCCAGTCAAGCAAAGCAGTTGTACCGTCCAGCGCATCCGCCTCTTCATCGCCAGTGATCGCGAGCACAACAGCGCCGTCAGGCGGGGTATCTTGCACAAAATCAATGGCAGCCGCCGCAAATGCTGCAACACCCGATTTCATATCAGTCGCGCCACGACCGTACATGTACCCGTCTTTGATTTCCGCGCCGAACGGGTCAACCGTCCAATCATCCTGGTTACCAATCGGCACAACATCCGTGTGACCATTAAACCCAAACGTCCGGTTCGCACCCTGACGCCCCCAACGGGCATAAAGATTAGCAATACCACCGCGATCAACACGTGTGCAGGTAAACCCACCCTCGGTTAGTAGCTTTTCCAACAACACAAGCGCCCCCCCCTCAACCGGGGTCACCGAAGGGCAACGAATTAGATCGGCGGTCAAAGCAACGGGATCGATAGGCATAAACAGGTCTCCTTTGCGCTATGGCTAGCCGTTGCCGCCAAAGGATGCAATTTTGAATTGGGCACAAACGCACGAATAGAAATAATCAAAAAAACCCGCCGCAGTTTCCTGCGACGGGGTGGTTTCGTAACGCCTAAGCGGTGACTTATTCGTCGCCGCCTTTAAGAGCCGCACCAAGGATATCACCCAAGGATGCGCCAGAGTCAGAAGAACCGAACTGTTCAACTGCTTCTTTTTCTTCAGCGATTTCGCGTGCTTTGATCGACAGACCCAGCTTGCGTGTCTTGGAATCGATGTTGGTGACGCGAACGTCGACCTTGTCGCCTACGCCGAAACGCTCTGGACGCTGCTCTGCACGGTCACGGGACAGGTCAGAACGACGGATGAAGGATTTCGCGCCTTCATAGTCAACTTCGATGCCGCCATCTTCGATCTTAGTCACTTCAACAGTGATGATCGAACCGCGCTTCACGCCGCCAACAGCTTCTGCGAACGGATCACCGTCCAGTGCTTTGATGGACAGAGAAATACGCTCTTTCTCAACGTCAACTTCAGCAACCTTTGCTTTCACAACGTCACCTTTGCGGAAATCGCCGATGACGTCTTCGCCGCGGCCTTCCCATGTCAGGTCAGACAGGTGAACCATGCCGTCGATGTCGCCTTCAAGGCCAATGAACAGACCGAATTCGGTGATGTTCTTGACTTCGCCTTCGACTTCAGTGCCCTCAGGGTGTGTCTCAGCAAAGACTTCCCATGGGTTGCGCTGTGTCTGCTTCAGGCCAAGTGAAACGCGACGCTTAGCAGAGTCGATTTCCAGAACCATGACTTCAACTTCTTGCGAAGTAGACACGATTTTGCCTGGGTGTACGTTTTTCTTTGTCCAAGACATTTCAGAAACGTGCACAAGACCTTCAACACCAGCTTCCAGCTCAACGAATGCGCCGTAATCAGTGATGTTTGTCACGCGACCCTGATGAACAGAACCAAGGCTGAATTTCGCTTCAACAGCATCCCATGGATCGTCCTGCAGCTGCTTCATGCCAAGGCTGATACGGTGGGTTTCTTTGTTGATCTTGATGACCTGCACCTTGATCGTCTCACCAATTGTGAGGATCTCGGATGGGTGGTTCACACGGCGCCATGCCATGTCAGTCACGTGCAGCAGACCGTCAACACCGCCAAGGTCAACGAACGCACCGTATTCGGTGATGTTCTTGACGACGCCGTCAACTTCTTGGCCTTCAGTCAGGTTGCCGATAACTTCGGCGCGCTGCTCAGCACGAGACTCTTCAAGGATAGCACGACGAGAAACAACGATGTTGCCACGACGACGGTCCATTTTCAGGATCTGGAACGGCTGCTTAAGACCCATCAATGGGCCCGCATCGCGTACAGGGCGTACATCAACCTGAGAACCCGGCAAGAACGCAACCGCGCCGCCCAGATCTACAGTGAAACCACCTTTAACGCGGCCAAAGATTGCGCCATCGACGCGCTCTTCGTCAGCATATGCTTTTTCCAGACGATCCCAAGCTTCCTCACGGCGCGCCATCTCACGAGAGATAACAGCTTCGCCTTTGGCGTTCTCAACTTGGCGCAGGAACACTTCTACAGTGTCACCAACAGCCAGTTCAGCGTCTTCACCTGGGTTTGCGAATTCTTTAAGATCAACGCGGCCTTCCATTTTGTAGCCTACGTCGATGATAGCTTGGCCAGCCTCGATTGAGATGACTTTGCCTTTGACAACCGAACCTTCAGCCGGTGTGTCCATTTCGAAGCTTTCGTTCAAGAGTGCTTCAAACTCTTCCATTGTATTAGCCATGTGGCGTCGTTTTCCTAACGTTTTGGTTTTATACGGGCCGAGCGGTTGTCTCCGCCGGTCTTTGGATTTCAGTTGGTCTAGGCATCATAACGGACATAAAACAACAGGGCCGGTTAATCCCCGACCCCGCTCAAGTCTCACGCCCGCACCTGTTCCGATGCTTCGACAGGGCGGCGTATAGGCCCGTTTGCCCAAGTTTGCAAGGGATTTTGACTCATTCCTCTCTATCAATCACAAACCCCGCCCGGACCTCGGGGTGGGTACGAAGCGCCCTCCCCATGAGGGAGGGTGAAGCCCGTCTTGGAAATGGTCCAGTGGACCATTTCAGGGGCGAACGGGCGGAGCCCCGGACCGGGGCGCTGCCTTTGCATTCGCAAAGGCATATGGTGCAGTCCATTCCAACGGCAGCTGTGAGCCCACTTTGACCGATGCAGCGTTATGCATGGATGTCCGCTAACAAAGGACAGCCTAAAACCTTCAACAACCACTTGGGTTTTGAACAGGTTTTTTGGCAGCGTCAAAACGGGCCGATTTTACATGTGCCAAAAAGGAGCGTTTGTTGAAGCGTATTCTCAGCAGAGGGTAGATCATCAATGCTCTATCAAGTATCCAACAGAAATGTATGTGAGGGTAGTTCATTGAAAAACGTTCTTTTAGTTGTTGGATTGGTGATTGTTAGTTTTGTTGCCTATAGCTTTTACAGCACTTCTGTCACTCAAAGTGCTGACGGCACTATACCAGATGTAGACCCTACTGATTATTTCATCTCGGTTCAGGCAACGCCAGTTAGCGATTACGTTGTGTCGTTAGTTGTGACAACAAACATACCTCTCCCTGTGGAAGTCATGGCGGGTGTTTCAGCAAAGGGTCAAGCGCCAACAGACACATTCATTGGCGTGTCCAAGCGTATAGAATTAACTTCACCTGAGCAGACTATCGAACTTGATGGGAGGTCTGAAAGTCTGCCGTCTGGCGAGTACACAGCAGACGTCACATTCTATCCTCGTTGGGGGGCGGAAAATGGGACGGAACAAGCCAAAACCATCGAGCAGGAAATTATTGGTGCTGTTGATGTCACCCTAAGCGGATCAGGCGAAAGCAGAGATCAAGCTGATCAACGTAATGTTGCACAAAAATGGGTTATGGAGAACGTTTCTGTTGGCACAGTTTGGAACGAAAGCCAGTTTGTTCAAAGGATGGGGCAGTTTGAGAAATCTGCTTCTACGTTGAACCTCCATGATGCTTTCTTCTTCCCCGAAACAGATATGACCATCATCGTTAGCCGCGTGAACAATACAATTGCTACATGGCGTTTGGGCGAAGCAACCCAATAGGGGGTTATTTTGAACCTTCCCAAAACGACCGTTTGTTGAACGATCCAAGAAAGCGGACCTTGACGCACGTGCAACCAACGTCGGTTTTGTCCAGCACAGCCGACATTCACAAAATCCTAACAATCCTTAACGCACACCCCATTAACCAGCCTACCCCACCTCAAAACCACACAACCAGCCATACGCTGTGCATACGCAAAACATACGCGATGCAGACCGGGTATTTCTCATATTTTTAAGGTAAAAATGCGCGTTAACCCGCCCGCACGTTGCGCGGGCGTGGCTCAGCACCGTACGGTGTTAACCTAAGCGCGCCTGCACGATCTCAATCGCGCGTGCCACGGCCTGATCAATCGTCATGTCAGATGTATCAATCAGCACTGCATCATCTGCGGGGATTAGGGGGGCTGTTTCGCGGCTGCGGTCGCGTGCGTCGCGTTCCTTCACATCCGCCAGCACTTGATCAAGCGTGATGTCCATCCCTTTGCCCGTCAGCTCTTTGAACCGCCGTTCGGCGCGGCATTCCGCGCTCGCCGTGACAAACAGTTTCGCGCCCGCATCGGGACAAATCACCGTCCCAATATCGCGGCCATCCAACACAGCACCGCCATCACGACCCGCAAATTTCTGTTGAAAATCAACAAGCGCGCTACGAACTTCGGTAATCACTGCAATCTCGCTCGCCGCTTGCGCAACTGCCGGAGTACGCAAGCTATCGTCCTCTAAATCAACAGGATCAAGCGCACGGGCCGCCGCAATCGGCTCAGCCCCGGCCAGCACTTTGGCACCCACAGCCCGGTACAGCAAACCAGTATCCAGATGCGCAAAACCAAAATGCGCAGCAACCGCCTTGCTGATCGTACCCTTACCTGCCGCAGCGGGACCGTCTATGGCGACGGTAAACATCATGCGTTGTCGCGCACAAGCTGCGCACCAAGGTTCCCCATCAGTGTCTCAAAAATCGGGAAAGACGTCGCGATAGGCGATCCATCATCTACGGTCATTGGCTTTTGCGTCGCCATCCCCATCACCATGAACGACATAGCAATCCGGTGGTCCAACACGCTGGCCACGGTCACACCGCCCGGCACATTGCCATGGCCCAGCCCGGTGACTTTCCACCAGTCGTCACCTTCATCCACTTGGACGCCAGCAGCCCGTAGCCCCTTGGCCATCGCATCAATCCGGTCGCTTTCTTTGACCCGCAGTTCTTTGACACCCTGCATATCGGTCACACCCTCCGCAAAGGCTGCAACGACGGACAACACAGGGTATTCGTCGATCATACTTGCCGCTCGCGCCGGCGGCACAGCGATCCCTTTGAGGTTCGGAGAGAACTTCGCACGCAAGTCAGCAACAGGCTCGCCACCTTCTTCGCGCATATTCTCGTAAGTCAGATCAGCGCCCATTTCCTTTAGGGTGGTGAACAGGCCCGCTCGAGTTGGGTTCAGCCCGATATTGGGAACCAGAACATCCGAACCCGGTGTAATAATCGCAGCACAAACAGGGAATGCCGCCGAGGATGGATCACGCGGCACAACGATCGTCTGCGCCTTCAATTCCGGCTGGCCATCCAAGGTAATCACGCGACCTTCATCTGTTTCCTCAACAGTCAAAGTCGCACCAAAGCCCTGCAGCATACGTTCAGTATGATCGCGGGTGGCTTCTTTTTCGATGACCACAGTCTGACCGGGTGCATTCAAGCCAGCCAACAGAACGGCCGATTTCACCTGCGCCGAAGGCACAGGTACCACATAGCGCACAGGCACCGGATCAGCAGCGCCCACCAGCGTCATGGGCAAACGACCGCCCTGACGACCGACAGCCTGCGTTCCAAACAATGCGAGCGGATCAGTGACGCGGCCCATAGGGCGGCTGTTCAACGACGCGTCACCAGTGAAGGTTGCGGTGATAGGTGATGTCGCCATCGCCCCCATTATCAACCGCACGCCAGTGCCAGAGTTCCCGCAGTCGATCACATTCTCAGGCTCAGCAAAACCACCAACGCCGACGCCTTGCACAGACCATTCACCACCACCGTGATCGGTCACAGTTGCACCAAATGCGCGCATCGCTTTTGCGGTGTCCAACACGTCTTCGCCTTCTAACAGGCCAGTCACACGCGTTTCACCAACCGATAACGCCCCCAGAATAAGCGAGCGGTGCGAAATAGATTTGTCGCCGGGCACATTGGCCTCGCCCATCAATGGGCAGCAAGGGCGTGACGTCATTGGAATAGGGGTGCCGTGACCTGACATGAGACTTTCCTTTAATAATCAAATGCGTCTTAACGCAGGGCTAGCAAAGGGTCTACTCTATCTCTCGCTTTGTACGAAATACTCCCGCCGGAGGCGCCAACGTCACACCCGCCGAAAGGTCAGATAATGCGGCGTACGGCCTTCGCGGAGCGCTTTTTGCTCGTAACGCGTCGAAATCCAATCGGACCACGGGTCGCGCCAATCTGTCGGACCTTCCGCGAGCCATTCAAAGCCTGCAGGCGGCACCTGCTCTAGTGTTTGACGCACATAATCGGTGATATCCGTCGCGACGCGCAGCTCTGCACCCGGCTTCATCACACGATGCAGCGGCAAAAGATGTTCAGGTGTCACGAAACGACGGCGATGATGGCGCTTTTTCGGCCAAGGGTCAGGGTAGTTCAGGAACACTTTGCTCAGGCTGTGGTCAGGCAAAACATCAAACAGATCACGCACATCGCCCGGATGAACGCGCAAGTTATCAACATCTGCCTTGCGAATTTTACCAAGCAGCATCGCAACACCGTTGATAAACGGCTCGCAACCGATCAGCCCAATGTCAGGATAGACTTCCGCCATGTGAACAAGATGCTCACCACCGCCAAAGCCGATTTCCAGCCAGACATCCTTCCCCGGAAACACGTCGTTCAGGTCAAGTGGATTACGATCCGGGTTTTCCTCCCAGCTAATTGCGCCGGGCGACAGTGGCAAAAGATCGTTTTCCAGATAGTCCTGCTGACTAGTCCGGATCGTCTTGCCACGGAAGCGACCATAGAAATTGCGCCAAGGAGCGCCCGAGGGATGTCTATCATTTTTCATGGCGCTGCCTTACCAAGCCTGTGGCCACAGCGCAATTACCTCAATCGTGCAGAGCCCCCATGAAAAAAGGGCGCCACTGTGGCGCCCTCATCAAACAGTCTGATTGTCTGCTTTATACTGCGGCTTTTAGAGCCTCGACCAAGTCAGTGCGTTCCCAGCTAAAGCCGCCGTCCGCATCTGGTTCACGACCAAAGTGACCGTAGGCCGCTGTCCGTTCATAGATAGGTTTGTTCAGACCAAGGTGGCTGCGAATGCCGCGTGGTGTCAAATCCATGACCTGCGCGATTGCGCGTTCGATCTGTTCGGGGCTGACCTCACCAGTGCCGTGCGTGTCCGCATAGATCGACAGCGGTTTGGCCACTCCGATCGCATAGCTCAGCTGAATGGTACAACGGTTCGCCATACCAGAAGCGACAACGTTTTTCGCAAGATAGCGTGCTGCATATGCGGCCGAGCGATCGACCTTGGTCGGGTCTTTACCAGAAAACGCACCGCCACCATGCGGGGCAGCGCCACCGTATGTATCCACGATAATTTTACGCCCAGTCAGGCCAGCATCCCCATCAGGACCACCAATGACGAATTTGCCCGTTGGGTTAACCCACCATTCAGTTTTTGGTGTGATAAACCCGGAAGGCAGAACTTCGCGAATGTACGGCTCTACGATTGCGCGGATGTCGTCGCTCGTCTGATCTTCATCACGGTGCTGTGTTGAAAGCACAATCGATGTGACTTCAACCGGCTTACCGTCTTCGTAGCGGACAGAAACTTGGCTTTTCGCATCCGGGCGGAGTGTTGGCTCCTCGCCAGATTTACGCACCTCTGCTAAACGACGCAACATTGCGTGTGCATATTGGATCGGTGCAGGCATCAGTGCTTCGGTTTCGGTTGTGGCATAGCCGAACATGATACCTTGGTCGCCGGCACCTTCATCTTTGTCGGCTGCAGCATCGACACCTTGTGCGATATGCGCGGACTGTTCATGCAACAAGTTCGTGATCTTACAAGTCGCGTGGTGGAACTTGTCCTGCTCGTATCCAATGTCTTTGATACAAGCGCGGGCGATGTCTTCGACACGGCCCATATAGTCTTTTAGTTTGGACTGATCAGACAGCCCAACTTCCCCGCCGATAACCACATGATTGGTCGTCGCAAAAGTTTCGCACGCAACGCGCGCTTCGGGTTCTTCGGACAGAAATGCATCAAGGATTGCATCTGAAATCCGGTCGCACACCTTATCCGGGTGCCCCTCGGAAACAGATTCCGAAGTGAATGTGTAGTTTTGTCGTGCCATTGGGAAGTGCTCCAGTAAATTAACCCGCCACGTCAGGAAGCCGTTGTGACAGAACTACGGTTGGGTCTATGCCTCGGTTTTGTGCGCGTCAATCACTATCGCGCCGAGACAGCGCATAGAGCCCCAACGTTAATAAAGCGTTTACTACGATCAGCAACCAATCACCCCAGCGCGCATAAAGCGTAATAGGCAGCGCCGAAGGTAGAGACAGATCAATCACCCCATCCATGTTCAATGGCAACGCCCCAACGATACGCCCATACGGGTCTATCATCGCACTTACGCCTGTATTGGCCACGCGAACCATCGGTAGCCCCTGTTCAATCGCGCGCAACCGCGCTTGTGCAAGGTGCTGGAAAGGGCCAGCAGCCTGCCCAAACCATGCATCATTGGTGATTAGCAGCAAAAACCGAGGGCGGCTCGTCATGCCATCAAGTTCCTCGGCAAATATGCCTTCATAGCAAATCAGCGGGATCGCCTCTCCGATGCCTGGAATACTGACCCGCGCCTCGGCCACGCCGGACGCAAATCCTGCCCCGTCCGTTGTCGCAAGCCCATGAATACCGAACCGGCCCAAAAGATCGCCACCCGGAATATATTCACCAAACGGCACAAGATGACGTTTATCGTATATCTGCTGTAGAACACCCCCCTGCCCCATAACGACCAAGCTATTGAAATACTGCTGCGCCTCGTCACGACGCTGGATCCCGAATACTAACGGTGCCCCCCTTGCTGCCTCATCAAGCAGGCTGAGGTCTGATTGCACGTAATTCAGCAGATATGGCACCGCTGTTTCTGGCCATACGATCAAGTCAGGCACATCGCCCTGCCCGGTCATTTCGACCATGCGGTTCACAAATGTCTCGCGAAATTCAGGATCCCACTTTTGATGCTGAGGCGCATTCGGCTGTACCAGACGCACGGTCGGCGCGGCGTCATCAAGAAGTGCGGCGGAAGGAACACAAAACCACCCCAAACCAACCAGCGCAGCCAACACCGCAACGCCGACAAAACGAGCGCGACCGAATAGCGCAAAAACAGCCCATGCCACGATGACTGTTACCAAGGTTAATAAATGCGGGCCGCCATATGCGGCCAATTGCGCAAGCGAAGTCGGCACCCAGATATGCCCGAGTAATGCCCAAGGAAAACCAGTTAATATCAGTGAACGTGTCAATTCAGCCCATACAAGCCCCGCCCCCAATGCGAGCGGGGAACGCGGTGCGAAACGGTAAGACACAGACGCAAAACACGCCCAAAACGCGGCTGCGCCCGCTGCCATCAATGCGATTGCAAAGGGCGCCATCCATCCGTGACGTGCAACATCAACCAAGAACGGCTCTATGATCCAACGCAATGAAAATGCAAAATACCCTACCCCAAACGCCCAGCTTTGAAAGGCGGCTTGTCGGGCGGATACAGTGGCAGAATGAAACGCCATCACTAGGGCCAGCGCGAATACAGTAGCGAACCACATATCCTGCGGTGCTTGACCAAGCCCGGCAATAGCGCCAGTCAGCATCAGAATGCAAAAGCGTGTCCATCGCGATAGGCCAGCGAAGGCCGCAGTCATCTTAGGCGTCCTGAGCGCTTGGTAACCGAACGCGCAAACGCTTAATCCGGCGCGGGTCTGCATCGACGACTTCGAATTCCGGCCCATCCGGGTGCACGATCACTTCGCCCCTTGCGGGTAAATCACCCGAAAGCATGGTCACCAAACCACCAAGCGTATCGATTTCTTCCTCGTCAATTTCATCATGGTCGGTAAGTTTCATACCGATTTCGGCCTCAAATTCTTCCAGCTCCGTGCGCGCTTGCGCCATATAGACACCGGGCTTTTCCATGAACCAGCTTTGGGCCTCTTCGATATCGTGTTCGTCTTCGATTTCACCGACGACCTGTTCGATCAAGTCTTCGATGGTCAGCAAACCATCTGTCCCGCCATATTCGTCAATGACCAGCGCCATATGTATTCGCTCTGCTTGCATTTTTTGCAACAAGACCCCCAAGGGCATTGAAGGCGGCACATACATCAAAGGACGCAACATATCGCGTAAATTCATATCAGGCGCGTCACCGTTAAAACCGTGACGCAGTGCAAAGTCCTTGAGGTTCACCAACCCAAGCGGGGTATCCAGCGTGCCATCATAGACAGGCAATCTGGTCAGACCACAATCGCGAAACACCTGTAGTAAGTCATCCTTGGAAATAGAGACTGGCACGGCAACAATATCGGTCGTCGGCACAGCAACATCTTCAACCCGCTTACGGCGCAGGTTCAACATTCCCAACACATAACGTGTTGGCTGGCTATCCTCCGATGGTGCATCTTCGTGCACCTCTGGGATCCCTTGGGGACGGAATACATTGCTGACCCGGGCCCAAAAACCCGGCATTATAACATCTTGATCCATATGCGCGCTTTGCGCAGCAATAGATGGACCGTCGTTCTTGTCGCCCATTTCTTCCTTACCTATGCGGGCAACATCGCCCTATCGTTCCCTATATGGGTCAGAAATACCCAGCTTGCCAAGTATTTGTGTCTCTAACCCTTCCATAAGGGCAGCATCTTTATCACGTTCGTGATCAAAGCCCAGCAGGTGTAGCGTCCCATGCACCATTAAATGCATCGTATGATCTTCGATCAGCTTCTCCGCCTCGGCAGCCTCGCGGGCACATGTTTCAAAGGCGATCGCGATATCACCAAGCTCTGAATCCATCGGGAGTTTAGGCGCATCAGGCATGTCGCCGTCCACCTCACTCGCGCGTTCATCAGAAGGCCAGCTTAACACATTCGTCGGCGAAGGTTTGCCACGAAAATCGGAATTCAACGACGAGATCCGCGCATCATCACAGGCCAAGACACTGATTTCAAACTGTTCGGGGTCAAGCCCAAGGTGCAAAAGCGTCATATCCGCACCGCGCTGCGCCACAATTTCAATATTTAACCAACGAATGTCTTCAACTACGCAATCAACTGTCACTTTATATCATCTTTTTCATAAGCTTCGATAATTGCAGCGACCAATGGATGACGCACAACATCTTTTGAGGTGAAATAGTTAAAACTTACTTTCGGAATACTTTTCAACAAACGCTCCGCATCCCAAAGGCCAGAATTCACGCCGCGCGGCAGATCGATCTGTGTACGGTCACCGGTAATAACCATCCGTGACCCTTCGCCAAGCCGGGTAAGGAACATTTTCATCTGCATGGTTGTAGCGTTTTGGGCTTCATCCAACACCACGAACGCATTTGATAAGGTTCGCCCACGCATAAAGGCCAAAGGCGCGATTTCGATGACCTTTTCTTCCATCATCTTAGCGGCCTGTTTCCCCGGCAAGAAGTCATTCAACGCATCATAAAGCGGCTGCATGTAAGGATCGACTTTATCCTTCATGTCACCGGGCAAATATCCCAATTTCTCTCCTGCTTCAACAGCAGGGCGGGACAGAATGATTTTGTCCACATGTCCAGATATGAGCATATTCACACCAACGGCGACTGCTAAATATGTCTTACCAGTCCCCGCAGGGCCGATACCAAAGGCCAATTCTTTGTCGAACAGCGATTTCACATAGGCCTTTTGAGCATCGGTGCGCGGCTCTATCAATTTTTTGCGGGTCTTAATTTCCACCCGCGCGCTTTCACCTTTAAAAAGCTCGGTTTGCTCGGAGGGACCAGCAGGACCACGGACAGATTCCGGGCCCATACGCAGTTCTCTATCGATATCGCCAGCATCAAGACTTCGCCCTGCCTCAAGCCGACCATAAAGCGATTTCAAAACCTCTTCAGCGGTCTTGCGCGACGCATCATCGCCCAAGACAGACAGCTGATTACCACGGCGTACAATCTGCACACCCAAACTGTTCTCAATTGTCGTCAAGTTGCGGTCGTATTCGCCGCAAAGGTCAATCAGCAAGAAATTGTCAGGAAATTCCAAATCGATTTCAGTGACAGTGTCAGCGGGTGGGGTCAGCGCACCTGTGGCCAAACGGCTCTCCTTTGAGTCTTTATAAGACCATCGTGGCAAGGGAATGCTGCAGGCGCAAGAAGAGTCCGCAGATTGTCACGGAAATGATAAGAAAATGATTGCTGATGGCGATTGTTTCGACCTGGCTTTAGGCGATTAGCTGACCTTTTAGCGAGTTCGCACTATCATCAACAATCTTCACGCGGCGTACGGTGCCCAGCACATCGGCTGGCGCTTCCGCGTAAACGGCATGAAGATATTCCGATTTGCCGATCATCTGTCCTGCTTCGCGGCCCGCCTTTTCAAACAGAACCTTCACTTCGCGGCCAATCATTGATGCTTGGGTCGCCTGTTGTTGTTCACGTAAAAGCCCTTGAAGGCGCTGCAAACGGTCATTCATGACATCTTCTGGCAATTGCGGTTTTTCCGCCGCTGGCGTGCCTGGGCGTGTCGAATATTTAAACGAATACGCCTGCCCGTAATGCACGTCACGAACCAACTGCATCGTATCTTCGAAATCTTCTTCTGTTTCGCCAGGAAAGCCGACGATGAAATCACCAGATAACAATAGATCGGGCCGCGCGGCGCGAATGCGTTCGATCAAGCGCACATACCCTTCGGCAGTGTGCTTGCGGTTCATCGCTTTAAGAATGCGGTTCGATCCTGACTGCACCGGTAAGTGCAAGTATGGCATAAGCTTTTCGCAAGTCCCGTGGGCATCAATGAGCGCGTCATCCATGTCGTTGGGATGACTTGTGGTAAAGCGGATGCGTTCCAGCCCATCCACCTTATCCAGCTCCCAAATCAAGCCAGCCAAGCCGCCGTCATGACCGTGATAGGCGTTAACGTTTTGACCAAGCAAGGTGATCTCGCGCACGCCTGCTTCGACCAATTCTTGCGCTTCACGAATGATGCGGTCAGCCGGGCGCGATACTTCGGAACCACGCGTATAAGGCACCACGCAGAACGCGCAGAACTTGTCGCAGCCTTCTTGTACAGTCAAAAATGCTGTGGGCGCACGTTTGCCTTTACTGCGGCCCTTGAGGGTCGCGAACTTATCATCCTCTGGAAAATCGGTATCCAACGCCTTTGCACCAGTTTGCACAGCATCGTCCATCGCCGGTAGGCGGTGATAACTTTGCGGACCAACCACCAAATCGACCATTGGCGCGCGACGCATAATTTCCTCGCCCTCGGCCTGTGCAACACAGCCGGCAACGCCAATTTTCAGATCCGGCTTTTCAACCTTAAATGCCTTCATGCGACCAAGCTCAGAGTAAACTTTCTCGGCCGCCTTTTCGCGAATGTGGCATGTATTAAGCAGAATCATATCTGCATCATCGGGCGTCTTGGTTTCGACATACCCCTTGCCGCCCAGCGCTTCGGCCATGCGTTCGCTGTCATAGACGTTCATCTGACAACCGTAAGTCTTGATATATAGCTTTTTAGGCTCTGACATGGTGCGCTCTTGGCTTTGGTGGGTTCATGGCCTTCTAACGGCTTGTCGGTTTGCTTGCAATGCAAGGCATTTTAGCACAGTTTGCAGCCACCAAAACTGGATACCACCTTATGCACTATGTCGACCTACCAGCACTGATATCTGATGGAAAAACCGTACTTTCTAAGGGGCCGATTGCTCTTATTTTGGTCGAAGATGACGTTGAAATTGAAAGCACGGTTAGCCACCATGCCAAGCTTGGCTTTGGTCAGATCGTACTTTTTTGTCCTGCCGATTTTCACTTACCCGACACATTAGATACGAACGTACATCGGGTGAATTTCGATGTTACACAAGACGGCTCTCTCCCCTCCATTGTCAACGCAGTGACAAAGGCAGCGATAGGGCAGTGGATATATTATTGCTATAATTCCGAATACCTCATGTTTCCGTTCAGCGAAACACGAAGCGTGGGAGAAATGTTAACATTTATGGCCGAAGAACGCCGCGATTGCGTCCAGTCATACACCATTGACCTATACGCCCGTGATCTTAGCCAGACACCGAATGCAGTTGACCGCGCAGACGCGTATTTTGATAAAACCGGATACTTTGCGCTGGCCCGCAAAGACAATGACGGGGAAAGCCTAGACCGGCAGCTGAATATCCATGGTGGCCTACGCTGGCGATTTGAAGAACATATCGCGCCGGCACGCCAACGGCTTGATCGATTGTCACTTTTTCGCGCTGTACCGGGTTTAAAAATGCGTGCTGACGGTGGCTTCTCCGTACCAGAGCACAATACGATTTCATGCCCTTGGCACAACAACGTTACCGCCGCGACAGTATCCTTTCGCACCGCAAAGGCATTACGTCGAAACCCTGGCAGCAGACACGAAATCGATACTTTTTATTGGGCGAATTCAGAAAAATTCAGCTGGACGTCGCAGCAGCTTTTGGATTTGGGACTAATTGAACCGGGGCAATGGTTTTAGCATGCGGTGGATCGAGATCCACCCTACGTCGTTTCAACGTTGAGTATGGCCAATCTAATGGCTTGCGGACCAAGCGGGCTGTCACCGGGGCCGTGATGATCAGGTGCATGTGCAAATCATAATCGGCTTGATCGCGGATAACATGTTCCCAAAAGCGTCGCTGCCAAACCCCCTTTTCACCCGGTCGCATTCTTGTTGGCGACTGAACCACCGGCGCACTGACATGGCGTGAAAATGTTGACTTTATGAGTCGCCACCGTTTCGAATACTCATCATCACCCGGTGGCAGGGTCCAGATCATATGCATCTTAGCGGGTAGGATCACTGCGGCGTCAATGGTGAACGGCCAGCGCTTTACGCACAAACCGGTCGCCGTTCGTAGCAGATCAATTTGATCAACTAGCAGCGATGACTGTTTATCTAACAGTTCAACAGTAAAGAAATACGTGCCTCCGGGCACAAAGCGTCGGCGATAATTTGACATAGCCGTCAGGTTGCACAGTAACAGTTAACAGCCCGTAAACCGTAGGGTGGATCTTGATCCACCGCACCTAAAAACTCACCCTTTCCTGATGTTTGCCATCCCTTCGCCCCGCGAGCCTGACCAACGCAATATCCGCCTTGCCCTTAACCAACCACGACAGCCCAAATGCCCAAATCCCAACGGCCTCAAACCAAAACACCAAATTGTAACTAAGAACGGCCTGCTGAGGTCCACCGCTACCAAATACTTTGACAGCCGAAGCAATCGAGATTCCAATCAACGCACAAACGATGACCCAGCCACATCCCAAATAAACACGGCGACGGTGAGGCTTGGCTGACCTCGCAAACTTCGCCAAACAAAACACCGCGAGGCAAGTGAAAAACACCAGCGCCGACGCATAGTGAAACATCGGACTAATCCCAATACCAACAATCTTTTGGGTCATCGTCGCGATCTGGTCCGTTGGGCTTTCATTCGGAAATAGCGCCACACCAAAAGCGGATATCCCAGCTATGGTACCGAGCCAGTCATCATCAATCAAATCGCCGGGTTTTCGACTGTATCCACGATAGCAAATCAGGAAAACACCGATAGAACAAAGCGTACCAACAAAAATGTCGCGATAGGTCGTGTGGTAGAAATCGCTGATCGATGGCTCAAGCCGGTGGAAATCAAACAACCCACCGAACAAAAGAACCATAGGTAAGGCCACCCCCAACACCCCCAGCGCGGTTCGGACCCGGTGATATGATAAAACCATTTCTGTTCTTTGGGCGTCTGGCATGCTGCGGTGCCTTATGACTTAAATACAATCCGCATATCATGTATTAATGCAGAAAATGCTGCAATATCAGGGTTTCACAACCAGCCAGAGTGTTGCTTACTTGCGGCGCAGCCGGATAACGACATCGACTGACGCAATCTCTGCGCCTTCAGGTGCATGAGGCACACGCGCGATTTCCAACTGGTCGGCAGGAGCATCTGTTAGATGCGCTGTATCCTCCCAATAGAAATGCGGATGGTCGGTCATGTTGGTATCGAAATAGCTTTTCGCACCATCAACGGTAATTTCGCGCATCAGCCCGACGTCACAAAACGCGCGCAGCGTGTTGTATACGGTTGCAAGGGATACTTTTTCACCAGCCGTCGATGCAGCATCGAACAGGCTTTCGGCAGTGACATGCCGGTCCTGACCGTCCCCTACCAACAGACTTGCCAACGTCATGCGCTGACGCGTCGGACGCAATCCCGCCCCTGAGAGCCAATCTGTACTACGCTGTGTTACGATATCTGTCATGGTTGCCTGTCTGCTGCCTCTGTCTTTATATGGCAACAAACCGTCAATTATCAAATGAAATTACCAACAACTTGGCCAGACTTGCTCTTATAAACACCAAGGTGGTAAAGGTCGTGCGATGTAGCAGACAAGAATGAGACCACGCAAATGGCCGACTACCCAACAAGTTTTGACAAAGACGACCTGCTGAAATGCGCCCGCGGAGAGCTATTTGGCCCCGGAAATGCGCAGCTTCCTGCCCCACCGATGCTGATGATGGATCGCATTACCGAAGTATCCGGTGACGGCGGTGCGCACGGCAAAGGGCATATTGTCGCAGAATTCGATATCACCCCTGATCTGTGGTTTTTTGACTGCCACTTCCCCGGCAACCCAATCATGCCCGGCTGTCTGGGTCTTGATGGCCTGTGGCAGCTGACCGGCTTTAACCTCGGCTGGCGCGGCTGGCAGGGGCGCGGATACGCATTGGGCGTTGGCGAAGTCAAACTGACCGGCATGGTCCGCCCTGACCGCAAAATGCTGACCTACAAAATCGACTTCACCAAAGCGATCCAGACCCGCCGCCTGACAATGGGCGTCGCCGACGGCATCGTCGAAGCCGACGGCGAAGTGATCTATCAAGTCAAAGACATGAAAGTCGCGCTGAGCGAGAGTTAAGGTTTGGGCCTAACGCTGGTTTGATTGATCGGCGTTAGGCTATTCTTTGTAATATCTAAATATCTGCAATGTGGGACAAAGCAGTCTTTTGTCTTTTCGGGATAAATGGCAGCTCTCAGCCCAAAGCAGACTTAGGAGTCGGATCGCAAATTTGATAAGACTCTATCCATGCTGGTTACGGATACATTGTCCAAAGTTGGCATCATATGCGCAAGAGAAATACCCTCACGGTACAAAAGAGTTCTCAATTCTGATACATGCTCTCGCCGAAGCACGGCTTTCCGGAGAATAGGTTCGGCAATCCATACACCTTCTTTTGAACGATCCGGAAAGGCCTCACTTATCTGCTCTTTCTTGAAGCAATTTAGATGTTCATCAAGTGCTGGATAACTTCCCTGTTCCTCCCATATTTCCTCAGGTCTTGCACAGTAACTGAAGAGCCCTGACTGAGCAGCAAGGAATTCGTTTCCGGAAGGGGTGGGTCGAACTATCGTTAGGCCAAGACACACCGAACTCATAAGCTGTAGGTCTTCGAATGCGCCTGCATCTAACGCCCAAACCGCGATATCCTCTTGCACGGTGCTATCCGAGCTCGCGAAAAACAAGGAAGCAAGGGGATCTTCCGACCAGTCAAGGAAGAAAGTAGGTACCCTATGATGTTGAGCTAAGGCAGTGATTTCGTAGTTGCGACAACCTAGTCTACCGGCCGATCTATAAGCATTTTCTTCTGGTTCAAATCCCAATGGATCCATTGCACGTTCCAAGGGCTGCCTAGCCTCTACCCTCTTAGCAAACGCACTGACGATATCGGCGATGGGATAACGCGCTCCTTTGCCAAGCGTCATTTCCGATCGAAAATTGACTTCAAATGCTACTTTCTCAAACCGGTGAACGCACAAGGTCTCGGCTGTTCTTCTAACTATCATCTGCTGTTGTGCGAGAGACAATTCGGGCCACTCATATGCTTTTTGAGCTTCCTCAGCACACAAGTCTACAATTGCTTTGAAAGTTTCCGGAAGTTGATGGTACTGTCTTGCCGCAACAGGAATTAATGGCCAAGCAGCATTCGACTGGCCCCTAAATACCCATATACAGTCCTCATTTGCACTCGAGGTTTCCCACCAGTGCTGACTGGACTTTCGAAAATATTCCAGAAAACTCTTAGCTGTAAAATCGTCGGACACCGTTGGTCCGGTAACAATCTCAAAAATGCTCATGACTACATTGTGTCTCACGGGGCATAGTACCAGCAATAAGAACCGGACTTTGCAAAGTACGTATCTGCGCATAGCAGACATCTAGGCGTATCGCAGCATCAAGTAATTTGGGCTCATTCCTGCCATCCGCCCAAAAGCTATCAATCCCTATCAAACTTGTCACCGACAACTCCCCAAACCATACCTGCTTGCCCCCGCCCCCACTGCTGCCGTACAAAGCGGTAGCAGTATACAGGGAGAGCGCTCATGCGTCGCGTCGTCGTCACAGGTTTGGGAATTGTATCCCCGATTGGGAATAACGCCGAAGAGGTCAAAGCCTCTCTTATGGCTGGGAAATCCGGGATCGAGGCATCGCCCGAGATGGCCGAGCATGGTTTCCGCAGCCAGATTGCTGGCACCGTCAAAATCGACATCAAAGAACACGTTGATAAGCGCGCATTGCGCTTCATGGGGCCGGGTGCGGCCTATGCCTATATCGCGATGGGGCAAGCTATTGCCGATGCGGGTCTGGATGAAGACACTGTGTCGAACGTGCGTACGGGTCTGGTTGCTGGTTCTGGCGGACCGTCAACATCAGCAATGTTCGCAGCACATAACGTGGTAACAGAAACTGGTGCGACAAAACGCATTGGGCCGTTTGCTGTCCCAAAATGCATGTCCTCGACGATCTCGGCGAACCTGTCGACACAGTACAAGATCAAGGGCATCAACTATTCCATCACTTCCGCATGTTCGACCAGCCTGCACTGTATCGGCAACGCAGCCGAACAGATTATGATGGGCAAGCAGGACGTGATGTTTGCTGGTGGCAGCGAAGAATTGGATTGGACGTTGTCCTGCCTATTCGACGCGATGGGCGCGATGTCGTCAAAATATAACGATACCCCTGAAAAAGCCTCCCGCGCGTTTGACGCAAACCGCGATGGTTTTGTGATCGCAGGCGGCGGTGCGATGCTGGTGCTCGAAAGCCTTGAGCACGCCCAAGCACGCGGCGCGAAAATCTACGCCGAAGTCACTGGCTATGCCGCGACATCCGACGGCCACGACATGGTTGCCCCATCGGGCGAAGGCGGCGAACGCGCAATGCGCTTGGCACTGGAGACCCTGCCAGAGGGCCGCAAGGTCAGCTACATTAACGCGCATGGCACATCGACACCCGTGGGTGATGTTGGCGAAATCGAAGCTGTCCGCCGCGTATTCGGCGAAGGCAGCACACCGCCAGTGTCGTCCACCAAATCAATGACGGGCCACAGCCAAGGCGCAACAGGCGCATCAGAGGCCGTCTATTGCCTGTTGATGCTTCAGGATGATTTTATCGCACCATCAATTAACGTCGAAACGCTCGACCCGGCGCTGGCCCCTGCTGAAATCGCGACATCGCTTGTCGAAAACGCCGGGCTAGACACCGTGATGACAAACTCATTTGGGTTTGGCGGAACGAACGGTTCAATGCTGCTATCAAAATTCAAAGGCTAAACGCATGACAATTTCTTTGCAGGGCAAACGCGGCCTGATTATGGGCGTCGCGAACGAACGGTCAATTGCTTGGGGTATCGCCAAAGCGATGTCAGAGGCAGGCGCAGAACTCGCGTTCACCTACCAAGGCGAAGCATTCGGCAAACGGCTAGAGCCGCTAGCTGCTTCGGTTGGTTCTGACATCCTTGTTGATGTGGACGTCACGGACGACGCCAGCATGGATACCGCATTTGCCTTGCTCAAAGAAAAATGGGGTAAGCTGGATTTTGTCGTTCACGCGATTGCCTATTCAGACAAGAATGAATTGGCCGGGCGGTTCACAGACACAAGCCGCGCGAACTTCCAAAACTCGCTGACGATTTCGTGTTATTCGTTCATCGATGTTGCAAAACGCGCAGCAGAGTTGATGCCCGATGGCGGAACGCTTTTGACGCTGACCTATCAAGGTGCGAACCGTGTGACGCCGTTCTACAATGTCATGGGCGTGGCCAAAGCAGCGCTCGAAAGCGCAACGCGTTACTTGGCCAATGACCTTGGCCCACAACGCATCCGCGTCAATGCGATCAGCCCCGGCCCGATGAAAACACTGGCCGGTGCTGCGATTGCAGGCGCACGCCGGACATTCAAACACACCGAGCAAAATGCGCCAATGCGTGAAAACGCAACGCTTGAGGCCGTAGGCGGCACTGCTGTCTATTTGGCGTCAGAAGCCGGGGCATTCACTTCCGGAGAGATCATCCGCGTTGATGGCGGCTTCCACGTGCTAGGAATGCCGCAGCCAGATAACTTGGTCATGCCGGTCGCTGATAAAACCAAGTAAGGCGCGCATTTTGTTGCCAGCCCTCACAAGCAATAAAAAAGCCCGCTCACCTGATATTGGTGAGCGGGCTTTTTGACTAACTCAACGAGGCTTAAGCCGCGTCAATGCCAACCATTTCGATTGCGAAGATTAAGTCTTTACCTGCAAGTGGGTGGTTGGCGTCCAGCGTGACTTCGGCGTCTGTCACTTCTGCAACGGTCACATGCACCATTTGGCCTTGGGGCGTTTGCATCTGTAGTTGAGTGCCAATTTCAAGCGGGATGTTATCAGGTATTTCACCGCGCGGCACGGATTGACGCGCCTCTGAATTCGTTTCGCCATATGCGTCCGCACATGCAATTTCGACCGTTTTTTTATCGCCAACAACCATGCCCGGAATTGCGACATCAAGACCGGGAATGATCTGTCCAGATCCAACAACAAATTCCAACGGGTCACGTCCGTCCGAACTATCAAAGGTCTCACCTGATTTCAGTGTACCTGTGTAGTGGATGCGAACTGTATCGCCTGATTTTGCTTGGCTCATTGAACATTCTTTCGTTAGTTATTTAAGATTTTCACAAGCTACCTGCCCACCCCACGAGTTGCAAACCGCTTTCCCCTTTCCGTTGTGTAAGACCCGTGCCACGATGCAAAAAGCGGAGGATAGCATGACCATAACGACCTGTGTTTTTGACGCCTACGGCACGTTGTTTGATGTGACCGCGGCGGCCCAAGCGGCAGCTGCCGAACCGAACCATACTGACTTGGCCAATGTTTGGCCTGCAATTGCCCGTGATTGGCGTGCGAAACAACTAGAGTACAGCTGGCTACGTGCAGTGGCAGGGCGACACTGCGATTTTTGGCAGCTTACCCAAGACGGATTAGATTGGGCATTAGAAGCGAACCACGTCACAAACCCTGGCACCCGCGCGCGTTTGTTGGAACTGTATTGGGAATTGCCAGCCTACCCCGAAGCCCCTACGATCTTAGAAACGCTTAAGTCACGCGGCATAAACACCGCGATCCTATCGAACGGTAGCCCTGCAATGTTAAACGCTGCCGTGACATCTGCAAAAATTGGTCGTTTTTTGGACGACACACTATCTGTCGAGGACGTTGGTGTTTTCAAACCATCTGATCGGGTCTACGATATGGTTGGCGCCCGATTTGGGTGCGTAAAAGATTCAGTTTTATTTGTGTCCTCAAATGGTTGGGATGCGGCTGGTGCAGCTGGCTATGGGTTTCAAACGGCGTGGGTCAACCGCGCTGGTGCACCTGTAGATCGGCTATATGCGGCACCGCATCATGTTGTTTCAGACCTGACTGCAATACCGGAGCTCATCTGATGCCATACTACACTTCGAAAGACGGATTGACCCTACATTACACAGACGAAGGCGCGGGATTGCCGGTGATCGCGCTTGCGGGGTTAACCCGTAACGGCGCAGATTTTGACCATATTGCACCCCGCTGGCCCACACGTTTGATCCGCCCTGATTATCGCGGGCGCGGTCAATCTGCTTGGGCTGATCCCGCCACTTATACCATAGAACATGAGGCAACGGATGTCCTGACGCTGATGGATCATCTTGGAATCGAGAAAGCTGCGGTGCTTGGGACTTCGCGCGGTGGGTTCATTGGTATGACCCTTGCTGCGACGTCCAAAGACCGACTGCTTGGTGTCGCGTTGAATGATATTGGCCCAGAACTCCAATCAGAGGGCCTGACATCAATCATGGATTATGTCGGACGAAATCCGGTTCAAAAGACATATGCGCAGGCAGCGGATGCCCGTGCACGCATGTGGACTCAGTTTGAGGGCGTGCCCATGTCGCGCTGGTTGGCCGAGGTACAAGGTCACTATCAAGAGACGCCGCAAGGCTTGGTTATTAGGTATGACCCAAAATTACGTGACGCGATCCTTGCCGCGGGGGCCGAACCCCTGCCCGACCTTTGGCCTTTATTCGACGCCACCGCAGACCTGCCGTTGGCATTGATACGTGGTGCCAATTCGGACCTGCTTGCCCCTGCAACAGCAGACGAAATGGCACGCCGCCGCCCAGATATGATCCGCACAGATGTTCCCGGTCGCGGGCATGTTCCATTCTTGGACGAGCCTCAATCACTCACTGCGCTACTCGCTTGGCTGGAGAAAATGAAATGAATATTGACATGATCCGTGCAGCGGCAAAACGGTTGGAAGGGCACGCGCGGCGGACACCAATTCTGACTTCGCCATTTCTGGACGAGATCGCCGGCAGGCGGGTCTTCGTGAAGGCCGAGTGCCTGCAACACACGGGTTCGTTCAAGTTTCGCGGTGGGTGGTCAGCAGTGTCTGCGCTTTCGGACAATGAATTGAAATCAGGTGTGATCGCGTTTTCTAGCGGCAACCACGCGCAAGGCATCGCACTCGCTGCCCGCGAACATGGTGCGCCCGCAGTGATCATAATGCCTTCAAACGCCCCAGCGATTAAAATCGCCAACACCCGCGCATTGGGTGCCGAGGTCGTGCTGTATGATCGCGCGACCGAGGACCGTGACGCGCTTGGTGCAAAGTTGGCCGCCGAACGCGGCCTGACACTGATTAAGCCATTTGACGAACCGCTTGTGATCGCGGGCCAAGGCACCTGTGGTCTTGAGATCGCGCAAGAGCTTGGCGATCTAAACGCCGACGTGATGGTCTGTTGTGGCGGCGGCGGTTTGACTTCTGGTATCGCGCTTGCGCTGGCCGCTGATGCGCCCGGTCTGTGCGTCCGTCCGGCAGAGCCCGAGGGTTTCGACGATGTCACCCGGTCGCTTGCCAGTGGCACGATTGAACGCAATGCCCAGCTAGACGGGTCGATCTGCGATGCCATCATCACCCCTCAACCGGGCAATATCACCTTTCCGATCATGCAGGCCCATTGCGGTCCCGGCGTGGTCGTCACCGAAGACGAATGTCTGCGTGCGATGGGCGTTGCCTTTGATCGGCTTAAGATCGTTATCGAACCGGGTGGGGCCGTGGCCCTTGCTGCAGCACTTTATCATCCAGACGAATTTACCAGTGACGCGGTTGTCGCGGTTGCCACAGGTGGTAACGTAGACCCCGCCATCTTTAAACGCGCATTGGATACGCTTGCATGACCCGCTTTACGATCGCCAGTTTCAACGTCAAAAACCTGATCGAACCCGAACAGGAATACTATCGTTTCGAAGAATACACTCCAGAAGAATACGCTTGGAAACGCGCTTGGCTGGCCGACCAACTGCTGACGATGAACGCTGATATCGTCGGCTTTCAAGAAATCTTTAGCGAAAATTCACTACGCGATGTTGTGATCGAAACCGATGAGCTGGGACTGGCCGCGAATGCCGCGAACATCCCCGATCGCTCTAAACGCTACGCCCGCAAAGCGATTTTCCGCAAGCTGGCCTATGAGCCCTATACGGAATCCGCGCTCGCTTATGCCCCTAACAGCTTTGACGGGGGGCCGGGCGAACGTCGGCCCGGCGTTGCGATCCTGTCGCGGTTTGGCTTTGTCGGTTTACCAGAGGTGATCCAAGACCTGCCCGAACCGCTTGATATTCCATTTAGCGATATCGACGGAACAGATGGCGGCAGCTATCAAATCAAACGGCTCAGCCGACCGATCCTAAAGGTCCGTATTCCAATCGGCGATTCCGTGGTTACGGTGTTCAACTGCCACCTTAAATCCAAGCTGGGCGAATTGCCCCGCCCTGCTGGTGCGCCCTTCCCGCCTGCCGCTGATCTGGTGAACTATGATCCTGCAACCCGCGCTATGGGTTCATTGCGCGCAGCGCTACGTCGTATGGCCGAGGCTTGGGTCCTACGCAAAGCGATCCTTGATGAACTAGAGGCTGGGCACCCTGTCATGGTTCTGGGTGACTTTAACGATAGCGAAACCGCCGTATCGTCCGAGATCATCACTGGTGAGGCCCCGTTTAAGAACTACGCTTGGATGCGCCGCCACGATGCCAAGACAAAGCGTGACCGCTATTCCGACGAAGATAACGAGATCATCCAAGAGAAGATCAGCAAGGTGCGTCTGTTCTCGGCGGAAAAGCTTTTCGTGCGCAAATCGCTACGTGACATGGTTTACACTTCGGCCTTTGGCGGTGTGTTTGAAAGCATCGACCAAATCCTGATGTCCCGTCATTTCCATCCGGAATATCCCGGCAAGATCGGCGAAATGGAATACTTCAGCGCGCTGAATGACCACTTGACGGATGGGTCCCATCCAGAGGCGCCTTATAACAAACTTGCGTCCGACCACGGTCAGATCATGGCGCATATGGTGCTTGGCGATCCTGATGCCTGAAACGACGCAAGTCGTTCGGGACGACGTTAAGCTACATGTGGTCAGCGATGGCCCCGCTACTGGTCCGGCCATTGTCTTTGCCAATTCGTTGGGAACCGACCTGCGCCTTTGGGATGCCATTGTGCCGCTGTTGCCCGCAGAATGCAGGGTCATCCGCTATGACATGCGCGGACACGGGCAATCTGAGGTGCCGGATGCCCCTTACACCATGGGCCAGCTGGTCAGCGATGCCGCGGCCGTTTGTGACGCTCTAAATGTCCGCGACGCATTATTTGTTGGGCTATCGGTGGGTGGCATGGTTGCCCAAGGGCTTGCGGTGAAGCGCCCTGATATGATCCGCGCGCTTGTCCTATCCAACACAGCAGCCAAGATCGGCAACAAAAAGCTATGGCAAGATCGTATCGACGCCATCCGCAAACACGGCTTGGATGCAATGGCCGATGAGGTGATGAAGCGCTGGTTTTCGCGGGCCTTCAACGCATCGCCTGCCGTGAAACAGTGGCGCGACATGCTGACCGCCACCCCGGTTGAAGGTTACACTGGCATTTGCGCCGCTATCGCCGGCACTGATTTCTACACGCCAACAAGCGGGCTACGCATCCCCACGCTTGGCATCGCAGGATCAGAGGATGGCGCCACACCGCCCGATTTGGTGCGTGAAACGATCGACCTGATCCCCGGATCCCAATTTGCACTGATGCGCCGCGTTGGGCACCTTCCTTGCGCCGAAGACCCAGAAGGCTATGCTAACCTTTTGAATCAGTTCATTAAGGACACCGGCCATGCCTGAATTTTTGTTGATCCATGGATCATGTCACGGGGCATGGTGTTGGGATGATGTGATCCCTCATCTCATTGCTGCAGGTCACAAAGCGCGGGCGATTGATTTGCCGTCTCACGGCGCTGACATGACGCCTGCGGGCGATGTGACGCTTGACCTATATGCGAAAGCCATTGTCGATGCGATTGATACGCCGGTCGTTTTGGTCGGGCACTCGATGGCGGGTTACCCGATTACGGCTGCAGCGAACCTCGCACCCGACAAGATCAGCAAGCTGATCTATCTGTGCGCCTATGTTCCGATGGATTGTAAGTCGCTTGCTGACATGCGGCGTATGGCACCCAGCCAGCCACTGCTTGATGCGATTATCGTCGACGAAGACCGGGTAACGTTTTCCGTCGATCCAACGCAAGCTGTCGCAAAGTTCTACCACGACGTAGAACCAGAACGTGCTGAATGGGCGGTTAGCAAACTTGGCCCACAACCGATTTTGCCGCAGGAAACCCCGCTATCATCGGCACATAACCTTCCGCGCCACTACATTCGCTGCACCGATGACCGGACAATCCCACCTGCTTTTCAGGTCACTATGACAGAGGATTGGCCGCAGGGCACAGTCACCGAAATGGCAACATCGCATTCACCATTTCTATCCAGCCCCAAAGCACTCGCCGAGCAGCTGATCGCCGCAGCGGGTTAGTCGCAAACAAAGCTTGCAAACGGACCTGTTCCGCCTAATCCTATCCGGCATGCAAAACCGTCTGCCGCTTACGTTCATTCTGATTACCGTGGTGATCGACAGCATGGGTATCGGGCTGATCCTGCCCGTCATGCCCGACCTGATCCAAGAGGTCGAAGGCCACGATCTGGGAATGGCCGCTGTTTGGGGTGGTATCCTCACCACGATCTTTGCCGCGATGCAGTTCCTGTTCAGCCCGACCGTAGGCAACATTTCGGACCGTTTTGGGCGACGCCCTGTTTTGCTGTGGTCACTGGTCTTCATGTCGCTTGATTACGTGCTTATGGCGGTTGCTGGCACGATCTGGCTGCTTGTCATTGGGCGCATCATCGGTGGCATCACGGCCGCCACGCAATCAACCGCAGCGGCCTATGTCGCAGATATCTCTACGCCTGCCGAAAAGGCCGTCAATTTTGGCCGCATTGGCGCAGCCTTTGGAATTGGCTTTGTGTTTGGGCCTATGCTTGGCGGGGTTCTGGCCGAATTCGGAACGCGCGCGCCATTTTGGGCCGCTGCCGTTCTTGCTGGTGCAAATGCTATCTTTGGCTATTTTGTACTACCCGAGACCGTAACCGACCGCATTCGGCGCAAGTTCGAATGGCGTCGCGCCAATCCACTGGGCGCTTTCAAGAACATTGGACGGCTGCCCGGGCTCAAGCGGCTAATGCTGATCCACTTTGTCTATACGATTGCGTTTTTCGTCTATCCCGGCGTCTGGGCCTATTTCGGAGTCGCACGATTTGGCTGGGGTCCGGGCATGATCGGGCTGTCGCTGGGTATCTTTGGGATCGGCATTGCGATTGTTCAGGGCTTTTTGATGAAACCGCTGCTGGATCGGATCGGTGAACGACGTGCCGTCATCCTTGGACTTGGGATTGATACGCTTGCGTTTGGTATCTTGGGGTTCATCACGAACGGATGGGTCGCATTGGCACTCATCCCGCTGACCGCGCTGGGGTCAATCGCTGGACCAGCCCTACACGGGATCATGGCGCGCACAGCATCCGATGACCAACAAGGCGAGCTACAAGGCCTAATTGCGTCGATTGCCGCGGTCGCGACGATCATTGCACCGCTGATCGTGACGCAGACATTCTATTATTTCACCAGCGACCGGTCGCCGTTCTATATGCCCGGCGCACCCTTCTTGGTGTCGGCGCTACTTACCATCGGATGCATTATGGTCTTCGTCCAAACGCCGCGCCCGCAGAAAAGCCGGGCATCGTAACCACCAGTCGGGGTTTTCTTGGCGCCTTAACGCTGCTATTATGAACCCCGTTCAATAGGGGGTAGGCATGGCTGGTAAAGTAGCAGAGCGCCGCGCGGCATTGCGCGACAATCTAATCATCATCGCAGAAAAGCGGATCGCGTCAGATGGCCTAAGCGCGTTGCGGGCACGTGATCTTGCTTCTGACGCAGGCTGTGCCTTGGGCGCCATCTATAACGTCTTTGGTGATCTGACCGATATTGTGCTGGCTGTGAATGCGCGGACCTTCCATCGATTGGGCGCCGATGTGGCGGCGGCGCTTGCTGATGCGCCCCAAGACCCCATCGAACAGCTTGTGGTAATGGCGCAGGCCTATCACCAGTTTGCAGCAGCGAATTTGCATAGCTGGCGTGCCCTGTTCGATGTCGAACGCGCCCCCGGTGAAGCCGCCCCCGATTGGTACCTTCACGAAATGGGCCAGCTATTCGCCTATATCTCTGATCCGCTGGCCGTCGTTTTCCCGAATCGAGATCCGCAAGAACTGGCTCTTTTGACGCGTGCATTGTTTTCATCCGTCCATGGTATTGTTCTTTTGGGACTAGATGGCGCAAGCGCGGGTGTACCATCCGACGATATTGATAAGATGATTGCCCTTATTTTAAGGCAATTCACAAGCAATCCCTAAAAATGTGAACATTGTTCAATTTTATTCTTGATTCAAAAATACAACCTCGCTATCAATAATTCATGAACAGCGTTCACGCGCTGAATGAAAGGAAGAAAGCGATGTTCAAGACACTAGCGACGTTAATCAACGGACAGAACGCACGTGCCGAAGATCGGGTACGTGATGCCTTTGCGATCGAACTGATCGACCAGAAAATTCGTGAATCCGAAAGCAGCCTGCGCGCAGCGAAATCAACGCTTGCCAGCTTGATCCAGCGCCAACGCGCCGAAGAAAAACAACACGGCGCACTAGAGTCACGCATTGCTGACCTTACGAAGCGCGCAAAAGAGGCGCTCGATAGTGACCGCGAAGATATGGCCGCAGAAGCAGCCCGCGCTATCGCCACGATGGAAAATGAATTGACCGTACGTACGGAAACGCTGAACCGCCTTGAACAAAAGGTAATCCGGCTGCGGTCATCCATTGAAAGCGGCCACCGCCGCATCATCGACCTCAAGCAAGGTGCTATCCAAGCCCGTGCCGTGCGCCGTGAACAGACGATCCAGATGCAGATGGTCAAAACAGGCGCCAGCCACGGTAGCGTCGAAGAGGCCGAAGAATTGATACAACGCGTGTTAGGTGGCGATGATCCATTTGAACGCAGTGAAATTCTGGCTGACATCAACCGTGACCTTGATGGCGACAATATCACCGACCGCATGTCCGACGCAGGATTTGGTTCTGCGACGCGATCAACGGCTGACGATGTTCTGGCGCGACTGAAGTCCGCTAAAAAATAACCCAAATTAAAATACAAGAATTGAAGGAATAGAAAAATGGCTCGTATGAAATCTGATAACTCGCTGATTATGTTTGTGAATGGTGCCGGTGTTGCCGTCGCATATGGGATGCTTGGTATTTCACTTTGGCTATCCACCGAAGTCCCCCTATCCACCAAAGGTTTTTGGGCAATGTCGGTGATGATGCTGACGCTCGCTTTGGTCAACTTTGTCAAATACCGCTTTGACGAAAAAATGTCCGAAGACCGCGTACAGCGTATCGAAGACGCCAAGAACGAAAAGCTTCTGTCCGATTACGTCGGCGAAAGCATCTAAGACAGCCAACGCCCTGCCCGCAGTCGACTGTAGGCAGGGTATTTTCCTTTGCAAAATCGCTGACATCCGCCAAGGTTGGTTCCATGAAATTTCTACGTCACTTCGCAGCCCGCATCGTGGGCCACGCCATCCGGATCTTTGCACGCGCGATCACAGCAGTGCGTGCTGATTGGCAAGGGATTGAACCGGTCCCGCGCCAGCGCGTCTATTTTGCAAACCACACAAGCAACGGCGACATGCCCATGATCTGGGCCTCACTGCCCCCCGCATTGCGCCGCGAGGTCCGCCCAGTCGCCGCTGCTGACTACTGGTTGAAAAACAAGCTGCGCGCCTTTGTCGGCCCCGAAGTTTTCAACTGCGTGTTGGTCGACCGCCGCCCCGAAGTAAAAGACAAACCAATGGACAAGATTATCGCGGCACTGGACGAAGGATCATCGCTGATCATCTTTCCGGAAGGCAACCGCAACATGACAGACGACCCGCTGCTGCCGTTCAAAGCAGGATTGTATAATATGGGCGTCGCCCGGCCAGATGTTGACCTTGTGCCGACTTGGGTCGCGAACCTAAACACGATCATGCCCAAAGGCGAGGTCATCCCCCTGCCCTTGATCTGCACCGTTACCTTTGGCGCGCCAATTCACGTGGAAGACGGCGAAACCAAAGACGCATTTCTAGAGCGCGCCGCAAATGCGTTGTCATCGCTCGCCCCCGAGGTGCAGTCATGAGCAACACAACCGTTGATATTCTGCTGCTTGCCTTTGGTAGCTTTGGCATCCTGATCGCACTGACGTTTTTAGGTGAGGTCCTACGCGCCCGCCAAGAACCCGGCACGCAAAACCCAGTACTCGAAACCTACATGACTCGCATCCAAAGCTGGTGGGGCATGGTCGCCTTTGTCGGAACAGCGCTGCTGGTCGGTAAACTGGGTGTCATGGTGCTGTTCGCCTTTTGCTCTTTCGCAGCCCTTCGCGAATTCTTGACCCTCACGACCAAAGCTCAGGCCGATCACATCTCGCTCGCGCTCGCGTTCTTTGTCGTACTGCCACTGCAATACGTCTTTGTCGGGATGGGATGGACAGGCATGTATACGGTGTTCATCCCTGTATACGCGTTCTTACTACTACCAATCGTGTCGGCCCTACGCGGAAATTCCGAGAAATTCCTGATCCGTGTTGCAGAAACCCAGTGGGGCCTGATGATCGCCGTCTTTTGCGTCAGCCACGTGCCTGCGCTGATCAACCTCGAAGTCACCGCGAACAGTGATCGCGCAGTCCTGATGATCGCGTTTTTAGTCATGGTCGTACAGTTTGGCGACCTGCTCGAATACTTCTTTGGACGCCGTATCGGACGCCGCAAAATCGCACCTGGCCTATCCCCCAAGACATGGGAAGGCGTCACCTGTGGCGTCTTGGCTGCAATGCTGACTGGCGCACTGCTAAGCTGGATCACCCCATTCGGTTTGTTCGGCGCCGTGGCGCTTGCCGGTGCCGCGTCATTGGTGGGGATGCTGGGCAGCTTGGTCTTTGCAGCGATAAAACGTGATCGCGGCGTGAAAGACTGGTCGCACCTTATCCCCGGCCAAGGCGGATTTGTAGATCAGTTGGACAGCGTGATTTTCGCCGCGCCGATCTTTTACCACCTTGTCCGGTTCTTTTACGGATGATTGAAAAACTGGGGTAACTTCGACAGGTTTTTTGCGATTAGCGTGCCAACACCACCGACCCGATGGCGGCGGATCGCGCGATAGTCCTCACGGCTTTTACGCATCATCTGAGAAAGCGATCGATTGCTTGCGCCCCCTACCTGCATGCGCACCATGACCTGCGGAATGTAGGCCAACCGGATATTACCCCGGACCAGATACCGCAGCATAGCATCGTAATCGCCAGATATTCGAAAGCTGGTGTCGTACACGCCCAGTCGCTCAAACACCTCGCGCCGTAGATAAAGCGTGGGGTGTGGCGGCATCCATCCCCATTTCAGGCGGCTGCGCGCATACGATCCAGCTTTCCAATGACGAACAATCGGCGCGGGGTCACCCTGCCCGATATATTGTAGATCACCATAAACGCCGTCGATCTCTGGATCACGCATCGCGCGGGCCACCTGTTCGAGGGTATCGGCACTCGCCAACTGGTCATCCGCATGCAGTAAGCCAATCACATCGCCCGTTGCACGCGAAATCCCTGTGTTTATCGCATCGTAGATCCCGGCATCTTTTGCAGACACGACCGCCATGTTCGTGTGGTCATGATCCCGCAGAAATTCGAGCGTCCCGTCAGTTGACCCACCATCTTGGACGATATGTTCGACATTTCCATAGGTCTGCTCTCGTAGGCTCTTGATCGCGCGTGGAAGGGTATCGGCCCCATTCATCACAGCGGTGACAACGGATATCTTCATGGGCTGGGTTCTTCTTGCAATTCGATCCCCAACACAGCCTTTATTGCCTCATCAGGTGTGCCGCCGGTTTCATCCATATACCGCCGGACCTCAGCCAATTTTGCGTCAACAAGGTAGCGGTACCAAAACCCTTGCAGCACATGGAATGACCGGGCCGGCGGCCCATCCAAAAACCCAAGGCGCAAGACATAACGGTAAAAGAAATAAGCACCTGCGCGAAAGCCACCGGGAAGGTGGGCGTAGATATTGTCTTTGATCCAACGCTTTGCGCCACCGTTGGCCAACGGGGCCGCCCCCGAATGCTCGCGGTTTAGGATGTCGATCACTTCTCGGCTAGCATAAGCATTATGTTTATTGATCCACCAATCGAGCGGCTTACGATTGTCATCTACGATCACCCACTTCAGGTCGGCAGTCACCCCGTTGACGACAATATGTTCATCCATCCATCGATCTTCGGCTCGCCCAGCGCCGTTTCGGAACAGGCGAAGAATACGGATCGGAAACACACCGCCATAGCGGACATCCTGACCCAAGAACCGCATGCTGCGTCGCAGATATAGCCCTTCGACTTCGGGCAAACCGGCAGCGATTTCATCTGCCAATGCTGGCGTCACAAATTCATCCGCATCAAGCCTCAGCACCCAACCGCCCTGCCCCTTGACCTGATCGAGTGCCCAGTTGAATTGCTGCGCGTGGGTCGTCCACGGGTGAAACAAAACCTCTGCCCCCGCATCACGCGCACGCGCGACAGTATCGTCCGTTGATCCACTATCGACCACCAGCACTCGTGTCGCGATGCCACGCACCGACGCGACGGCGCGTTCGATATGGAGCGCCTCATCCTTGCAAAGAATTATGACGGTCAGGTCAGTCATGTTTTGCCTGCACCACCATCGGATTACCGACACCGACCTTCCCTTCCGGTAGGTCCTTCATAGCAACCGCGCGCGCTCCTAAAATCGCGCCCTTTCCAATACGCACACCCGGCCCGACAAACGCATCGGCGCAAACCCAAGCGTCTTGGCCAATGCAAATTGACGGGGTCATCAGCGGGCGTGCCAGATCACGTGTATCGTGGCTACCCGCACATAGATGCGCATATTGCGACACCGTTGCACGTGCTCCGATCTGGATTTCGCCCAACGCATAAAGGATCGCATGGTCACCAACTGCGGCCTGATCCCCTATGCACAAATTCCAAGGCATCGTGATCCGAACACTTGGGTAGATATGCACACCCCGCCCAATCTGCGCCCCAAATAGACGCAGCAGCCAGACGCGTAACGCCCAACAAGGTCGAGGAATGCATCGGAAAATCAGCGAACACAGCGCCCACGCGACACGCCTTGCTTGGGTACGGCGGTCATATTTGCGCTCACGCCGATTGGCGCTTACGTCAACACGCGAGGTCAAGATGATGCCTCATGCTTCACCGCGAGGCTGGCATAGAGTTGCGCAAAGCGTTGCGTCATAACTTCGGACGAGAAATCCCGTGCCATCCATTTGCGCCCCTTCGCACCCATCGCAGGCAGATCGCATTTCATCAGCGCCTGTATTTCATCGGCGAGATCAGCGCGGTGCAGGTCTATGCACCGCCCACATCCTTTTGCATCAAGCGCCTGCCAAGGTGTGCCAGTTGTCGTCAAAACAGGTACGCCATGGGCCAATGCCTCGGCCACTGAGATCCCAAAGTTCTCTGAATGACTTGGCAGGACGAACAGGTCTGCGTTCGCAAAAGCCTTGGCCTTTGCAGCCGTATCAGCATGGCCATGCATCTGAATACGCGGCGTGCAGCGGGACTTCACTTGCGCCACATCTTCCGGCGCGCCAGTTCCAAAAATATCAAGCGTGACATGATCTGGAAGCTGCGCCATCGCATCAAGCAGCTGCTCAATTCCCTTTTTGGGATGAATGCGCCCCAAATAGATCAGGCGAATATTGTCGCTCGGTACTTTTGGCAGCAACGGCGGAATTTCAACGGAATTCGGGATCAGCGCTGTTTCAATACCCTTAAGCCGGGTCACACTCAGGTCGGCTTCGGCTTGACTAGTCACGTGCAGCACCACGCGATCAGATCGCAGCAATTGCGCAGCACGTTCAAACTGCCCCTTTGTCCCCCGACGTGGCGCGTCACCCCATTCAGCTGTCGCCTGCAACGCCCCGCGCGGCGACCAGACAACAGGTTTACGCTTTAGCCGCGCAAGGGCCATCGTCGGCAACGTCGGAAAACTATAGGTGCCAGTCAGATGCACAACATCAGCCCAATCGATTGCCTTTGGAAGCTGTGCCAGCAGCCCAGGCGAAATGCTATGTCCCGCGATCCGTCGTGCATAATGGACCGGATATGGTAGCGCGGCAAGCGCAACGAGATCACCGCGTTTGGGGCTTGCCGCGTCGGTGGTTAAGACCCGAACGGACATTTGGGGCAAGGCATTGATCCCGTCGCAAATGGCTTTGGTCGACCAAATCGGACCACCCCAATATGTCGCCGGAAAGAATGACGGCGTGACGTGTAGGATATTCATGCCACCTCCTGCGCCACCGGAAGGCGCTGCCTAATCGGCCGCGCCGGATTTCCGGCAACCACGGCACAGGCAGGCACATCGCGGGTCACAATCGAGCCCGCGCCAATGACGGCCCCGCGCCCGATATTTTGGCACTGTGGTAAGATCACCGCACGCATTCCGATCCATACATCAGCTTCGATCGTTTTAGGTAGCGCCATTGCAGTGGAATGCGGATCCAAGCCATGATCATGCGTGTAAACCACGGCATCCTCAGAGAGAGTCACTCCATCACCAATCCGCAACCCGCCCGTAATATCCAAATGGACATCCCGGTTGATTTGAACTTGGTCCCCGATGTTCAGCTGAGCATTGCGGCGTTCAGACGACACATCACAGCCCCGCCAAAAATAGCAATCTCGACCAACGGTTACGACATTCGGGTCGGCAAACCGTACACCCAATTGAAAGCGGCTACCTTTACCGACGCCTTTCAAAGTCGCGCGGTGCATCAATGTTGCGGCAGCCATGCCAACACGGCGATAGAGCGCCGCGATAGCCCGACAAGCCCAATAGGTGACGGCAATTAGGTTACGTCGCATGGTGCGTCCTCAAACCCATTGGCATGTGAACCGCAAAACGGGTCACAAACAGCGTCAACATCAGCGTCAAAATTATGAATTGCACGGCTGCGCCGACGACAAAGGCACTAAAAGATGACTGTAGTGTCGCCTGCACAAACGGATAAAACAGGATCGGATAGAACAAAAATGACCCATATCGCAGCACGTTCATGGGGTTCAGCAAAACCACTTCGATCTTGCGATATGTCCAGCCTAGAACGAAACCAACGCCAACCCCGCCCCATCCAAAGTTGATAAACGCCTCGCCAGGACCGGTCACATTAAACGCGCCGCCCGTATAAATTTGCATAATGTCGCGCTTAAAAAACACGCCTAAATCAATCGCAGGCTTTTCGGTCCAAATCGCACGCGGAACCCAACCAAAGCTCCACCATGTATAGCTTTCACCAAGTAGCAATTGACCGATCCCAACCCGGTCAGCGACCATAATGGCCGCGTTAACATCTAGGAAATATGTGGACCCAACAATCTGAGCCAGCAACGATGCATCTGCAGTCCTGAGCTGCGTCATATAGGCTGAAACGACGACCAACCCAGCAATGGCCACGCCACCGACAAACAACGCTTTGCCAGCGATCCGCCCTCCAAGGATCAGATAGGTCGCAAGGGCGAAAACCAACAATTCGACCAACTCAAATCGATCACCTGACACCAATGCGATCAAGACTAACAACCCACCAAGTGCGCCAGCCGCTGCTAGCACGCGCCCTGATCGCAATGTGATTCCGTTGGACAGCAACAACACAAAGGCGAATTTAGGAACGGCAAAGAACGTCTTGATCCCCGCCAATGTCGCACCGACACCATCGGCATTAACGTTGATTTGCTTGGCACTGTTCAGCCCTGCGATAAACGATGCATCAAATGCCCCGACACCACGCGCCCGCAAAATCAACGCAAATGTCAAAAGGGCAAATCCAAATGCCGAAACAAACAGCCAACCGCGCCGCGCGATTTGCGCAGCCACAATCCACGCTTCAAACTGTGCGCGCTGAACCGGGCGGAACGCAATCACATAGCCAACGCACGTCAACAGAATGAACAGGCTAAGATATATCGCCCCGTTCAATACGGCCCACGGTTTCGGATCAAATTGCTGATAAAACGCGAAATCCGGGGCAAAGCTATAAACAACAATTTTTAGCAAAAAGCCAAAACCGCAAAAATAGCTTAGCAAATGCATCGGAGAAACAAGACGCACCGCACCACATCGTTGCCCAATCGCAAACGGCAAAGCAGTACACATCACCGCGAGCAATATGACTAAGACGGTTTCCATTGCGCCTCCGGTCGACTGCGCAAGGACCACGCCGACGTGTCGATATGCCTTTGCTGACGAACAATGGCCCATAAGGCCAAGCTGCCTAGGCTAGTGGCCAGCAGATATGCACCCGCATTTGAGACGGGGCCAACGACAAACGCAGCGCAACCACTATAGACAAGAATGCTAAAGCCACGTGTAAGCGCTGCAAATTTGGCAAGCCCGCATAGCGTCGCCACCGTTAGCCCGGAAGCAAAAACAACCTGAATAAATGCACAACACAGCAAAATGAAAAACACAAATTGCCCGTCGGGTGCGACCCAAGCCAAAGAACATAATCCGCATAAAAACAAGATCAACCCAGCGAAAAATGCGATCTGGCTTCCACCCCGGCTTGCACGTTGGAGCATGATCGTATCACCCGCCCCATAAGACTTTGATACGTCATTTGCGCTAACCCATGTTGCAACGCTAACCGGTAAGGCAACCAGATTAGCGACACGCCGCAGCACTGCATATAGCCCGATCTGCGTAGGCGATAACAGTGCGCCTCCAACGATAATATCAATTTGGGCAAGCCCTACGCCTAATACGGATGTGCCCCAAAGCGATACCGACGGCACTGGGCTGGCATGATGCCGTCCAATGATGTTTAGACGATCTGCGGACCGAAACGCCCAGATCGATAGCGGCAACGCGATGCACCCTATGCAGAAAGCCGCTAAAACAAGTATCTGCCCATCGCGCATGAACATAGCAGCTATCGCTAACGCAATTTGCGGACCGCAATCCCTTAGGGCCATTGATAGGTTCACACTGCCCAGCGCACGCATTGCGCTTGCTAAGCAGCTTGCGAAGTTAATCCAAAACGCGCACAGCAGTATCGAGAACCACGGCAAAGTCGGCCATATTGCGATGGCAACGGTGCCTGACAGAACCGCCAATGCGGCGGGCACGATAATCACCTGAAGCATTACCGCTTTTACGGACATACCGTCGCCATCGGTTAACGCGCGCAACATTAACAGTGGTGCGCCCACTGATATGATCGGTGCGGCGACCAACGCCGCCCCCCAGATCAAAGCGAGTTCACCAAATGCAGCGAGCCCAAGCACCGTTGCCAGCCCAATCATCACCGCGAAATTAATTCCAACGATGGCACCGCGCAACACCATCGGACCCAAGGCCTGCATGGTAATTATTTTACTGATTTGTGTAGTGACCATGAAACTGCGGACCATCCTTTTTCATGTTCCCACTATGGGCGTCACCCTAAGCATTCGTTCATTGAGATTAATTTTTGGTTAACCCTGATGTGCCCATATATCTGCGGATCAATTACGCCGAAGGCACAATAATAATGACTAAACGACATGCAGATGTGCCGCGTGAACTTTTGGATATGCACATTCACAGCATACACCCCATCCGACCATTCGATGTTACAGCGCTGTTTCGTGGGCTATGGCGCGGAAAATGGATGATTGCGCTGGGCACAATCAGCGCCCTGATTTTGGCAAGCTACTACGCATTTGCGATCGCGCAGCCGCAATATGCGGCGACCACAACAATACAAATCGAACCATCACATAATAATGTCTCAGAGCAAGCGTCATTTGGCGTTGATCCTGCACGACTAAACACACAAGCCGCAATCTTGCGGTCAGAACATATCCTGAGGCAGGTAGTGATAGACTTGGATTTGTTAGACGATCCCGAATTCAACCGGTACCTGACACCTATCGCGCCTTGGTCGATAGCAGGCATTCGCAATCGCACGCGTGCGTTTCTAAGCGGTATATCAGATGTTCCACCTGACAATCAGGCCATTTTGGCGAAGACAATCGAAAACTTAGCCAAATTACTAACTTCCAATCCCAAACGCGGAACCTACATCCTGGAAATTACGGCGACCACCAGCAGCGTGTCAAAATCCCGCCTGATCGCCGATGCCGTGGCAGATGCATATCTATTTAGCCAGATCGCCGCCAACACGTCGGAAACCGACGCCGTTATCGTTAGATTGGCCGACCGCGTCGCGGAACTTCGAGAAAAGTTGCAGACACAAGAATCCGCGATCAATGCTCTGGTGACGGATGGACAAATGCGAGACAATACGGTGCTTGATACACTTAGCAGGCAAGCGACGGAAACGGATAAACAGATAACCGAAGCAAGGCGTAACCTTGCACTGCACCCTGAAAACGCAGACCAAATGTCAGTGCAGATCCAAGCTCTTGAAACCTACCGCGACCAAATTGGCGCGCAAATCTCAACCCAATCAGAAGGGTTCGTGACGCTGCAACAGATAAGCCGCGAAACAGAAATTACACGTGTTCTCTACACAACCCTACTGGCGCAACTGCAAGACACCCAAATGCGTCGCGGACTAAATAGTCCAAGCGGGCGCATTTTATCACCAGCCGGAAACGGACAGCACGTCGCACCGCGCAAAATGCTCATCCTTGCTATCGCAGCGATGCTCGGCACTGCTATTGGGATCGCAATTGTGCTGTTCAGACAACAGCGGTTCGTCAACGTGGATACCATAGAAAACGTCATCCCCGCGCCAGTCATCACACAATTCCCCCGTACAAAACCCCAGCAATTGCCTGAGGAATTTGAAGAATGCAAAAGTAGCTTGTTGCTTGATGCTGCCAATCAGCTTCGTACAGCCGTGTTAATCAGCAACCAACACGGCGACAACAAAGTTATTTTAACAACCTCCTGTCGTCACGACGAAGACCAAACAACTGTTACAATAGCGCTCGCAACAGCTCTTGCTCGGTTACAGAAATCTGTTTTGATTATTAACGCGGTTTCGCAACTTCGCACGCCCCCTGCGTCGGTCGCACTTTTTGACGTAGTTTCGGGCGCTACTAACCTATCTAGCGCGGTCATATCGCACCCTGTGCTGGCTATTGATACCATCGACTCACTAGGTCCGCAGGCAGCCTTGGCAGATCTGTTCAGCAGTGACGCGTTTAAACCGTTCATAAGCAACGCGCGGGCAAACTATGACTATATCATTGTGAATGCTCCACCTGTTATTCTCAAAGCAAACACACGCATCTTGGCGCAGTTCGCAGACATCGTTTTACTCAACCTACGCCAAAACAGGACCCTGACGCGCGATGCAGTTGCGGCCCACGACACGCTGATCGCGAGCCACAGCAACGTTGTGGAAATTGTGCTATCCTAGGATATGGCTGCAGTGCCCAACACACTGCAACCACGGTTTATTTGACGCTCAGTACATGCCGGTTAAAAAACCCTAACGTGTCACCTGTCGAAAACTGAAACGCACCTGTCGACGCATAGGCTTTGGCCATCCAATCATTCGCGCCGCTTGCGGATGACGCATTTATATTGGGCCGCAAGATCGTGTCGAATTGATCAAACACGACGGTTGAAACGGGCAACGTCCCCGCTTCATGCCCATAGGTCATGACATTACCGCTAAACTGTCCTGTCAAACCAACACGCGAAGCCCCTTCGCAAACGATGTTGGCAGGGTTAACGCCGTTATGGTCGTCCAAAACCACAGACGGGTGTCCAGCAGCTTCGACTGTAGTAAAGACGTCCGACTTTGTTTCCCCGTCCCAACGCACCAACGGTACCATGCCAGCATATATCCAAGCAAAGTCCGCAGTTGCCCCGGTGCCAATCAACGTAACATCGTGACGAATTTCACCCGGATCAATGGTGCGCTTCAGTTGGCACTCTCCGATGTCGCCGCCTTCTGATCGGTGCCAAGTGGTGTTTTCCGTGACCGAAATTTGACGACCAACGGACAGGCTACTCATGTTTTGCCCAGGCACCCATTCAACCCCATCCAGATTTATAGACCGCGAGATTAAGCTCTCATTCCCGTGGGTTTGCCCACCAAGATCGGTTGTGTTGTCATCCACGGCAAACTCCGCCGCGTATTCGCGCTCGGACGCATAATCAATCGCGACGAATGCCGGGTATGTTGGCCGATTGTCAGCACGCCAATCCATTGCGCCGTCTGACGCAATACCGCCCAGATGTGTTGGCCCGGTGGTGCCGCTACTCGCTGTCGCTCGGGCGGTATAGAAAACACCACCATGCTGCACTTCGTCACCCATTGCATAATCGGTCTGTGGTGCCCACGGCGGCGGTAGAATGCGGTCGTCATCCAATGACCCACTAATAGCGACAGCCTCGATCATGATTGCGTTGCCACCGGGCGTGGCAGTGCCGCCATTGGTAACAGAAATATCATGACGCCCCGTTAGTCCACTTGCCACTTTCACCGCTTGGCGCCGGGTCAAGTCAGACGATGCATAGGTCGAAAAAGCTTTAAAACCTAGGGTTTCCGGGTCGTCGATTTCATTGACCAATGACTGACTACCATCAATATCAACGCGACAATATCCACCATTGGTGCGCCCCGTATAATAAATCCACAAGTCATAAGCCTGTTCGCGAACAACCGTAACATCCGCCCTTGCAGCAGCCGAAGATGTACTAATCGCACGGTTCCCGGTGTAGCTCGCTTGCAAACCAGACCCCGACGACTGCAACTGTGACCAGGCCCCCGATAACTGCAAATCAGCCACAGTATAGATGTTACGTAGTTCCATCATTAACGTTTCGCGCCAAGAAAATCGCGTTCCCGGGTCATTCGCATCCAGACGCAAACAGGCCGCAAAATGCGGCGCAACTTCGGTCCAGACAGACAACGACCCCGACGGCCCATCGGCAAGGGCAACACGCTGCCCACCACCGGGTGCAAAAAATGCAGCCAATGGCTGCGGGCGCCCGGCGCGCGTGTAGCCGGGCGAAATCTCTAGACCGATCATGCGTTAGTACCACGCAACCAGTTGGGCGGTCGTACCAGTGACCAACACACGTAACGGGCGGATACTTAGCACAGAACCGGCAGTCAGATCATAGCTAACCGCCACGCCATCTTTGTCCTGCAATACAGCTGCTCCACCAACATTGACGAAAATCGCCCGCGGGCGCACCGGCAAATCAACGGTATCATCAGGGACGATTTCGAAATGGGATACAGCGGGTGAAGTCAGATTGACGTAATCAGAATCGAATGGGTCAGACATGGGAATGCTCCAGTTAAAAAGACACTCCATCCCTAGTGACGCTTGCTTAGGAATTAATTGGGCCAGCGTACGCAGACCAACGCAACAGCGGCTTAGGCCCCGCGCCGGGCCAACACAACAATCAACGTCCGCCAGGCAATCCGCATATCAAAGCGAAAGCTCGCATTCGCAATGTAGTACAAATCCGCCGCCACTTTGCGATGCACTGCACCAATGCTGTCGATATAGCCCAGCTCAGTCTGTGCATACCCACTGATCCCCGGCAGTACACGGTGGCGCGCGGCATAGCCGGGAATATCGCGCAGATACACGCGGGCATGGTCATAGCAATCAGGACGCGGGCCAATTAGGCTCATCTCTCCTCGAAGGACATTGATGATCTGTGGCAGCTCATCAACTCTGGTTTTTCGCAGTAAACGACCAAGCCTTGTAACACGGTCCACATCAAGCGGATCAAATGCGCCACGCACCACAGGAGCCGGACGCATCGTACGGAATTTGATCACGTCAAACGGAAGACAATCCTGCCCCATACGCCGTTGCACAAATATCAATGGCCCTGCGTTCACGAATGGGTTCAATACGACCAGCACCGCCGCAAAGACCATAAGAGGGACCAACAAAAGTAAGGCAACACATTTGTCGAAAAGCAACTTCTGCCACGGCTGTGACAACGATTGCTTTGTGCTAATGTAACCCTGAAAAACCGTATCGTTATGAAAATCGAACATTCTCGTTACCGTCACCAATAATGGCCACGCGGACCGTTACGTCATTGGTTAATGAATCTGAGAGAGCAAGGTTAACGATAGCTTAATATTTCGAACAAAAAATGTTTAGTTTTAAAGAGGTAGCGTTTTTTAGGACTATTTTCATTAACGAACACACCCCATGCGCGATTAATCAAATCGGCCTCATCCTAAGGCGATGACGTTAGGGCAGCGTAAACTGCGCCAGCACGGCATCATGGTCCGACAATGGCCGCCCCGTTGGATCGAGACTTGGCAGTATTTGGGCGTTGGCACCCGTAACGCCACGGCTGCAAAACCAGTCCAATTTCATTGTGCGATCAGGATGCGGGGTGATCAGACTTGGACGCGTCGTAAACCCCGGCGCATTCGCATCCCAACTGTATCCTCGCTCTCGCGCGGTATCGAAAAGCGTCTCATCTTCCCAGCTAAAGTCCGGCGGCATGTGGTTGCCCGTGTTCAGATCGCCACCGATGACAACCGGCATGCCCGGTGCAAAATCGTCGATCGCGTCAAGTAATCGCATCATCTGCATATTCCGATGTGGGGCATCAGCATTGCTTTCTAAATGGGTTGATACAAAACAAACCTCTGTTCCATCCACCTTAATCACTGCGGCAATGGCCATACGCCCACCGACCCGTGGCTGCCCGGGATCGCCTGCGTTTTGATCTGGTACAAACCAATGCCCATGATCATCTAGTCGGATCAATTCTAAACGTTCAAACGGGGCACGCGATAAAATCGCATTCCCGTGCCAACCCTCGGTGTTATAGTCATCAGTGCAAAAGCTGCGCTCTGTTGCACCACCTAGATCGAGCTCGTGGAATTCGACACCGTAAGCATAGGCCATCCCCAAATGGCTCGCCATGTCAGCCATGGTATTGCGTTGACCAGTGCGCGCCATGCCTTTGTCGGCCTCGGACACCAACACCACGTCGGGCGCGAATGGACGCAGATGATCGGCGCTCGCTTTGGGAAACAAGCAACGTTCAAGGTTCCACGCAGCAACCGTCACAGGCCCCTCCAACGTATCAGCCGCATGGCCTCCTGTTTCGATCAACGACATCGCAGGGATCTGATGCATTAGCGCGCGATGTGCCTCTGGCGTCGGTAGTGCGCTTAAGATTTGATCGCGCTGTGTCTCAGTCACCAAGGGCAGCTTCGCGACAGTCTTAGTCATAAGCGTTTCCCTGTCTCCGCATCGAACAAATGCAAAGCATTCGCTGGGAACTCCAGCATCAGTTCTTCGGCCAAAGCCGTGTCATCATTTGGCGCATTCACCACGAAATCTTGCCCCGCAACCGTGCCATGCAAAAGACGGCTCGCACCCAGTTCTTCGATCAGGGTTAGCTTAAACGGAATAGTCCCCATCTGCGAAACCGCGACTTCTTCGGGCCGAATACCCAGCAATACGGAACCGTCCGCACAAGGCATTGGCACAGCGCTTTCGCCAATATGAACCTTGCCACCATCCGCCTTGCCATTCAGCAAGTTCATCGGAGGCGCACCCATAAACGATGCAACAAACGTAGAAGCCGGCTTGCGGTATATTTCCGAAGGGGTGCCGATTTGCTCAATCCCGCCAGCATTCAACACAAAAATCCGGTCCGCCATTGTCATCGCTTCAACCTGATCATGGGTCACATACATAGCGGTGACATTCAGGCGTCGCTGCAGATTACGGATTTCCACACGCATCTGATGGCGCAGCTTTGCATCAAGGTTCGACAGTGGCTCATCAAACAAGAATAGCGCAGGATCACGCACAATCGCACGGCCCATTGCAACACGCTGACGCTGACCACCAGACAGCTGGCTCGGACGACGATCAAGCAATGGCGTCAGGCTCAGCATCTCGGCGGCTTCGGTTACTTTTGCAGCGATCTCATCCTTAGATGCACCACGGTTTTTCAAACCATAGGCCATATTCTTAGCCACGGTCATATGCGGGTAAAGCGCGTAGTTCTGGAACACCATCGCGATGTCACGTTCCGCCGGATCGAGATCATTCACCACACGGTCACCAATGCGCAGGTCCCCGGTCGTGATATCCTCTAGTCCTGCGACCATACGCAGCAATGTTGATTTGCCGCAGCCCGATGGGCCAACCAGCACAATCAATTCGCCATCTGCAATGTCAAAGCTGGCAGGACGCACCGCCTGCGCCCCATTAGGATAAGTTTTCGAAATATCGGTAACGCTTACGGTTGCCATCTTGGTCTTCCTATTTCTCGGATTCAACGAGGCCCTTAACGAACCAGCTTTGGAAAAAGATCACGATCACGACGGGCGGCAACATTGCGATGATGGCAAGCGCCCAAGCCTGACCGTATTCGGGGATTTGGTTACCTTCGTAGATCGACTGCGTGATCTGCTTGATGCCACGCACCAGTGTGAACAGGCCCTCGTCGGTGGTGATCAGGGTCGGCCACAAGTATTGGTTCCATCCGTACACAAACATGATGATGAAAATCGCAGCGATCATGGTGCGCGACAGCGGAACCAGAATATCGATAAAGAACTTGCCGGGCCCTGCCCCATCAATGCGTGCGGCCTCGACTAATTCTTCGGGGACGGACAAAAAGAACTGCCTGAAAAAGAACGTGCCAGTCGCGGATGCCAACAGCGGCACGATCAACCCACCATAGGTATTAGCCATGCCTAGCCCCGTGACCACCTCGTAAGACGGTAAAATGCGCACCTCAAGCGGGAGAAGGATTGTCGTAAAGATCACCCAAAACGCAAAGGTCGCAAAGCGCAGGCGGAAGTAAACGATCGCATAGGCAGCCGCCATCGACAGGACGATCTTGCCAACCGCGAATCCGATCCCGAGGATCAGCGAATTCATGAGCATTGTAGTGCCATCAATCTGTTCGCTAAAGCCGCCTTTTTCAAACATGGCGGCATAGAAATTATGGCCCATCTGATCGCCAAACCCGAACTGCAGCCCTTCGCGGGACAGCGTGATGTTGTCATGGCTGGTCGTGGTAAAGGCCAGATAAACCGGGAAAAGCATCAGCAAACCACCCAAGATCAAGATCGCGTGGTCTACGATGTCGTTCAGGCGAATGGGCTTTTTGTTACGCGTTATCTTCGTCATATGTCTGCTCTCAGGTATAATGGATGCGGCGTTCAAGCATGCGGAACTGCATAACGGTCAGCAGCAGAACAAGGACCATCAAGACAACCGATTGCGCAGACGACCCACCCAAATCATTGCCCCGGAACCCATCGGTATAGACCTTGTAAACAAGCGTAATTGGGTTCGATGCAGGGTTACCTTTGACCATGATGTCGATGACCCCAAAGGTATCGAACAGCGCATAGGTAATGTTAATGATCAGCAAAAAGAACGCGGTCGGCGCCAACAAAGGAAAGGTAATATCCCAAAACCTGCGGGTACCCGATTTGTTGTCAATCAGCGCGGCCTCGCGCACGGCGACAGGGATGGACTGCAAACCAGACAACAGGAAGATAAAGTTGACCGGTATCTGCTTCCAAACCGACACAACAATCATCGCAAACGCGGTATCGTTGTAGTTCAAACCGATTTGCAGATTGTAGCCAAAGAACGCGAACAGGTCAGTGATTGGTCCGATGTTTTGATCAAACAGCAAACCACCCAAAAACCCGGCCACCGGCGGAGCAACAGCATAAACCCACATCAGCAATGTGCGGTATGTCTTCGCGCCACGGATAACCTTGTCGGCCTTCACAGCCAGCAACAACGCAATGCCCAGCGATAGGAATGTCACGACGACAGTAAAGAACAGCGTGAACCCCGCGACCTTGCCGTACTCGGATGATTTGGCAAGCCGGGTATAGTTGTCAGCCCCCACGTAGTTGGACCCAAACCCAAAAGGATCCTGCAAGAAAAACGACGAATAGATCGCCTCCCATGCGGGCCAATAGAAAAACACAGCGATGATAATCAACTGGGGCATCAATAGTGCCACAGGCATCAATGGCTGCGAGAACGCCGCGCGCTTCATGTCGTGTTCCTGATATTCATAAATGCAAAGAGCGGCCGCATCTCTGCGACCGCCAGTGTGGATAAGGGAAGGTTACCCTTGGGTCTGCGCAAAGCGTGACAGCAGTTCGTCAGCTTCGGTTTTGATCGCAGTGAACGCATCATCCAGCAATGTCTCGCCTGTCAGGTAACGCGTGTATTCACGGTTCATCACGTCACGGATCTGCACATAGAACCCCATGCGATACCCGCGTGTCCACTCACCTGCTGGCAATGAAAGCTGTTGAATGCCAACTTCGGCTGCCGGGAAACGGTCATAGTGACCATCCGCCTTAGCGACTTCATATGCAGCTTCAGTAATCGGCACATAGCCCGTTTCCTGATGCCACATATACTGCACCTCAGGCGACGTCAGATAACGAAAGAACTCAGCCGTTGCTTTGTTTTCGTCTTCAGGCTGACCAGACATCGCGAACAGGGCCGCACCACCGATAAAGGTCTGCTTTGGTTCTGTTGTGATGGCTTCCCAATACGGCAGATAAGTCGCGGAGAAGTCGAACTCTGCAGTTTGCTGCAAACCGCCAAATGACCCCGACGAACCAAGCCAGATCGCAACCTTGCCCTGCTCAAACGGTGTCGCATTGTCATCCCAACCCGCGCCGTAAAAACCGGCATAGCCATTGTCGATCCAGCTTTTGAACGCTTCAAAGTGGTCGCGAATTTCCGGGGCATCCATGTTGATCACAACATCAGCCGAGTCGTACCCGTTGTTGCCAGTGGCAAACTGCAGGTTATGACGCGAAAAGAAGTTCTCGGTGAAAACCCAAGGCATGTGTGACTGTGACAACGGAATGTATCCGGCCTCAACCAGCGCAGGTGCAGTCACGTCCTGGAATTCTTCCCAAGTCACAGGCGGCGTGACGCCAGCCGCTTCCAATGCCTCAACATTGTAATACATAATCGGAGAAGATGAGTTGAACGGCATGCCGATCATCTTGCCATCGCTATCCGCATAGAAATAACGCACACCAGAGATGTAATCTTCGATATCAAAAGAAACACCGTTCTCTGTCAGCAAATCCTGCACCGGAACAGTTGCACCTTTCGCGCCGATCACTGTCGCAGCGCCCGCGTCAAACACCTGAAGAACGTTGGGCTGTTCGCCCGCACGGAACGCCGCAATACCAGCTGTCAGCGTTTCTTCGTAGCTACCCTTAAAAACGGGCGTGATCACGTAATCGCTCTGGCTGGCGTTAAAGTCAGTCGCGATCTTGTTAACAGTTTCACCAAGGCTCCCGCCCATAGCGTGCCACCATTCGATTTCAGTCTGCGCAGAAACAGGACCAGCCAAAGCGGCGATCATCGCACCTGCAAAAATAACGGATGTCGTTTTCATAATATGCTTCCCTAATTTCAAAGGGCGCATATGGCCCCTTGTCAGCAGGGGTCGGGCTAAGCGGAATAATTGTCAGTTTTGCAACGCATATATGAACTATTTGTAAATCCACACACCGAACTCTGTGGGGCAAGGTGTAGAGCTCAACGCTCGACTGCGTTCCACGCTGAAAGGAGCGCTCAACTAAAAGGCCGTAGGTCCAATAGTGCTCGCGCGTGAACCGCGCTTAGCATGTCAACCAAAAACCCGCTTCGCGGGATTTTTACTCCGATTCACAAAAGAATTAATGCGTCCACACACCACGACGGTTCGTCGCAAAGTTTTCGCCGTAACCGCCCGCACGGATGTTCAGCTTACGCGGTTTTGGCTCTTGAACAACGAATTCGATGCCATGCTCGTTCGCGTAGTCGACAGCGGATTCTTTAGTATCGAACGTCAGCTTTACTTGGGCCTGTGTATCAACGGATGACGTCCAGCCCATCAACGGATCAACCTCACGGGCTGTTTCTGCGACATATTCCAAAACCCAGTGGTTTGTTTTGGCTGTGCCTGACGACATTGCTGTTTTTGCGGGTTTGTAGATTCGTGCGCGCATCATGAACTCCATAATTAGGCGTGTTATCGACAAAACAGGCGCTCAGCGCAAGCATACTGACACGTAATGTCAGCAAGAAGGGTTGCAGCGGAACAAAAAGGGATCACATATAGGTTAACCCAAGGAACGTCGCATGCCCTACGCCCAGACCGATAAGTCAGAACCAGAAGCCTTTTTGACCAACCCTGCCCCGGATGTAAAAACCCGCGAGAAATTGGAGGGTGGGAAGAAATTCGTCCTGCATACGGAATTCGAACCGGCAGGCGACCAACCCACCGCGATCAAAGAACTGTCAGAGGGGATATTGGCCGGTGAACGCGACCAAGTGCTGCTTGGTGCGACGGGTACTGGTAAGACTTTTACCATGGCCAAAATGATCGAGGAAACGCAGCGCCCTGCGATTATCCTTGCGCCGAACAAAACCTTGGCCGCCCAGCTATATGGCGAATTCAAAGGGTTCTTCCCTGAAAACGCTGTCGAATACTTCGTGTCCTATTACGACTACTACCAACCCGAAGCTTACGTCGCCCGGTCGGACACCTATATCGAGAAAGAATCCCAGATCAACGAGCAGATCGACCGGATGCGGCACGCCGCTACCCGTGCGCTGCTTGAACGGGACGACGTGATTATCGTGGCCTCTGTGTCCTGCATCTACGGTATCGGCTCGGTCGAAACTTACGGTGCGATGACCCAAGACATCCACGTCGGCAAGATGTACGACCAACGCCAGATCATCGCTGATCTGATTGCCCAGCAATACCGGCGCAACGACGCCGCCTTCCAGCGCGGCACCTTCCGGGTGCGGGGCGATAGCCTCGAAATCTGGCCAGCCCACCTTGATGACCGCGCGTGGAAGCTGTCGTTCTTTGGCGAAGAACTGGAAAGCATCACCGAATTCGACCCGCTCACCGGATCCAAAACTGGCACATTCGATCAGGTCCGCGTCTACGCGAACAGCCACTACGTCACGCCCAAACCGACAATGAACCAAGCCATCATCGGTATCAAAAAAGAACTACGCACGCAGCTTGATAAGATGGTCGCCAACGGCAAACTGCTCGAGGCACAGCGCCTTGAACAGCGCACCAATTTCGACCTTGAGATGCTCGAGGCGACAGGCGTCTGCAACGGCATCGAAAACTATTCACGTTATCTAACAGGGCGCGCACCCGGCGAACCACCGCCCACGCTGTTTGAATTCATCCCCGATAACGCCATCGTCTTTGCCGATGAATCCCACGTGTCTGTCCCGCAAATCGGCGGCATGTACAAAGGTGACTTTAGACGCAAATCCGTGCTGGCCGAACACGGCTTCCGGCTGCCGTCTTGCATGGATAACCGCCCGCTAAAATTCGAAGAATGGGACGCCATGCGCCCGCAATCTGTGTTCGTATCGGCCACCCCAGCCGCGTGGGAACTGGAACAAACCGGCGGCGTGTTCACCGAACAAATCATTCGACCCACCGGGCTGATCGACCCTGAAATCGAAATCCGGCCCGTTGAAATGCAGGTGGATGACCTACTGGACGAAGTCCGCAAAGTCTCGGCCGATGGTTACCGTACGCTGGTCACGACCCTGACCAAACGCATGGCCGAAGACCTGACCGAATACATGCATGAACAGGGGATCAAGGTGCGCTACATGCACTCTGACATCGACACGATTGAGCGGATCGAAATCCTGCGCGACCTCCGGCTTGGCGCGTTCGACGTGCTCATCGGGATCAACCTGTTGCGAGAGGGGCTCGATATCCCCGAATGCGGGCTGGTCGCGATCCTTGACGCCGACAAAGAAGGCTTCCTGCGCTCTGAAACCTCGCTCGTCCAAACCATCGGCCGCGCCGCGCGTAACGCCGAAGGGCGCGTGATCATGTACGCCGACAAAATCACCGGCTCCATGGACCGCGCGATGAAGGAAACCGAACGCCGCCGCGCCAAACAAATGGCCTATAACGTCGAACACGGGATCACGCCGACCACCGTGAAAAAGAACGTCGAAGACATCCTCGCGGGTCTCTACAAAGGCGACGTCGACATGAACCGGGTCACCGCCACAGTCGACAAACCACTGCACGGTGCCAACCTAGAGGCCGTCCTCGACGGGCTACGCGCCGACATGCGCAAAGCCGCCGAGAACCTCGAATTCGAAGAAGCCGCCCGCCTACGCGACGAAGTCAAACGGCTCGAAACCGTCGACCTCGTGGTCAGCGACGACCCACTGGCACGACAACAAGCCGTCAACAAAGCCGTCGACGACGCGAAAAAAGCAACCGGGCGCAGCACCGGAGGACGACCGGGGCAACGCGGAGGCAAGGCCGGGTATGGGGGGAAACGAAAATAGACCGTAACCTTACTAATTCTGCAGATGCGTTTGAAAAGCACTTTGATGACTTCGTTTCCAAGGTTCTGGGTGGTGACAGAGTTGAAAAGGCATTCCCGAAGATACTGCAAAACGGACAAAAGAACGCTGACTATATAGTTCAAGACTCCAAGGTTCTGATTGAACTCAAGACCCTCGTAAAAAATCATGGTGACCGTGAATCTGTGCTTCGCATTGTCGACGACGCGATCTCCAAATGTAAATTATCCAAATCGCTTAGATCCGATTGGCTTAGCGGAAGGTCTAGATTACCGCGAAATGTCACTAAAATTGTTAACCGCAAGGTTCAAAATTCGCTCAAAAACGTAGTACGCTCAGCTAACACTCAACTAAGATCTACAGATCGCTTTTTAGGTTCTGGGTTCTCTAAGATCTTAATCGTATCCAACCTTCAAGAGCTCCTCTTTGGTCCAATTGAGCTGCTGCAAGTCCTCGCTAGCCTTGCCTTAGATCGTAGCACTCCGGCTGTAGACGCGATCTTGCTGGTTACTCCGGGAGTTAGCTATGTCGCCAACAACTCTCACCCGGAGTGCTATATCGCTCCGGTTTATGCGAAAGGAAAAGAGCACCTCGGGGATTTCATCGAACCATTAGTTGCTCATTGGATCGAATTTGAGGCAACGTTGTTAGGCATGACAGCAGAAGTCGAAATTGTTGATGAGTTCGATGAAAAGAGCCTCATGTCACGGCCTAAAAAATAGCTAACATATTCACGGAGTAACGAGCGCAACGTTAAACGATTTGAATTCGTTACGGCCAAATGGACCAATCCTTTGCCCTGCAAAGGGCACGCGTCCGACCCGCCCCCACGGGCGGGCGCGTTCCGCACCAGCCCTCGTGCCGGACGCGTCGCTGATATCTGGCGCGGGACCAGATAGCCCCCTTCCCTTTCACGCGTCCAAACCTATGCTACCCCCATCATGACCAAAGACCCCATTAATCCCACCACACCCGAATCCATTGCGCTCACCAATGACATCCTGACCGCCACGCGGTTTGGGGCCTTGGCGGTCGTTGATCTCGATGGCGCACCCTATGTGACGCGGGTTGGTTTGATCTGGGATGGGGATGGTTTCCTAACCTTGGTCTCGCGACTATCGACCCACACCACCGCACTATTGGCTGCACCCCAATGCGCCGTTCTCGTCGGCGAACCCGGCGACAAAGGTGACCCGCTGACGCACCCGCGCCTAACCGTGCAATGCACCGCCGCGCAGGTCGACAAACCCGCGCATAAACCCACATGGCTTGCCCAAATCCCAAAGGCAAAGCTCTACTACGATTTCCCAGATTTCATCATGTTCCGGCTAACGCCAACCGCCTTCCACCTGAACGGCGGTTTTGGCAAAGCGTTCCGTCTAACCAGTGCCGATTTGGCCAAAAACTAACGTGCGGCCGCCGTACATACGCTGTGTGTACGCGATGTGCACAGGCGGTGCCCCTATCCCCGGCCCAATCCCAGCAGGATAACACTGCCTTCTTGCCAGCGTCCCTTAACCAAGAATCCTTTGTCACCAATTTTTGGGAACTCTTGTTTCCAGTCTAAAAAGCGGTCGTTCGTCACAACGCGCAGCCCTTCGTCAGCCGCGTGTTTTAGCAAGATCGGATCGGCAGGTGTACCACTAGGCGCAAGCGTCACATCGCCTTTGGGCAGCCCCAATTGCACCGCCATATCCCGTGCGCCCAAATGCTGATCAGCCAGCTTATAACCAACGTTCGCATCGAAATAGACGATGGGTTCATAACCACGGTTATGTAGTGCATCCATCACACGTTTCAGCACCAATATGGACGGGTCCCCGCCCCAGTGCATGACGTTGGAACCATCAACAATTATTGGCTTTCCGGCCCGTTCACGCGGTTTTTCAGCTGGTCGCTTGCCGCGCTTTAGCCAACGGCGAAGCTTTAGGGCATAGCCAAGCGCAAGCAGGCCAAAGGCCCCAAAAATCGCTTTACCTAAGGCATCAATCACACGCGGTTTTTCACCGCCTTCGGGCAACAAAACAGCGCAGACCACCAACGCGATCAACGTGCAAATCAGTAGCCCCCGAAGTATGCGCATGCCTAGCTCTCATGTTTGTGCTGGGTGGATATCACGCAGAATTTCCACAACCACAAGGCAACATCAGGACGTTTTTATGACCCTTCTAATCCCTTCAAGATCGGGCAGTCAGGTCGGTTATCGCCCGCGCAATCCTTAACCAATTCCGACAACGTATCCCGCATCGCAATTAACCCAGCGATCTTATCCTCAATCTCCACCAAATGCTGTTTCGCAATACGACGAACATCACCGCTCGCCCGCGCCTGATCTTCCCATAATGCCAATAAGTTACGGCAATCCTCAATCGAAAAACCAAGCGCCCGCGCCCTGCCTAAGAACGCCAATTTATGCGCGTCACTGTCCTGAAAATCACGGTATCCATTTGGCCTACGCGCTGGTGTCACCAGGCCGATTTCTTCGTAATACCGGATGGTCTTTGCAGGCAGCCCGGTACGGGTTTCGACCTCAGAGATATTCATCTTATGCTCCTTTCACCCAGCGCAAGCGGAGCGCGTTTGTTACGACCAGCACGCTCGACAGCGCCATTGCCCCGGCCGCTAACCCCGGCGACAAAAGCACACCCCAAATGGGGTAAAGCACTCCAGCCGCGACCGGAACCAGCAGCACGTTATAACCAAACGCCCAAACGAGGTTTTCTTTGATATTGGCCATGGTCGCCCGGCTAATGACGATTCCATTCAGTACCCCAGCCGGATCGCCAGACATGAGAACAACATCCGCACTTTCGACGGCCACATCCGTTCCCGTACCAATCGCGATACCGACCTCGGCGGTCGCCAGCGCAGGCGCGTCATTGATGCCGTCACCGACAAAGGCAACCTTGCTGCCGTTTTCCTGCAACTGGCGGATCACGTCGCCCTTACCTTCGGGCAGGACCTCAGCAAAAACGTCAGTGACCTCCAATTCGGCACCAATCGCTTTTGCTGTCCGCTCTGCGTCGCCAGTGATCATCACAACGCGGATACCCCGCGCATTCAGCCCCGCAACTGTTGCTTTGGCAGAGGGCCGCACGGTGTCCGCGACTCCAATCACACCCGCAGGCGCACCATCAATCGCGACCATAATCGGGGTCTTGCCAGCGCTAGCAAGCTCTTGGGCGGCTTGTTCAAGTGGTGACGGATCGATGCCTTCGCGCGTTAACAGACGGGCAGCACCGACCAGGACAACCCGGCCTTCAACCACCGCTCGCAGGCCATGTCCCGGAATGGACGCAAAGTCAGTCACGGCAGGCAGCGGGCGCGACGCCCCGGCGACAATTGCTTGGGCCAAGGGGTGTTCGGAAAGGGATTCGACCGCGGCAACGGTTTGCAAAAACTCGGCTTTATCACCCGTTACTGGCTGAATATCCGTGAGCACAGGCTTGCCCATGGTTAGCGTCCCTGTCTTATCAAAGGCAACGACACCAACTCCCTGCAACGCCTGAAGCGCGTCACCTTGGCGGAACAAAACGCCAAGGTCAGCCGCCCTACCCGTGCCCACCATAATCGACGTTGGTGTGGCCAAACCCATTGCGCAGGGACAAGCGATAATCAGAACCGACACACCTGCAACCAATGCGTAAGACAAGACAGGCGAAGGGCCAAAGATCAGCCAAACGATAACGGTCAACACAGCAATGGCCATAATCCCCGGAACGAACCACTGTGTGATTTTGTTGACGAGGTCTTGTACTGGTAGCCGCGCGCTTTGGGCATCTTCGACCATCGCGATGATCTGCGACAGCATGGTTTCAGCGCCCACAGCGGTCGCCCGAATTTGAAGCGCGCCATTCCCGTTTACAGTGCCCCCAACGACAGTGTCGCCTTTGGATTTCTCCACCGGAATAGGTTCGCCAGTGACCATGCTTTCGTCCACAAAAGACGTACCGCTTTGCACAACACCGTCAGTCGCCACACGTTCGCCGGGGCGCAACACGATGGTGTCATCCCGAACGATTTCGTCGACGGGTACATCGACCTCTTCGGCATTGCGTAGCAGTCGGGCGGTACTGGGGCGCAGATTGATTAGCCGCTTGATCGCATTACCCGTCTGGCCCTTTGCCCGTGCCTCTAACCAACGGCCAAGCAGGATCAAGGTTACAATCACGGCCGCCGCTTCAAAATAGACTGACCGCGCCGTTGCAGGCAAAAGCGCCGGGGCGAAAAGCGCGACTGTCGAATAAACCCAGGCAGCACCCGCCCCCATTACAACAAGCGAATTCATATCCGGCGAAAGCCGCCGTAACGCTGGAATTCCCTTGGCAAAGAACACACGGCCCGGTCCCATTAGAACAACAGTCGCGAGGATGAACTGGATAGCCCAACTCGTTTGCGTACCAATTGTACGGGCGATGAAATGATGAAATGCCGGGAACATATGCCCGCCCATTTCAAGAACGAACACCGGAATCGTCAGCGCTGCAGCGATCAGGAAGTTGCGAAAAACCTGTGTCGCTTCTTTGCCTTGGCGGTCGTCAGTACGCGATGCACCCTCAAGGACCTTGGCCTCGTAACCAGCGTTACTGACAGCCTGCTGCAAAGTCGCAGCATCGGTCAATGTCGTGACGGTCGCGGTGCCATTCGCCAAATTGACCGACGCCGTGATGACACCGGGCGTTTCCAGCAAAGCACGCTCGACCCGGCCCACACATGACGCACATGTCATACCGATTATTTCAAACCGAAGCTTGCTTGGCAAAGCTGGATAGCCAGCGGCCCGCAACGCGCTCACCATTGCGCGACCAGCATCGGCACCGTTCAAATCCACAGTTGCCGATGCATTCGCCAAGTTGACGCGCGCTTGCGTTACGCCAGATACGGCCGAAATCGCCTTTTCGGCGCGGCCAACGCAGCTTGCGCAGCTCATCCCGTCGACGCCAAATCTAAGTTCTGCAGTATGTCCCATGACATGCCCCGTGATTAATCAGACCCCTTACATAGGGGTTCCAGTCACGGGAAGGTCAAGAACCTAGATTGAAAACTTCGTCAGGAAAATACTTTGCTAGCCGAATGTCGGCAGTGCGGGCATGTCCTTCCATGCCTTCGATACGCGAAATGCGGGCGGTTGCTTCGGCGACTGATCTTGTCGCGTCACGCGTTGCGCGCTGCCAAGTCACTGTTTTCATGAATTTACCGACAGATAGGCCACCCGTATAGCGCGCCGCGCCTGATGTTGGCAGAACATGATTCGGTCCTGCCGCTTTGTCCCCGAAGGCGACCGTCGTTTCTTCGCCTAAAAACAGCGATCCATAGGTCGTGAGCCGATCAAGCCACCAGTCAAGATCATCGCATTGCACAGTCAGATGCTCAGGCGCGATAGTATCAGACGTATGCGCCATCTCTTCACGGTCAGCACAAAGGATCACCTCGGCATAATCGTTCCATGCGGCGGCGGCATTGGCTGCGTTCATATCAGGCAAGGTCGCGATCAGGGCCGGAACACGTGCTATCACGTCGTCGGCCAGCGCCCGGTCATCAGTTACCAGCCAAACGGGCGAATTCGGTCCATGCTCTGCCTGTCCAACAAGATCAGCGGCAACAATGGCCGGGTCAGCACCAGCATCAGCGAGCACGAGTGAATCGGTTGGCCCCGCGACCATATCAATGCCGACTTCGCCGAACAGAATCCGCTTTGCCTCGGCCACATATTGATTGCCCGGACCAACAAGAATATCCACGCGTGGCAAGCCGAACAGCCCCTTGGCCATAGCTGCAACAGCCTGTACGCCGCCCATGTTCAAGATGGTATCAGCCCCACACAAATCCATCGCATACAGGATCGCGGGCGGAATACCGTCAGGGCCAGATGGCGGAGAACACGCGGTAATATGTTTAACCCCGGCAGCCTTCGCCGTGGTGATTGTCATCATGGCGCTGGCGATATGCGCGTAGCGACCGCCGGGTACGTAACACCCAGCGGCACCGACAGGGATTTGACGTTGGCCTGCTAACAAACCCGGTAGAATTTCGACCTCGGTATCCACGATCGTGTCGCGCTGCGCCTGTGCAAATCGCAAAATATTGGCGTGGGCAAATTGAATATCCGCCTTCGTTTGCTCTGAAACCTGGTCTATCGCGTAATCAAGCGCGGTTCGCGAGACGATTGTCTCGCCCTTCCAATGATCAAACCGCTGCGCCATGGCGATTGCGGCAGCTTCACCGCTCTGCGCGATTTCAGCAAGCAATGCCTGTACGGCAGGTGCCACATCATTTTGATCCGTCTGGGCGGTACGGACCGCGCGTTTAAGGTATTCAACCATTTCAAAACCTATTGTGGCACAGGTTTGATTTGGCGCTAAAAATTTTAAAAGGCAAAGGGTTAGCGACCCTTTGCCTTTCTTGTTTTACTTCATCAAAAGCATTCTTCGGAAAGGCTTAACCTTTGCCCTTCCATGGTACCAAGACGCGCTCGATCCAGCGCATCAGCATGTCGATGCTAAAGCCAATTATCCCGATCAAGATGATACCCATTAGAACAATGTCCGTGCTTTGAAATTTAGACGCGACCATAATCATCATGCCCGCGCCATTTTCGGCGGCGACCAGTTCGGCGGCAACAACAGTCCCCCAACATACGCCCATTGCGACACGCGCACCTGTAAAGATTTCAGGCAATGAATTCGGGATGATAACATAACGCATGATCTGCCATTTCGAAGCACCTAGGGAATAGGCCGCATGCACCTTGGATATCCGAACCCCTGACACGCCGGAACGGGCAGCAATCGCCATGATCCACAGCGCAGCTAGGAACAGCAGGATGATTTTTCCGACCTCGCCAATGCCCGCCCATATGATCACGAGCGGGATCAACGCAAGCGGCGGCACTGGGCGCATGAATTCGACAATTGGATCAAACCAACCACGGAACCAGTTCGACAATCCCATCGCATAGCCCAAGGGGATCCCGACAATCGCACCAAGTAGGAAACCAACGACGACACGAAACAAAGAATACCCCAAATGTTCCATCAATGTTGAGTTTCGAAACCCATCAGTCGCGATTTCGGTCATGCGTTTCCAGACAGCTTCTGGCGCGGGCAACCATATGGGCTCCATTTGTATACCTGTCGCGGGGATAATGTTCAGCGTCCCCTTCGCTGACATCGCGACAGTGCCAAAATCAACCTTAACCGACCCTTCCGGGGTAATTGGCTGGCCGTTGACCGCCGTAATAAAGGTATCTTCGTCGCGTCCCATTTCATCATTGCGATCAACCCGTAGCAGCGCGCTGCGATAGCTAGCAATTGCAATGGAATCGTCTTTGGCGATGCCGTCTCCCGGGCTAACCTCGGGTGCTTCGGTTTCAATCGTTGCAGGGTGCACGATGACCGACACCGTCGCATCATCGGTCTGCCCGTCGGGCGTTGTGATAGTATAGGTAAACGAACCATTCCCGGTAAATGCGCCGGGCGCATGCATGAAGCCCGGCAATAACTTTGACCCAGTAAACGCGCCCCACAGCACAAAGATCAGCACCACTGACACAACAGAAGCGACTGTGTTTGATGTCACTGCGCTTTCGTCACCAAAGGTCACTGTTTTGAGCGAGCTATAGTCATGTTTCGGCGTCAAAAGCCGTTTGATACCACTCCAGATTGCCATCATCACCAAGATCAGAACGACATAGCCGATAATGTATGGTGCCGCTTTGAACAGGGTAGAAAGAACGGCCCAAAGTTCTGAACCTAAGTCTGAAAGCAGCTCCATTACGCGTTCTCCGTCCGGCCCATGATTTCTTCTTCCATGTCCCAAATCATCGCGAGGATTTCTTCGCGGGTTTCATTGAACCGTGGATCCTTTTTGACCTCTCTGAGGTCTTGATTTACGCCCATTTCAGCGAAAGGCAGGTTGTATTCACGGTGGATACGACCCGGACGCGGGGCCATCACGATCAGTCGCTCACCCAGTAGCAGTGCTTCCTCGACGGAATGGGTGATCAAGATGATCGTCTTGCCGGTCTCTTTCCACAGTTTCAGAACAAGGCCCTGCATCTTTTCGCGGGTCAAGGCATCAAGCGCGCCAAGCGGTTCATCCATCAGAATGACGTCCGGCTCATTAGCCAGACAACGGGCAAGTGCCACGCGCTGCTGCATCCCGCCAGACAATTCGTAGACAGCCTTTTCTTTGAAATCCTGTAGCCCAACCACATCCAACAGGTGATCAACGATCTGTGCCTTCTCGGCTTTTGCCATGCCCTTCATCGACGGGCCAAAGCCAACGTTTTCGCGTACGCTCATCCATTCAAACAGCGCCCCTTGTTGAAAGACCATGCCTCGCTCTGCGCCTGGCCCGGTGACTTTCTTGCCGTTTAAGACGATCTTCCCGTCAGTCGGTGCAAGAAACCCCGCGACAATGTTCAACAGGGTCGTTTTTCCGCAACCCGATGGGCCAAGCACCGACAATAATTCGCCGGCTTTTAGATCAATCGAGACATCTTTTAACGCCTGCACTGATGACCCATTCGGCAGATCAAACCGCATTGAGAGTTTGTCTATCTGAAGTCCTGACATATCCCGCTCCTATAATTTTCTAGAAAATTATTTGCACGTCGCATCATGCATAAGAATTTTCTAGAAAATTCTTGCCCCGGCGCGGGTAAACTGACCGCGCCGGGAACAAAGGATTTACATGTCGTTCAGTGTCGCCAGTGGCCCAGTGTTCACATTGCCAGCATAGCTATCTAGCGCGCTGTCAATTGATCCTGATTCAACGAACACATCGGCGACGCCCTTCATGAACGCTGGTGCGGCGGCACCTAGCCAAGCGTCAGACAATTGTTCGGCGACCGATGGAAACACAAATGTCGCCATCGTTTCAGCCGTCGCGTCTTCGTCCATACCGGCGTCATTGGCGATCACGGGCAGCATTGCCTCGACACCAGAACCGTCGTTCCATGCAGCGTTTGCCTCGGCAGTGACGGCAAGGAATTTAGCAACCAGTTCTGGATTCTCAGCGACAAAACTTGCGGGTGCAGATGTGACATCGAACACAAGAATGCCAAGCTCCTCTTTCTCCGCGCCGGTCAACAGGACGTTCCCATATTCCTTCATGCGGCGCAGCGAACCGCCCCAGCCACAAGCCATATCAACTGAACCCTGTGCGATTGCAGCGGCACCATCCGGCGGCGCCATATCGACGATATCAAGCGAGGCAAGATCGACGCCGAAGTGTTCCATCTGACGCAGGAAGCCATAGTGCGCTGCCGTACCCAGCGGCACAGCTACTTTCTTGCCTGCCAGTTCGTCAGCGCTGTCTTTGTCGATCTCAAGCCCGGACGCAACGACGCAGTTGTCGTTCTCGGCATAAGACACCGCTACGTCCAGAATTTGCAGGTCTTGCCCGGCGGATGCGGCAACCACGAATGGTGGCACGCCTTGGCTGACTGAAATCTGGACGTCGCCAGATGCCATCGCTGCCGACATCGCGGTACCCGCGTCAAAGCTGACCCAATTCACCTTCATACCAAGCGCTTCGTCATAGGTGCCATTCACCTTAGCGTATTGGAACGGCATCGGCCATTCGAGGAAATAGCCAACGGTAATTTCCCCGTGTCCTTCTGCGACTGCAGATGTGGCGCCGGTCATCATCGCCATGCCAGCGGCGGCACCCATGAATACTGTTTTGAGTTTCATTTTCGTCTCCCGTGTTGGGTCTTAGCAAATAAGACCATGAGTTGGGCAGGTTTACCCTGCCTCGACCATTATTAGCTGACCATGTTTCACCCTAGGTTCATAGCCCCAAGAAAGATCAGCGGCATGTTCGCCCCAAGGCTTTCATATGCCCCTGCAGGGCCGCGCCTTGTGCGGCATACGACAAGTTATCCAAAGCCAAAGAAATTCGGCCCGCTGCGTCAATCATAACAAACAGCCCTTATTTTCAAGGGGCTATATCGCCAAACACACCTATATGAAATTTTATTCATTTTATTCAATGCACTATAATCAATCACCTTGCCAAAGAACAAGGCCACCTTGCGTTTTCTGGCTATATGCATATGCGGAAACTGGCCCTACTGACATTGCAAATTCTATAGGCAAAGTGCAAAGGACAGAGGCAGTCGCGAATTAGATTCGCGCTGTCCGTTTTTCGTTACATAGATGGAGCCTCCGACATGGACACCACCAATTTCTTTAATGATCCCGGCCATGTGATCGAGGCAGACCGCGCGCACATCTGGCATCACCTAAGCCAGCATAAGACTTATGAAACCGCTGACCCGCGCATCATGGTCGAAGGCAAAGGCCTACGCGTTTGGGATATCAAAGGCAAAGAACATCTAGATGCCGTGTCCGGTGGCGTTTGGACCGTTAATGTCGGCTATGGCCGCGAACGCATCGGTACCGCGATTGCCGAGGCCGTGACCAAGATGTGTTTCTTCGGCGGAACTGCCGGAACCATCCCAGGTGCACAATTTGCAGAGATGCTGGTCGACAAGATGCCCGGTCTTGATCGTGTTTACTATGCTAACTCTGGTTCCGAAGCGAACGAGAAAGCCTTTAAAATGGTTCGCCAGATCAGCCACAAGCATCATGGCGGCAAGAAATACAAAATTCTGTACCGCGACCGCGACTATCACGGCACAACGCTAGGTGCGCTGTCTGCGGGCGGACAGGACGAACGCAATGCACAGTACGGCCCATTTGCGCCCGGATTCGTGCGCGTACCGCATTGCCTTGAATACCGCGCTGAAAACGGCCTGACAGGCGAAGCATACGGCCATGCCGCCGCCCAAGCGATCGAAGATGTGATCCTACGCGAAGGTCCAGACACTGTTGGTGCGCTGTGCCTAGAACCCATTACAGCGGGCGGTGGTATTATTGTTCCACCCAAAGGATACTGGGAGCGCGTGCAAGAGATTTGCGAAAAATACGATATCCTTTTGCACATCGATGAAGTCGTCTGCGGCATGGGGCGTACCGGGACTTGGTTCGGTTATCAGCAATTTGGGATCAAGCCAGATATTGTCACGATGGCCAAAGGCGTTGCGTCTGGATATGCCGCAATTTCATGCTGTGTCACAACGAATGCTGTCTTTGAGCAGTTCAAAGACGACACTGATAAACTGAGCTACTTCCGTGATATTTCGACTTTTGGCGGCTGTACAGGTGGCCCTGCTGCTGCGATCGAAAACATGAATATTCTTGTCGAAGAAGACTTACTTACGAACTCAACCGCTATGGGCGAACATCTGATGGGTAACCTTGCGGGCCTGATGGATGAACACAAATGGATCGGCGACATTCGCGGCATGGGACTGTTCGCAGGTGCGGAACTGGTCACAGACCGTGACACCAAAGAACCCGTTGATGAAAAATACATCGCGGCTATCGTTGCGGATTGCATGAACCAAGGCGTGATTGTCGGTGGCACAAACAGATCTGTACCTGGCTATAACAACACAATTTTGTTTGCCCCATCTTTGGTCGCAACAAAAGACGATATGAACCAAGTCACAGAGGCGGTCGGGAACGCGATCAAACGCGTGCTTGGCTAACACCGCAGAACTTTGCAGGTGCCGCATTGGCGCTTGCCTTGGCCCTTTGTTAAGTCCAAAATTGAGACAACTTAGGGCCAATTTATGTCAATCGCTGTCGATACTTTCTTTCTTGACCCATCTGCCGTAGGCACGTTGCAGGCGCGCGTGCAACAGATGGTCGCGCAAGGCATCCTTGCCGGACGGTTTCGGGCAGGCGAACGGCTTCCTTCGTCGCGGAAAATGGCTGCCCATCTAGGGGTTAGCCGGATTACAGTCACGCTTGCCTATACTGAATTGGTCGCCGATGACTATCTAACATCGCGCGGACGATCTGGTTTTTTCGTATCCGAAAACGCGCCTGAACCGCCAGCTTTTCCCGCAAAACGCGCCCAAGTCGGCACTGTCGATTGGAGCCGTGCGATCGGGCAACGGTTTGCGCCGGGGCTGAATATGGACAAGCCCGCAGATTGGGCCAGTTATAAATATCCTTTCATCTACGGCCAAGCCGACAAAACCTTATTTGATACTGCCAACTGGCGACTATGCGCGCTGCGGGCGCTTGGGATGCGTGATTTCAGTGCGATGACCGCTGATTATTACGATGGCGACGATCCACAGTTGATTGAGTTCATCGCGCGCCAAACGTTACCTCGACGTGGGATTCTAGCGGACGAAGACGAAATTCTTGTCACGATGGGCGCACAAAACGCGCTCTGGCTTTCGGCGCAGGTACTGCTGAATAGCCGACGGATGGCCGCAATCGAAGACCCCTGCTATCCAGCACTTCGCAATATTCTGGACCAATCGCGCTGCCAATACACGCCCGTGCCGGTGGATGGGGATGGGCTTCCGCCAGATGCGCTTCCTGATGATACAGATGTCGTGTTTGCGACCCCTAGTCACCAATGCCCAACAACATCGACAATGTCCGTGGACCGTCGCAAAGCCCTGCTGCGTAAGGCCGAAGAAGACGATTTTCTGATCGTTGAAGATGACTATGAATTCGAGATGTCATTTCTAAAGCCGCCCTCTCCGTCGCTCAAATCGCTCGATCAGAACGGGCGGGTGATCTACGTCGGATCATTCTCAAAGTCGTTATTTCCGGGACTACGGCTGGGATACCTTGTCGGACCTGCCCCATTCATCCGCGAGGCGCGCGCGCTGCGGGCGACTATATTGCGCCACCCACCGGGGCACATTCAGCGCACAGTTAGCTATTACCTGTCGCTTGGGCATTATGACGCGCTGATCCGACGCATGAGCAAGGCCTACCATGCGCGGCGTCAGGTCATGGATGCAGCTCTAAAGGAATATGGCCTAAACGTTGCTGGGCACGGAACCTACGGCGGATCAGCGGTATGGTTACGTGCACCAGATGGCACAGACACAGCGCAACTATCTGCCCAGCTGCGCGAGGATCGCGTATTAATGGAACCCGGCGCGCCGTTCTTTGCGTCGGAAACACCACCGACCGAATATTTTCGCCTTGCCTATTCTTCGATCCCGTCATCGAAAATTGCGCCGGGCGTGCGATTAATTGCACGAGCGCTCGCAGAGCGTTAAGTCAGACAACCGGCCTTAATTGGCCATAAGAACTCAACACAACTGGCCCTATTGGAAGCCCCACCCAGTTTCTAATGTGACCCCAATGTATATCGGGCACCGCGCGCGCTGTGACTGATCAAACCCAAAGGACCTTTCCTCATGAAAATGACCACCGAAGAAGCATTCGTCAAAACCCTGCAAATGCACGGGATTAAGCATGCTTTCGGGATCATCGGATCCGCGATGATGCCGATCTCGGATATCTTTCCGAAGGCAGGAATCAGTTTCTGGGACTGTGCGCACGAAGGGTCCGCAGGCATGATGGCAGACGGTTACACCCGTGCCACTGGTGAAATGTCGATGATGATCGCGCAAAACGGGCCGGGGATCACTAACTTTGTGACGGCCGTGAAGACAGCATATTGGAACCACACACCACTGCTGTTGGTCACGCCACAAGCCGCGAACAAGACAATCGGTCAGGGTGGTTTCCAAGAGGTCGAGCAGATGAAACTGTTCGAAGACATGGTCGCCTATCAAGAAGAGGTGCGCGACCCATCCCGCGTCGCCGAAGTGCTGAACCGCGTTATCATGAAAGCCAAACGTGCCAGTGCGCCCGCGCAAATCAATGTTCCGCGTGATTTCTGGACACAAGTCATCGACATCGAACTACCGATGATCGTTGATTTCGAACGCCCTGCAGGCGGCGAGACCGCGATTACCAAGGCTGCCGAGCTACTATCAAACGCTAAGTTCCCAGTGATCCTAAACGGCGCCGGTGTGGTTCTGGCCGAAGGTGGCATTGCAGCGTCCAAGGCATTGGCCGAACGTCTAGATGCCCCTGTTTGCGTTGGCTACCAGCACAACGACGCATTTCCCGGCACCCACCCGTTGTTCGCAGGCCCATTGGGATATAACGGATCAAAAGCAGGGATGGAGCTGATCAGCAAGGCAGATGTTGTGCTGGCACTGGGCACACGCTTGAACCCATTCTCGACCCTGCCGGGCTATGGCATCGACTATTGGCCTGAAAACGCCAAAGTTATTCAGGTGGATATTAACCCCGACCGGATTGGTCTGACCAAAAAGGTCAGTGTCGGTATTGTCGCTGATGCAGCCAAAGCAGCAACTGGTATTCTGGAGCAACTATCAGATGACGCAGGCGATCCAGGCCGCGATGAACGCAAAGCGCTGATTGGAAACCTGAAATCCGCGTGGGCACAAGAACTGACCAGCCTTGACCACGAAGAAGACGATCCGGGCACCACTTGGAACGAACGCGCCCGTGCGGCCCGCCCCGATTGGATGAGCCCGCGCATGGCGTGGCGCGCGATCCAATCCGCGATGCCAGAGAACGCGATCATCAGCTCTGACATCGGCAACAACTGTGCCATCGGCAATGCCTATCCATCCTTCCCAACAGGTCGCAAATATCTGGCCCCCGGCCTATTCGGCCCATGTGGTTATGGCCTGCCGTCCATCGTAGGCGCAAAGATTGGCCAGCCGGATGTTCCTGTGATTGGGTTCGCCGGTGACGGTGCGTTTGGTATTTCGGTGAATGAACTGACCGCGATCGGCCGTGACGAATGGCCCGCCATCACGCAGATCGTTTTCCGCAACTACCAGTGGGGCGCCGAAAAGCGGAATTCGACCCTTTGGTTCGACGATAACTTTGTTGGTACCGAACTGGACATGAAGGTCAGCTATGCTGGTATCGCGCAGGCCTGTGGTTTGAAGGGCGTTCAGGCGAAAACAATGGACGAACTGACCGCTGTTCTAAACCAAGCGATCAAGGATCAGATGGAAAACAACGAAACCACCCTGATCGAAGTTATCTTGAACCAAGAACTCGGTGAACCATTCCGTCGTGACGCAATGAAGAAACCTGTGCGCGTCGCGGGCGTATCTTCTGATGACATGGCTGCCGAGTAAGCTTTGCCATTTGACTTAAGCCTTGGCACAACCGCGGCCCTTGCAATTGCATTGCTTGGGGCAGCGTTTGTGCGAGGCTATTCTGGGTTTGGGTTTTCGGCAATTTTCATCGCTTTTGCGGCACTGCTGACCAACCCGCTGCCGTTGATCCCCGTCGTCTTTGCTTGCGAAATGATGATGACCGGGTTCCAAGCGCGTGGCATTCGTGGCCAGATCGACTGGCGCCGGGTCATACCTCTGCTTGTTGGGGCGGCTGTTGCGCTTCCCTTTGCGGTTAGCATCGTTCTTTCGGTCGGGGACGAAACGGTGCGGATGGTGATCTCGGCGATTATCCTTACGCTATCGCTGGTTTTGCTTTCTGGATGGACGCTTCAACGCATCATCGGCCCCATTGGGCATGCTGGCGTTGGCGTAATCTCTGGCGTTTGCAATAGCGCGGGTGTTGGCGGACTACCTGTCGCGGCATTCCTATCGGCGCAGCCCATGCAAGCCCCGCAGTTTCGAGCGACGATGATCGTGTTCCTGACGGGGCTCGATATGATGACACTACCGCTGATGTGGCATGGTGGCCTTGTCAGTGGGGATACTGTGCGGGCTGCGGCTTTGGCCTTTCCTATTCTGGGATTAGGCGTCTGGTTGGGCGGTCGCCAGTTTTTGGCCGCTTCCCCGCTTACCTTTCGTCGGTTTGCCGTTTTTCTCTTGCTGATCTTGTCAGCGCTTGGCCTACTTAGGCCGATGATGACATGAAAGGCATAGCCGAATGACCCTCCCCTTCCCGTTTCTTGCCACCGAAACAGCGCCCTGCCCAGCAGGGCTGCTCGCCAAAGCACAAAGCCTTCCAGCGCCAAAAGTTGCCTTGGTCAACGCGGGTTCAGTGAACCCACTGCAAGGTATCCGCGAAGCCGCTGATCTGGGCCTTGCCGACCCTGTACTGATTGGGGACGCTGACAAGATCAACGATACTGCGAAACAAATCGGTTGGGACATCAGCCCCTATCGGATTGAGCACGCACCCCATGCTGCTGCCGCCTCGCGAGCGGCAGAGCTTGCCCGCGCTGGCGAGGTCGATAGCATCATGAAGGGCCAAATTCATACGTCTACGTTTCTGAAAGGGTTGCTGCCTTCGGCGGCAGGCCTGCGTGAAAAAGGGACGCGTTGCGGTCATATTTTTCACATCACGCGCCCCGGATCGGAACGGCCACTATTCTTGACCGATGCCGCGCTAAACGTGGATCCCGACGTAGACACACGTAAAGCCTGCCTTAGCCACGCTGTACGGTTGGCCGAAATATTAGGCGATACACAGGTCAAAGCGGGCATTCTTGCCCCCACCGAGGATCCAATCCCGTCGATCCCAAACACGATGGAAGCCGCAGAAATCGCAGAATGGGCCAAAGATGCATTGCCGAACGCAACGGTCCAAGGGCCAATGGCGCTCGACCTGATATTCAGCGCGGCTGCAGCCAAGGCAAAGAACTATGCCTCTGACGTGGCGGGCGACGCTGACATTATGCTGACGCCAAATATCACGTCCGGGAACGCGCTGTTCAAACTTATGGTGCTTGGCATGGGGTGCTGCGCCGGCGGGCTAGTTATGGGGCTAAAGGTTCCGGTCCTTCTTACCTCGCGCAGTCAACAGGCACCCGCACGCATCTGTTCGGCCGCCTTAGGTGCAATCGTGGCGGCGGCATCATGATCCTAGTCGTCAACGCCGGATCATCATCGTTAAAGGTCAGCCTGTTTCAGGCCGACCTTACGCAAATCGCCGATGGAATCGTGAGCGAGATTGGCACGAATAGCACATTGAATCTGGGCGAGAACAAATCCAACGTCGACGCCCCAGATCACGCCAGTGCACTTGCGCAAATGATGACGGCGCTTGACGACGCGGGTCATAAAACAACAGATATTACCGCCGTGGGGCACCGTGTTGTACATGGTGGCACATATTTTACAGAACCCGCACGCGTGACACCGCAGGTCATCGATGCGATCCGTGCCTGCATTCCGCTCGCCCCACTGCACAACCCGGTGAACCTGCTCGGGATCGAGGCTTTGGCCAAGACCCACCCAGACCTGCCACAGTTTGTGAGCTTTGATACTGCATTTCACGCGACGAACCCCGATGTCGCCACGCGCTATGCCATTCCTGATGCGCAATACGCCGCGGGCATTCAACGCTATGGATTTCACGGATCGTCCTATGCCAACATGGTTTCAGAGTTTGGGGATGACCTTCCTCCCCGTCTATTGGCGCTGCATCTTGGCAATGGGGCCAGCCTTTGCGCGATCAAAGATGGGAAATCCGTCGCAAGCTCGATGGGTTATTCGCCCATGTCAGGGCTGGTGATGGGCACCCGCTGCGGTGAAATCGACGGGGCCGCCGTTTTGCGGATCGCGGATGAACTGGGGCTGGCAGGCGCAGATAGGCTGTTAAACAAACAAAGTGGGCTGAAAGGTCTGGCTGGCGACAACAATATGAAAAACCTGCTAGAACGCGACGATGATGACGCGCGCTTTGCGGTTGATCACTTTTGCTATTGGGCCGCACGGCAAGCCGGGTCAGCGATTGTCGCGATGGGCGGTGTCGACGCCGTAGCCTTTACGGGTGGTATAGGTGAAAACGCGGCCCCCATTCGTGATAAAATCATGGCGCATCTCACATGCTTTGGCGCGCCACCTATCCATGTGATCGCCGCAGACGAGGAAAAACAGATCGCTCGTGATGCGCTTGCCCTAATGAATAGGCCCTGAATGATTGATACCCTGCTCAGCGTAACGAACCTTACCAGCCAAGCGTTCATAATCCTTGGGGTTATCGTTCTTCTTGCCGGGGTCGTGCGCGGGTTTTCGGGGTTTGCATGTGGCCTATTATTTGCGGCCCCAACGACCATGGGTTTCCTGATCCGGCAGCGTTTAGTCACTGAAAGGCTTGTCCCTTACTATCGGCCGTTTTGCCTTATCTTATTGGTCGGCCTCGCTCTTATCGGCTTAATCCGAACCCAAATCGCGTGAAAGGAAGACACATGTCACTAGACCAGCCCAGCGTCGACACGTCCCCCTTTGTATCAGACGAGGTGCGCAAAACGACCTGCTACAGAACTACATCGACAACGGTGGTTTTTGGGTTTCACATGTTCCCGAAGAGGCCGCCTATTACAAACCCTTCAACATGGCCTATCAGGAATGGGCGGTGAAAATAGGCTGCTACGATGTGGTCCAGCCTTATATCTTTCAGCTTTACGTCGAACCAATGCGCAAATTCCAAGCCGCCGCTGAAGGCAACGGATTACGCCAGCCCCCAGACCACCTGCGCAAACAAATCCAACGAACAATGGACCCGCTGCCTATCTGGTATGCCCCGATCGAAGATGATCACATCGACCAAAATGAATACCCCATCCATGCATTAACACAACGCCCGATGGCGATGTATCATTCATGGGGTTCGCAGAATGCTTGGCTCAGGCAAATCCATGGGGTGAACCCGCTGTACCTGCCGACTAAAATTTGGAACGAAAAGAATTTCAAGGACGGTGACTGGGCCAAGGTGACGTCTGCACACGGCACAATCACCGTACCCGTTGCCCATCAGGCCAGCCTGAACGAGAATACGATCTGGACATGGAACGCCATCGGCAAACGCAAGGGCACTTGGGGCTTAGACAAAGACGCACCTGAAGCAACCAAAGGGTTCCTGCTTAATCACCTGATCCACGAACTATTGCCGCCCAAAGGCGACGGGTTGCGCTGGGCGAACTCTGACCCGATCACCGGCCAAGCCGCGTGGTTTGATCTGCGTGTGAAAATTGCCAAAACCACCCCACCAACAGAAGTGCAGCCAGAATTGCCCGAGATAAAATCGCCCGTAGGCAAAGGACCGACCTCTTTAGAATGGAAGGTCGGGGCATGATTGCGAACGTGGTGTCAACTTACGCAGAATGTGGGGCGAGCTATGTCAGTTTCGCCAATGATAATGGCCAAACTCACTATGTCATCCTTTCGCGTTCCGACGAGGCTGACGCGCAGGACCATGCGCTGGGGCTGAATGGGCTGTACATAGAAGTGAATGAGCAGTCCAATGGCAGTTACGATTGCCTCATGTCTGTCAGTCTTGACCCAAAGGGCGCCACATTAGCCGTGGCCAATATCGCCGGTACCGACGAACAGAACCTATTACGGATCGATATACCGCCGCAAGTATCAGGGCGAGCAGTGGCTCTGGACGGGTTACGGCAAATTTGCCGCGCTGCAGGCGTACCAGTTAGGGAATGAAGCGATGAACAAGACAAAAACACTTCTCCTTATCGCTGCATTCGTGACGCTCACACTCGGTAGTTTTATCTGGTTCATCGTCACATGGGATCCAGCCAAAGAACAACCGATTGGCCAGCTCACGCCAGCACAAATCGAAAGGGCCATCGCATGACCCAACTTCCTCCGCCCTCCGCCAAAAAGCTCGGGTTGGTCATTGATCTGGATACCTGTGTGGGCTGCCATGCCTGCGTTGTGTCCTGCAAAGGCTGGAACACCGAAAACTACGGTGCGCCCCTATCTGACCAAGACCCGTATGGCGCGGAACCATCCGGAACATTCCTCAACCGGGTACATTCCTATGAAGTCCAACCCGAAGCGGGCCCAGCGCAACTGGTCCACTTTCCCAAATCCTGTTTACACTGCGAAGATGCGCCCTGCGTGACCGTTTGCCCTACCGGGGCGAGTTATAAGCGGTCCGAAGATGGCATCGTGTTGGTAAACGAAAAGGACTGTATCGGCTGCGGGCTTTGCGCTTGGGCCTGTCCCTATGGCGCGCGCGAATTGGATGCGGACGCGGGCGTGATGAAGAAATGCACCCTTTGCGTTGATCGTATCTATAACGAAAACCTACCCGAGGAAGACTGCCAACCTGCTTGCGTTCGGACCTGCCCATCAGGCGCGCGCCATTTTGGTGACTTGGCGGATGAAACAAGTGAAGTTTCGCAATTGGTCGCCGAACGCGGCGGGTTTGATTTGATGCCAGAATTAGGCACCAAGCCGGTCAACAAATACCTACCACCACGGCCCAAAGACGTGGCGGTGCCTGCCCAGCATCTAGAACCTGTCGCACACAACGGAAAAGGTTTTGTTGCGTGGCTTGATCGGGCGCTGTCTGCCCTGCCGGGGAGAACCAATTAATGCACCCAGCGCCATCGGTTATCATTTTCACCACGTTTTCAGGTCTGGGCTTTGGGCTGCTTTTTTGGCTCGGCATCGGGGCAATCGTACCAACGGGACTATCGGCATTTATCTGGTTCACAAGCGCTTATGCTTGCGCGGTCGGTGGGTTGCTTGCATCCACCTTTCACCTTGGTCGCCCTGAACGCGCCATCAAAGCATTCAGCCAATGGAAAACAAGCTGGCTAAGCCGCGAAGGCATCGCCGCAGTCCTCGCCTTGGTGATCATGGCGATCTACGGTGCAGGTTTGGTATTTACGGGAACGCGCGTCGCGTTTCTCGGGTGGCTTGGCGCGTTCGGCGCAATCGCGACCGTATTCACAACGTCAATGATCTATACGCAGCTAAAGACAGTACCCCGCTGGCACCATTGGACAACACCGGTACTCTTCTTGGGGCTATCCTTCGGTGGCGGCGCATTGCTGGCCGGTCAGGTCACCAATGCAATCGTGTTACTGGCTTTGGCTGGCGTGCTTCAGGCATATGCGTGGATAGCCGGCGATCAGCGGTTCCTTAACTCGGGCAGTGATATGCAAACGGCCACAGGGCTAGGTCACATCGGCAAGGTCCGCGCGTTTGAACCACCACATACTGGCAGTAACTACCTCATGCGTGAATTCATCTACGTTGTAGGGCGCAAGCACGCAAAACGGCTGCAAATCATCGCGACAGCCTTGGGCTTCATTGCCCCAATCATTCTGTTCATCCTACCGTTTAACCACATCTTTGCGGCGCTTGCTGTGCTTTGCCACATTGCCGGGGTCCTTTGCCTGCGCTGGCTGTTCTTTGCCCAAACAGAGCACGTCGTCGGCCTATATTACGGCAAACGTTGAATTACGCGACAAGTCGCACTTTAACTTTAGGGCACGGTAATCTACCAAACTCTTGCCTGATAAAACCTAGGGGCGGATCACGCCATTGGGTTACCGCACTACGCCGATCTGTCATACTTAAGGATATTCCATGCAACGTCCCATCATCGCCATTTTGCGCGGCATATCACCTAATGAGGCAGCACCTGCGGCGGCCGCGCTTATCGACGCGGGGATCACCCAGATCGAAGTCCCGCTCAACTCTCCTGATCCGTTCGATAGTATTAAGGCAATGGCCGATGCCTACGGCGAAACGGCATTGATCGGTGCCGGTACAGTTCTATCGCCCGACGATGTTGGCCGTGTCGCCCAGGCGGGCGGCAAACTCATCGTTTCGCCAAACTGCGATCAGCGCGTCATCTTCGCCAGCAAAACAGCAGGCATGCATAGTTGGCCGGGCGTCATGACACCAACCGAATGCTTCACAGCACTCAAAGCAGGCGCAGATGGGTTAAAGGTATTCCCGGCAAACCTGATCGGTCCTGACGGGATCAAAGCGTTCCGCGCTGTCCTTCCTCAAGGTACGCTCGTCTACGCCGTTGGTGGCGCAGGCCCTGAAAATTTCAAACAATGGCTGGACGCCAGCGCCGATGGATTCGGCATTGGCTCCGCACTTTATAAACCCGGCATGTCGATTGCGGATATTAGCGCCCGCGCCATCGACATTGTCGCCGCATTTGACGAGGCATCATCATGATTTTCGACGACATCCAATGCCAGCTTGGCGAAGGCCCACTTTGGCACCCAACACGCAATCAGCTTTTCTGGTTCGATATCCTCGGGCACCGGCTCCACACGAAAGGGAAGCATTGGCAGTTCGACACTTACGTCAGTGCCGCAAGTTGGGTAGACGATGACACGCTGATCGTTGCCTCTGCCAAGGCGCTCAATCGCTTCGATATCACCAGCGGAGAGCATAGCGAAATCTGCGCGCTCGACGCTGACAACAACATCACACGTTCCAACGACGGCCGCGCCGACCCGCAGGGTGGGTTCTGGATCGGCACCATGGGCATCAACGCCGAAGAAAACGCTGGCGCCATCTACCGCTACTACAAAGGTGAACTGCGCCAGCTGTTCACGCCAATCACGATCTCAAATGCCATCTGCTTTGCACCCGATGGCAAAACGGCTTACTTCACCGATACCCCAACTCAGAAAATCATGCGTGTCAGCCTCGATGCTGACGGCTGGCCAAACGGCGAGCCTGAACTCCACCTTGACCTGCGCGGAACGGATGACAGGCCCGATGGCGCCGTCATCGACCAAGACGGCAACATGTGGAACGCACAGTGGGGTCGCGGTCGTGTCGCCGGTTACAAACCAGACGGCACCTTTATCAAAGCCTTTGAATTCCCTGCCCCACAAACCACCTGCCCCTCGTTTGGCGGAAAAGACCTGTCAACGCTGTTTTGTACGTCAGCCGCAACAGGCCTGCCCGACAACGACACAAACGGCAAAACCTTCCAAACCGAGACCGACATCAAAGGCCAAGCTGAACATCGGGTTATTCTCTAGACCGCATCATCTTGCTCTAAATACTCAAAACTCCGCGCAAGCGGATCGAAACAGGATTGTTCCATGACAGCCTTCGGCACGACGAAAAACGGCGACGCGATTGAAAAAGTCACGCTTAGCGCAGGTGATCTAACCGTGAACATCCTGACGCTAGGCGCAATCGTGCAAGATGTACGTCTGGCAGGTGTCCCCCATCCGTTGACACTCGGCTCTGACAATTTGGCAGACTACCAAAACGGCATGGGATATCACGGCGCACTGGTTGGGCCGATCGCGAACCGGATCAGCAACGCACGCGTCCGGCTTGAAGGCATGATGTACGAACTAGAGCGCAACGAGAACGGAACCTGTCACCTTCATTCCGGCAGCGACGGAACACATGCCCAAATCTGGGAAATTACTGAACGCAGCGAAAGCAGCGTGACGCTTACGCTTGATCTACGCGACGGCGTCAATGGCCTGCCCGGCAGGCGCAAAATCACTGCCACGTTTACTGTGGCCGCGCCTGCCAGCCTCACGCTTGACGTCACAGGGTGTACGGACACCAAAACAGTGATGAGTTTTGCCAACCACAGTTATTGGAACATGGATGGGGCCGAAACATGGGAAGGGCACACACTGCAGATTGCAGCCGACAGTTACCTGCCTATCAATGACATGACTGCACCGACCGGCGACCAACTAAACGTGACTGCGACCGAGATGGATTTCCGCACAGCCCACAGCTTTGATAAGGGTTCCCCTGCGCTGGACCACAACTTTTGCCTTTCCGACAGCCCAACGAATTTGCGTGATGTGCTTACACTGACTGGGACCAGTGGTGTGTCTATGACCATCGCAACAACAGAGCCCGGCATTCAAGTCTATGATGGGCGCGGCGCGCAACGGCCCGGAAAAAGCACCTATGAGGGACTGGCGATTGAGCCTCAGCGCTGGCCCGACGCGCCAAACAATAGTACGTTCCCCTCAATCGCCATCACGCCTGATGCACCCTACCGCCAAACAACGCGGTGGACGTTCAGCGCTTAGCTACCGCGATAGGTCGAAAAGCTGAACGGAGAAACCAGCAGCGGTACATGATAGTGTGACGCTGGATCGTTTATGCCAAACCGGATCGGGATATCATCGAGGAAGCTGATTTCTTCGATTCGGGAAAAATACGCGCCAGCTTGAAAAACCAGTTCGTACTTGCCGGTTTTAAACGTGTCAGCGGGCAAGATGGCGCTATCTGTGCGGCCATCACCGTTGGTCACCATCGTAACTACATGTTCGCGCTGACCATCGTCCAAACAATAAAGATCAACGGTCATCCCAGCCGCCGGCAGGCCGCTTGCTGTGTCAAGAACGTGTGTGGTCAGAAAACCGGTCATATTTTACCCTCGTTAGCCTTTGAGGATGTTGCAAAAAACGACCTTCATTGTCACGCGATTTTCGCCGCACTGAAGGTTCAGGACAAAAATCCGACAAATGCACCAAGAATCGGTTTGACACCCCGCGCCCCATTGCTTAATCGGTCCTTCGTGGTTAGGCGCGGTAGCTCAGTTGGTTAGAGCGAACGACTCATAATCGTTAGGTCGGGAGTTCAAGTCTCCCTCACGCCACCACCACCAATCTCACTTCCTCTCAAGAAGACTCAGCCCGTGCTGCAGCGAATTGATGCTGTGCATGATAAACCTATCCGAAAGGATAGGGCTATTAGTACGAATACTAACACACTGTACTTAAGCGCATATTTCGCTGACGGGAAAAATCGGGCAAGTATGTATCTGTAAAGTTGAGCGTGGCATGTTTTTAACGCCACAAAAAAGAGAAGCGAGAGCCGAATGTTAGATGTTGTACTGATTGCCCTGTTAAGTGTTGTAGTTATTATCGGCTCTCCGCTCTCAAACGCACGTGGAAAGGCCGCTGTAGATTGGCTCCAGAACACTGTGAAACTTTATGCGCGGCGGATTCAGCTTCCAAACCGGAGCTAATTTAGCATTCACTTCTGTGGTCTCAGCAACGCTTGAAAATCAGCAGCTGCAGCACGATCATTACCTGAAAAATTAGATATGCTGCAGAGACTTCGTTTGCCGTTTAGCAACACTTTTTTGCAGCAAGAGGCAAACGCAACTGCGCCGCGTAAAAGCCTATCGCGCAACAAACAAAACCACCCGTCATTCACGACTTAAAAACTTTTTATTGCAACAATTTTGCAATCGATATTCGCAATCCTACCCGAACGGATAGTCTGAGTAGTACGGATACCGACAGACTGCACTTAAGGGCATATTTCATTAACGTGAAAATACGGTAGATATATCTCCATAAGGTTGAATGCGGCATGTTTGTAGCGCTGCAAGAAAGAGAAGCGAGAGCCGAATGTTAGATGTTGTATTGATTGCTTTGTTAAGTGTTGTAGTTGTTATCGGCTCTCCTCTCTCAAATGCGCGTGGTCAGGCGGCCGTACAATTGATTGTTAAGAATGCGCGGAATGGCGCAAATGCAGCCTTTCCTCGCTGCAAAAACAGACAACCCTAATAAGAAACGTACAATCATCCACCTAATCAAAAAAACACACTTTACCATTTTAAATTACAACAATAATAATCATTAATTGATTTTATATAAACAATAGATCGACAATCACACAATAAAACTGACAGCTTTAGCATTGGACAATTACAAGCCCGGAGCACGCTAGATATGAGCTTTAATAGTTAATCTATAATAAGAAAAAGCGCCGCACACTGGTCAAGTATAGAACAAAACATGATTATCTAAGCATCCGTTAATCCAGCACATTCCGGATCACTCCACTAAAAGACGTTAAAATCTTGGGCAATCACCCCCACTATGGCTTAGCATTGCGACCATCGCATGCAGAGTGATGAAAATTGCGTCGCACACACCGAAATATCAGCTAATAAACTGATTTTTAATTTTAATTTTGACAAGGGTTTATTTACTTAAAGAAATACCCTACCTTGCACCAACAATAATTTATTCATTTCCGCAGGTTTTTGCATGAACTACGTTTCATATATTGCGTGCACCATTTCAGGGCTCATTCTTTGCGCAATTAGCTTTATTGGCATTTATAATATACCCGCATCCCCGATCGCTTCATTAACGATCCTCCTCGAACCGTCAGGGTTTGGCCCGCTCTTTGATGCAAACTACTTTAAAGGCCTTATGGTCATCGGGTTTTGGCTAATACTATTTGTTTGGGCCAGAGCGGCCGCAGGAGCGGCATTAGCGATGGTTCTCTTCAAAATGATTGTGATCAATGGGTGGGTCCCACTTACGATTACTGTCGCTCTGTGCCTGCTTTTGACGTTTGTCGTAACAATTAGTGTCACCCCCGGCACAACAGGTCAGGATCAATAAACCACAACTTTTCCATGACACATCTCCACCTTTCGTTGACCGGCGTTTAGCGCTAGCTATTCGTAGTGACGAGGGAAGGAACTTATGCATGGATATTTGCAATGAAATCGCCGCCATTATCGGGAGCAACCGCGTACTAACAGGGACGGATGCTGCCCCCTATGCGACGGATTGGACCGGTCAATACAAAGGCGCACCATTGGCCGTTCTACGCCCCGGCTCTGCACAAGAAATCTCCGCGATTATGAAGCTCGCTTATGCTACGGGAACGCCTGTGGTTCCTGTGTCCGGGCATACGGGGCTGACTGGGGCGACCTTGGCGACTGATGCTCTGGTCTTGTCAGTTGATCGCCTCAACAAAATCGATGACATCGACGTCGCGGGCCGCACTGCGACTGTTGGCGCTGGCGTCATTCTATCCAGCTTGCATGACGCGGCTGACGCGCATGATCTTATCTTTCCGCTGACATTTGGTGCACGGGGATCGGCAATGATCGGTGGTGTGCTTTCCACAAACGCTGGTGGGTCAAACGTTCTGCGCTATGGCAACACCCGCGATTTGTGTTTGGGACTAGAAATCGTCATGGCCGACGGTCGCATCATGAATTTGATGAGCGCACTGCACAAAGATAACTCTGGCCTTAACCTACGCCACCTGATGATCGGGGCCGAAGGGACATTGGGCATCATCACCGCAGCGGTCATGAAGCTAAAGCCAAAGCCCCGCGCCTATGCGACAGCCATGATCGCAGTACCATCGCTAGATGACGCCCTGTCATTGCTACACACCATGCAAGACAGCACTGGCGGCGCAGTCGAGGCGTTCGAATATATGCCCCGCAACTATATCGACCGTCACGTCGCGATCATGGAAGGAGCAAAGCCCCCATTCGAGAACAGCTATGACGTTAATATCTTGATAGAAATCGGTGCAACAGCACAGCGCGACGCCACGCCCGGCCCAGACGGCCAAATACCCGTGGTTGCGAATCTCGAAGAAGCGCTAGGCACCATGTTAGAGGATGGTCGCGTACTTGATGCCGTCATTGCCCAAAACGAATCTCAACGGAAAGAGATGTGGCGTCGTCGTGAAGAAGCTGGCGAAATCCTTGTTAAGGGTGATCCCTTTGTGAACACTGACATTGCCGTACCATTGGACAAGGTCGCGACATTTGAACGCGAAATCACCCCACGCCTAAAGGCAATCGATCCAAACTGTGTCGAGGTCATCGTGTCCCATTTGGGTGACGGCAACATTCACCACACCACATTCGTTAGCCGCAACGACCCTGATGCAATGAAAGCCATGGTCGAAGCTGTCGAAGATGTCGTGCAAGAATTGGGCGGGTCATTCAGTGCAGAACACGGCGTCGGTATTTCCAAGCTCGACACGATGCGCCGCCGCAAAGACCCCGTCGCGCTTGATGCAATGCGCGCGATCAAGGCTGCATTAGATCCCAAAGGCATCTTAAACCCCGGTAAGGTAATCCCACCGACATGATGCAGCTATGGCATAATCGCACGCTACGATTTTTCAGCGCGTGCGCCGTGCTTTTTGGCGTCTTCGTTGCGTCGTTCGCACCCTATGTTTCGTTACTAGGGATCACATTTTTCGGCCTTAGCGACCAAATGTTTGCGCTACAGATGACCGCTACCTTGCTGGTTTCGGTGGCAACCTCTGTTGGGGTCGGCATTTTGACGGACCGGCACCCATTAAGGCGCGTCTTTGCTCTTATCGCTATGGGCGCAATCTGTTTTGCACTTTTCCTAGTTTGGACATTTGGCAACCTCACCGCATTCTTAATCGCACATGTGCTGATCATGCCGTTGGGTGGGACCATCTTTGGCCAAGTCTTCGCTGTCATGCGCCTATACACGTCGCATTTACCCGCATCGACACGTGATAGCCTGACATCAACGATACGCGCATTATTTGCCGTGCCATTTATCATCGTCCTCCCCATATGGGGATGGGCGTTTGACAGTGGCGTTCAACTGACCACGCTCTACCCGGTTGTTTTTCTGATCATGCTCGCCATGACCGCGCTGGTCTATTTTGAATGGCCCGCAGACGCTAACGCCCCATGGACAGAAGAAAAATCCACGCTCAGCTTTACCCAATCCCTACGCGAGGTTTTGGCGTCCAATATCGTTTGGCGGCTGTTTTGGATGGGCGCGATCCATACAGGTTCAACGCTGATGGGCGTGTTACTTGCGCTTGTGTTTAGCGAGGCCAGCGGGCGCGGACCGGGTGATGTTGGTTTGTTCTTTGGGACATTTGTCGCGCTAGAAGTGGTCGTGATGTTCACGGTAAGCCCGTTACTTCGTTATATGCGTCGCCTACATATCATCGCTATGGGCGCAGCATTCTATGCGGTTTTCCTTGGGCTACTGCCAGTGCTTGCGCCATTCGCGCTTGTCTGGGTTTTAATCCTACCAGTCGCGATTGGTGGGGGCTTGCTGTACGGGCTGACCATCACATACCTTCAGGACCTACTAGGCTCACGCGCAGGCGCTGGTGCATCTCTGGTCGCACTACAACGGCTTGTCTCCGAAGGACTGGCTGCCCTGATCTTTGCGCTCGGCACGTGGCTCGGCGGTTACCACCTCGCTGCATTAATGGGGGCGTTTGTGATTGTCGCTGGCGCGGTTAGTCTTTTGTGGCTCGACCGTCAGAACGCTTAGTGCGTAAAGAAATCAGGCCCTGCACGAGACAACAATCGCAGCGCCATCGCGTTCCCCATATCAGGGCCAGTTGCGACATGCCCGGTCGCTTCGTCCGTTAGAACGCGCGATCCATCTTCGCTTAGGATCTCGCCGCGCAGGCGTAACTGATCACCATCAAGTTCGGCCAACGCCCCAATCGGCGTTTCGCACGATCCATCCAGACGCCCCAGAAAAGCACGTTCTGCTGCGATGCGATGGCCGGTCGGCTCATCGTGAATGGCAGCAAGCATGGCTTGGGCACGCGCATCCTCTAGCCGCCGTTCGATCCCAATCGCACCCTGCGCGATGGCAGGTAGCATATCGTCAGGTGAAATTGGGGTGTAAGCCACGTCATCCATGCCCAAGCGGCGCAAACCCGCAGTCGCAAGGAACGTTGCATCGGCCACACCATCAGCCAGCTTCTTAAGGCGGGTCTGAACATTGCCACGAAACTCTACCACTTTCAGCTTTGGAAAGCGCGCTGCAAGCTGCGCCCGGCGACGGGTTGAGGATGTACCAACAACGGCCCCGTCAGGCAGGTCAGACAGGCTTTGGTACTTGAGCGAAACAAACGCATCACGGACATCTTCGCGCGGCAAAAACGTATCCATCACAAGCCCACCCGGCTGTGCGACGGGCATGTCTTTGGTTGAATGCACAGCGATATCGATACCGCCATCCAACAATGCTTCTTCGATTTCGCGGGTGAATAGCCCCTTACCGTCGATCTCGCGCAAGGGCTTATCTTGGATCTGGTCACCAGTGACCTTGATCACGCAGATTTCAAACGCATCCTTGGGCAGATCGAACGCTGCCATCAGGCGGTCGCGCGTCTCATGCGCTTGCGCCAATGCAAGCGGCGAACCACGGGTTCCGATCTTAAAGGTCTGGGCGGGTGTGGGCATTTCAAATGTCATGGTGGTTTGTTAGCGACCGCGATCTAGCTTGACAATAAGCCATGCAATTGGGACCACCGTTGCAATATAAAGGACCACCCTATGACGCAGCAAAAAACCATCCTTCGCGCCCTTGCGGGTGAAACTTTGGATACCCCACCCATTTGGATGATGCGTCAGGCTGGACGATACCTGCCAGAATACAAAGCAACCCGTGCGCAGGCGGGCGACTTTTTGTCGCTGTGCTACAATCCTGAACTCGCGGCCGAAGTCACGCTTCAGCCAATTCGCCGTTACGGATTTGATGCCGCGATCCTGTTCGCAGACATTCTGCTGCTGCCCCAAGCATTGGGTGCGGACCTTTGGTTCGTTACTGGCGAAGGCCCACGGCTGTCGACCATCACCAGCGCGGATGAACTGGCCCAGCTTAAACCCCTTGAGGCCATCCACGATACGCTGAACCCTGTTTATGAAACCGTCAAAATCCTGTCGCAAGAATTGCCAAAGGAAACGACGCTCATTGGTTTTGCCGGGGCACCATGGACAGTCGCAACTTATATGATCGCCGGCCAAGGCACCCCAGATCAAGGACCAGCCCACGCGCTTAAGGCAGAAAACCGTGCGGTTTTCGAAGGTATCACGGACCGGATCACCGAAGGCACTATCGCTTATCTGTCCAAGCAAATCGAAGCAGGCGCCGAAGTCGTGAAACTATTCGATAGCTGGGCAGGATCGCTACAAGGCGAAGACTTTACCGAATTTTCAATCAAACCGATGCAGCGGATCACTGCGGCGCTGAACGAAAAGCACCCCGGCATTCCGGTCATCGCCTTCCCACGCGGTGCAGGCGAAAGATATACGGGCGTTCACGCTGCAACAGGCGCTGATTGTGTCGCGGTGGATGACGGCGTTGATGCGGCGTGGGCCGCTGAACATGTACAAGTTGACGGCTGCGTTCAAGGCAACTTGAAATCATCACACATGGTCACAGGCGGCCAAGATTTGGTCAACGAAACGCGCCGTATTTGCGATGCCTTTAGCAAAGGTCCACATATCTTTAACCTTGGGCATGGGATCACACCTGATGCAAACCCAGACAACGTCCAACTGATGATAGACACTGTGCGCGGTGGCTAGGCTGCAATTGCCTCTGACGCTGCGCCTCGTTTTTCATGGCATACGCAGCGCTTGGGTCGGCCTGATGATCATGGTCATTGGTTGGATTGGGCTTGTGCCTGCAACCGCTGTTGAACGGTCAGCACTTTCTGCGCCGCTTGGCGTGGAGCGTCCAGAGGGGCTAACATCGATGCGCATTGCGCGCGCCATGGTTCACTTTGCCCCAGACCGCGCCGCGCGGATGCTTAGCGATTCAACAAATGGAGAGATTTCTCCAGAATTGGCTGGGATGATGCTGCGGCAGATAGCGAAAGGTAACCCAGCAGAGGTTGCGCCGCCGCTCGAAACGCAAGGGCGCAGCATCGACGGGCCCAAATTTGTTACGGTTGACTAAGGGTCGTCGACCAGCCAAACCACAGCGCGACACCAACAAGCGCAAGCGCAAGTGCGCGTCGAATAAATTGGCTACGCTTTTCGTCTTCTAACAAAACCTGCGCCGTCCCCGCCATAGCGACAATTATTGCATGGATCGTGGTTGCAACGAGAACGAACACAGCGGATAGCGCAAGCGTCTGGGACATCACCGTCGTTCCTGGGCTCACAAAGCTAGGAAGAATCGCGACGTAAAACACCGCCGCCTTTGGGTTCAGCAGGTTAGTAATCATCCCACGTCGAAAATAGGTACGCGCAGCGATTCCGCCTGCCACCTCTTTCACCGGTTCGTCTGCATCGCGCCAGGCATCCCACGCCAACCATAGCATGTAAGCCACGCCACCAAACCGCAGTGCCTGAAATAAAGTAGGAGAAGCATTGATGATCGCCGCCAAACCAAGTGCCGCAGCGACCCCGACCAGCGCGAGGCCAAGCGCGACACCCGCAACAGCAGCAAACCCTAACCTACGCCCCTGACTAGCTGCGACAACAGCCAGATAAACCATATTGGGACCGGGGGTTAATTCAATCAGCATCGCAGTACCCGCAAAGGCAAGCAGCGCCGCAGGGTCGATGCCGCTCAGACCCATTTGGCCATCGGGGGTAGGCTCATCAGTACAGCGTTTGCATCGTGCCCGGTCGCTAGGCCAAATTTAGTACCACGATCGTAGACAAGGTTATATTCCGCATAAAGCCCGCGATGTATCAGTTGCGTATCTTTGTCAGCGTCGGTCCAAACGGTTTCACGACGCTTATCAACCAAAGGCACATAGGCGGGCAAGAACGCGCGCCCGATGTCTTGGGTAAGTGCAAAATCTGCTTCCCAGTCACCTGTGCAACGATCATCCATGAATATGCCCCCCACTCCACGCGCGCGGTTGCGATGCGGGATGTAGAAATATTCGTCGGCCCATTCCTTTAGGCGTGGATAAAGATCATCGCCATGCGGATCGAGGTATTCCTGCTGCACAGCATGGAAATGGGCGGTATCCTCGTCGTATTCGATGCATGGATTCAGATCGGAGCCGCCGCCAAACCACCATGCGTGGGGTGTCCAGAACATGCGGGTGTTCATGTGCACTGCCGGAGCATGCGGGTTTTGCATATGCGCAACTAAGGAAATTCCCGAGGCCCAAAAACGCGGATCTTCATCCATACCGGGAACACCGCGTGCAGCCATAGATTTCTGCGCGGCCTCACCAAGCTGGCCATATACAGTCGAAACGTTCACACCGACCTTTTCAAACACGCGACCACCGCGCATCACGGACATTAGCCCGCCGCCAGCATCCGCACCGTTATCAGATGCGCGCTTAGTCGCGGTTACTTCGAACCGGCCTGCGGGCGCATCGCTGTGTTGGCGGTCTTCTAGCGCCTCAAAGGCGGCGACAATCTCATCACGTAACGTGCGAAACCAAGCCGATGCCTTGCTCTTTTCTGCTTCAAACCCGTTTGACATGCCCGCTCCTTCGCGCTGTGATATTGAATAACAGTCTATCTTAGCTTCTTTGCAGGATATCAATCAGCTAACGATGATCTAGATCAACACTCGGAGAATACCATGCGCCCTGCTCTCATCATACTACCGCTTCTTGCGCTCACTGCCTGCGCAACGCCACGCGAACAATGCATAAGCGATGCAAACCGTGATGTTTACGTACTTCGCAACCTCATCAGCGAAGCACGTGGCAATTTAGCACGGGGTTATGCACTGGCCGAAAGCACAGATGTGCGCACGCTGACAAAAACCTGCAGAGGGCGCAATAAAGACGACGAAACGTTCACTTATCCGTGCAATGAGACAGAGACATTCACGACAACACGTCCGATTTCAATTGATCTGAACGCTGAACAGACGAAGCTGAACCAGCTAGAGCGCCGATTGACCCAAGCCGAGACAAATTCTGACCGGATGGTCGCGCAGTGTATCGCGATCCATCCTGAATAATTAGTGACAAGAAACGGCGGCTGGGTCCAACAAGGTCCGGCCACCGTCAACCGTGATGATCTGTCCAGTCACAAAGCTGGACGCATCAGACGACAGATATTGCACGGCATCTGATACTTCGCCGGGACTTGCGATGCGGTGCAATGGTGTACTGTCCACGATTGCCTCACGGTCTTCATCGCACCCCTTGAGAGACCCTTTCAAGCTCGCGCTCATGACGCTTCCGAATGCGACAGCATTCACGCGGATACCATTCGGTGCCAAAGCAACAGCCATTGACCGTGTCATCTGTTCTAGCGCCGCCGAACTGACCGAATAGGCCAGCAATTCAGGGTGGGTACGCCGTGCCGCAATTGAACTGATGTTCACGATTGAACCAACATGCCCGCTTGCCTCATCGCCAGCTTGTTTAATCATCTTTCGCGCAACAGCTTGACTGACGCGCAACGCTGTCAATGTATTCTGCTGCAACAGTTCTTCGACACTATTATCATCGGGATCAAGCGGGTCTGTCTTTAGAACCTGCCGCGATGCGTTCACCAAAATGTCGACACGCTCGAACGCGTCAATCGTCGCAGAAAGCAGGTTCGCGATCGTCAGCTTTTTGCGTAGATCGCCCGCAAATGTGCGCACGTTCTCTTCTTTATCAGCGGCGTCGCCCATTTCGTGACACAGGGCTTTTTCGTCCATATCAGCGAATACAACGTTCGCGCCTTCTTGCACGAAATGGCGACCGATCGCGAGACCGACACCATTGGCAGCGCCCGTGACAATGGCGGTTTTGCCAGAGATAGAAAAGGACATCGCGTTACTCCTTGGCCTTGCTAGCGCAGTGGCCGATTGGCATGAAAAATCTTGAACGCACCATTCCCGCCAATCATGTCCACATTACGGAAACATTCGGACAAGGTTGTTTCATAAGGAAGATGGCGGTTCGCAACCATCCACAGCTTGCCATGCGGGGCAAGCATACGGGCAGCAGATTGGATAAAGGCACGGCCAAGCGACGGATCAGAGGCCCGGCCCGTGTGAAACGGTGGGTTCATAACGACACCGTCATAGGCGGCATCAGGTTGGAATTGCGTGGCATCGGCCCAGTGCAAGGTCGCACGCGGATCCGTCACATTCATCTTGGCGCAAGCAACTGACAGCGCTTCTGCTTCGATCATATCAAGTGATTGCACGCCTGCACGCTCAAGAACTGGCCCTGCTAGGTATCCCCAGCCGGCCCCAAGATCGGCCACCCGCGCGGGCAATTTCGTTGGCAGCGCAGCGGCAAGCAACGCAGATCCAACATCGATCGCCCCATCTGAGAACACGCCAGCCGTGGTGAAATACTCGTGCTCGCCCTTTTCTGGTGGCGGGGCAGCCCAATCAGCGAAAGCATCCGTCGCAGCAAACCAAAAGATACGTCCGTGCCCTTTGGTGATCGAAGGCAACGCGCCTAGGCGCTTGCGGCATTCTTTGAAAACACTATCAACGCCATCCGTCTTTTGCCCGTCAACGACAACCACATCGGCCATCTCACATGCCTTTGCCACCATCGCACGAGCCAGCGCCTTTGCGCGTGGGACAACCACAATGGCGACCGCAACTTTACCCAACTCTTGCGACACGGGATAACCCGCATTTTCCCAAGCAGTATAATCTGGGTAAAAGCCATGCACGATCTGAACTGCATCGCGCTCAAGCCCGGAAACATCATAAGTGGCTGACGGACGCATGATTGCGATCTTACCGTCAGGCACTACCAAAAGGCCGTCATCAAGGGCGGTACTTAAACGAGACTGTGACATGTTATTTCGAATAACGACCAGGCGTTATTCTTTCTCCATCGTGCATTGCAAAGGGTGCTGGTGACGCTGGGCGAAATCCATCACCTGCGCAACCTTGGTTTCCGCGATCTCATGACTAAAGACACCAACGACTGCAATACCCTTCTTGTGGACGGTCAACATGATTTCAAACGCTTGGGCATGGGACAGGCCAAAAAACCGTTCCAACACCATGACCACAAATTCCATAGGCGTGAAATCGTCGTTCAGGATCATGACCTTGTACATCGGGGGGCGTTTGGTCTTTGGCTTTGTCTCAAGCGCAACCCCAAGGTCGCCGCCATCATCGTCGCCCCTTTTATCTGCCATCATGTAAAAATCAGCCAACATCGCATCGCCCTGTTTGGTGAACATCATATATAGGATCGGAGTCGGATGTGAAAACCCCCTCCTTCGAAAGGCAAATCGGCCATTTAGGGGTGAACCCTTACAACGACACAACATGTGCTAAATACTGCATTATGATCACCAGAAAAGTCTTTGAATTTAGGGTATTTTCTGAAAAGTCATCTTATGTTAGCGTCATTTCATAAAAATAAGGTCACCGAAAAAATTCGGGACCAGAGGCAGTAAATATAAGAGGCAAAACGACGTGGCAAGTCGTCCGGGACAATTGGCCCTAAAGGGGCTGTATCTATTCGCATTCTTAATCGTAACTTTGATTGCGCCCATCAGCGCATCTGCTGCACCCTATGCAGCGATGGTGATGGACGCTCGCACAGGTGAGGTTCTGCATTCACGCAATGCTGACACCCGGCTCCATCCAGCGTCGTTGACCAAAATGATGACGCTCTACATCGCATTCCAAGCGATCGAACGCGGCGAAATCACGTTGGACACCGAAGTACGGATCAGCCGAAACGCTGCGTCAGAGCCGCCTTCCAAGCTGGGTGTGCGTGCAGGGCAAACGATCCGCCTGCGCTATTTGCTACGCGCCGCAGCTGTGAAATCTGCCAACGACGCGGCCACCGCCATAGGCGAAGCCATCGCCGGATCCGAAGAAGCGTTTGCCACACGCATGAACCGGACCGCGCGCGCAATGGGTATGCGCAACACAACGTTTGTGAACGCGCACGGGCTGACCCAGTCAGGCCACATGTCGACCGCACGCGATATGTCGGTGCTAGGTCGCCACGTGATCTATGACTTCCCGCAGTATTATAACCTGTTCTCGCGCCGCACCGCAGACGCCGGGATTGCAACCGTTCGCCATACCAATCGTCGCTGGCTGGACAGCTACGATGGCGGGGACGGCATCAAAACAGGTTACACCCGTGCGGCAGGTTTTAACCTTGTTGCATCCGCGCAGCGTGGCCAAGAACGGATCATCGTGACCGTGTTTGGCGGGTCGTCAACGACGGCACGTAACGCTCGGGTCACAGAGCTCATGGATATGGGCTTTAACCGTGCGCCATCACGCGCGACGATCCGTCGACCAAACCCGCCAGCAGCAATGCTGACAAGCGCCCCTGCGACACAAGGCCGTTCTGCCACCCGTCAATCTGGGCTTGTGAGCCGCAGCTTGCGACCGGTTGCGCGACCGGTGCCAACTGCACCAGTCGCCGAAATTCTTGTCGCAGCAGCCGAAACCGCCGTAGTTGATGACGTGCTAAACGACGCCATTAACGCCGCACTGGCCGAAGCAATGGCCGAGCCTAAACCACAAACAGAAACGGTTGTCGTCGCCGAAGCCGCGCCTCAAGCAATTGCAACAACAGCACCAGCAGTTGCCACTCAGATCGCCACCGACACACCAGTGGTAACGCCGCACCTTCGCCCAGCGAGCCTGCAAACGACAGCGGTTGCAGCGGTCGAAGCACCCGCAGCCAAACCTGCTGCACCTGTAGCCGTTGTCGCAGATGCCGGGCCAGAAGTGGTGACGCGTATTTCAACCTCCGGCGGCCGCCACTGGGGCGTGAACGTTGGGCGTTATAACAGCCGCTATGACGCCGAACGCGTCTTGCTACGCGTAGCCTTGAACGAGATGAGCACATTAGACGGCGCACTCCGCCGGGTCGTGCAACGCTCAGGTGGGTTTGATGCCAACTTTATGGGACTAAGCCGCGAAGGTGCCGATCTAGCCTGCCGCCGCCTACAAGCACGTGGCACGACATGTTTTATGATTGGATCTGAGGGTTAATTATAAGTTCTCTTTCCACACGCACTTGCGTGTGGAAAGATGAAAGCCAGCATAAAACTCGAAGTGGGTCACATCTCACCGTGACCAATCGGCCATACTGGTAGATAACCTAGTTGCTCGCATCTTTTGGTGCAGGAGTTAAAATGAAATTTTCTCTGGGCACACCAGAACATGGTTGGGTCGAACTCACGATTACTGACGACATACATCGCTTCGAAGTGATCGTATCTAATGTTCCAAATGACTTCATCAACGACACCATGATCGCCCTTTCACAGCTTCTCACTTATGAGAACAAGCGACAGGTCTGGTTGAGCCTCGAGCCAGCTTACTACCTGATGTCGATAGCACGTCAAACTGACGTCTTCACAATCACTATCGATAAGGGCGTATCAGCTTCAAACGTAGTGTATTACCAAGCCTCCGGAGACTTCAAAGAAGTTATTCTTCCAATTTATCGTTCACTCAAAAGCTTCTACAATTCACGCAACGAGGATTTGCATTGGCCAGCGGTCAATCAAATGGAGTTTCAAAACATGCTCGAAGCTGTCGCTCTGTACAAAGGCTAAATCACCAAAATGGTCCGTGGGTGAACGGTTGTTAACTCCACATTCAAGGAATTAGCTCCAAGGTTTCGCCCTTTCAAACCACCTTACCCTCAAACGCTGCCGCCATCAGCGCGCGCGTGTATTCGGTTTGCGGTGCATCGAAAATCGCATCGGCGTCACCGGCCTCGACCACGTCACCTTGTTTCATCACCATCACCTTATGTGACAGAGCACGCACGACCTTTAGGTCGTGACTGATGAACAAATAGGCCAGCCCGTATTTTTGCTGGAGGTCACGAAGCAGCTGCACGATCTGCACCTGCACGGTCATATCCAATGCGCTGGTGGGTTCGTCCAAAATCAGCAATTTAGGACGCAGGATCATTGCGCGTGCAATCGCGATCCGCTGGCGTTGACCGCCTGAAAACTCATGTGGATAGCGGTCCATCGTGGCCGGATCCAAACCAACCTCGCCCATGATCTCGGACACCATGTCGCGACGGTTGCGGCCCGGATCAACGCCGTGAACCCCCAGCCCTTCGGCAATGATCTCGGCCACTGTCATGCGCGGACTAAGCGAGCCATAGGGATCTTGAAACACAATTTGCATTTCGCTGCGCAATGGGCGCATTTGTTTGGGGCTCAGCCCATGAATATCCTTGCCTTGAAACGCGATCTGTCCTTCAGACCGGATCAATCGCATCACAGCAAGCGCGAGCGTCGTTTTACCCGACCCGCTTTCGCCGACAACGCCCAGCGTTTCCCCTGCCCTGATGTTCAGCGTCGCCTCGTTCACCGCTTTCACGTGGCCGACAGTACGTTTCAACAGCCCGGCGTGGATCGGAAACCAAATTCGTGTTTTGTCCGTGCTTAAAATAATCGGAGCATCCGGCGCGACGGGCTCTGGCAGACCAGTCGATTCCGCCGCCAAAAGCGTTTGTGTATAAGGATGCTGTGGGTTCGCGAAAATCTCGGCTGTGGGGCCAGCCTCAACAATTTCGCCATCTTTCATCACACAAACACGATCTGCGATTTTGCGCACGATCGTGAGGTCGTGTGTGATGAAAAGCATCGACATGCCTTCGTCACGCTTGAGTTCAGCAAGCAGCTCCAGAATTTGCGCCTGAATGGTGACATCCAACGCTGTCGTCGGCTCATCCGCGATCAGCAGTTCAGGTCCATTCGCGAGCGCCATCGCGATCATGACACGCTGGCGTTGCCCACCGGACAGCTGATGTGGATAGGCATTTAGGCGGCTTTCAGCATCGCGGATACCAACTCGTTTAAGTAATTCTAAAATGCGTTCACGCACCGCCGGACCGCGAATGCCTTGGTGCAGTTCGATGCTTTCCGCGAGCTGTTTTTCAAGCGTGTGCAGCGGGTTGAGCGATGTCATCGGCTCTTGGAAGATAAAGCTGATGTCATTCCCACGCACGCGGCGCAGGGCGCTTTCATCTGCGCCAACCATTTCCTCAGCGTTGTATTTGATCGACCCGGCCATGACCGCGCTGTCGTCTAGCAACTGCACCGTAGACAAAGCAGTGACAGACTTTCCCGAACCGGATTCACCGACCAAGGCAACGGTTTCACCTTTGTGGACCTGAAACGACACGCCGCGCACCGCATGTGTCACACCGCCATCTTGGCGAAACGCCACGCGCAGGTCGCGCACATCTAATACCGCAGTCATTATTCTGCCCCGTTTTCGTTGCCAAAGGGCAGATCAGCCGCATCAACCTTGCCGTCAGCGACAAAGGTTTTGCGCGGGTCAAACGCGTCGCGCACGCCTTCAAAGATAAACACCAGCAGCGACAACATAATCGCAAAGGTAAAGAAAGCCGTGAACCCCAACCAAGGGGCCTGCAAGTTCTGCTTGGCCTGCAATGTCATCTCGCCCAAGGACGGCGCCGATGAAGGCAAACCAAAGCCCAAGAAATCTAGTGATGCCAGGGTCGCGATTGCACCGGTCACCAAGAAAGGCAGCATCGTCACCGTTGCGACCATTGCGTTTGGCAGCATGTGGCGGAACATGATCGTGCGATCCCTTACGCCAAGCGCCTTGGCGGCACGCACGTATTCAAGGTTACGCGCACGCAAAAATTCCGCCCGGACAACGCCGACCAAAGCAGGCCAGCCGAACAGCACCGTCAAAAACACAAGCAGCCAGAAACTTCGCCCCAAGATCGCGAACACGATAATGATCACATACAGCGATGGGGTTCCTGTCCATATTTCGATGAAACGCTGGAAAATCAGGTCAGTCCAACCGCCAAAATAACCCTGAACAGCACCAGCGACGATCCCGATCAGCGACGATGCAACTGTCACCATCAACGCAAAAGCGATGGAAAGGCGGAAACCATAGATGACACGTGCCACAACATCGCGCTTCGTATCATCTGTCCCTAGCCAATTGTCTGCGCTTGGTGGGGCTGGGGCAACGCCCTTCACATCCACGATTGTCTTATAGGAATAGGGGATCAGCGGCCAAATGACCCAGCCCTTATCGAAATCGCCCTCGAGCGTCTGCCCATCATCAACGGCTTGGATCAGACTTTCAGGGTCGTCGAAACAGCTGTCCAACCCACCCGTCACGATCAGGCATTCAACTTCGGCATCTTTGTAGACCGCCTCGGTCGGGAAATCGCCGCCAAAGTCACGCTCTGAATAGAAGCTAAAGATTGGCATCCGAATTTCGCCGCGATAGCTGACGGCGATCGGCTTATCATTGGCGATGAACTCGGCCATGAGCGACAATCCAAAGAGTATGCTAAAGATAATCAGCGACCAGACCGCACGACGGTTCCGCTTGAAATTCCGCCAGCGGCGTTGGTTTAGGGGCGATAGCATCTTCATCCGCGAGCCTCAAAATTGATACGCGGATCGATGAAAACGTAAGTCAGATCGGTGATAATCCCAACCACAAGACCAATCAACGAGAACGCAAAAAGTGTTCCGAAGACAACGGGATAGTCGCGCGCAACGGCGGCTTCAAAGCCCAAACGCCCTAGCCCATCCAGCGAAAACAGCGTTTCGATAATCAGCGAGCCACCAAAGAACACGCCGATGAACAACGCTGGAAATCCGGAAATCACGATCAGCATCGCGTTCCGGAAGACATGGCCATACAGCACTTTGCGCTCTGACAGGCCTTTTGCCTTGGCGGTGATCACATATTGCTTTTTGATCTCGTCCAAAAAGCTGTTCTTGGTCAGCAACGTCAATGTGGCGAATGCGGAAATCGTTGAGGCAAAGACTGGCAGAGCGATGTGCCACAGGTAATCAGCCGCTTTGCCGATCAGGCTGAGTTGGTCGAAATCCGAAGATGTCAGGCCACGCAGCGGGAACAAACGCCAGTATGAACCGCCTGCAAAAAGCACGATTAACAAGATCGCGAATAAGAAACCGGGGATCGCATAGCCAACGATAATCGCACCAGATGTCCACGTATCAAAGGATGACCCATCGCGTACCGCCTTTTTGATTCCCAGTGGGATCGACACGAAATAGGCGATCAAGGTCGACCAAAGCCCAAGCGTTATGGACACTGGCATTTTCTCCATCACCAGATCGAACACGCTGATCGAGCGAAAGTAGCTCTCGCCGAAATCAAAACGCATGTAGTTCCACATCATGTTCAAAAAGCGTTCGAGCGGCGGTTTATCAAAACCGAATTCGCGCTCTAGCTCAGCGATGAACTCAGGCGGCAGGCCGCGGCCACCGATGTATTCGCTTTCAGCTTCGCCACCAAAACTGGCGTCCCCGCCCCCACCTGAAATTCCCTCGAAAACGTCACCGTTCCCTTCGAGGTTCGCGAGGATTTGCTCAATCGGGCCACCGGGCACAAACTGAATCAATGCAAAGTTAATAATCATAATTCCCAAAAGCGTGGGAATAACGAGCAGTAAACGTCGGAGAATATAGGCGCCCATGTCAGTTCTTTACTGGAACGCGCCAGCCGCGGTCAACGCGTCTGCTTTGTCTTGATTGATCCACCAGTAATCTAAATAGCCCAAACCAAATTCGGGTAGGTTGCTTGGGTATTCATACATGTCGTAATAGGCGACCCAATTCTTGCTTTGTGTCCACACGGGAACCATGAAGTAGTCATGGCGCATAATGCGATCAACCGCGCGTACCCCTGCTGACATTTCGTCGTAATCTTTTGCATCAGCGACAAGTTTCGCGATCGCATCGACTGCCTCTGAGCAATGTCCAGCAGGGTTAAAGATGTCATCTTTGTCTTCACACCCATACCGCTGATCCAGCCCGCGGCCTTCTTGCAGGCCATTAAGGTAATAGCTGAAGATCATGTCGAAATCATTTTCTTGCGTACGCGCCTGATACTGCGACGGATCAACACGGTTATAGGTGATGTTAACACCGAGACGTTCCAAATTTTCGATATAAGGGGTGATAACACGATCAAAACTTTGACGTGTCTCTAAGAACTCAACGTCGAGTGTATTACCGTTTGCGTCCCGCAAAAGCCCGTCATCGCCGTTTGTGTACCCGCCCGCTTCCATCAACACGAGCGCCTGCCGAAGGTTGTTACGATCAAGTGCGCGTTCACCGCTTTGATGGGGCAAGAAAGCCTCTTCGGTGAAAATCTCGGTCGGAAGAAATTCGCGGACACTTTCGAGTATTTCAAGCTCACGGCCTTCGGGTAGCCCAGTCGCTTTTAAGCGATCATTTTCCCAAAAACTCTCGCGCTGTTGAAATAATCCGTACTGTAAGTTTTCATTCGTCCACGTGAAATTGAACATCAAACCCAACGCACGACGCACGTTGCGATCTTGGAACTTCGCACGACGCAAATTGAAGACAAAGCCGGTTGCTGCAGCCAGCGTCCCATCGTCCAACGTATCACGAACGACTGAACCATTTTCCAACGCAGGAAAATCGTATGCTGTTGCCCAGTTCAAAGAGCTCGTTTCCCGCCGGAATGTAAATTCACCTGCCTTAAACGCCTCAAACGCGGCAGAAGAATCCGCAAAATATTCAATCCGAATCGAATCGTAATTGCCGCGCCCCACATTGATTGGAACGTTCTCACCCCAGTAATCGGGGTTGCGTGAATAAATAATTTGACGTCCCGGGTCGACCGAACCGATCATATATTCGCCTGTACCTGGCGATGTTTCCATTAATGGTTCGTCCAATCGTGCACCCGTTTCTTCAAACCACGCCTTAGACATAATTGGCTGTCCGCCCATCTGGGAAATCCGGCCACGAACGGGTGCGTCATCGGAAAACGAAAACTTAACTGTATAGTCGCCAATTGCTTCGTAGCTTTCAACAAGCTGGATCATTCCGGCGCGATACGAAGGGGTCGACTGTTCACGTATAAGTTCATGCGTGTAAATTACATCATCCGCAGTCATGGGTGTTCCGTCGGAAAAAACGACATCATCACGTAGATTAAAGATGACCCAAGATTGATCTTCAGGATATTCAATCGTGGTGCACAACAGACAATACGAAGAACCAACTTCATCGTCAGTGCCGGTCATCAAGGTTTCCCACATCATTGACGACATCAACCCGGGCGTTCCACTTAACGTGGCGAATGGGTTCATATTGTCGAATGTGCCGCTCCATGAAATGCTTACTTCACCCCCGACGGGGGCATCGGGGGTGACGTAATCCAAATGCGTAAAGTTTGGGCCATATTTCAGGTCACCGTATTCGTTGTACCCGTGGCTTTCGATCACTGTTTCTTGGGTTTCTGCGAAGCCAGCACTTCCGAACATAAGCCCAGCAAAGCAAATGGAAGACCCTGCAATAAGATAAATTAACCGACCCGTTTCATTTTCACGTTTTAAGGCAATAGCACGGGCTTGGGGTCGCTTCTGCATTCTTATCTCCGGTTACGGCAAAGCAATTTATTAACCACAAGGCTACGTGACAGTCTGGTAAACATTCAAGTTGAGAATACGCGATCACGCCGTGTTCACCAAGAATTCGGCAACAAAAAAGGCCGCCCGTTAACGGAGCGGCCCTTTAAATACGCATGTTTTCGTAATTAATCGTCAAGGCTATCCAAATACGCGATCAGGTTTGCCCGATCTTCGATTTTACGCAGACCGTTGTACCCCATGGCAGTACCCGGCGCATAACCTTTCGGGTTCTCAAGGAAGCCGTTTAGGTGATCTGCGTCCCAAACGTCAGCCACAGCAACAAGAGAGCCAGAGTAGTTAAAGCCTTCTGCGGCGCCAACAGGGCGACCAACAACGCCGTAAAGCGACGGACCAGTCGAGTTCACACCAGGTTCAAGAGAGTGGCAAGAACGACAGTTGCGCCATACACCCTCGCCGTCTGCAGCGCTGGCGGATGCCATAATCAGTGAAAAGTCGACTTCTTCGACAACTTCTTCAGACGCATCTGCGCTTGCGACTTCGATCACATATGCTTGCGCATGATCGCCGTGGCCACCGCCAGTCGCGTAAATTAGGTCGCCAGCCCAAGAGCCGAGCAAGAAAACCAGAAAGGTGCCGCACAGGCCGCCGATTACTTTGGTCAAAGTCATTGTGTCGAACATGTCGCGTTCCATTCAGTTCACAGTTTTCAGGCTATGTATCCGCTTCCCATACCCGGTTGCAAGGTATACTGCCGCGACCAATCGCCCATTTTTTTTACGGGTGCCGTTCGGAGGGCACGTTTATGACGCAAAAAATCGCATTCCAAGGAGAACTTGGCGCATACGGACACGAGGCTTGTGCCGCTGCACGCCCCGATTTTGATCCCCTTCCCTGCCGGACGTTTGAAGACGCCATCGAAGCCGTACGCAAAGGCGACGCAACGCTGGGCATGATTGCTGTTGAAAATTCGACCTATGGCCGTGTCGCAGATGTTCACTCACTTCTGCCTGAAAGCGGTTTACATATCGTTGACGAAACCTTTGTTCGTGTGCACGTGAACTTGCTAGGCAAAAAAACTGCTAAGTTAGACGATATAACTGATGCCTATGGTCACCCGGTTATTTTACCACAATGCGCCGGTTTTTTGCGCGAAAATCGAATCCATGGCCATACTAGTACTGATAACGCGCGCGCCGCGCGCGAAGTATCTGAAGGCAATGATGTAACTGTGGCGGCACTTGCCTCAGAATTGGCTGCTGAAATCTATGACTTAAAGGTGCTGGCCCGCCACATCGAGGATCATGACCGAAATACAACACGATTTTTGATTATGTCCCGTGAACCGGATTATCGTAAACGCGGCAAGCATGGTATGATGACAAGCTTCGTTTTTCGCGTCCGCAACATTCCCGCCGCACTTTATAAGGCGATGGGCGGTTTCGCGACCAACGGCGTGAACATGACCAAGCTGGAAAGCTACATGGTAGACGGCCACTTTACCGCGACCCAATTCTACGCCGAGATCGAAGGCCATCCCGATGATCGCAGTGTGCAGCTTGCGCTAGAAGAACTGAACTACTTTACCGACAAGCTACACGTGATGGGCGTTTACCCAGCGGCTGCACGACGGCACGAAAAATAGGTTACTGCCCCTTGCGGTAACCTTCTTCAATATCTTCGGAAAACTCTAGAACGCGGGCACGAAACCGCTTGTTCAGCTTGGCCTTCGCGAGTTTCATTGATTGAATGACAAGGCGCGCGGTGAATGATTTCGACCGCAAATCGACGCCAACCAAAAGACGTGTGCGCGTCGGCGACAGCGAGACCAATTCAATGTCAGTGACAATGTGCATACCGTCTGTCACGCCAGTAACCTGATACCCAACGGGGGCGGAAAATTCGGTCAACTTAGCATCAAGCGTTCGGTTTCGGCCGCGGAACTTGAACGCAATTTCCCATTCAGTGCCTGCGGTTGGCGCACCTTGGTCCTGTCCCACGCGTGACACTTGCGCCCCATAACGCAACGCACGCCGCTCAAATCCAGCAAAATCAGTGACATGCGCGAAAACATAATCAGCAGGTGCTTCAATGTCCTCTCGAGTGCTGAATTTCATAATTGGGATCCTTTTAGGGACGTTCTTAACGCTTATTAGTTAATCAAGTCGATCTGCCAACCAGTTTTCCAGCAAAAAATGCGCGATCGCGCCCTTTCGTGCCGGAAGTATCTCTGAGTGCTGCCCGGAAAAGGAACGCGCGATATCTTCGCGTGACACCCATTTTGCATCCTCAATTTCGACTGGGTCAATTGTAATGTCTGTGCTCGTCGCGGTTCCGGCACAACCAAACATTAAAGACGATGGGAATGGCCAAGGCTGGCTAGCAAGATATGAGACTTCGCCAACTTCAATCCCAGCCTCCTCCAGCACTTCGCGACGCACCGCCGCCTCCATTGTTTCGCCCGGCTCCACGAACCCTGCCAGTAAAGAATACATCCCCTCTGGCCACCCCGGAGAGCGCCCCAGCAAAACAGAATTCCCATGTGTAATAAGCATAATGACAACGGGGTCTGTGCGCGGGAAATGGTGGCCGCCGCATGCCGGGCAGTCCCTTTGCCACCCCCCCATAGAGAACTGGCTTTCCTGACCACACCGCGCGCAAAACCGGTGGGACAGGTGCCATCCGAAAATCGCGCGCGCTGTCGCTGCTAATTCAGCGTCACAAGGGCTAAGCTGCGTCATCACTGTGCGCAATTCACGAAAACTGGCGTCTTCGGGCGCTGCGGGATGACGTTGCTCGGACGCATCAAGGAAACTATCTAAAGTTTCGTCAGCTAAACCTTGCGGGGTCCACCCCGACAAATCTGCCGCGAACACGGCGTCCGGGTCCTGCCCCAAAAACACCATATCGGCACCAGCGTCGGTTAACATCGGATGATCCAAAGGCACACGCGTCAGCGCATCACCCATCAGCATCGGTTTCCCACGCCACAAAAGAATCGCACGTGCACGTCTATCTTGAACAAGTTCCGCCGCCTGAGCACGTAAATGGGCTGCGCGGTTTAATCCAGACCCACCAAATGTCACTGTCTCTGCAATTTTCATAATACTGAAATGCCATGACGCCTTAAGAAGTTCAATTCATTCCGCAATTCGGCGCTGGCGCCCACCCGCGCACGGCCTATAGTCATGAAATGAATACAAAACTTGCCGCTTTACCCCAACGCAGTCAAAGGAACGCCATGCCGACGGGACACCTGCGCATCATGGAGACAACGGACCTGCATATGCAGATCCTTGACTACGACTATTTCGCAGATCACCCCGACAAAACCACGGGGCTTATCCGGCTGGCGAACAAAATTGCAGCACTACGCGCTGAGCCTCATGTAACATCGTTACTGATGGATAACGGGGATTTCTTGCAGGGGAACCCGCTCGCTGACTATCTCTCAACACACTCGGATGATAACAACACACACCCGATGATCGCAGCTATGAATGTGCTTGGTTATGATGCGGTGGCTTTGGGGAATCACGAGTTTGACTATGGGATTTCGTTTCTGCGCAGCGCACTGTCAAATGCACAGTTTCCGATCACCTGTGCGAACTTGCGTCTTCACGACAGGCCGCAGGTCGCGCAGCCATACGCGATATTGGCCCGCGAAATCACATGCAGCGACGGCATATCACGCCCCATTAACATTGGAGTCGTTGGCTTCCTTCCACCGCAAGTCACACACTGGAACCCTGATACGCTGGGCCGTGCCGCGGATACGACTGATATTGTCGATTGCGCTGTGCAAATCGTGCCTCAGTTAAAGTCAGAAGGGGCTGATATTGTTGTTGCGCTTTGCCACTCTGGCATTGGACCAAGCGATCATGTTTATGGCATGGAAAACGCGGCTGTGCCGCTTGCTGGCGTTGATGGCATTGATGTCATCCTTACCGGGCATACCCATGAATTTTTCCCAGACCCCGACCGAAAATCCAGCAACCTTGTTGATCCGATCGCAGGGACATTGCATGGCAAGCCAACGGTCATGCCCGGCTTTTATGGCAGTCGACTTGGCGTCGTTGACCTAACCGTCAGCTGGCACGATGGCACTTGGGTAATCAATCAGCACTCTAGCCGGCTCGCCAAAGGTGATCCCGGCCTCGCACCAGAAAGCGCATTACCTGAGCGGCTAAAAGAAGAGGTTTGCGCCGCACATTTGGCAACGCTCGCGCATATCCGCGAACCTATTGCTGAAACAAAAAATCCGCTGCACAGCTACTTTACCACAATTGGGACAGACCTAAGCCAACGGCTCCTTGGACAGGCCCAACGCGCGCATGTCATCAAAGCGCTGACCAACACCCCATACGAAGCGCTACCCGTCATTTCGGCAACGGCGCCCTATCTATTTGGTGGCTGGGCAGGACCGGGGCATTATATCGACATCTCATCAGGACCAATTGCGAGACGTGACGCAGCAGCAATATTCCCCTTCGCAGACAAGCTATGCGCGGTCCGTCGCACCGGAGAAGAACTGCGAAACTGGATCGAACGCGCTGCGTCGCACTACTTGCAGGTTACAATCGGCAAGCATGATCAACCACTTATCAACGCATGTAGTCCCGGATATAATTGTGATGTCCTGCACGGCCTATCCTATGAAATCGACCTAAGTCAGCCCGCGCGCTTTGATGTGACTGGCGTCGTTATTGACACAACACACAGCCGGGTGCGCAATCTTATGCACAATGGAAAACCGGTTAAAGATAACGATGTGTTCATCGTCGCAGCAAACCGCTATCGGATTAATGGCGGGGGCGGATATGCAAGATGCCCTGACGTTGATCTGATCTACGCCAGCAAACATTCCGTACGCGAAGTTCTGATCCAATCGGTCCAGCAGCAAAATGGGCTAGACACGTTTTCACCTCGATGTTGGAAGTTCAGCCACCTCAAAGATACAAGCGGCATCTTCGCGTCTGCACCCGCAGCGCAAAAATACGCCACAGGCCCAATTTCACACATTGGCCCAGGCGATAACGGCTTCGATCTTTATCGTTTTACGTTCTGACGCTTGCACTGATGCGTCACTGGTCATATATGGGCATTGAGAGGTTGGCGCGGGCAAGTGCCTCGCCAACCTGGTCAGGTCCGGAAGGAAGCAGCCACAACGAGCCCCACTTGGGTCGATGTCCAGCCTCTCACCTAAAGCGAAATCGCCCAGCGATTTTGCGAACACGGACTCCGCGAAACGGCGACGCCGTTTTGTGGAGTCCGCAAAGGCAAGCCGTGAACAAGGAGAACATTCATGATTGTACTATCTCCTCTCCCGGTTTGGGTGCGCTGAAACGAATTCCGTTCCCTCGTCCGGTTTCCACTGGTAGAACAACGCTACCAGCCAACGTATTTCCTTTGACGAGGACACTTCATTGACAGATTTTACTCGCGACGCCCTTGGCTGGTCGCCATTCTTTATGTCTCAGCTCGATATTGATGAGCTTGAAACACTTACCCCTGCCCGCATTGCTACTGTCCATCGTGACCGTGTCGTGGGCTTTTCTGAAATCGGAACGCTTGAACTGACGCTTGATCCCGGGATCACGACGGCTGCCGTAGCAGTTGGCGACTGGGTTCTCGCGGCGCCTCAGCAATACCGCTTGATCAGGGTATTGGATCGCAAGACAGAATTGTCGCGCGGCACCGAATTCCATACGGGCGAAAAGCAACTGATCGCAGCGAATATCGACACGCTGTTTATCACGACATCCTGCAACAATGACTTTAACCCTGCGCGGCTCGAACGGTACCTTGCGCTGGCGCATGATGCGATGATCACCCCCGTGATTTTGCTGACCAAAGCAGATCAATGTGACGATCCAGATGACTACGTCGATCAAGCGCGCGCACTTGGTCGTGGACTTGAAGTGATAGCCTTTGATGCAAAGTCAGACGACGTCATCGCAACGTTGGCACCTTGGTGTGGGCAAGGGCAAACCGTGGCGCTGACCGGATCATCTGGCGTTGGCAAAACCACCATCGCCAATGCGCTGACTGGCGGTAACGCCCTAACGCGCGACATCCGAGAAGACGACGCACGCGGTCGCCACACGACAACTGGGCGTTCGCTGCATGCGATGCCGTCAGGTGGTTGGTTGATCGATACACCCGGTATGCGCGGATTGGGATTGGCCGAAGTGTCATTTGGCATCGATGCAACATTCCCGGAAATCTCGGAACTCGCTGAAAACTGCAAATTCCGGGATTGCGCCCACGATAGCGAACCGGGCTGCAAAGTGCAGGCAGCTATCGCAGCAGGAGAAATCGATCCAGATCGACTAAAGCGGTTCAAAAAGCTGAAGCGCGAAAACATCCAGGCAACAGAAACGATTGCCCAAGCCCGCGACCGGTCAAAAAAACTGGGTAAACACATCAAAAGCGTCATGAAGAAAAAGGGCCGCTAACCAATCGAGGAAACGAAAATGGCGATTACACCCGTTATCCCTCCTGCTTTCCAAACGGCTTATGAGCAAATCAAAATGTCGCCCGGTGTCCTATCGGGCGACCACCTTTTTCTGACGGGCATGACGGGCGGCGATCCAGATGGTCAAATGCCCTCGGACCCCGCCAAGCAAATGCGGAATGCATTTGATAAGATCGGCTTAATCCTTAGCGAAGCGAACCTGCCCTTTGCTGCGATTGCAGAAATGACGACGTACCACATAGGGCTGCGCGACCATTTCGAGCTGTTCGATCAGATCAGGCTTGAATACTTACAGCCACCCTACCCTGCATGGACGGCCATTGAGGCCGCAGGTCTACGTCGTGAAGGTGCAATTATCGAAATCAGAGTAGTGGCCAATGTCGGTACGCAGACAGAATAATATTAACCACGCCGCGCCCATTCCAATTGGGCAAGCGTTTCAACCGCGCAAAGCCGCGCCCGCCGCAATCGCATCAGTGCAGCGTCTGGGTCTTCTCCTGCCGCAATCATAAGCCGCAGAACAATCATCCCGGACCTGCCGCAGCCACCTTTGCAGTGGACCAGAACCCTTCTACCGGCGCTTAGGTGTTCAAAAACACTGTCGCGCACTTTGGACCAATCGAGCTGACGAGGAACGCCAAAATCCGGAACGGGCAAATGCAGCCAAGCGATGCCTGCATCCAAGAGATCTTCACCGAATTGCCCTGCGCCAAACTGCTCTAGCTCGCTCATGGTCGTCATGCTTAGGACAATCGCAGGCCCCCACGCCTGCACCACAGCTAAGTCGCAGGGATACGAGCCGCTTGTCCCCGGGACTGGGGCGAGCGCAAGTTCGCCCCCGCCCACAGCCAAACTATATACCGCAAAGTCAGACAATTCCGTGGTCCACAACTTGGCCCGGATGTGCCACAGCCCAGTCAGTTAGGAATGATGACACCCTTGGGTTCCCCGCAAACTTGATCGCCTTTTTGGGTAACGCGACCCCATGTTCCAACGCAAGTTCCAAACACGCAAGGTGGTCGCGTTCGGACCGATCCGGGCAGTTTTCCGACCCGTGAATAATGGTGCTTAACAATGTGCCACCGAAGCCATTCACATAGCTAAGATCAGGCCCCAGTCCTAAAAAATAGGCCGTCATATCAGGCAATCCCTGCCATCCGGCAAGCTGCACAGGCGGCACCCCCTGTCCATCCAGTGCATCCCACGGCATGCCCACAGCGACCAACGCACGTATATGTTCCATGCGGTTCGGCAAAACCAAAACCTCGTGCAGGACATTTTTGAACGCCTGCGGAACCTTGGCGACATCTATCCAACGCCCCTCAACCACCTTGCCTTCAGCGCAATCCGCAAGAATTTGTTCGATGCCGGTCAGGGTCGTATCAATGCTCTGCGCCTCCAACGCATCGCTTAAGGACTGGTTTCCAAAGATCCGCGCAGCCGCATAGGTGCTTGCGCCATGAAAGGCTCGGTTAGGGTCAGCGCCAGCGTTCAACAATAATTCGACCATCTTCGGCGGTGATTGACGGCGTGCTGCGTGATGTAACGCAGGCATAGCTTCGTCCGGGGTTGCGCCAGCCGCGAGCAGCATTTCAACTGCAGCGACATCATGGAAATCCATCGCTCGTAAAAGCGCATTGGTCCCGACTGGATTCGCACCATGTTCAAGCAGCAGCTTTAGCCCTTCATGGTGGCCTAACTCAGTGGCGTGATACAGGCTTTCACCATCATCTGGGTTCGCACCGTGCTCCAGCAGCCAGCGCGCCATTGGGATATTCCCCGCGTGGCCAACCGCACCATACAATGCCGACAACAGATGCTTGCTGCCGGGATGTGCTGGATAGCCATCATTCACGTCTGCTCCAGCACTTAGCAACAGTTCTGCAATCGCGAGCATATCTTGTTCTTTTTCCGGCCAAGCCGTCAGCATTTTCGAGAATGCCAAATGCAAAATTGGACGACGCGGACCAAGTTGGCAGGTCGCGATTTGTGGATCATCTTTCAGCGTTTGGATCACAGCATCCAGATCATACAATGCGACCTGCAAACCAAATGCGCCCGCGGCCAAATCTGGCGTATCAGACAGCAGTTGTTGCACGACATTCGTCTGCCCATGAAACAGTGCCGTTTTTAGACGTTGCTGTTTCGCCGCACGATCCATGCCTTGGGTTTCGACTGCAGTCTTTAGCTGCGGCCAACTGGTAAAATCATTCTCGCGGGCGATGATGTGCAGAAAATCGGCGCGTTTCAATTCACCCGCACGTGGCTTTACCGCATTCACACGGGTATTCGCGGCACGGTCACCGGATTGATACAGTTTTTGAAGAGTTTTCGCCTGCTGACGCAGCGCGTCTAATGGGTCTGTCATTGGCTTCCTCACCAGATAGGCCCGCCGGTTCGCTATTCCGGGCAAATGAGAAAGACCACATATGTGGGTCGTTCAGATCGTATCCGGGTGCTCTGCGCTTTCCGCGAACCAAGGATGCCGCCCGATATCGGCACACCAAGCTTAGCTCTGCAGCGTGCGCGATGCAACGCGGTTCGGATGATCCGCGCGCGAAGGGTAAGATCATGGTCAAACAGGTGGACGTTGGCGGCCAGCGCCCTTAGGCTGTGCACGATAGAATCCACTCGTCAAAGGCCGCCATGACCGACACCCCAGCCTACCAAGTGCTCGCGCGCAAATACCGGCCCGAAACCTTTGTTGATCTGGTCGGCCAAGATGCAATGGTCCGCACCCTGAAAAACGCGTTCGAGGCTGACCGGATCGCCCAGGCGTTTATTATGACGGGTATTCGTGGCACCGGGAAAACGACGACCGCGCGGATCATCGCCAAGGGCATGAACTGCATCGGGCCTGATGGAAACGGCGGGCCAACAACGGAACCTTGCGGCGAATGCGAACACTGCACCGCCATCATGGAAGGTCGCCATGTTGATGTGATGGAAATGGATGCTGCTTCCCGTACAGGTGTGGGCGATATCCGCGAAATCATCGACAGCGTTCACTATCGCGCGGCCTCTGCCCGCTATAAGATTTACATCATCGACGAAGTGCACATGCTATCCAAGAACGCGTTTAACGCGCTTTTGAAGACGCTTGAAGAACCGCCCGCACACGTCAAATTTATCTTTGCGACGACAGAAATTAGGCAGGTTCCCGTGACCGTCCTGTCACGTTGTCAGCGATTTGATCTGCGGCGGATCGAGCCCGAGATCATGATTGCGCTCCTGCGCAAAATCGCCACTGGCGAAAACGCCGAGATCAGCGATGACGCGCTCGCATTGATTACCCGCGCCGCCGAAGGGTCTGCCCGCGATGCAACGTCCCTGTTGGATCAGGCCATTTCTCACGGCGCTGGTGAAACTACTGCCGATCAAGTCCGTGCAATGCTTGGCCTTGCTGATCGGGGTCGTGTCCTTGATCTGTTTGATATGATCCTACGTGGTCAGGCCGCCGAAGCCCTGACTGAACTTTCCGGGCAGTACGCCAATGGGGCTGACCCGATGGCAGTTCTGCGTGATTTGGCCGAAGTCTGTCACTGGGTCAGCGTGATTAAGATCACCCCCGAAGCTGCCGAAGACCCCACAATCAGCCCAGATGAACGTACGCGCGGTCAGGCGATGGCTGCCGATTTGCCCATGCGGGTAATGTCACGGATGTGGCAAATGCTTTTGAAAGCATTGGAAGAGGTCGCAATGGCACCCAATGCCATGATGGCCGCCGAAATGGCCGTGATCCGACTGACCCATGTCGCTGACTTACCGACGCCAGATGAATTGGTTCGCAAGCTACAAAACGCAACGCCGCCACCAAACGGTGGCCCATCGGGCGGCCGCCCTGCCCCGGCAGCAGGTAGCGCAACAAACGCAATGTCGAGCACGCCAGCCCCGACGCACAGCGGTCCCAGCGGGCCTTCTGCATCTGGCGCACAAACTGCGGTCGCATTGTCGACCGACGCCTTACAACACTACGCGCGGTTCGAAGATGTCGTCGAATTGATCCGCGCGCACCGCGATGTGAAGTTGCTGGTCGAAGTTGAAACCGGTCTACGGCTCGTCAATTACCAACCCGGTCGGATTGAGGTGAACCCAACGGCTGATGCAGCCTCTGACCTTGTCGGGCGGCTTGGGTCGCGACTGCAAGCATGGACGGGCAATCGCTGGGTCATCACCGTGATGAACGAAGGTGGCGCGCCCACAATCGCTGAGGTGCGCGATGCGGCCGAAAACGCGATCAGGCAAGAAGCCCAAGAACACCCGCTTGTGCAAGCCGTGATCGCTGCGTTTCCCAAGGCAAGGATTACCGAAATCCGCACAGAAGCCGACAAAGCACAAGACGCGCTCGAAGATGCGCTGCCCGAAGTCGATGACGAATGGGATCCTTTCGACGAAGACTAAGCCTCCGTTGCCAATTCCGCGCGCAGACCCTATCTGAAGGCCAACAAGACAGGAGATACAGACATGCTTAAAGGACTAGGTGGTCTTGGCGACATGGCCAAGATGATGAAACAAGCCCAAGAAATGCAGGGCAAAGTTGCCCAGATGCAAGCCGACCTCGAAAACGTCATGGTCGAAGGCGTCAGCGGTGCAGGCTTGGTAAAAGCTACTGCAACAGCCAAAGGTGAATTGAAGGGGCTGGATATCGATCCATCCATCTTTAACGGTGACGAAAAAGAAGTGGTCGAAGACCTGATTTTGGCCGCCATCAAAGACGCGCAAGGCAAAGCAGCAGAGCGCAGCCAGCAAGAAATGGCAAAAATGGCCGAAGACATGGGTCTACCTGCGGGAATGAACCTACCTTTCTAAGGCGAATGAATTTTCTAGAAAATTCATGACACAGAACAAATTTAACTAAATTTGTTCGCGGCACCGGGAACCGTATGACTAACGGCACAGAAGACCTTAATAATTTGATCGCGCTGATGGCCAAGCTTCCCGGTCTTGGCCCGCGCTCAGCGCGTCGCGCCGTGCTGCATTTGATCAAAAAACGTAGCCTTGTGCTGATCCCATTGGCCGAGGCGATGCACCGCGTCGGATCGACTGTGCGCGAATGCCTGAATTGCGGAAATGTTTGCACGGCCGACATCTGCGACATTTGCCAATCCGAAAAACGCGCCATCGGGCAAATTGCCGTTGTCGAAGACGTGGCCGATCTTTGGGCGATGGAACGGGCAAATGTGTTCAAAGGACGATATCACGTGCTCGGCGGTACTTTATCGGCTCTGGATGCCGTCGGTCCAGATGAACTACGTATCCCGCAGCTATTGGACCGGGTAAAAGCCGAAAACGTGACCGAGGTCATCCTTGCACTTGGTGCAACGATCGACGGACAGACAACCGCACACTATATTGCAGACCAACTCCCCGATGTTAGCGTCACGTCCTTAGCGCAGGGCGTCCCGGTCGGAGGCGAACTGGATTACCTAGATGACGGAACGATCACAGCGGCACTGAACGCACGGAAAGCGCTTTAAAAACTTCTTTGTTGCGTTCACTTCATGCGCCTTCGGACACAGAATATAATCCGCATGACGATCAGCAATAACACGTCAATCATGACAATAAAAAAGCACGCTACCAATTAAGGTAGCGCGCTTTCCATTCATCAGTTTTCGAATAGATCAGTCTTCTTTTTCGTCGGTGTCCGGCAGGTTAAAGAAGCTATCCGCATCCGTGATATCACGATTATCTTCATCTTCGGCATCGTCGTCACCACGTGGATCGGAAAGGCTGAACGCCTCTAGCCCAGACATCGCCGCAGGCATTTTTGGCTCAGGCTCCATTCCCAGCGACTGCTCGGTGCTCACCAACTTACGACGTTCATCGTCGGTCATCGCGCCGCCTTCTGCAGCTTTCTTTGCATTCGCTTTTTGAACGGCGGCGTCCAACTCTGATTGCTTACAAAGGCCCAGCGCAACAGGGTCGATCGGATCAATATTGTTAATATTCCAGTGGGTCCGCTCGCGGATCGCTTGGATCGTTGGCTTGGTCGTGCCAACCAGTTTGCTGACTTGTGCGTCAGACAGCTCGGGGTGGAACTTAACCAACCAATAGATCGACGCAGGGCGATCTTGGCGTTTGGACAGCGGCGTATACCGTGGGCCGCGACGTTTTTCTTCGCCTGCAGAGGCCGGGTTAAACAGCAGCTTTAGCTTGTGAAGAGGGTTTGCTTCGGCTTTATCGATTTCTTCTTGGGTCAACTGTTTGTTTGCGATTGGGTCGAAACCTTTGACACCAACAGCAACGTCACCATCCGCGATACCTTGCACTTCAAGCTCATGTAGATCGCAAAAATCCGCGATCTGCTTAAAGGTCATTGTCGTATTATCGCACAACCAAACAGCGGTCGCTTTGGCCATAATCGGTGTATCGGACATCTTTTCATCTCCATCGTAATTTCAGACAAGCCTTTCCCGCGCCCTTAAACTGGGCAGACTGTGATAACAGCCGGGTTCGCATTGTCGGGGAACTTGAACCCTATATAGTAGGCTAAACCATTTTAGGAAAGATCAAAATGCGCAGGCTTATTGCCCTACTATTGCTTATCACGTCTCCGGTCCATGCACAGGATATGGCAGGTGACTTTGACTACTACGTACTGTCTCTATCGTGGTCGGCGAACTGGTGTGAACTGGAAGGCGATGCACGCAATTCACCGCAATGCGATGAAAGCGAAGATTTTGACTGGGTTCTTCACGGCCTTTGGCCCCAATACGACCGAGGGTATCCGTCGTTTTGCCACACACCCTACCGCGCACCCAGCCGCAGCCAAACAGGTGATATGGCCGATATCATGGGGACGTCAGGCCTTGCTTGGCATCAATGGCGCAAGCATGGGGTTTGCACAGGACTGTCGGCCCAAGACTACTATGCATTATCACGCGATGCTTACGCGCACGTCGTCAGGCCACCAGTATTTCGTACAATAGACCGTGACATCACGGTGCCTGCACGCGTGATCGAAGAAGCATTTCTGAAGGATAACCCAACCCTAGAGGCTGATCAGATCACCATCACCTGCAAATCCAACTACATTCAAGAAGCCCGCATCTGCATGACACGCGATTTAGAGTTTCGCTCCTGCGGACCTGATGTAATCCGCGACTGTAATATGACAGATGCGCAATTCAGCCCAATGCGCTGATCTAACCGCAAAAAAGGCGCCGAAATTGCGGCGCCTTTTTGAAATATGGTATCCAAAACATTTAGGTGTCTGATGGTACCGGCTCTTGCTCTACCATCATAACGCTACCGTCTTTCAGAACGATTTCGCCGCGTTCTTCTTGGCAATAGGGTCGTCCATCTCGACGCAAGCGCGGTGACATATACCCTTCGATGCCATCGTCGATATACCAGTGCTGACACCCATCGGGGTCAATCCAGATATTCGCAAGACCATCCCGTAGCGTTCCACCGTCAAGACCACCGTCGGTGATGCCCCCTTTGGAGCTCGTCTCACAGCCTGAAAGTGATACTGATGCGGCAGCTAGCAACACAACTTTCGCAAAGTTTGCTGTATTCATATTTGTCCTCAAACCAGATTAGTTCAGCAGCAGATTGAACTTGTTCAACATATACTCGAGGATTTTGTATCACTATAGCAGTCCGTTGACTACTCTACTCTATTTAGTAGCTAAATACGGAGTTAACCCGCCTATTTAGTGGCTACATAGCACATTAGTTAATCTACTATCAGGATTGGAAAGGTCCTCGATAACGTCGAAATGGTTTTTACCCTCCTCAACCCCAAGGCCACACGCCCATACTGCCGCCAAATCATGTGATTGCTCAATAAAAACAGGACGTTCGTTTGAACCAACATGAATTGACACACGCGTTTGGGGCGCCGCCATCAAAACAGGGCTTTCAACCTTGGCAGTATCAATATCGAGCCTAAGATCGGCATTCATCGACGTCTGGATCAAAGGCGCCAGATCGGTCACAGGCGATACAGGCATCACGAGGTCAAGCTGATCCAACCAAGTGACCGAATGTCGCGGTGCGGTCATGCGCGCAACCAGTTGGCCCCCGGCTGAATGTCCAACCAAGCGAATCGGCCCCAACACACGTTGGGAAATCACGCCAATTGCAGTCGCAATTTGATCACCGATTTCTGGGATCGTCGCCTGCGGGCATAAATCATAGGAAGGCATCGCAACAGCCCATCCATGCGCAAGCGGACCCGCCGCCAGATGTGACCAATATGATTTATCGAACTGGAGCCAATATCCCCCGTGCACAAATATGACTACACCGCGCGCCATACGGGCAGGATGAAATAAATCGAACCGGTGACGACGGCCTTCTCCATAGGGCAAATCCAATTCACATAGCGTCACATCACGAAACGCGCCCGCAAGAGCCGCCCACTTATCAGGATAGGTTTCACCGTTCGGGATATAGGCCGCATTTGCAAAAGCATCATCTAATTCCATGGTCCCCCCTTTACGCCGCCCTAAGTGCAGGGTCAGATAGCGCCAAACATAGGGAGCCTAACATGCTTGATGAAACGACCAACCTCAAATCCATGCTCAAGCGGCCGGATCTGGTCTGTGAAGCCGCATTTGTTTCCGGCGAATGGGTGTCTGCTGAAAATCGGGCGAACTTCGAAGTAACAAACCCAGCGCGAGGCGATGTTATCGCCGTGGTTCCAGATTTATCTCGCGCCGAAGTCGGCAAAGCGATCTCTGCGGCTGAAAAAACTCAAAAACCGTGGGCTGCGCTGGCCGCCAAAAAACGTTCAAAAGTTATGCGCAAATGGTTCGACCTGTTGATGGAGAACCAAGAAGACCTTGCCATCATCATGACAGCAGAACAGGGTAAGCCATTGGCAGAGGCCCGCGGCGAAGTCGCCTATGGTGCGTCATTCATCGAATGGTTCGGCGAAGAAGCAAAGCGCGTCTATGGCGAAACTATTCCGGGGCACATGGCCGACAAGCGCATCACTGTCATCAAACAGCCAATTGGTGTCGCTGCGGGCATCACGCCTTGGAACTTCCCGAATGCGATGATCGCACGCAAAGTGGCCCCTGCCCTTGCCGCTGGCTGTGCGTTCGTCGTCCGCCCCGCATCACAAACGCCGCTGTCTGCGCTTGCGATGGCAAAGCTGGCAGAAGAGGCAGGCGTTCCCAAGGGGCTGTTTTCCGTTGTGACATCGAACGCCGCCGAGGAAATCGGCAAGGAATTCTGTGAAAATCACATCGTACGCAAACTGACTTTTACCGGGTCGACCCAAGTCGGCCGCATCCTGCTGCGTCAGGCGGCTGACCAAGTCATGAAATGCAGCATGGAACTGGGCGGCAATGCACCGTTCATCGTGTTTGACGATGCTGATCTTGATGCCGCCGTTGAAGGCGCAATCGCCTGCAAATTCCGCAACAACGGTCAAACCTGCGTTTGCGCCAACCGTATCTACGTACAAAAAGGCGTCTATGATGCGTTTGCGGCCAAATTCACAGCGGCGGTCGAAGCCCTACGCGTCGGTGACGGCCTGACAGATGGCACAACGCTTGGCCCACTGATCGAAGCGAAGGCGATTGATAAAGTACAAACTCACCTTGATGACGCACTTGCCAAGGGCGCAACTGTACTGACTGGCGGCAAACCCCACGATCTGGGTGGATTGTTCTTTGAGCCAACAATCATCAGCAACGCGACCAAAGACATGGCTGTCAGCACAGATGAAACCTTTGGCCCATTCGCGCCCCTGTTTATGTTCGAAGACGAAGACGACGTGATCTTTCAAGCAAATGACACGATCTTTGGACTGGCCTCTTATTTCTATGCTAAAGACCTGTCACGCGTGACCAAGGTCGCCGAAGCCTTGGAATATGGGATCGTGGGCGTGAACACTGGGATCATATCGACCGAGGTCGCCCCCTTTGGTGGGGTTAAGCAGTCTGGCCTTGGCCGCGAAGGGTCATCCCACGGCATCGAAGATTACCTTGAGATGAAGTATATTTGCGTCGGCGTCTAAGCGCGGACGTTTTCTTATTGCGATAGGGCGGCACATAAACACGACATTCTGTCTGTATTAGTGGTATGTGCTGCCTTCACTTTATCTGAAAAGTACAACCTTAAGGTTCGTTCGTAAAATATGCACACCCCCCAATAGCCCATACCGCAAACGCCATTGTCGCCATTAGGACGACAAAAATTCTAAAAATCTCACATATGGCAGGTATACCTATTTAGTATTTTATCAGATCCAATGCGGCTGTTAATTTTTAACCAATTGGAATAATTTGATTTTTAAGTAATTCGTTACAAAACCGTCACCAATCTGTAACAAATTTGATGCGTTGAAAGAGCATCTGTGCTGCCGCCAACAGGACTGGCTAGCACCGCCTCTTATAACGAAAGACCACTCACATGTCTCCCACAAACACACTCCTAGCGCGACTTGCAGCGGTTTCATGCTTATGCATGGCCTCACCCGCACTCGCAGACGACGTTTCGCTCACGACCAGTGATGGTGAAATGGCGCTATCGGGAGAATTGATCGATTTTACCGATGGTTTCTACGTCATGCGTACAGAAATTGGGGAAGTTCAGGTGCCTGCGTCGCTCGTGAGCTGCGCAGGGGCGGCATGCCCAGCCGGTGGACAGGCAAATATCGATTTCACGATCAAGGGGTCAGACACTATCGGCGCGGAACTTATGCCGCTGCTCGTACGCGGCTATGCCGAAAGCCAACGCGCCGTCGTCGACAGCCGCACCACCGGAGAACGGCAGGTTTTGCTCACAGTAATAGCCGATGAAGGACTGGGCGAACCTATTTTCACCACCATGATCGAAGATCGCGGATCCAGCACGGGTTTTCGCGGTATGCTTGATCTATCAACGCAAATCGGAATGTCGTCTCGCCGCATCAAAGGCACCGAAGTTCAGGCGCTTTCTGACGCAGGCTTAGGCGACGCGCTTAGCTTTGAACAAGAACACGGGATCGCAGTTGATGGGCTTTTGATCGTTGTACACCCAGACAATCCTGTAGATGCATTAACAGAAAGCCAGATTTCAGAATTACTTTCGGGCAAAATCAGCAATTGGTCCGAATTGGGCGGCGCCGATCTGCCCGTGACTGTATATTCGCGCGATGGCAACTCCGGCACCTTCGCCACTGTTTCTGGTAAATTTCTGGAACCATATGACGTGTCGCTCAGCGCCCACGCGCGTATTGTTTCAGGCAATTCAGCAATGTCCGAATCCGTGTTCGGCGATGCAGGCGGCATCGGCTACGTCGGCTTTGCATTTCGTGGCGACAACAAACCTTTGGGTTTGATTTCCAGCTGCGGCATCGCCGCAGAGGCATCAACCTTTGCCGCAAAAACCGGGGAATACCCGTTGCAACGCACATTGTATCTTTACACAACAAATGCGGAACTACCTTCACGCGCCCAAGGTCTGCTTGCATACGCGAAATCACCAGCCGCCGACGGAATCATCGAAAAGTCGGGGTTCATTGGTTTCAACATCGACAGCCGAAACCTATCGCGTTCGGCCCAAACAATCCGCGCCGAGATTGATCGAAACGAAAGCCGTCAAGAACTCGCGGCACTACGCGAACTCTACATCGATATGCTTGAATGGCACCGCCTGTCGCCAACGTTCCGCTTTCAAACGGGGTCATCCAATCTAGACAACGCATCACGTCGGGATTTGCTACGATTGACCAGCTACCTGTCCAACACATCAAACATCAACGAGATTGCACTGGTTGGCTTCACCGACGCCGATGGTGCATTTGACGCGAACCGCACACTTGGCTTCGCCCGTGCAGAGACAGTTCTTGATAGCATCGCTTCGCAAGTCGCAGGAACTGGGTTCGACCCTTCGATTGTGCAGATTAAAAGCTACGGAGAGCTAAACCCTGTCGCCTGCAACTCTGACTTTGCAGGGCAGCGCCTGAACCGCCGCGTCGAAGTCTGGGTGCGTTAAGTTTCGTCACCGGGCGGTGCGATCCCTGTCGCCCGGTGACGTCTCAGCCATATCTCGGCGACCAATAAATTTGGCACCCAGCAACCCCATGCAATAGCCGCATAGTATTCATCGAACGGCAAACCTGCGATGAAAACAATAGGCAGATAAATGCGCAACGTAACACCAGCTAACGTCAGCGCAGCCGACCGGATCATCCAACGACGGTGATCATCAATCTGCCCTTTCATCGCAAGCAGTACAGAGCGCACTGTTACGACGACCCAGACCACAGCAAGCGTTCCAAAACCCCACGCAGCGATATTTCCCGCCTCGGTCGAAATGGCCAAGACCAACCCACCGACGCCTGAAAGAACCACAGAAATCACATATCCGCGCCCCATCCATCGGTGCATTGCAGGACGGCGCATGCGCAAGCCGCGCCAAAACTGAAACGGTGTCAGCCCAAGAGCAACCGACGCCAACCCAACATGGGTATAAAACGCAATTGGGCGCGCCAGCGCATGGTAAGCGAGTGCTTCGTTAGCCACCTCAGGTGGCAATACAAAAAACCGCACCGACGCCATGGCGATGAGCAAACTAAACACCCAAAATAGGGTGCGCGGGATAATTGTCAGGGACATTTTCACCTCGAATCCGCCTCAAACTTTACAGTGTAAAGATAGAAGCAAACTTGACACTGTCAAGCCGGGGGAGCAAAAAGCAATATGGCAGAGAAAAACCAACACCATCACGGCAACTTACGCCCTGCTCTCATTGATGCCGGGATCGAAGTGTTAAAAGCCGAAGGGCTTAGTGCATTGTCACTGCGCAAAGTCGCAGCAATCGCAGGCGTCTCACATGCTGCCCCAGCACATCATTTTGACGGCAAAAACGGGCTACTTCTGGCCATAGCAGCAGAAGGCTTTCGTACATTTATTCGATACATGGAAGAAAGCCGCGCTGTTGCGGGCCCTGCGCCGCAAGCTAAACTATTGGGTATTTGCCACGGGTATTTGTCATTCGCCAAAGATCATGACGCGCTGTTTCAGCTAATCTTTTCACCTGATATAAAAAACAACACAGACACCGAATTAACGGACGCTGCACAGCGGGCGTTTGGTGTGCTTGCCGATACTTGCGCGTTGTTTGAGCCGTCGCCATCGCACCCTCAGGGAAACGAAATGATGGTTTGGTCGCTGGTCCACGGGTTTGCCACCCTACGCCGATTTCATCAAACGGTCCCGCCCACGTCAAATCAACCAATCCAGTTCAGCGACATCTTGCCAAGGCTTACACCAAGAAAATAAATTGAAATGTCGCCAAGGATTGACCATTCTGCCGCGTCCAACCACCGTGATGCGTATGAACACCAGTGACGAAGACCTCGCGGCAGCAGCCGCAAATGGCGACGGGGCGGCTTTTGCCAACCTGCTTGATCGCCATTACGATAGGCTATTCGCGTTTTGTTTTCGACTAACTGGGGTACGCACCGAAGCGGAAGACCTGACACAAGATATTTGCGCCGCCCTGCCCGCCAAATTGGGCAGCTACCAACGCCGCGCCAAAGTGACCACTTGGTTATACCGCGTCGCGGTAAACGCTGCACACGACCGCCGGCGCAAGCGTGCAACATATACCAAAGCCACGACAGGCTGGGGCGATTGGGAAATCGCGCGCAAGGCCGAACAATCGGAATCCACCGAAGCACTGGATTGGCTAACCGCCGCGATGAACCAACTCAGCGATGATTTACGCGATACGCTCGCGCTTGTTCTTGATGATATGACACATTCCCAAGCCGCTGAGATCCTTGGGGTATCCGAAGGCACAATTAGCTGGCGCATATCCGAAGCGAAAAAAGCCCTACGCGCGATCAAAGAAAAGGAGGCCGCAGAATGACCGACGATCTCGACGACCTCAAATCCATGATGAACATGGCCACGCCGCGCGCAGATGAAACACGCCGCGCCGAAAACCTCGCGCTGGCCCGCAAAAACTTTGACGACCTCCAAGGATCACGCGAACAGCCTCGTCCTACTCCTGTAACCGGGCGCAACGCCCTTTGGACAGGAGTAACAACCATGCTGAACGCACTAACATCCAAGGCCGCGCTTGGAACAACCACCGCGCTTGTCGCTTGCGGTTTTTTGTTCCTAACGCCCCAAGGGCAAAGCTTGCTAACGCCGCCAACTGCGACGGACCCCGTGCTAACGAAATTGACTGGGGCGTCGGAAGCGAACGATACGCGTGCATCTGAGAACGCAGAACTGCAGATCGCCGAAGATGTCGCTATTCTCGACGCTATTAGCCCTCCTGTACCAACCGTCGAAAGCGATCATTCACCGGCGCCCGAGGCATTTGCTGTCGAGGGAACCGCCGCAGAAGAACCTGCGGCGATGGCGGCAGAACCTGCACTGCCAATGCCCGCTGCGCCGGTAACAGCGCTACGTTCAGTAAATCGTTCAGAAGCATCTCAAACGGCCCCTAGCCCGGCTGATACTAGCCGTGAAAATGCTAACCTATACGCGACGGCACCAATAGAAACCGTCGAGGAGGCCGAGATCGCACAGCCGCAAGCCCAAGCGCTGTCAACGCTCTCAGTCGGCGACCGGATTGCCCCAGACCAAAGCCCCGCCGCAACCCAGCCGAACACAGAGACATATGCCAACGCGACTCTAAACCCGCTGAAAATCACGTCCGAAGAACCCGTTTCAACGTTTTCGATCGACGTCGACACTGCGGCATATTCATTGCTGCGGTCGTCCTTGTCACGGGGTCAGTTGCCGCCTGCAAACGCCGTGCGTATTGAGGAATTGATTAACTACTTCCCATACGACTACCCTACCCCCGACGCGGGCGATGCACCTTTCCGCACCACCGTGTCCAGCTTTGAAACACCGTGGAATGCCAACACCCAATTGGTACACATCGCCTTGCAAGGTCAGATGCCTGCTATCGAAGACCGGCCACCGCTGAACCTCGTGTTTTTGATCGACACGTCGGGATCCATGGGCAGCCCTGACAAGCTACCGCTGCTAAAACAATCGTTCCGGTTAATGCTGGATCAACTGCGCCCCGAAGACGAGGTCGCGATTGTCGAATACGCGGGCAGCGCGGGTCAGGTGCTAGCCCCGACTGCGGCCTCTGATCGCACAACGATCCTGCAAGCGATCCAATCGCTGGGCGCGGGTGGATCAACCAACGGACAAGGTGGCCTGGAACAGGCATATACCGTTGCCGACGCGATGGCTGCTGATGATGAGGTCAGCCGCGTGATCCTTGCCACCGATGGGGATTTCAACGTCGGGATCAATAACCCTGATACGCTGAAAGACTTCATCGCCGACAAGCGTGATACTGGCACCTACCTATCCGTTTTGGGCTTTGGACGCGGTAACCTAGACGATGCCACGATGCAGGCGCTTGCGCAGAACGGCAACGGGACCGCCGCGTATATCGACACCTTATCAGAGGCACAAAAGGTGCTCGTTGATCAACTCTCTGGCGCACTGTTCCCCATCGCGGGCGACGTGAAGGTTCAGGTCGAATTCAACCCAGCCCAAGTCGCCGAATACCGACTGATCGGCTATGAAACCCGCGCATTGAACCGCGAAGATTTCAACAACGACATAGTCGACGCAGGAGAGTTAGGCGCGGGGCATTCGGTGACGGCGATCTATGAAATCACCCCTGTCGGCAGCCTCGCCCAACTTAGCGATCCGCTCCGCTATGCGCCGAATACTGTGGCTGCCACATCAGACGAGATCGGCTTTGTCAAACTACGCTACAAGGCACCGGGCGAATATATCAGCCAGCTGATCGAAACGCCGATTATCGGGCAAAGCATTCCCGGTACCGAAGCCATTTTTGCAGCGGCAATCGCAGGGTTTGGTCAGCTTCTTCGTGATGACAGCCACCTAGGCGACTGGAGCTATGATGAGGCAATCGCGCTCGCCAATGCGAACCGTGGGGACGACAATTTCGGTTATCGGACCGAGGCGGTGCAATTGATGCGGCTGGTGCAAAGTCTTTCAAAGTAAGGATCAATATCCGGGCAAGCCCATTTTTGTCTTGTCACGCTTCCGTTTCGGGCTCTCAACTCATTTAGGCAGCCTTTCGTTCGAAGGCCAAAGGGCTTTGCCACCTAACGACGAATGCTGCCGTCGTGGATTATAGAACCCATTGATATACTAGAATATAGCCCCTTCGGCTTGACGTCTGGTTTCCCAGCGGTTCCGCCAGATTGGCTCATCCTTGATGGATTTGAAGAACGTTTCCACGATGGAATTGTCGTAACAATTACCCTTGGCGCGGCCAAATTATGGCTTATGCCCTCTGACCTATTGTCTACCCTTCAATGCCATATTATTGGATAAATACGCCATTAAAATAGATAATTTACCAAAATTTGCACTATTGACTCACATTTGTAGGACAATTAAGGTTTGCCGCAGACATTCCCAAAATGTCTAAATGTTTACTGGGGGGAGCCAATGAACACACTGGACATAGATGACACCGACTTGGAGCCACGGTCGGTCGTGGACGAAGTCGTGGAGCAAATGCGTATGCTCATCAGCGAGCGTGGTCTGACCATTGGGGACCAATTGCCCACCGAAAAAGAATTATGTGAGACATTTGGCGCCTCCCGTAATACCGTTCGCGAAGCGATGCGTATCCTCAAGGCGTATGGTATTGTCAAAGTACGTCAAAAGGTGGGGGCCACGATCGTCGACAACCGGATGTCTTCTGCTTTGGGGATGTTCTCGTTCAATGTGATGGAAATTTCGCGTGAGACGTTCTCGGATATTCAGGGGTTCCGGTGTTTGCTCGAAGTGTCATCCGTCGAAGAAATTTTTGATCGCATCACGGATGAGGATTTGGCCGACCTTCGCCTCATCAATGCGACGATGTTAGAAACCGAAGGGGTCGAGGCTGCAGCTGAGCAGGATTTCCTGTTCCACACCCGTTTGGTCCGCATTCTGCGCAACAAAGCAATTTTGGATGTCTATGGGTTGATGAAGCCCGTGATCCTCAGGATCATTCAGAACGGTAAAACACGTCATACATTTGAAAATGAAACCTACTATGAACACGAAGCGGTCATTGACGCCATCGTAGCGCGAGATCGCATTGCTTATCAGTACCGGATGAAGACCCACCTGGAAACGGGCTACGCTCATTTCCGCGAAACCGGTCCATTCGCAGACGATCCGACATAACAGAAGACGCCCTGATTTATTGAATGCGTCCAAAAAGCGGTCGAAGTCTTCGACCGCATTCAAAACTGCTGACTAAGGGAGACTATTATGACAATGAAATTAAGACTGATGGCCGCGACGGCTGGTACGATGTTGGCCGGTACAGCTGCGATCGCGGGACCAGAAATTGTTGACGGGCCCGGGGTTAACCCGGCCTGCTTTACACCATGGGATGACACCACAACACATCTGCAATGGGAGGCGCGCGAAGGGCCTTTCCGCGTGGCCGTTGTGAATGGCTTTGTTGGTAATACGTGGCGCATTCAAATGATCAAGACTGCAAAAGCCTTTGCAGAAGATCCGACCATTGCCGACCAGATTTCCGAGTTCAAGGTTGTTTCGACCGGCACAGATGCCCCGGCCCAACTTGGTGCGATTGAGGATTTCATAAACCAAGGCTTTGATGCCATTATCACAATTGCCGTCAGCCCTGATGGCTTTGATCGGGTTATCCGATTAGCCGACCGCAATGATGTGGTGCTCGTGCCGTTTGATAACGTGCTCGACACCGACCAGGTCATGCAGGTGAACGAAGATCAATTGGCGATGGGCCGTGCCTATGCCACCCACGTCTTGGCCGAAATGGGCAAAACGTCGGGCAAAGTGCTCGAGGTGCGCGGTTTGGCCGGCAATTCAGTTGATCGGGACCGGTCCATTGGCATCAATACCGTACTGGACGAATCCGGCGGTGAATGGGAACGCATTAGCGTTGTCGGGAACTGGGATGATGGCACAGCGCAAAAGGTCGTTGCAGACGCGATCGCCGTTCACGGTGAATTCGACGCCATTCTTGCGCAAGGCGGCACCACAGGCGTTGTTCGCGCAATGCTGGATGCTGGCCACCCAATGGTGCCTGTGTCAGGCGAAGCTGAGAACGGGTTCCGCAAGTTGATGGCTGAGCATGCCGACGACGGCCTTCGGGGTATTTCCATTGGCCAATCACCGGGGCTTGTCGCGATTGCTATGAAGGCCGCGATCTCGGCGCTTGAAGGTAATCCAATGCCTCAATTGATTTCGGTGCCGTTGCCGATGGCAACATATGACGAACTGGAAGACGGCAAGAACTTCTGGACAGAATTGCCGGACAACTTTTTCACAGTGAACGAGTTCCCAGCATGTGACGTTAACATCTCAGGCCCGGCCATCATGGCTCAGGATGAAGCAGACCAAAACTAAGCACTCCTGCACTTGTGGGGCATCGCCTGTCGGTGCCCCACAACCTTTACATAGATTGAGATCTCATGCCCGCCGTCACTGACATCGTTAAGTTACAAAACGTTTCTCGCTACTTTGGCGGAATCACCGCCTTGAAAGACGTCGATTTTTCATGCCGAGCAGGGTCAGTACATGGTATATTGGGCGAAAACGGTGCCGGGAAATCCACACTGATCAAAATCCTTTCAGGTGTGCTCCCTCCCAGTGAGGGACAAGTATTGGTCGATGATAAACCGGTTCAATACCAATCTCCGTCCCAAGCTGCCAAGGATGGCATTGTCTGTATTTTCCAAGAACTTTCGCTAATACCCGATCTGTCGGTGGCCGAGAATATCTTTATCGATCACCCCCCGCGCCGCTTTGGGTTAATCGATGCATCCGCCCAGCGGCGCATGGCCGAAAAGGTTCTGGCCCGCATCAAATGCGAAGACGTCGATCCCGACGCCCGCGTACGTGACCTTAGCCTTTCGCGTCGCCAAATGGTTGAAATTGCTAAGGCGATCAGCAAAGACCTCCGGGTCTTGATCTTGGATGAAGCCACTTCTGCGCTTACGAGCAAAGACGTAGAAACGGTCTATGGTTTGCTTGAGGAGCTGACAGCAAACAATGTCGCAAGCCTGTTCATCAGCCACCGCATGCAAGAGGTCGAAGCCTTGTGTGATCGCCTTTCCGTGTTCCGAAATGGCAGCCACATTCAAAGCTTTGACAAGGGCGATTTGACCGAAGGCGAAATCGTTCGTCTGATGATTGGCCGGGACATTGAGGCGCAATACCCCCCCAAACCGCCCAAAGCTGAGGTGCATCAACCCGCACTGAGCATCACTGACCTAAGGTGGGAACAGAGCCTGAAGGGCGTTGATCTATCCGTTGGCCAAGGAGAGATTGTCGGGCTTGGCGGACTGGATGGACAGGGACAAAAGGAATTGCTGCTTGCTCTGTTCGGGGTTCTTAAGGGCGTCAAGGGCGAGGTCCGCTTGGGCGACATGCCATTCATTCCGACCTCACCGGCAGCGTGCAAATCTGCCGCCCTAGCACTGGTCCCCGAGGACCGTAAAACCGAAGGCCTGATGTTAAGCCTTTCGATTGCGGACAACCTTTTGCTACCGAATTACAAAGCCGTATCACGCGGCGCACTGATTGACACCAACCGTGCCGCGCAAGAAGTCGACGCTGCGATCGCGAAGCTGCAAATCAAGACGGCAAGCCCTGACATCTCTGTTGAAACTTTGTCCGGCGGCAACCAGCAAAAGGTTGTGATCGCTAAATGGTTGGCGCTGAATCCGGATGTGATTTTGCTCAACGATCCGACGCGCGGCATCGATGTGGGCACCAAGCAAGAGATCTATAGCCTCATTCGTAACCTTGCCAGTTCGGGCAAGGGAGTGCTGCTCTATTCAACTGATTATGCAGAATTAATCGGGTGCTGCGACCGTGTCTCGGTTATGTATGACGGCCGTGTCGTAAATGAGCTCAGCGACGATCAACTAACCGAGCAAGCGCTTGTGGCGGCAGCTCTCAATATTCAATCGAAAGGCGTCGCGTAATGACCCGTATGACATCTTGGGTGGGGCGCAACCGCGGTTTCACCGGTGCGTTTTTATTGTTCGCGGCCTTGTTCGTTGGCTATCAAATGATGCACCCCCGCGGATTTTCGACGGCGGTGTTCATCCAAAATGCCAATGAAAGCGTGGTTATCGGGTTTCTCGCCATGGCACAAACCGTGCCCGTTCTAATGCGTGGGCTGGATTTATCCGTGGGGGCCGTGATGACATTGACAAATACCATCGCGTCCCACGTTGTCACGGGTTCCCCGATACAACAAATCGTCGGTATGACCATCACCCTAGCAGCAGGTACAGGCTTTGGGCTGATGAATGGTTTGATAGTCGTCTACGGACGCATCCAACCGATCATTGCGACACTGGCCACAGGGGCCGTCGCAGGCGGCCTAGCCTTGCTGATACGTCCGTCTCCTGGGGGCGAAATTAGTAGCGACCTGAACTGGGCGCTGACCAACGCGGTGTTTGATTTTACCGAAACCCTTGGATTTGCTCAGGACGGAACGGCCGCTTGGTTGCAGCCCATTGCCAATATTCCGATGCCTTTGATCATCATGGCCGTCTTCGGCATCTGCGTCTGGGTGCCGTTCAAACGCACGGTGACGGGGCGCACGATCTATGCGGTGGGCTCGGCCGAGGGGGCGGCTTATATGTCCGGCTTGCCCGTGGCACGGGCCAAGATCGCGGCCTTCACGCTGGCAGGCTATTTTGCTGCGTGTGCGGGGCTTTATCTCGCTATCCAGACCTCATCGGGGAACGCCGATATCAACCAGGCGGGTGCGTATACATTGAATTCGATTGCCGCGGTCGTGCTGGGCGGAACGTCCCTACTAGGAGGAGTTGGCGGTGCGATTGCGTCTTTGATCGGGGCCGGCATATTGCGCGTGATTTCATTCTATTTCCGCATCTTATCCATTGATCCGCTGATGCAGTCGCTCATCGAGGGCCTTGTGCTTTTGGCGGCTGTCAGCATCGGAGCGCTGCGTACCTTGCGGGTCAAAAACACATTGGAGCTGTTTCGATGAATACCCTGCTCTCTTTCACTCCCGAAAACCGGCCCATTGCAATTGCAGCAGCCTTTACGTTGATGATCATCCTGATCGGGACAGCGTATACCCTTACGACGCAAGGGACCGCGCCGATGCTGACACCATCTTATTTACTGCAGCAGCTGCAAATTGGATCGTTCCTTGGGCTGTGTGCTGCGGGCATGATGATGGTGATTTTATTAGGGCACATTGATTTGTCGTTGCCATGGACATTGACAGCAGCGGCCATGATGGCAACCAGCGTTGGCGGACCTTGGGCAATTCCTGCCGGACTAAGCGTCGGACTGATCGTTGGTCTCATAAACGGGTTTGGCGTCTCTTACCTAAGGATCCCGTCAATGATTTTCACATTGGGGGTCGATTCAGTGCTACGTGGATTGATGATCGCCCATACCGGGGGCTTTGCCCCCCAAACCGAGGCGTCGCCTTTGATGCGGTACTTGGCCGCCGATCGGATTATGGGCCTGCCCGTCGCCGTGTTTGTCTGGGCCGCAGTTTCAATATTGATCACCGTTGTTCTGACACGGACGGGGTTTGGCAAATCAATCTATGCAACCGGCGCTAAAGAAAGTGCTGCTTACCTGTCTGGAATACGCACCCGTTGGGTCATTACTGGGGCCTTTATTGCATCCTCGATGTGCGCCGCATCTGCGGGCATATTGCTCGCCGGGTATTCGGCCAAGGCCTATCAAGGTATGGGTGCGCCGTTTTTGTTGCCAGCGATTGCAGCCGTGGTTTTGGGCGGCACCCATATTCTTGGTGGCCGAGGTAGGTATCTGGGAACACTGGTTGGGGTGATCTTGATCGTTTTCCTCAACTCGGTTCTGTCGATAATGCAGATGCCCGAGGCGTTTCGTCAGATCATCTATGGCATTGTGATCGTCGGAATGCTTTTGGTCTATGGCCGTGAAAATAAAACACGACTTTAGGCGCGCCTTCCACCCAATCCTTTTCTTTATACTGTGGACAATCTGATGACAGACCAATCGCCAAAAGAGACAAACGATGTAAGACTGCGGTCAAGAGATTGGTTCGACAATCGTGACAATCCTGGCATGACTGCGCTTCATCTCGAACGCTATCAGAACAGCGATTACACCAGTGAAGAGCTTCGATCCGGTCGTCCGATCATCGGCGTCGCCCAAACCGGATCAGATCTGACGCCTTGCAACAAAATTCATGTGTTTCTTATGGACCGGATCAAGGAGGGCATTCGCGACGGCGGCGGTATCCCGATGGAGTTTCCCGTTCACCCCATTCACGAAAACGGCAAGCGCCCGACAGCGGCACTTGATCGCAATCTGGCCTATCTGGGTCTAGTAGAGGTTTTGCATGGGTACCCGTTGGATGGGGTCGTTCTAACGACCGGCTGCGACAAGACTACTCCCGCTATGCTGATGGGGGCTGCCACTGTGGATTTACCCGCCATCGTACTTTCTGGCGGACCGATGCTAGATGGCTGGTGGAAGGGAGAATTGGCGGGCTCAGGTACGATCATCTGGGAAAGTCGCCGTCTTTTGGCCGAAGGCACTATTGATTACGAAGAATTCATCCACCGCGCCTGCGCGTCGGCCCCATCTTTAGGCCATTGCAACACCATGGGCACCGCGAGCACAATGAATGCGCTGGCCGAAGCCTTGGGCATGAGCCTGCCCGGATGCGCTGCCATTCCCGCTCCGTTCCGCGAACGTATGCACATGGCTTATGAGACAGGTAAACGGATCGTAGCCATGGTTCATGAGGATTTGACGCCATCAAAGGTGATGACGCGCAAAGCTTTTGAAAACGCGATCAAAGTTGCAACCGCAATTGGCGGATCGACGAACGCGCCGCCGCATTTGCAGGCCATCGCCCGACACGTTGGCGTCGATTTGGACATCCTCGACTGGCAGACACATGGCTTCGACCTGCCACTGTTGGTCAATATGCAGCCCGCAGGAAAATACCTTGGCGAACGGTTCTTCCGTGCTGGCGGTGTGCCAGCTGTCATGGGCGAAATGCGGCAGGCCGACATGCTCCATCTTGATGTGATGACCGTGTCTGGCCAGACGTTGGGGGCAACCTTGGCAGATACGCGGAGCCTTGATCACGATGTCATTATGACCACTGCCGCGCCGCTACGAGAAAACGCCGGGTTTATGGTTATTTCAGGTAACTTGTTCGACTCTGCCTTGATGAAAACCAGCGTGATTTCAGACGAATTCCGTAGTCGGTTCCTCAATAAGCCCGACTCCAAGAATGTGTTCGAGGCGCGAGCAGTGGTTTTTGAAGGTCCTGAACATTATCACGCAACCATTAATGATCCGACTTTGAACATCGATGAAAACACGATCCTGTTCATGCGAGGTGCGGGCTGCGTTGGATATCCGGGATCCGCAGAAGTAGTGAACATGCAGCCGCCTGACGCGCTGCTAAAGGCAGGTGTCAAACATTTGCCAACGGTAGGTGACGGTCGCCAATCAGGCACATCAGAAAGCCCGTCGGTGCTCAATGCGTCGCCGGAGGCGGCGGTGGGCGGTGGGCTTGCGGTATTGCAGACGGGCGACAGGGTTCGGATGGATCTTGAAAACCGAACACTGAATGCGCTTGTCGATCCTGATGAATGGCAAAAACGGTTAGACGATTGGACCCCACCTGACCTGATAAACCAGACCCCTTGGCAGGAAATCTACCGCGCGAATGTCGGTCAATTGTCAGACGGCGGATGTCTTGAATTTGCGACTTCGTATCAAAAGATCAGGCAGCACAAGCCCCGCGACAGCCATTGATACGAAGATAATATTTGCTACAAAAAGGATCGATAAGATATGAATTTGGATGAAAACGGAGTCTGGCTTGGGCGCGTTTGGGACGCAAAGGCCCACGGCCCAATTGTGGTCACGATACGCGACGGGTACTTTGTCGATATCACCACAAAAGCCGCACCCTTGGTACGTGACATCTGCGAAATGCCCCATCCAGCTGCGTATGTGTCGTCAATCGAAGGCATTGCGGTAGGTACCGTAGCCAGTATCGAGAGAGCCGCAGTGGGCGACTATTCGCAAACGCACATTCTGGCACCGTGTGACCTACAGGCAATCAAAGCTTGCGGCGTCACATTTGCCAATTCCATGGTGGAGCGCGTGATCGAAGAACAAGCTGCCGGCGACCCGCAAAAGGCAAACGCCATCCGCGACAACATTGGCGCGTTAATTGGCGATAACCTCAAGAACGTAAAAGCGGGCTCGAAAGATGCAGAGCAGATCAAGGCAGCCCTGATCAAAGAAGGACTATGGTCGCAATACCTTGAGGTCGGCATCGGCCCGGACGCCGAAGTCTTTTCAAAGGCGCAGACCTTGTCAGCAGTTGGGCATGGGGCAGAAGTGGGTTTGCACCCGATATCCGATTGGAACAACCCGGAGCCAGAGGTCGTCTTGACCGTCTCATCCAAGGGCAAAATCGTCGGAGCCACCTTAGGCAATGATGTCAACCTGCGCGATGTCGAAGGCCGATCCGCCTTGTTGCTGTCTAAAGCTAAGGACAACAATGCTTCGTGCTCAATCGGTCCGATGATCCGCCTCTTTGACGCGGATTTTGGCATGGATGATGTGGGGGCTGCGGAACTCGATATGACAGTCACAGGAACGCAGGACGGGTTTGTCATGCATGGCACATCTTCGATGACGGAAATCAGTCGCGCCCCTTCAGACCTTGTGCAACAGGTCATCGGACGCCACCACCAATACCCCGACGGGTTCATGCTGTTTTTGGGCACCCTTTTTGCACCAACTCAGGACCGTGATGTGCCAGGCGAAGGGTTCACCCATAAGCTAGGCGATGAGGTCAAAATTTCATCACCGAAACTTGGCGAACTCTGCAACACCGTTCAACTATCGACACATTGCCCCGAATGGCGCTTTGGGATTAGCCACTTGATGCGCAACCTTGCACAACGTGACTTACTCTAGACCTGACTGAAAAAGGGTGTTCAAAAACCCGTTGACCGTCAATGTAGGTGGCACGCACGCCGATACTCGCGCTGCCATCATCCAAAGTTAGCCGGTATGTTGCGTCAATTGAGCCAAGAATTGCGACGCCATCGTGCAGCCACTGATAGCTGACAGTGCCCAGCCCATCTTCGTTCGCCAGTGTTTTGTATTGGATGCGGTGAGCGTCTCGTCTTCGGTTGCGGTCCCTGAGATCATGACAGACCCGGTGGGGGCATCATTGATGTTGACGACCGTGTTCAAGATGTCTTGCGTGTCAGTCTGTCGACTTTATGCCGCGACAGGAATGTGAACACCTTTCTGTTTCCACGGCTTGAAATTGAAAGTCGAGAACTGGTGGTGCGTATATCACCGTGAGAGTAGTCATTCGTAGGCAACGAAACGGATGACCGCGATGAGGGACTTACCGGCCATTTAACGGTGCCCTTTTGAGTGCTTAGCGGAACAGACTTTAAGGACTTTGTAATTATTGTTGCTGTACATTCATATTATCTAAACGAACTACAGTTTATCGGACACGAGCCGCATCCACAAATGGGCTGGAGGCGCGCCGACTGCGCATCCTCCCCGAGCTGGGTCGCGCACCAAGAATGGCACCGCAGCAATGTGTTCGCCGCCGACAAAGTACGCGGGACAGCGGTCGTTGGAAACGAGTCCCACCGCAGCCCCCGCGTAGCAATCAGAGGTCCATTCCCAAACACTGCCATTTAAGTCGACTATCCCCTGAGATGTTGTTGCAAGTGCACCTTGCAAACGCAAAGCGCGTTTAGTTTGTGGTTCTAGCAAATAGGTTGAAGCCCATGTCAGGTCCGGGTTTACAAATATCGGGTCGGGCGTATGCGGCAGAACCTCGGCTGCCATAAACTCCCATTCGCGCAACGATGGCAGGCGAAAGTTTTGACGTGTTTCGCGATTGATCCAAGCCAGATACTGGCTGACATCAGGGTAGGCGAGGCCAGTAGCCGGCGTTTCTCTTTCGTCATGCCCGTTCGGCGCGCGCAATCGCTGTGTGCAGGCCCTTGGCAGGGCTTTCCGGCCTTTGGCTACCTGGGCGGCTTGCCATCGGAGCATCCGCATACTTACCACTATCACTTGTTACGGTGACCGATCTGTCGTTCCTCAGCGTCCTTTGGGCTATGATCTTGCGCGAAATCGTTGCAGGCAAAAAATGGGCGAACCTACCAGTCGTGATCCTCATTGGGGCTTTCATTGCTGCAAATGCCCTTTTCCACCTCGAGGGCGCGCAGAAAGGAAACGCAAGCCAAGGGTACGGGCTCCGGCTGGCGCTCGCTGTCTCGCTCGTCCTCATCATGTTGATCGGCGGCAAGGTCACGCCCTCCTTTACCCGCAACTGGGTGGTCAAACGCGGGCACAACACCTTACCAACACCGCCAATTCAACGGTTTGATAAGGTTGTACTATTGGTTTCAGTAGCGGCACTTCTCGCTTGGGCTGCCATCCCGGACCATATCATTGTTGGCGTGGCACTTATCGCGATTGGTTGCTTGCACATCGTGAGGCTGCTCCGTTGGAAGGGTTTCAAGACAGTTGCCGAGCCGCTGGTTTGGATTCTACATGCCGCCTATGCATTTGTACCTATCGGTGCACTTGCAACGGGCACAAGTATTCTTCGCCCAGCGTTTGTCAGCCCCGCAGCAGCCTTACACATATGGACCGCAGGCGCGATCGGCCTGATGACCATTGGTGTCATGACACGCGCATCACTGGGGCACTCTGGGCGATAGCTTCATGCAGGAACAGGAACGGCATTTCTTTACGCAATGCTAATAATGTCGGTCGTCGCGCGGTTTGCAGCTGATGCAATTCTATCAGTCAGGACTCCCTTGTTGGAAGCAACCGCATTGTTTTAGATCATTGGGTTCGCGGGCTTCGTTGCCATTTACGGTCCGATGCTTTTGAAACAAAAAGTACAGCCTGAGTTATAAGCGCGGCGCCATACTCGCGAAATTCCTCCTCGCTGTTTCGATAGTAATTATCACGCCTTTGGCGAACGGAACTCAAAACAAAAGCCTAAAAATCGGCTTAAATCTATCCCCAAAGGCCAAATATCATCAGTATTAGACGGCGATCACTCCTTAAGGCCATGAAAGTCAAAAGTGCTTTGTACAAGCCCAAAAAGCATGACAGTCTTTAGCATGATGAACGACGCCCTCACCAACATGCCAAGCCATTTTCAGTTCACACCGCCGGAAAATGGTCCGTTCAGATTCATTGCCGTTGATGTGGAGACAGCTGCGTACGACGTAGCGAGCATCTGTCAGATCGGTTTGGCCTTCGTTCGCTTCGATCACTCTATCGAGACTTACAGTACCTATATTGATCCTTGCATGCGTTTCGCAGAGAGCAATACACGACTACACGGGATCGACGCCGAAACTGTAAAAGATGCGCCAACATTTGTGGAAGCCTTGCCAGAACTGCGCCGCGTTCTTGAAACGCACCCGCTTGTCCAGCACAGCCGCTTTGATGAAAAATCATTTGACGCCGCGTGTCGGCTTGCCCAGCTGCCCATCTTGAAATCGATTTGGATAGATAGTGTTTCTGTCGCACGTAAAGCATGGCCAGAATTTCGTGGAAATGGAGGACATGGCTTAGCCAACCTTAGACAAGAACTTGGGCTTCAATTCCGACACCATGATGCCGGAGAAGACGCGCGTGCGGCCGCTGAGGTCATATTTAAAGCCGAGATCTCCTTAGGTGCAGAAATCAAGTTGCTAAATCCAAATCGACAGCTGGTTTTCGATTTTTGGTAACCAGACCATTCGCAGCGTTCACCGCAAATGGTCATCCGATCTTATAGCCCCAATGTAGTATTAAAAGTCGACTCCGCCCCAACAGAGCAAACTTTGGCGCAGGCCGCCTTCAAGGTTCCGTTATGCCGGATTTAGCCGACCAACCAAATGCGGGTGATTTATACGTCGCACCTTACGGGCCTGTCGTCCACTGCTCCTGACCTTCGAATATGATCAGTCCGCCGCGCATGGACCGCCGTTTTCAATCTCAAAAGATGACGTGCACGCGCGGAACGACACCCGCCACTGAAACTATCTGGCATTTGACGCCGCGCTAATCCAAATCGCTTGCTGGAACGATGGGAAAGAACACACCACCTGATCGCACGCCAAACCATTCATCACCGTCATGCGGGGCTTTCTCACCAATATCGACAAGCCGGTAAAATGACTTGCGATCGATCAACGCCTCAAGGTTCGCGCGGATGTGTACGTATGGGCTGGGTTCGCCTGTGTCAGTATCACGCACAACCCGGATTGGATGATCGGGGCCTGCTTTCACACTGTCCCCAACATTCGTTTCGAAGACCAGTGCGCCTTCAACCACGTCGAAATCGACTGCAACAAAGGGTGCGTCATCGACCGTAATTCCGACCTTTTCAACCGGAGTAACCAGTACATAGTCGTCGCCGTCTTTGCGTAGAATCGTCGAAAACAGGCGCACCAGCTCCGGCCGACCAATGGGCGTACCCATATAAAACCACGTCCCATCCCGCGCGATCCGCATGTCGATATGCCCGCAATGCGGCGGATTCCACAGATGAACCGGGGGTAAACCGCCTTTTTGGGCGGCTCGCGCGCTTTTCGCGATGCTTTCGGCCGATGGGGTCACAATCTTTTGTGTGCTCATTGATTTTGCCATTGGGGTTCGTTCGAATATCTGTTGGTATAGACAGATATAGTTCAACCGGAGGAAAGTCATGGCCGATCTCGCCGATCTTGTCGCCCAAATTGAAAGTCTGGGCGCAAAGCTGCAAGACGCACGCAGCAGTATCGCCGCGCGCTTCATTGGCCAGCCCCGTGTTGTTGATCTGACTTTGACCTCGCTTATCTGCGGGGGCCACGCCGTTTTGATCGGCCTGCCCGGCCTTGGCAAAACGCGTCTTGTCGATACGCTATCGACGGTGATGGGCCTTAACGGGAACCGCATTCAATTTACACCCGATCTGATGCCCGCCGATATTCTCGGGTCTGAGGTTCTGGAAACAGCAGAAGGTGGCGCACGCAACTTTCGCTTTATCGAGGGGCCGATTTTCTGCCAACTGTTGATGGCTGACGAAATCAACCGTGCGTCCCCCCGTACGCAATCCGCGCTACTGCAGGCGATGCAAGAAAAAGAAGTCACCATCGCGGGTGAACACCGCCCGCTGGGTGAACCGTTCCATGTGCTCGCGACGCAAAACCCGATTGAACAAGAAGGCACCTACCCTCTACCCGAAGCGCAGCTTGACCGTTTCCTTGTCCAAATCGACGTGCCCTATCCAGATCGCCAAACAGAGCGCGACATTCTGATCGCAACCACTGGCGTAGCCGAGGCAGAAGCGACACCAGTGTTCACCGCCCAAGAGCTGCTTGAGGCCCAAGCCCTGCTGCGCCGTATGCCTGTAGGCGACAATATCGTCGAAATGATCCTTGATCTTGTCCGCGCCTGTCGTCCTGATGAGGATGCACCGGATATTATCCGCCAGAATGTCAGCTGGGGCCCAGGCCCGCGTGCCGCGCAAGCGCTGATGCTGACCGTACGTGCCCAAGCACTGCTTGATGGGCGGCTTGCACCATCGGCCGAAGATGTCCGCGCAATGGCTGTTCCGGTTCTTGAACACCGCATGGCGTTATCCTTTGCCGCCCGCGCGCGTGGCGAAAGCATTGCCGATATTATCAATACCGTTGCGACCCAAGTGACCGAGGTCGCAACCGCCGCATGACTGCACCGCTGAACCTCCGCGCCGACGCCGAAAGCTTGGCCGCGCCGCTGCCCGCGCTTTTGGCCGAGGCAGAACATCTGGCTTCAACCGTATTGTTGGGTGACCACGGGCGGCGGCGCGCGGGTGTGGGAGATACATTTTGGCAATACCGACCTGCGCAACCAACCGACGCTGCACGTAGCATCGATTGGCGGCGGTCTGCTCGATCAGACTCTAATTTTGTTCAGGACAAGGAATGGCAGATCGCGCAGTCGATCTTGCTGTGGGTTGATCAAGCGGCATCAATGGGCTTCCAGTCCGGCGATCTTCCGAGCAAAGGCAACCGCGCCCGGATGCTGGGGTTGGCAACGGCGATTTTGCTTATTCGTGGCGGCGAACGGGTCGGTCTAACTGGGTTACGCCTGCCACCGCGTCGCGGTGAAGCCCAGATCATGCAAATGGCGCAGATCCTTTCTGAGGACAGTGACCATGATTATGGCGCACCAGAGACCCAAGGCATGCTACCGCATTCGCGCGCACTGTTTATCAGCGACTTTTTAGGGGACATCGCACCCGTAGAAGAAGCCCTGCTGCGCGCTGCCGACCGTGGCGTGCGCGGTGCGCTTTTGCAGGTCCTTGATCCGCAAGAAGAAGACTTCCCCTTTGACGGGCGCACGATCTTCACCTCGATGACAGGCGCGTTGGAACATGAAACGCTCAAAGCCGGTGATCTAAAACAGCGTTACCTCGACCGATTGGCCGAGCGTAAAGATAGGCTGACGCATTTGGCCCGGACCACAGGTTGGCAATTTCAAACCCATCACACGGGACAACCTGCAACGACTGCCCTGCTTTGGCTTTATGGCGCATTGGAACGGCGGACATGATGTGGACGCTTGGCCCGATAGGTTTCACCGCGCCTTGGCTTCTTGTTGCTTTGGCGGCGCTGCCCATCCTATGGGTACTGCTACGTGCCGTACCACCTGCGCCAATCCGGCGGCGTTTTCCCGGCGTGGCGTTACTGCTTGGACTTGCGGACGAGGATAGCCAGTCCGACCGCACACCTTGGTGGTTGCTTTTGCTCCGGCTATTGGCTGTGGCTGCCGTGATTGTCGGTTTTGCTGGACCAGTACTGAACCCGCAGGCCGCACGCGACGGCAAAGGCGATTTAGTCATTGCATTGGATGGTACATGGGCGGGGGCAGCGAATTGGCAGGCCCGCATGGATCGTGTGAACGCCCTACTGACCGAGGCAGCGCTTGCCGATCGCCGCGTCGCCGTTGTTGCCTTGACGGACCTTCCGAGTGACACGCTCCCATTTACTGCCCCAAACGAATGGCAAAACCGCTTGCCAAACCTGCAACCAAAGCCTTGGCAACCGCAGGACGCAGCAGATTATTTCAGCGCACAACAAGGCAGCTTTGAAACCTACTGGCTGTCTGATGGCGTTGATTTTGAAGGGCGCGACACATTGCTTGAAGCCCTTGAGGCTGCAGGTTCTGTAACCGTTTTCCAAACGCCGCAGCTGACAATTGGGGTGCGCCCCGCGCGGTTCGAAGATGGCCAAGTCATTGTATCAGCAACCCGCACGCCTGTCGGGGCCGCCTATGAAACACAAATCACTGCAGTCGGCCTAGATCCTGCTGGTGTTGAACGACAGCTTGCCACCGTTCCGTTGGCATTTGAAGCAGGTGACGCAGATGCCGAAACAGCCATGGTTCTCCCGCCCGAGCTTCGCAACCGGATCACACGGTTTGAGATCACTGGAAACCGATCTGCCGGAGCAGTCAGCCTGACGGATGATGCGCTGAAGCGTCGCGAGGTTGCTTTGATCGCAGGAAGCGACAGCCGCGAAGGTCTGGAATTGCTTTCGCCGCTCTACTACCTGCGCGAGGCCTTAGAACCGACTGCCGACCTTATTGATGGCACCCTGTCTGATATTTTGCTCGCCAATCCAGATGTGGTCGTCTTGGCAGACGTTGCGACGCTAAGTGAAACTGAAACAGACGCTGTCCACGATTGGGTCGAAAACGGTGGTATGCTGCTACGTTTTGCAGGGCCACGGCTGGCGGCAAGTGATCTTGGTCGCAACCAAGAAGACCCACTTTTACCCGTTCGCTTACGCAGTGGTGGCCGCACTGTCGGCGGCGCAATGAGCTGGGGCGAGCCCAAGACACTAGCTCCGTTCGAAAACGACAGCCCTTTCTTTGGCCTTCCGATCCCCGAAGACGTCAACGTCACCAGCCAAGTGATGGCGCAGCCCGATCCAACACTGGCAGATCGCGTCATCGCACAGCTTGCGGATGGTACGCCGCTGGTCACCCGCAAGATCACAGGCGAAGGACAAGTGGTGTTGGTTCACGTCACCGCCAACGCGGAATGGTCCTCGCTTCCGCTGTCAGGGCTTTTTGTGCAGATGCTTGAACGATTGGCGGTCTCAACCCGTCCCGCGACACCCGACGCCACAGAACTTGCTGGAACGACATGGTTGCCGAACAAAGTTCTGGACGCATACGGCAGGCTTGAAGACGGCAGCGCGCTGCCCGGTGTCGCCGGTGAGATGCTTGCCACTGCGGCACCTGGTCCGCTGCTTCAACCCGGTCTTTACGCTGGTAACGACCGGCAGCTCGCCGTCAATGTGATCGGGTCCGAGACCCTCTTATCCGTTGCAAACTGGCCTGCCCGCATCGCGGTCGAAGGTATGGCTACAATGCGTGAAACCGCGTTAAAGGGCTGGCTGCTTAGCGCTGCAATCTTGCTGTTATTAATTGATGTCATTGCATCGCTTGCCGTCGGCGGGCGTCTGCGCGGCCCAAGAGCTGACGTTGCTGCATTGCTTGCGCTCATGATGTTTAGTGCGCCCGATGCACAGGCACAAACTGACGACGCCTTCGCGCTTCGCGCCACGTCGCAAGTCGTGCTGGGCCATGTGATAACCGGCAATGCCCAAGCTGACGAAATCGCCGAAGCGGGCCTATTGGGGCTATCGCAAACCCTATTCCGCCGCACCTCGATCGAGCCGTCCGCGCCTATCGGCGTCGACTTAGAGACCGATGAGCTCGCGTTCTTTCCGTTTCTTTATTGGCCGATTACCGCAGATCAACCGCTGCCGTCACATGACGCCTACGCCAAATTAAACCGCTATCTACGTGCAGGTGGCATGATCATGTTTGATACGCGTGACGCTGACACCGCGCGATTTGGATCGGGCTCGCCCGAAGGTCGCAAGCTGCAAGCCATTGCGCGATCACTTGATATTCCCGCGCTTGAACCTGTGCCGTCAGACCATGTGCTGACGCGTACCTTCTATCTATTGCAGGATTTTTCCGGCCGCTATGCCAGCCGCGACGTATGGGTCGAAGCGGCCCCCATTGGCGCGACCCAAATCGAAGGCATGCCATTTCGCAATCTTAATGATGGGGTCACACCTGTTATCATTGGGGGCAATAATTGGGCTGCCGCTTGGGCGGTAAACGCGAATGGTTCCCCCATGCTGCCCGTCGGGCGCGGAATGGCGGGCGAACGCCAACGCGAGATCGCACTGCGCTTTGGCGTGAATGTCATCATGCACGTGCTTACTGGTAACTATAAATCAGACCAAGTCCATGTACCGGACCTGCTGGATAGGTTAGGACAATGACCGAGACTTTGATTTTTGATCCGCTGATCCCTTTGCCGATGCTTCTTGGCGTGGCGGCAATGGTTGTGATCGCCTTTGCATTTGCGCTTTGGCGCCGCCTGCCCGGCAGTTGGCTGCGCGGAGCGGCGGGCTTTGCCTTGCTTGCCGCGATCGCAGGCCCGTCGCTGCAACAAGAAGACCGCGCGCCACTGTCAGATATTGTCTTGCTTGTTGTCGACGAAAGCGCCAGCCAAAAGATCGCTGACCGGGTCGAACAGAACGAAGCCGCAATTGCGAATGTCGAAGCAGAGCTAGCCCGGCATCCAAACACTGAACTGCGGATCGTGCGTTTAGCCGATGGAGAGGGAGACAGCGGCACCGCCCTTATGACCGCAACATCCGAGGCGCTGTCAGAGGAACCGCAAGGCCGGATCGCTGGTGTAATTCTACTTAGTGACGGGCGGCTTCACGACATTGAACGCGCACCGCGCCTGCCCGCCCCGATGCATTTGATGCTAACCGGCCAACCGGACGATTGGGATCGACGGCTTGTTGTGTCGCACGCCCCCGCCTTTGCTATTCTGGGCGAACAAGTCACCTTGACCCTGCGAGTAGACGACCAAGGTGCTGCCCCGACAACTGATGCGGTTGTGCTATCAATTGCAGTGGACGGTGACACGCCGATCAGCCTGCCGATCCCCATTGGCCAAGACATCGAGATCCCAATTGAACTGCCCCATGGTGGCATGAACGTCCTGCAGTTTTCGATCCCAGAGGCCGAAGGCGAACTCACCGCGCGTAACAACACTGCCGTCGTACAAATCAACGGTGTACGTGATCGTTTGCGTGTTTTGCTTGTGTCAGGTGAACCGCATGCAGGTGAACGGACTTGGCGGAACCTGTTGAAATCTGACCAAACCGTCGACCTCGTTCACTTTACCATTCTGCGTCCCCCTGAAAAGCAAGACGGCGTACCGGTCAACGAACTATCACTGATTGCATTTCCGACGCGTGAACTGTTCTTGGACAAAATCCACGACTTTGACCTAATCATCTTTGACCGCTATCGCCGCCGCGGAATTTTGCCTGCCAGCTATTTCGACAACATCCGTCAGTATGTTGAACAAGGCGGTGCAGTGCTGGTGTCATCTGGGCCTGAATACGGCGCAGCAGAAAGCATCTATCGGTCTCCGCTCGGGCAAATCCTGCCCGGTGCACCGACCGCACGCGTCTTTGAAGAAGGGTTCGTGCCCCAGATCACCGATATCGGACAGCGCCATCCGGTGACCGAAGGGCTGGAAGAATTCTCACCCAATCTGGACGGCGAAGGTCCCGGTTGGGGCCGCTGGTTCCGGCTGGTTGACGTTCTTGTTCCAACAGAGGCCACGACGGTCATGTCCGGCTTAGACGACCGTCCGCTGCTGACACTGAACCGCATCGGAGAAGGGCGCGTTTCGCTGATTGCCTCGGATCATAGCTGGCTATGGGATCGCGGTTTCGAAGGTGGCGGTCCGCAACTGGAACTCCTGCGTCGCCTTGCCCACTGGATGATGAAAGAACCCGAGCTTGAGGAAGAGGCGCTTTGGGCTGAACCAAGCGGTCAGACAATGCGCATCATTCGCCGCACACTGAGCGAGGAAACTGGTGACGTGACAGTTACCCATCCCGATGGGACTGAAACTGTCCTCACTCTTAAAGAAGTATCACCCGGACGGTATGAAACACAGTGGAACGGTCCAGAGATCGGACTGTATCGCTTGGATGACGGAACTGAATCGTCCGTCATCGCGCTTGGCCCTGCTGCCCCCCGAGAGTTTGAACAGACCATCGCGACTGGCGAAACCTTGGAGCCTCTTGTTGAAGGTACAGGTGGTGGCATCATGCCGATATCGGACGGAGACATCAGCATACGTACGGTCCGCGCAGGTCGCCCTGCGAACGGACGCGGCTGGATCGGGATCACACCGCGCGGCGCATACCAAACGGCAGACATCAGAATCACGCCAATACTGCCCGCATGGGCATGGCTTCTACTGGCATCAGTGCTGATTATAGGTGCATGGCTGCGTGAGGGGCGGCGTTAGTCGCTAAGCGGAACTTCGAACAGCTCATCCGACCAACCATCAACGTTGCAGCGCGCGCGGATGAATATGGATGTCGCGCTTTCGGGAATGACGATCCCGGATTGTGATCGCGTAAAGGGCTGTTCGTTTTCGTGCGGATGAAACAATTCACGAAACCCTAATCGGTTGCCATCCGCGTCAAGGGCTTCCCAACCATCCGCATAATGGTCCCAGCCAGTGTCGGGATGCAGCACGGTCACATCAACCCTATCGCCAGTTACCGTGACGTTCTGCACTTTGGGTGCATCTGCCAAAGCGGTCGTCGCAGCGAAAATGGGGATCAGTGCATATTTCATATTTTCTCGTTTAGCAGAATACTGCGCGGAATCGATGCAAATTCTCGTGTCCAGACGATCCAGACGGCCACGACTGTCGCGATGATCAACGCAACCGAACCCAATAGCCACGCTAACGCGGCAAGCGAGAAATACATCGCGCGTAGCCCACGGTTAAAGTTTACAGCAGCACGAATATTTAATTCAGCTGCCTGCGCGGCACGTGGAAATGCGACCGGGTCTTTGGGGTCGTTCGGGACCGCGGCCATAACCACAGCACAATATCCAAACACGCGGTTCGCCCAGACGAATTTCAAAAACGCGTTGGCAAGGAACAGCACGACAAGGCCCAGCTTTAGCTGCCAGACAACAACAGGGACCGGCATATCCGTCACCTCAAGCGCCACACCGCTTAGCGGATCAGTATTCCCGATCAACGCAAGAACACCACCCATCGCCAATAGGCAGGTAGAAGCAAAAAACGATGTGCTTTGCCGCAGGCTGCTTAGGATTTGGCTATCGAATAGGCGGGGGGATCGTTCGACAAACACCTTCATCCAAGTCCGCCGATGTTCCGACATCAACACAGTCACGGATGGTCGCTTACTTCCTGAGTGGTCGATGAGCGAACCAATCCCATACCACGCAACAATAATTAGCGCCGCAGCGCACCAGTCCCAAAGGGTCAAAAGGCTAAGGTGTTCAATCAGTGTCATATTTCAATATGTAGCCAGTCGGCTTACCACTTGCTATACGTAAAAATTGGTAATATATTTTTACCAATGATGGAGGCCACCCATGGAAATGCCAGCACCAAACGCCAGCGTCCTGTCCCGAAAAGACCAGATTGTCAGCCGCTTACGGGCCGTTTTACACGATAATGCGGTAATTTCTGACGAGGCCGAGACCCGCGCGTATGAATGCGACGCCCTGACCGCATATCGCTGTCCGCCGCTCTGTGCTGTGCTGCCATCCAACACCGAAGAAGTCGCCGCAGTCTTGAAAATCTGCCACGAGATGGGCGTGCCTGTGGTCCCGCGCGGGTCCGGCACATCGCTGGCTGGCGGGGCGCTGCCCACCGCCGATTCAGTGATCCTTGGCGTGGCCAAGATGAGCGCTGTGATCGAAACCAACTATCCGGATCGCTATATCAAGGTCCAAACAGGTCGCACCAATCTGTCGGTTACTGGCGCGGTCGAAACCAATGGCTTTTTCTACGCGCCCGACCCGTCAAGCCAGCTCGCCTGTGCTATTGCGGGTAACATCGCGATGAATTCTGGCGGTGCGCATTGTTTGAAATACGGGGTGACGACCAACAACCTGCTGGGCGTCACCATGGTCATGATGGACGGTACGATTGTCGAAATCGGTGGCGCGCATCTGGATGCAGGCGGGTTGGACCTGCTGGGGGTGATCTGCGGCTCCGAAGGCCAGCTTGGCGTCGTGACCGAAGCAACCCTGCGCATCCTGCCCAAGCCCGAAGGCGCACGCCCAGTTCTGATGGGATACGACAGCAACGAAGTCGCGGGTCAGGTCGTTACCGACATTATCAAAGCCGGTGTTCTGCCCGTCGCAATCGAATTCATGGACCGTCCTTGTATCGAAGCAACCGAAGCGTTCGCCAAGGCAGGCTATCCCATGTGCGAAGCATTGCTGATCGTCGAGGTCGAAGGATCAGACGCAGAGATTGACGCGCAACTGGCCCTGATCATGGAGATCGCGGCAAAACATAACCCGGTCGAATTGCGCGAAGCAAAGTCCTCGGACGAGGCAGCCCGCATTTGGCTTGGCCGCAAGTCCGCGTTCGGCGCGATGGGCCAGATCAACGACTACATGTGTTTGGACGGCACCATCCCCGTGTCACAACTGCCCTATGTGCTGCGCCGCATTGGCGAGATGTCCGCTGAATACGGGCTGGGTGTCGGCAATGTGTTCCACGCGGGAGACGGCAACATGCATCCGCTGATCCTGTTCGATGCAAACAAGCCCGGCGATCTAGAACTCTGCGAGGCCTTTGGTGCCGATATCCTTAGACTATGTGTCGAGGTCGGCGGCTGTCTGACGGGCGAACATGGCGTGGGTATCGAAAAGCGTGACTTGATGACGGTGCAATATGATCCCGCCGATCTAGAGGCACAAATGGCGATCAAAGACGTGTTTGATCCGGCATGGTTGCTGAATGCCGCCAAAGTCTTTCCGCTTGCCAGCTCCGAAGCCCGGCGCGCTGCCTAAAAAATTCGAAAGACCTAGAAATGAAGCCTAACAGCGAACAAGACCTCGCCCAATTGATCACGGACGCCAATGGCCCGCTGCGTATCCAAGGTGGCGGCACTCGCAGCTATGGTCATGCCACAGGCGACGTTCTGGATATGAGTGCTATGTCCGGCATCACCCTATACGAACCCGGTGCGCTTACGATTGTCGCAAAAGCCGGAACGCCTCTATCTGAAATCAACGCAACACTTGCCGCCGAAAACCAGCGTCTTGCGTTTGAACCGATGGATCACCGTGCGCTGCTTGGCACGGCTGGGGAACCTACAATCGGTGGTGTTGTCGCTGCCAATGTATCAGGCCCGCGCCGTATCTCGGTTGGGGCCTGTCGTGATTTCTTGCTAGGCGTGCGCTTTATTGATGGATCAGGGAACATCATCAAAAACGGTGGCCGTGTGATGAAGAATGTCACTGGCTATGATTTGGTCAAGCTGTTGGCGGGGTCCTACGGCACATTAGGTGTGTTGACCGAAGTCTCATTCAAGGTCTTACCAAACGTAGCCAGCCAAACGACGCTGGTGCTGACTGGGTTGGACGATGCGCAGGCCGTGCATGCCATGTCCGCAGCACTTTCATCCCCGTATGAAGTAACAGGTGCGGCGCACGATCCATCCGCTGGCAAAACGCGCTTCAGGCTCGAAGGGTTCGTCGATTCCGTTGCATATCGGGCGAAAGAGCTGGTGCAGGTACTTGCCCCGTTTGGAACGCCGTCGGAGGAAGATACAGACTGGGCGGCAATTCGTGATGTAAGCGCCTTTGCAGACCAACCCGGAAACGTCTGGCAGATCAGCGTCAAGCCGTCTGATGCACCTGCGCTTGTAGCCCAGATGGGCGCAAAGGCGGTTCAGTACGACTGGGGCGGCGGATTGATTTGGGCACTAACCAATGGTGGCGACCTGCGCGCGAAACTGGGCGACTTAAAAGGCCACGCGACTTTGATCCGTGGCGTTGCCGATGTACCAACATTCCAGCCAGAACCCGCACCGCTCGCAGCGATCAGCACAGGACTGCGCAAGAAGTTTGACCCACGCAACATTTTGAACCGGGGGTTAATGGCCTAATGCAAACCCATTTCACACCAGAACAGCTAACCGATCCTGGTACTGCGCGCGCGAATGAAATCCTTCGGGCCTGTGTGCACTGCGGCTTTTGCACAGCCACCTGTCCAACCTATCAAGTGCTTGGCGATGAATTAGATAGCCCCCGTGGTCGGATTTATCTGATCAAGGACATGCTTGAGAATAATCGCAAGCCGGATAAGAAAACGGTCAAACACATCGACCGCTGTTTGTCTTGCCTTGCCTGTATGACGACCTGTCCGTCGGGCGTGCACTACATGCATCTTGTCGATCATGCCCGCGCATATATCGAAGAAAACTACGACCGCCCTTGGTCGGATCGTGCGCTACGCTGGGTGTTGGCACAGGTGCTTCCCTACCCTAACCGGTTCCGGCTGGCCTTACTGGGCGCGAAAATTATGCGTCCGTTTGTGCGGTTCCTACCTGATCCACGCCTACGTGCCATGATCGCGATGGCCCCAAAAATGATCCCGCCAGTAAGCCGCAATGATGATCCGCAGACATTTCCAGCGCAGGGGAAAAAGATGCGTGTCGCGCTGATGACAGGCTGTGCGCAAAAGGCGCTGAACACGGACATCAACGACGCAACCATTCGATTGCTAACGCGGTTGGGCGCAGAGGTGGTTGTTGCCGAAGGTGCAAGCTGTTGCGGTGCGCTGACCCACCACATGGGCAAAGAAAACGAAAGCCATGCAGCGGCGGCCAAAAACATTCGGGCATGGGTGCGCGAAATGGACAGAGGGCTGGATGCGATTGTCATCAATACATCGGGCTGCGGGACCACCGTCAAAGATTACGGGCATATGTTCCGCAACGATCCACTGGCCGAAGATGCCGCGCGCGTCAGTGCCATCGCGATGGATGTTTCCGAAGTGTTGATGAAGCTTGATCTGCCGATGGGTACCAGCAAAGAAACCAAGGTCGCCTATCACGCGGCTTGTTCATTGCAGCATGGCCAGCAGATCAAAACCTACCCCAAAGAGCTGTTGAAAAAGGCCGGATACACGGTCCTCGAACCTGCCGACAGCCATCTGTGCTGCGGATCGGCGGGAACATATAACCTTATGCAGCCTGAAATCTCCGGCCAGCTTAAGACGCGTAAAGTCGACACGCTTGAGGCGCTTTTGCCCGATATCATTGCAGCTGGGAACATAGGGTGCATGATGCAAATTGGTAGTGGAACAGATGTGCCCATTGTTCACACCGTCGAGCTACTTGATTGGGCGACCGGCGGCCCCAAACCGCCAGCACTGGACAGCGCTGGAAAATCTGACATCAAAGTCCCCATCCTGCGATGATGCCATATTCCTGCCGTAACTGTCGGCGAAGTTGGCGCAAAGAATAGGGACGACATGCGGCGACTTTTGACTTTTGCGGTTTGTTTGCTGGTATCTGCATTGCCAATGCAAGCCGAAGAAACCGAACTAGTAACACTGCAAACACGACAGGATAGCCAAGGCTGGGAGGCCGTTGGCAGATTGGACATTGCAGGCAAAGGATTTTGCACCGCCGCTCTCATCCGCGAAAGCCTGATCCTGACGGCTGCACATTGTTTGTACGACTCTGACGGTTCAATGATCGCCAGCGAACGGTTCCAGTTTCGGGCAGGTTTGCGTGACGGCCGGGCATCGGCCACGCGCGCAATCAATCGCGCGATCCCACACCCTGATTACCACAGCAACGGCGACGCCTTTGTTCCTTCAGAGGTGGCGATGGATATCGCGGTCCTTGAACTCGATCGTCCGATCCAAAGCACACGAATCCGCCCCTACCTGATCGCTGCGCGTCCACTGACGGGTGATGAGATCGGCGTCGTTTCATACGGTCGCGGACGTGAAGACGCACCTAGCCTGCAAGAAGTCTGCAGCGTACTTGGGCGGCAAACGGGCGTGATCGTCATGACTTGTGACGTCGATTTCGGTTCAAGCGGTTCGCCCGTGTTTACTATGCGCAACGGCGAAACCCGGATCGCTTCGGTCGTATCTGCAATGGCACAGATTGACGGCCAAAAGGTTTCACTGGGTACGTCGCTTGATGGGCCGCTATCAGAACTGATGGCGCATTTTTCTACAATCGGACCAGCACGTCCGGGCGGAACGCAGCGCCTGATCTCAATCGGTGAACGCAACAACACTGGCGCGAAATTCGTCAGCGTTAACTAACGGTCCTTAGCTGGGACTTGAAACCGCGAAACATCCACCCCAAATCAAATAGACCAAGGCGCCAATGATGGGTCTTGGAATATACCGCCTGTCCCGCTGGGAAGGCATCACAATTGTTATCGCTTGATAAAGGATGACCCGAAATGCGTAGTTTTGACCTAGCCCCCCTGTACCGAGCCACCGTTGGTTTTGACCAAATTGCCGATCTGATGGATCGCGCTCTTGCCAGTGACGTCGGCCAGAACAGTTACCCCCCTTACAACATTGAAAAGACTGCTGATGACGGCTGGCGTATTTCGATCGCTGTCGCTGGCTTCTCAGACGACGATCTTGCCATCGAAGTTAAGGATCGTTCGCTTCATGTGACCGCCCGCAAGGCCGAAGATGAAACCGAACGCAAATACCTGCATCGTGGCATCGCGACCCGCGCGTTTGAACGCCGGTTCCACCTTGCCGACCACGTACGCGTGACTGGTGCCAGCCATGAAAACGGTATGCTTCACATTGATCTGGTCCGCGAAGTCCCAGAGGCGCTAAAGCCGCGCCGTGTTGCGATCACCGCAGCTGGCAAAAAAGATGCCAACCTTGTTGATGCTAAATCCGTGAATTAAAATCAAACAATCCCGGTGTATCACGTGCACCGGGATTGACGTCTTTCATTCGCACGCATTGCCATTGGATCGCGGGAAAATTCGACGGCCTCGTCGATAATTCGAGCCCCCACTTAACCCACAGATAGAATTCACACGAATTCGTCGGCCCGCACAGCCGACCTGCATATAGCCATTAGCTCGGTGCAACGATGTGATCGTTAAGCCGGAAAGGTTAAAAAGGTGAGATACTACTCCCACTAACCCCATACATTTTTAAGCGGTATACCTTCACAAATTAATTCTGGGGCATAGCGCCCAGGGGGATAAATAACGAAGCAATCGTCTCTTTGTGCGACCTCCAAGGTTTTTTGGGGAACGGTATTATCTGGTGCATGCACGTATAATACATCGCAGCTTTTTCCAGGTGGTAATTGATACAATTCGAGATGAGGCTCAACTAATATATCCAACGTTTCCGTATCACTTTCATTTAAAATGTGTAATATTGGGACATCAAATTTCATATTTTTTTACCATAAGGCAGTCTCTTAACGCGATCATTATTTTATGGCGCATGTGAGAGTAGACATTAGACATAAAGAAAACTCCATTCAGTGTGCTTCGGCCCAGTTTGCGCCCTGCCCTGCATCCACCGACAATTTCACATCTAGCTTCACAGCCGGATCGCTCGCGTTTTCCATGATGTCGCGCGCGGTATCGATCAGTGCATCTGCGCTGCCTTCATCCACCTCAAAAATCAGTTCATCGTGCACCTGCAACAGCATCTTTGCTGGCAAGTCAGAAATAGCAGCGGGCATGCGGATCATCGCGCGGCGGATCACGTCTGCGGCTGTCCCTTGAATTGGTGCGTTGATCGCAGCACGTTTGGCAAACCCTGCGTGTGGACCTTTGGCGTTGATCTCGGGCGTGTTGATTTTGCGTCCGAACAGCGTTTGGACATATCCATGATCTTTCGCGAATGCGACCGTGTCATCCATGTATTTCCGGATACCGGGAAAGCGTTCGAAATAGCGGTCGATGAACCCTTGCGCCTCGGCCCGTGGAATGCGCAAGTTACGCGCAAGCCCAAAGCCTGAAATCCCGTAAATTACACCAAAGTTAATCGCTTTGGCCTGCCGCCGAATATCTGGTGTCATTTCATCCAATGGCACATCGAACATTTCAGAAGCGGTCATCGCGTGAATATCCACGCCATCACTGAACGCCTGCTTTAGCGCATCAATACCTGCGACGTGGGCCAGAATACGCAATTCGATCTGGCTATAATCGAGGCTCACAAGAACCTTACCCGGTTCGGCGACGAAGGCCTCTCGGATACGACGCCCTTCTTCTGAGCGGACAGGAATGTTCTGTAGGTTCGGGTCCGTCGATGCCAAACGCCCCGTGTTCGCGCCAGCGATAGAATACGACGTATGCACGCGCCCTGTGTCCGTGTTGATGTGTTCCTGCAAAGCGTCGGTGTAGGTGGATTTTAACTTTGACAGTTGCCGCCAATCCAAAATGCGGCGCGGAAGGTCATGGATCGTCGCAAGGTCTTCAAGCACATCTGCGCCCGTCGAATACGCGCCTGTCTTGCCTTTGGACGGTTTCTTACCATCGGGCATTTCTAGCCCCATTTCGTCGAACATGATCTCACCCAACTGTTTGGGTGATCCGACGTTGAACTTGCGCCCTGCCATTTCGTGGATTTCATGCTCTAGCCCCGCCATCTTTTGGGCAAAGGCGTTGGACATCCGCGACAGCGTATCGCGATCAACTTTGACGCCATGCATTTCCATCTGCGCCAGAACAGGCACCAACGGGCGCTCAAGCGTTTCATAGACGGTTGTCACGCGTTTTGCATGCAGCTGTGGCTTAAACTGCTGCCACAGGCGCAGCGTAATGTCGGCATCTTCCGCCGCGTATTTCACTGCGTCAGCAACTGGCACGCGGTCAAATGTGATAGCCGATTTACCCGTCCCCAGCAGAGGCTTTATCGGAATTGGCGTGTGTCCCAGATACCGATCAGAGAGCACATCCATGCCGTGATTATGAACACCTGCGTTCATCGCGTAGGACATCAGCATCGTGTCATCAATCGGGGCTACCGTAATATCCAGACGTTTGAAGATCTTAGAATCGTACTTCATATTCTGGCCGATCTTGATGATCGACGTATCCTCAAGCACGGGTTTCAGCATCGCGAGGCAGCGATCAAAATCCATCTGCCCTTCGGCAACATCATCCGACCCGAACAGATCGTCCGACGCAGCGGCCTTGTGCGCCAATGGAATATAGCAGGCCTGCCCGGCCTCAACACATAGTGAGACACCAACAAGATCGACGATCATTTCGTTCAGGCCAGTGGTTTCCGTGTCCACGGCCACATAACCACGCTCATAAATACGGTCGATCCAGACCTGTAAAGCGGCCTCGTCTGATACGCATTCATAGCTATCTGCATCAAACGGAACCGCCTCTGGCGCTGCAACTTCAGCAGCTTGGGGTGCTGTCTCAATCACCGGGGCTTCGGCCCCCAATTTGTCTGCTACACGCTTGACGATGGTGCGGAACTCCATGAGCGCGAGAAACCCCAGCAGCGTTTCCGGATCAGGGTCGCGTACTTCGAGACTGTCCAGATCGAACGGCAGTTCCATATCACAATCAAGCTGAACCAGTTTCTTTGACAATTCGATCTGCGAACGGTTATCGATCAGCGTTAGGCGGCGTTTGGGCTGCTTAATCTCGGTTGCGCGGTCCAATAGGCTTTCCAGATCGCCATATTCGTTGATCAGCAACGCAGCAGTCTTGATCCCAATTCCCGGCGCACCCGGCACGTTATCAACAGAATCACCAGCAAGCGCCTGCACGTCGACAACGCGTTCGGGACCAACACCAAATTTCTCGCGCACACCGTCATTGTCGATGCGCTTGTTCTTCATCGGGTCAAGCATCTCGACACCGCCGCCGACCAATTGCATCAGGTCTTTGTCTGACGAAACGATTGTCACACGCCCACCCGCATCGCGGGCCTGATGTGCGAGGGTTGCAATGATATCGTCGGCCTCAAATCCTTCGATCTCTTCGCAGGCGATATTAAAGGCGCGTGTCGCATCACGGGTCAGAGGCATCTGAGGGCGCAGATCCTCTGGCATTGCTTCGCGATTCGCCTTGTATTGATCATACATGTCGTTGCGAAACGTATGGCTACCTTTATCGAAAATGACGGCGACATGGGTCGCTGCGTCAGGGCCCGTGTTGCCTTCGATATAGCGTTGCAGCATATTCACAAAACCGCTGACAGCACCGACAGGCAATCCATCTGATTTACGCGTCAGCGGTGGTAGTGCGTGATACGCTCGGAAGATAAACGCCGATCCGTCGATCAGGTGTAAGTGACACCCTTTTCCAAATTGCTGCGCCATGTCATTCATTCCCTATTCGTATTTGTAAAAGGTTTTGCCATGTTCCGCCTGATCGTTCCAGTCGCCATCTGCTTTGCTTTCCCTGCTAACGCCCAATCGGGCACGAGTTGTGCGCTTACCGAAGACAACGACAACTGCAATCGTGTCGTCGCTTGTATCGGCACAGATGGGCTTTGGTTTAATGGTCGTGCATTTGGTCGGGGCACAGGCACCTTCACAGGTGCGATCAGCGACGGCGTTTCTTGCGACGGCACATAGATGTCACGCAATGCCTTTGGATTAGGTCAAGCCGATGTCACATGCGAAGATGGCATGCAGGGCAAAGTATTTTATACCTATCAAGACCCTTACACAGGAACAGCTGTCGGCCAAGGGGTCACCTCGGACGGTCGGTCAATCCGTATCTGGTCAGGGAATAACGTTCTCGCGTTCTTACGAGGAGACACCGGTCATCGCGTCGCTATGTTACCTTGCGACTCCGGCGCGATTCCAATGAGCTAAACCTTGCCCTCAAAATCCGCATGCACCAACTTTGCATCGCAATAAGGGCATTCGACGAAACCAACTTCGTGCGGAATCTGTAGCCAAACGCGCGGGTGGCCCAAGCCACCTTCGCCACCATCACAGGCAATACGCCAATCATTTACAATGCGGGTCTCTGGGGCGGGCGTGGTCATGATATCACCTGTTAGCTTGCCGCGGGGCGCTACCCGCCTTAGATCAGTGCTGATATACCGCAGCCGACGCGCAGGGGAAAGACCAGCATGACCGACAACGCAATAGAAATTTCCGGGCTTAAGAAAACCTACGCTGCCACAGGGCGCAGCCCAGCAAAAGAAGCGTTGAAAGGCATTGATCTGAACATCCCGCGTGGGTCCATCTTTGGACTTCTGGGGCCAAACGGCGCAGGAAAATCTACACTTATCAACATATTGGCGGGTCTTGTGGTCAAGACCGAAGGATCAGTGAAAATCTGGGGATTCGACCAAGACACTAATCCACGCCAGTCACGTGCATCTATCGGAATTATGCCGCAAGAACCGCACCTTGACCCATTTTTCACCCCAGCCGGGTCGCTTGATGTGCAGGCCGGGCTTTATGGCGTGCCCAAAGCCCAACGTAAAACAGCCGAGATTCTTGAACTGATCGGCCTCACCGATAAAGCCGACGCCTATGCGCGTTCCCTATCGGGCGGGATGCGGCGCAGGTTATTGCTGGGCAAAGCGCTGGTGCATTCGCCGCAAATCTTGGTGCTGGATGAACCCACCGCGGGCGTCGATATTGAGCTGCGCAATATGCTCTGGCAAAACGTGCGCAAACTCAACGACGAAGGGATGACGATCATCTTGACCACGCACTACCTCGAAGAAGCCGAGGCCATGTGCGACGATATCGCCATCATCAACCATGGTGAGGTAATCGTGCGCGACAGCACGGCGAACCTGCTCGGCCAGCTCGACAGCAAAACGCTGGTCATAACCCCAGATACACCAGCGAATTTACCTGACCTCCCTAACACGATCACGGGACAAAAGCTCGACAATGGATCGCTAACCTTCACCTACCAAAGCACGACAACCCCAGCAGACGACGTGCTGAACATTGTCCGCAATGCTGGCATCACAATCAAAGACGTAAAAACACAACAGGCCGATCTTGAGGATGTATTTCTATCACTCACATCAGCAAAGTAGTGCAGGCAAAGATCAAATTTAGCTAAATTTGATCGCGCTCTCGTCAGTCAGCCAACATGCGGCCAAGCTGCTTACCGCCTATGATGTGCATGTGGTAATGCGGGACATCTTGAACACCGTGAGCCCGCGTGTTCGATATCCCGCGAAAGCCCTGCTCTACCCCAACAAGGTCACATACAGCTGCAATAGCACCAAAAAAACCGGCTTGTTCTTCAGCTGAGCCATCACGCGCGAAATGATCAAGGCTCATATAGGGACCTTTGGGGATCACCAATACGTGCACCGGAGCCTGTGGCTGGATATCGTGAAACGCCAGTGCATGATCGTTCTCAAACACGGTTTTGTTCGGAATTTCTCCGCGCAAGATTTTAGCAAAAATGTTCTGGTCGTCGTAAGCGTATTCCATAAGTGTCCTCAATCAACAAAAAGATGGGGAGTTTCAGCCAAGTCGCGCGCCAAATCAGCGTTGATGCTTAGAAAGCTAGCAATCGCAGCAGCGTTTTCATCAATGCTCGCGTTTTCACGTATCCTGAGAGCCCCCGAAAAGGAAGCGTCCCGCATACTGTCGCGCTCATAGGCAATATCGTTACGAATCGTAGGAAGTAGGCGTGAAATCATCGCCTCACTTGCATCTGCCCCAACAAGCCCTACACGTTTAGCATGCCCCGTTAGGTAAGCATCGTCAAAGATACACTCGATCTCAAGCAACCGTACGGTCGCGCGATCAGCGAAGAAATCACGCATCAGCTCAAGATCAGCAGTATCAAGGCAGATGACCAATCGATCGCTTTGGTAATGATCAAACAGCATACGCAAGAACGCACGCCGATGTCGGCCGCGCTTTGCTAGGCTTGCTTCAATACCTCCTAGATCGGGCAACGGCGTGTCTTCTTCGTTAAAAAGATACTCGACGGTCGGAATATCCGTATGATCATGAATCCCAGCAACAAGACGCTTAGCGACATGCCATTTCTTACAAGCAATAATAAGCAGCTCGCGGCTACGCCCCAACGTCGTTTCACTTTCCCAAAAGCGCGGTGCAAAACGGCGTCCGATCCGCCCACGTCCCGTCAAAAAACCAAACAGATTTCGCCCTTCGTCCGAGATGACAAAGTCGGTTCTTTCACTCACGTACAATACCCCAAGATCATCGCGAAGATCCTGTGCTTCAGCACTAATTTTGCGTGCGAACAATCCGTCTTGACCAAGCAACAGGTCGTAGTGATCGTTATAAAACGTCACCGGCATTCCGTAATCAGTGAACATCAAAAACGTTAGCGTCCGATTTTCAATTTCACGCCCGGGTACCAAATGGCGAACTAAAGTTTGAAAAAATGTCTCGTCGGGAATCCATGTGGTGCGAAAAAAACGCATAACGTCTCTTCGCTCTTTCACGAACTCGAGTAACGCTTCGATTGTGCGACGACGTAAACACCACCACTGGCTACCAATCATAACTTGGATATCGGCAGGGATTTTGCGCGTCACTCCGAACTTCTGTTGAAGGCCAAGTGACGTATAGAATCGCCACTTCTGGGTCCGTTCATTAAAGAAATGCCGGTAAATCAAACGTTCTTCGCGAAACCCTGTCTTGATCCAGTTACTATCAAAGAAGTCATAGCTTTCAATAAAATCGCAGTCATGACTATCAAGAAACTGATGCGCATAAGTTGCAGATTTTATTGGCATGCAGTCACCGGAGACCATGTAAAAATGGCTCGCGCGTGGGAACGCATCTACGGCGGCTTCGATAGCGCAAAGCGTCGCTTGAACAAGGCTCCATTCGCCCCATCCGCATTTGACGCGCCGCCTGGCAAAGGTCACGTTTGGATTATCCGATAGCCCTTCTGTGATCGCCGCATAGTCTTGGGCGTCAGCGGACGCGTCAAAATGAATTGCTATAAAATCGCCTGCAGCAGTCAATTGTTCAGCCTGCTGAACAATCGCGCTCGGGTTCTTGTGGCATAGAAGGATAAAGGCGATTCTAGCCATGTGTTGTAGGTGACCTCTGCATCCAGAATGACAGTTTAAAGCTTATTAGCGTGAACAGTCATTGAATAAACAGTGTTTCTTTGCTCTTAAAGAGAAAATGACCGCGACGTTTCGCAAAAGGAGATCCCCATTGCCCAGCTTTCCCGGAACCTGGATGACCACCAGCGAAAGCGTTGTTTACCGTGTGGTCCCGAAATGCGCGTGTTCAACCATTGGTCAGATCATGTATTACTCGGATCATGGTGCGTTCTTTGATGGGGATATCCACGACGCCAAGTCAGGCATGCACAAATGGGCGCTCGACGACAGCCAAGGACCCATTTCAAATAACGTTGCACAGCACAAAAGCTATGCATTCACCTGTGTGCGCAATCCATACACACGTATCCTATCGTCGTTTTTTGACAAAATATGCGGCATCCAGCGAAATGGAAAATACTACCGCGGGAACCTTGTTCCTCTGCTAACCCAAAAATATGGAATCGAAGTAGGCAGCCCAGACACAGGATTTGAATTTGATCAGATCAAAAGCTTTCGCCGTTTTTTACTATTTGCGCGTGATAGCATCCGGTGGCGCCGTCCGATGGAGCCAGACATTCACTGGTCTGCTATGTCAGGTCATATTTCGACCTACATCGTGAACGGTGGCCGGTACGATAATATTTTTTGGACTGAAAAATTCAACGATGGGATGCAGCAGGTCTTAGACGGCATCGAAACACCCCATGCAATCGACCTGAAAACGATTCCGCGCTTCAATGAAAGCGAAGGCCACGGCCCGAAACGCATGCACCCGGTCGAAGACTATTTCGACGATCTATCGATGCATCTGATCTACGAGATGTACAAAAAGGACTTTCGCATATTTAAATATGACTTCGAAAATCCTTCGAATAAAATGCCCATCGGCGAAATTAACCTCGACGAAGTCCACGCAAAATTGGGTCAATAACCCCTGAAAGTCTGCACTTTCGCCGCGAGTTGCAAAACCCGACTGCGCTGTTGCCACTTCATAGAGGTCCGATAACCAAAGGAAAAATTGGCCCCTGTCCATGAACTCGGGCCAACATAAGTTTCATGTAGCGTGTTCAAAATTTAGCTTGCGCTACCCAGTTGGGACACGACTTCGCCCGATACTTCTTCGCCGCCGGAAAGCGATGTCGCAATAGTTTGAACGGCTGCAATCTGCTGCTGAACCTGAGCAGACGTCCCGACGAACCCGACTTCTGGATCAGCGGCAACAGCTACAGCGCTTGCGAGTTGCGCACGCACGGCCGGTGGAGCAGCACGCGACACAGCTATCAGTGTCGAGACAACTGCACCAATATTCTGGTTGATCACCGAAGGCGGCAATCCGGAAGCCCGGATCGTCTGCATTGCAGCAGCCGTCAATGCAGCGCAATCGCCGGGCACAGCTGAGCAACCTGCACTAAGATCAGAAAGAACGGCGTTTAGGTCGAATTCTTGCGCCTGAGCGCCGGAAGCAAACAGAGTTGAGAGTGAAAGTGTTAAAGCTGCAATAATTTTCTTCATGGCGAAACCTTTTTAGGAATGCGACATATTTTAGAATATTAAATCGCAAACACAAATGAACTAGATCAGTAATTAGTTAACGTAATACCATCAAACCAAGTAACATTAAATAAAATAATCAATAATATATATAAAATTACAAGATAACCCATTTAATTATGGAATATATAATAAAAAACAAACAGATAACAAAAAATAAACGCTGCGGCAAAACATTGTTAGTTCACCCTACCCGACTAGCTTCCGTAATAGCTATCATATCGATAGTTACGTGCCCCGCCTTCAAAACAGCTTAGTGCCGTAACAATTTTCACATTCCCACGGCCCGCTTTCACCAACTGCTCAAATGCGCTGCGCACTTCTGACTGACTTGCCTCGCCGAATCGAACGCAAAGAACTGCTGCATCGACATGTGGTGCCACATATCGTGTGTCGACAACCGGTGCTAAGGGCGCTGTATCAATAATAATCACGTCAAAGCTGCTTCTAGCGCCATTTATAAGCTCTATGAAAACATCAGACTGTAATGGTGCATCAGTCGGAATATTGGATTTTTTGCGACCTAAAATCACGCCTGCGTCAGTTAGTGGGTCCACGACATAGAACTGCTCAACTTCGTTGTGCTCACTCAACAATTGTCCGTTCGCACGCGCTTCTATTTGCGCGCGTGTTGTCTGCTGCATCAGATATTCAAGCAGCCCTGAATCCGGCTCAACACCTAAAAAACCGTGGATGCTTGGTTTACGCAAATCAGCATCGATAAGAAGCGTCAGCTTGCCTGCAGCCGCATAAACGCGCGCAAGCGACAGCGCCGTAGTAGACTTACCTTCCGCAGGAATTGCTGAGGTGACCATAATTACGCGTCCCCCATCCTTCTCACCAACCTCTTCATCGATACTCGCGCGTAATTTGCGAAATGACTCTGAGAAGGGGGACATTGGATCGGTAATGACCCGGTCTGCAAGCACCTCTGTTGCGCTGTTCGAATTCACCTTGGGGATCACGCTTCCCACCTGAATAGGAACGATATTTTTTAACTGACTAGCAGAAGTAATTCCGCCGAAATAAAACTCTTTTAGGAAAGCAAGACCAACGCCAACCCCCAAGCCCATCACGAAGGCCAGTGCGAGAATTATCTTCCTGTTAGGCAAAGCGGGATTGCTCGGCGCGAGAGCGTCCGAAACCACGCGACTGTTTGTTATCTGTAATACTGATTGCGTTTCGAGGTCACGAATACGGCTTAGGATTTGGTCGTATTGCCGTTGCGCGATACCTGCCTCTTGCTGCAGGCTATATATATCGGCGAGCGTAGAGGCCGATAATTCACTTTGCAGTACCGTGGCTTGAACTTCGTCAAGCAGTGCAACGCGAGTATCATGCGTTACTACCATCTGGGTCTCAATACTCTCGAAAACAAGATTTCCCTGTTCTTGAAGTTGCTGCTCTAACGTTGCGAGCCCCGCCGAGAGGTCAAATGCCTCATCACTACCGACTTGGGCCGCCTGTAACCGCCGCTGTAGTTGAACACGTTGTCGCTCAAGATTCGATAGTGCTTCATCCCCGACCTGCGCTGCAAGGCTTTCCCAATCTCCATTTTCACGCGCGATCTGCGCGCTAGCCACCGCGCCCTCAAATTCGTCCAACTGCTGCGTTATGTTTTGCAACTGACGACCGATAGATGCCAGCTCTCGATTTCCGGTTTCATCGGCCATGCGAATTACATTTGATTCAATGTAGTTGCGCAAGGCATCGTTGCTCTGCTCAAGCCTTCCGCGCGTGTTTTGCAATTGAGATTGCAAAACATCGCGTGATGCAATCGACATCTTAGTTCGGCTTGCGACCTGGTCTTGAATATACATCGCCGCGTGTGTGTTTGCGATACTTGCCGACAACGCGGGATCAGATGTCGTCGCCTCGACCGCAACAATAGATGTCAGCCCGCGGCGGCGCACAGATAATGCGTCATTGAACCGAAGCAGAGTCAAATTTATCAACTCAGTACCCGAGGGTGGCATAGGAAGATCAAAACCAAGCGCGACCTTAAACTGATCCGTCAACGAAACCGACGGGCCAAACTCTTTGGTCTGTTGCAAATCAAGCGCGTTGATAGTCTGAAGCCCGATGTTCGAAGATTTCAGAATTTCGACTTCGGTCTCAAGACGCATTGTTTCGACCGACACATTACCGCCAGCTGTGTCGCTCGGGTCCAGTAGATTGGTCTCTTGTGGATCAATTCTAACAAGTGCTCTTGCCACATAAAGTGGCGTGGCCGCCGTCAGATAGACGAATGCCACCGTTAGAAAAACCAAAAGCGTGACCCCAATGAACCGTGCCTGCCTGCGCAGAACAGCGACCACATCTCTCAGGTCGATGAATTCCTGATCGTCATTAAGCATTTAGTCTTCCTTTGAATTCGTCGTTGACCGATTGCCGCGGGCCACCTGTGCAACAAACAGTTTTCGTTCATCTGTCTCCGCAACAAAGCGCATCGCGGCAAGCCTGCCAGATTGATAAGCACCTAAATCTAAGTTGATTTTATTTTTTGATGTCGCGACCTCGTCAACAACGACATGGCCATGAACCAAGGTCGCATCACTATCGTATTTACGGTCCTGATAAAAAGGTCCCCACATCAAGAGTTCGGGTGACTGTTTCGACGCGGGTTTCGAAAGGTCGTATCCTGCATGCGCGAAGCGCAAATCTCCAACCTCCAATGCAATCGGCAAACCCATTAGAAAATCTTGATGCGCTTCTGGGATTCCCAAAACAAGTTTCCGCCGCAGTGATTTGCTTTCTGCCCTAAATCCACGGTCGGAATTAGGACGCAACCCATATGATGCTAATGTTTGATCACCACCATAATCGATCCAATCAAGGTGACGCTCTGGTGTCGTTAAGAATTCCACCATCATGTCCTCGTGGTTTCCCCTAAGCACAACGCGTTCAAACATCGCTGGTGCAGGCCCAAGAAGCCGTTCCAGAACCCCGGCAGAATTAGGCCCGCGATCAATTACATCCCCCAAGCAAACGATCAATTTAGCTCCCGAAATCGCTCTTCCATCTTCGGCGATCTGGGCCTCTAGGTCATCGTACAGCTCTAGACAGCCATGTATGTCACCGATCGCGTAGATCGCCGCAGGCATTTCCGACAACGTCAAAATGCGGCGGATCATGGCAGGCGCGGGGTTTTGCCGGCGAAAAAGCATTCTACAGCTCCCTTGCCAAACTACGGCGCGCCAATCCCAGCGCTACGATAGCAACAAAGACATAGGTATTCGCCGCTATTTCTAAGCTGAAATCACCTAATGAATGAACTGCACCAAGCACAATCACCCCAACGGCGGCTGACGCAGGTAAAAAACTTTCTTGGCGGTTTCGCACGGAATACGCAGCCATAAAAAATGCAACGATTACTGACACCATTGGCAGCGATCCAGCAATCAGCCCAAGTTCTGACCAAAGCGTTAGATACGTATTGTGTGGTTTATCCCAAATAAACGATGTCGAAAGATGAGGAGTGTGGAAAACTTCGAACGCTGGCGCGTAACTATCCAATCCGAACCCAACCAGCCAACGGGTTTCAATCATGCTCCATGTTTGCGCATAAAGTTCCAAACGCCCATCTGAATCGGCCAGTAAGAATACAAAGCGCTCTAACATCTTAGGCCCAAGCAAGCCCCCGCCCCCAATCAGTACAACAAGGGTCAACACAATCGATGCGGCGAATATCTTCGCCTTCGAAACGCCTGTCCGCAATAAGAGAGCGACAAGCGTGGTCCATGCCCCAATAAGTGTCGATACCAGTCCCAATCGCGACGCCGATGCAAGCAGAGCTGCGAAAATCACAAACATCAAAATCATTATATAGACTGCGTCTGTCGTGACGCCTTTGACCTGATGGGGCTGATTGGGCGTGCGCCGCGCCGGTGCGCGCATTTCAAACACCAACATCGCCATGCCAACGACAAATCCCATTCCCATAAACGTCGCGAATGAGTTCCTATTTACAAATGTTCCTGTCGCAAATCCTTGATAATCATCTTTGACCTGCAAAAGAAGAGTATCGTCAAAGACGCTCAACGAAAGAAGCGCCCAGACCGCATGTGCGACGATCCCCCAAAACACCCATTTCAGTAAGTTTTCGGTTCGAAACCGGTTCGTACATACTTCGGAGATTAAAATGAATAAGAGCGCATATGATAGCATTCTTGGTATACCAAGAAGGGTCGCCGACGTTGCGACGGATACTGTCGGCGGAGATATCTCAGGGGGAAGCGGCATGATCGTCGCAGCACCCAGCGGTATTAACTGACACGCAGCCCACACTACCGCAATCAACCCAGGTATGATCACCCATTTATAATTACGTAGCTGAACAGGACGGTTAGGGTCCAAACGCAATAACATGACAAAATAGCCAACTGTAAAAAGACCAATCACCGCAATCGCTATGAGCCAAGCCAAAGGACGGTTTGCCCCATATGGGACTGGAATAAGGAATAGAAATACCGCGATGCAAATGGCCATACGGTCATTTAGCTTTGAAGCGGCTCTAGGCGATTCCTTGAGCCGATGTTCCACTACTTCAATGACACCAAACTTGAACAATGATGCTGAACGCGAGCTACGTATTTCTTTTAGCGTATCCGCATTTGATGGCTTTACCTTTGTAAAATCTATCATAGTGCGGCCCCTCCCAACGATTGATCTTTGATCAGATCGTAAAACAACCGCAGGTCACGCCCATTTATCTCTGACACTGCACCAATCACCCAGTTTTGCACTTCCGGCGTGGCGACAAAGTATCTCGCGAGATACGGCCGATATACCCTGTCCTGAACCATGAGGCGCGCGTCAGACACTGCGGAGGCGCCAAGATCGTCGGGACCTAATTTGATTGCTAACCGTATACGACGCGTTGCCAACCAGCCTTCGGCGGGGGCTGTTTGTTGCGACACTTGCAGTGCAGCTATCGCTAGTTCGTTATCGCCATTAATGTATTGTGCGTCCGCTTTAACGAGATGTGCCAGCGACATGGTCGGCGTCGACCTAAGCACCTGCTGAGCACGTTCAAGACACCCATGTGCAATATTCGAAAGCGCTTCCGGCCCCATCAGCACGCCAGATACTGATGACATCAGATCGTCACAATGGGTCATTTGACGAACGTAGCTTGCATGCGACATCGCATCCTCAAACTTTGGAGACGACTGAAGAGCAGATAAAAATGCGGTGACTTCGTCGCGGTCTCTGACCATCACTTTCAGCTCTGATCGGGCCACATAACCCGAAAAAATCACCGACAATGCGGCAACCGCGATCAAAACATGACGGTAAAATTTCAAACTCCAACTCCGAAATGGCCGGAAATCAACTGAATTCCAAAAGGCATTACATCCCAACTAGTCAATAAATTATATCAGCACATAAAAGCAGCCGAATCGAATCTGTAATTAAAATCGTCACAGGGGCACACGAATCCACCCAGCCCCTTATAACCGCAAGAAAAACCAATTCAAAAGCAATTTCAAAACACTCACTCAATATAGCGACCAAATGAACCGAAAAATTTCATTTGTGACTTAATTCATCACACTGCGGCGCCTACTTAATAAGCTTATAAATTTAAACTTACTGTCGCACTTAAATCCATCGCACACCCCAGCTTAAGTGCAGTAGTTAGCGGCCCCCATGTCAACGATTTGCGCACCTGTCAAAGCTACGAATCTATTTCCATCCAATTCAGCGCCATATTTCAAATACCAAGCGCTCAATGTCGCAGGCAGCCGCGCCGCAATGACACGTGCCGCCTCTTTATTCTCTGCATCTGTGCCACCACGAGGCGCATGAAAGCCCAGCCGGGCATTCGGGGTTACACATGTCTCCGTTGATGCAAGGTACAAAGTACAAGCAGATGCGCACCATCCATCAATTTGAATTTTCTCGCCTGATAAGATCGCGAAGCTCAAATCAACAAGGTATTCATTCACGTTTCCGCCGCCGTCATTACGAATAGTCCTAGAATCTTGATTGGCCCAAGCAGAAGATCCAAACAAAAAAACGACAACGACACAAAAAATGCTGAATACTGAAAGGCGGGGCATAGCAAAACATTCCTTTTATCAAACCAAAGCCCGACAGCACAAACCAAGTGAGCCGACTGACAATGTCAGCCAACAAAGGATCAGAATTTGGTTTTGAACTGGTTTCGGACGCAGGCTTAAACTGCAGTATTTGCTTACAAATTTAACTAACGCGTCAGGCTAGTACCACTATCACATGTATGTCCGGCTATACTTTTGGCACATCAAACTCGGCATAGCGGTAACCGAACCACCCACTATGCTCTGCCAACGAAAAGGGACGCGAACAATAAATATTCTGAAAGTGAAATTATTAGAAAGTTCAGGCATTGAAGCTATAGCTGAAATAATGTGCATAGCTTCACCACTTTTGAAAACCAGCCATCAACCCAGCAACATGGATCCAGCGCAAATTTCGCTAGCGGCACATTTTTCTTAGTGATTACCATCTAGAATCAGAGCCTTGCGATTTGGCTGTTACCTGCAATACCGCGCAATAGCAGTTAAAAACTGATCGCCAAAAAATTCACCAAAAAATTTTCAACAATACATAATATGGATTAAATTCAGCGATCTAACCCATCAAATTAAATGTAATTACAAAAATTTAATTCAAATACTTTCAAATCCTATGAATTCATATATCAATCATGCCATTGGCGCCGAATTTCAGGCACCGCACCATACGACCCATTATCAATTAGATTTCACAAACTCATAAACATACAGAGCTCATCCTCGTGGGGGGGAAACATGAAAAGCTTTAGAACAGCCGATTTTAACGACGACATCCAAACCATCGACACTTCAAATTCAGGCACGCACAGTTCCTTTGGCGACAAAATAGCCAACCTAGCGATGGAACCAATACTGGCACTACGCGCATCACTAAACGCTTTTGGATTTCGTCGCTATAATCGCGCAACTACTTCGACAACAAACAGACACGGTATCGGAAATGATGTAGCGGGTCACCTAGTACTTTCTTCGGCGCTAAATGGCGAAGATTCGCTGGCCACGACACACACCAACATAAAGACCAGCTTCCTAGCCGACCTCGTTGGGAAAGATGCCGGCCAAACCGATAGACAATATCGACTTTATACTAAGCATCTTAAGCGCGTATTTGATGTCTTAATTTGCCTTATGTTGTTGCCCATTGTCACTCCGATCATTCTTGGCGCATGGACTCTTGTTAAACGCGAAGGCGGCCCTGGCTTTTTTAGTCAAGATAGGGTCGGACGAGACGGACGTATATTTAGGTGTTTAAAATTGCGCACTATGCGCGTGGACGCAGAAGAGCGTCTCAAACAGCTTTGCGCAAGCGATCCAAAAGTCGCACACGAATGGCACACCTACCAAAAGCTGGCAAACGATCCGCGCATTTCAAAGCTAGGTGGTTTTCTGCGCGAAACAAGCATCGACGAACTACCACAGGTCTTCAACGTCCTCCGTGGCGACATGAGCATCGTCGGACCTCGTCCATTTATGCCGTCACAAGATGAACTTTATAAAAACGCAGGCGGCTCTCATTACTATTCCCTACGACCCGGCGTCACGGGCCTATGGCAAGTTGAGGGGCGCGGAAATACAAAGTTTATAGATCGCGTGCGATACGACAACGAATATGCGAACAAACTGTCTTTTGTGTCAGACGTCTGCCTCATTCTAAAAACTGCAAAGGTAGTAGTCTGTAAAACGGGTTGCTGAGCCTAAAAGTTCGATTTCAAAAAGGTTGGTGCAAAGCAGTTACGTTTGCGCCAACCGTTACGCTGCCACATTTGATGTCAGCAAAGAACTTCAGCGTTCTAGCAGTTTACCCCAAAATGAAGATATATATCGCAACGACCGGAACCGTAAAACGACACGGCGCGATCAATAGAAACATGATTACGCTTATGTCGCTGTAATTTCTAGGTTTTGGTGGTGCCCGCGGCCGGACTCGAACCGGCACGGCCTTACAGCCGGGAGATTTTAAGTCTCATGTGTCTACCATTCCACCACGCGGGCACGGTGCTATTCCTACGCGGACGCGCCCGGAGGGGCAAGCGGTGAAAGTCCTTCTTCTTTAACTGCTTGCATCGCAACATAGGTCGACGTGTTCGCGACATGTGGCAAAGTCGATATTTTATCTGCTAAAACAGCGCGGTAACCAGTCATCCCTGCAGTCCGAACCTTCAGCAAATAATCAAATGAACCTGCGATGAGATGGCATTGTTCCACCTCGGGCACCCGCATTACGGCCGCGTTAAAGGCTGCCAATGCTGACTCTCGGGTGTCTGTTAATTTGACTTCGACAAAGGCAACATGGTCGCGCCCCAACCGAATTGGGTCGAACAGCGCACGGTAACCACGGATAACGCCGTTATCCTCTAGCCGTTTTAGCCGCGCTTGGGTTGGCGATTTTGACAGGCCGATGCGGCGTGCCAGCTCTGTGACGCTGACGCGTCCTTCGACGGCAAGCACGTCAAGAATCTTGCGGTCAAAACCATCTAAATCGGAACTCATATCGACCATTTACTCTGCCCTCTTTGGTGCAATCGACTAACAGGGCCACAATTACCAACCAAACGGACTGCACACAATGGGATAGAATAGGGAAAAACAACAAGGACCCCCCATCAATGCATAGTGATCAGACCGACCTGCGCTCAGAAATCGACGCTGCAATGTATTGCGATGAATTACAGGCGGTGAAAACGCTGGCGCAGGCTGCTGCCCTCTCACCAGAAGACCGGGCTCGAATTAGCGCAAAAGCCGCGGATTTGGTTCGGGAAATCCGCGATAGCGCGGAACCCGGCCTGATGGAGGTTTTCCTTGCTGAATACGGCCTATCCACGGACGAAGGCATTGCCTTGATGTGTCTTGCAGAGGCTCTGTTGCGCGTTCCCGACGCGGAAACCATTGATGCCTTGATCGAAGATAAAATTGCGCCGTCGGACTGGGGCAAGCACCTTGGGCATTCGGCATCGTCGCTGGTCAACGCATCGACCTGGGCGTTGATGCTCACAGGGCGCGTGTTGGACGATGAAAAGCCTGGTATCACCCGCCACCTGCGCAGCGCGGTAAAGCGATTGGGCGAACCCGTAATTCGTACCGCGGTCGCCCGTGCAATGCGTGAAATGGGTCGCCAGTTCGTCTTGGGCGAAGATATCGGCAAGGCGATGAAACGTGCTGCTGGCATGCAAGCAAAGGGATTTACCTATAGCTATGACATGCTGGGCGAAGCCGCCCGGACAGAGTCCGATGCACGTGCCTACCATCTGTCATATTCGCGTGCGATCAGCGCGATTGCTGAACATTGCACACATGAAACCGTTGCCAAAAACCCAGGCATCTCGGTCAAACTATCCGCGCTGCACCCACGGTACGAGGTCGCCCAAGAGGCACGCGTCATGACCGAATTGGTCCCGCGTGTGCGTGCATTGGCGATGCTCGCAAAATCTGCTGGCATGGGCTTCAACATTGACGCAGAGGAGGCTGACCGCCTTTCCTTGTCGCTTGATGTGATCGCCGCGGTTTTGTCAGAGCCTGCGCTATCTGGATGGGATGGTTTCGGTGTCGTCGTGCAGGCCTACGGCCAACGCGCCCCGCTGGTCATCGACTACCTGCACGCATTGGCAACAAAGCTGGATCGCAAAATCATGGTCCGCTTGGTGAAGGGCGCATATTGGGACGCTGAAATCAAACGCGCACAAGTCGAAGGCATCGACGGGTTCCCCGTATTCACGGCTAAACAGCACACTGACATCAGCTACATCAGCAACGCCCGCAAGCTGCTTGGCATGACTGACCGGATTTACCCGCAGTTCGCGACACATAACGCGCACACAGTTGCTGCCGTTCTCGACATCGCATCGACGATGGGGCTGACACCCGCAGCGTATGAATTCCAGCGCCTTCATGGCATGGGTGAAACCCTGCACACACTGGTGCTGAACGCGGAAAAGACGCACTGCCGTATCTACGCCCCAGTCGGCGCGCACGAAGATCTGCTCGCCTATCTCGTTCGGCGTCTGTTGGAGAACGGTGCGAACTCTAGTTTTGTGAACCAGATCGTCGACGAAGACGTGGCGCCCGAAGTCGTGGCCGCCTGCCCGTTTGAGGCAATCGGCCATGGTGTCGACCTGCCCAAAGGGCCAAATATATTCCTGCCAGAGCGCGTTAACTCGCGTGGGTGGGATTTAACCCATGCCCCCACCCTGTCAGCTATAGAAACCGGGCGTGCGCCGTTTTTAGAAACACAGCTTCAAGGGCATCCCATTATCGCAGCGGGTCAACCGACGGAACCGAAGACACCCGTCATAAACCCGGCACGTGCAAAAGATATCGTCGGTCAAGTTCAGGTAGCTGGCCCTGCCGATATCACTGCGGCGATCGGATACGCGAAACCGTGGGGCGCAGATGCGGCCACACGTGCTGCTGCGTTGAACGCTGCCGCCAACGCTTATGAAGCCAATGCAAATGAACTGTTCGCGATTCTGGCACGCGAAGCTGGCAAGGGCATGCCAGATGTCGTGGCTGAACTGCGCGAGGCCGTGGATTTCCTGCGCTATTACGCGACCCAAGCCAGCGACGACACAAAGGCGCGTGGCGTCTGGACATGCATCAGCCCTTGGAACTTTCCACTGGCTATCTTTACCGGACAAATTGCCGCCGCGCTGGCCGCTGGCAACGCTGTATTGGCCAAACCGGCAGAGCAAACAGCGCTGATCGCGACCCGTGCCGTTGAAATGCTGCATGCCGCCGGCGTGCCAATCGACGCATTACAATTGCTTCCGGGAGGCGGGAACGTTGGTGCGGCGCTTACCTCTGATGCGCGAATAAACGGGGTGGCATTTACAGGCTCTACCGCCACTGCGTTAAAGATCCGCGAAGCCATGGCCGCCAACTGCGCGCCGGGAACACCGCTGATTGCGGAAACCGGCGGCTTAAACGCAATGATCGTTGATAGCACCGCCCTGCCCGAACATGCTGTGCGTGACATCGTGAACGGCGCATTTCGGTCGGCTGGTCAGCGGTGTTCGGCCCTGCGCTGCCTGTATGTTCAAGAGGACATCGCAGAGCCTCTGTTGAAAATGCTGAAGGGTGCGATGGATGAGCTGGTCGTTGGTGATCCGTGGCTGCTATCAACCGATCTTGGCCCCGTTATTGACGCGCCCGCGCATAAGATAATCGCGGATCACATTACCCAAGCACAGTCAGACGGGCGCATTATCCACCAAATCAAAGCCCCGGAAAATGGCGGGCATTTCATCGCGCCCACGGCCATTCGGGTGAACAGTATCACGGACATGGACCGTGAAATATTTGGCCCTGTGTTGCACGTGGCGACGTTTAAGGCGGATGAAATCAACAATGTGATCGACACGATCAATGGTACTGGCTACGGGCTGACCTTTGGTCTGCACACCCGGATTGATGACCGCGTACAGACCATCGTTGAACGGATTGAAGCGGGGAATATTTACGTAAACCGCGACCAGATTGGTGCCGTCGTAGGCAGCCAACCTTTTGGCGGCGAAGGTCTGTCTGGGACTGGACCCAAGGCAGGCGGTCCGCACTATCTGCCGCGCTTTACTGCAACCCCCGTGCAAAGCGCCACGTCTGAATGGACGGCTGACAGTGACCTAGCCGCCCTAAGCACACGTTTAAACGCAACAAAGTCAGTTACGGCACAAACACCAACTGATCTGCCTGGGCCAACAGGCGAATCCAACCGTCATAGCGTCCGCCCACGTGGTCCGATTCTTTGCATGGGTCCGGGCCCAGAGGCATCAGAAACGCAGGTTCGCGCAATTGAGGCGCTTGGTGGTATTGGCATCAGCAGCGAAGGTACGTTAGCTCCCGACCACCTGACGACACTTACGCATTTGGCCGGCGTGTTGTGGTGGGGCGACGCTGAAACAGGCCGCGCGATCGAAACAGCCCTTAGCAAACGCCAAGGCCCAATCGTTGCGTTGATCACGGGCATGCCTGACGTAGCCCACGCAATGCATGAACGGCACGTTTGCATTGATACGACAGCGGCAGGTGGTAACGCCGCACTGCTGGCCCAAGTCGCGGATCAAGCAACCGCTTGACCACGGCGCGCACATAAATCACGGTCGCGGCATGATATTCCCATTCCGCGACCACAATCCATCTGAACGCGTGCCTTATGTCACGATTGCGCTGATCATATTGAACGTACTGATTTTCTTGGGCAGCTATGCGGCCCAATCAGAACGCGCGATTGCCGAGATATTCTTTCACTACGGATTGGTCCCAGCGCGAATTTCTGCAGGCGAAGGTTATGTAACCGCCCTCAGCTCAATGTTCTTGCACAGTGGGTTCATGCACCTCGCCGGGAACATGCTGTTTTTATGGATTTATGGCGATAATCTAGAAGACAAACTGGGCCATGTGCCGTTCTTGATCTTTTATCTGCTATGCGGGATCGCCGCTGGCTTAGCGCAGTTCGCGTCAGAGCCATCCTCGATGATCCCGATGGTCGGCGCATCAGGGGCGATTGCAGGCGTTATGGGGGGCTATCTGTTGCTATTCCCCAAGGCGCGGGTCGATGTGTTTGTATTCTTCATCGTATTCTTCCGCATTTTTCCAATACCCGCGTGGATCACACTCGGGTTTTGGTTTGCGGCGCAGCTATTCAACGGGTTCAACGCAATGGCGGGAACGGGCGGCGTGGCCCATTGGGCGCACGCTGGCGGATTTGTTGCGGGCTTTGCGTTGATGTTGCCAATGTGGTTGACGCTAGGCGGCACAGGGTTTTGGCAGCGTACACATGGGCACCCGGATCATCCGGAAACCCAATACGGTCGTAGCAATATTCCGACTGTTAGGCGTTAGCCTTGCGAACAACCTTTGAAAAGTTTTCAAAGATCGGTTCATTCGAACAGATAACAGCGCCATCGGCCAAGATATCACCGTCGGGACGGATAGGTTCAACCATGCCGCCAGCTTCGCGAACGATGATCAGGCCAGCTGCCATATCCCAAATCTTCAGGTTCCGTTCCCAGAAGCCGTCGTAACGACCTGCAGCAACATAAGCCAGATCAAGCGCAGCAGCGCCGAAACGGCGGACACCGGCACAAGCAGGCAAGATACGCGCAAGGTCTTGTAGTGTTTCTGGCAGATCAGAGCGACCAGCGAATGGCAGACCAGTCGCAAAGATGCTTTCGATCATGCGGTGACGTCCGGAAACGCGCAAACGGCCTTCGTTCAACCAAGCACCGCCACCTTTTTCCGCATAGAACATTTCGTCCTTTGCCGGGTCATATACAACACCCGCAACGATCTGGCCCTTATGTTCCAGTGCGATTGAAACAGCCCAATGTGGCAGACCGTGCAAAAAGTTGGTTGTACCATCCAGCGGATCAACAATCCAACGACGGGTTGGATCAGCGCCTTCGATCTCTTTGCCTTCTTCGCCCAAGAACCCATAGGATGGGCGCGCGTGCAGCAATTCTTCACGGATTGTTTCTTCGGCGGTACGGTCCGCACGGCTAACAAAGTCGCCGGGACCTTTCGCGCTTACTTGCAATTGCTCGACTTCGCCAAAGTCTTTCAGCAATGCACGCCCTGCTTTACGGGCGGTTTTCATCATCACGTTCAGGTTTGCGCTGCCAGCCATCACATCTTCTCCGGGTTCGGGATCAAGCGCGGCGTATAGGCCCAACGCGCGTGCGTAACAAGGGGTAAACCGGCTTTTCGGGAAACCCTGTCAGATGACGCTACGCGGATCACCAATACCCCGTCAATTTCGTTGTAGTTTCACAGCCTCTTGTTTGGCCAGTCGGATCAGATGCGCCATGAACGGGCGCGACGTATCCTCGGACCGGGTTGCGGCATAAAGACGACGGGTAATACCGTCTTTGGTTAACGGCCGCGTCACGTAGTCAGAGTTATAGCGTACTTGGCTCACAACCCAATCTGGCAGCACGGCAACGCCACGGTTTGAGGCGACCAACAATAAGATCACAGCAGTCAGCTCAACCTGCCGCACTGCGCCCGGTTCAACCTTGGCCGGTGTCAAAAGCTGAGAAAAGATATCAAGGCGCGCACGGTCAACGGGATAGGTAATCAGCGTTTCACCGCGGAAATCCTCGGCCTCGATCACATCTTTCTGCGCGAGCGGATGTGAAGACGACGCTACAAAGACGGGTTCATAGTCAAAAAGCGGCGTAAAATCGGTGTCAGGCAGTTCCTCTGGATCAGAGGACACAACCAAATCCACCTCTTCTTTGCTCAGCGCAGGCAAGGCATCAAACGCAAGGCCCGGACGAATATCGACATCGACCTCGGGCCATGCCTTGCGGAATTGTTCCAACACGGGGAACAACCATTCGAAACAGGCGTGGCATTCAATTGCGATATGCAAACGACCAGAGCTACCTTTAATCAGACCCGAGAATTCCGCCTCAAGTGCGGCAACCTGTGGCAAAATCGATTCAGCCGCAGCAAGCATACGCATTCCAGCGGCCGAGAGTTTCAGCGGTTTAGATCGGCGCACGAACAGTTCAACACCGGCCTGATCTTCGATCCCTTTGATCTGATGGCTTAGCGCACTTTGTGTGATGTTCAGCTGATCAGCTGCACGTGCCAGACCACCCGTGTCATGGATTGCCTTGATGGTCCGAAGATGCCGGAATTCGATATGCATATGAGCCACCCTCATGATCGTGGTGAAAGTTATGAATTTGCTTCAACTCATTAAAGCTGAGATAACAGCATGGCAAGAGAGAGGTCCGTCCATGTCAACGCCGTCTGTATCATTCGAATTCTTCCCGCCCAAATCGCTTGAGGGTTCGTTCCGCCTTTGGGACTGTGTCAATGTGCTGGCCCCATTGGACCCGACGTTTGTGTCTGTGACTTACGGTGCCGGTGGCACCACCCGCAAACTTACCCACGAAGCAGTGGGCGCCATTCACCGCACCAGCGGCTTGAACGTTGCCGCGCATTTGACATGTGTCGATGCGACAAAAGCCGAGACATTGGAAATCGCTGATGGCTATGCCCAAGAAGGCGTGCGTGAAATTGTGGCCCTTCGTGGCGATGCCCCAAAAGGGTCGGATGGCTTCAAACCACATGCCGAAGGCTTTGCCAGCTCTGTCGAACTGATCGGCGCATTGGCGGACACCGGAAAATTCAACATCCGCGTGGGCGCATATCCTGAAAAGCATCCAGAGGCCGCAGACCAAGCCGCAGACATCGCTTTCCTGAAGCGTAAAATCGACGCTGGCGCGACTTCTGCGATTACACAGTTCTTTTTTGAGGCCGACACATTTTTTCGGTTCCGCGATGCATGTGTGAAGGCGGGGATCGACGCTCCGATCCTTCCGGGCATCCTGCCAATCGAAAACTGGGCCGGGACACAGCGGTTTGCGAGAATGTGCGGCACGACAATTCCACAAGTCGTAACTGATGCATTTCAACATGCGACCCGCGACGGCACGACTGATCTGCTCGCGACTGCGTTGGCGACCGAACTATGTGACGATCTGCTGCAAGGCGGCGTTGACCACCTGCATTTCTATACATTGAACCGCCCTGAACTGACGCGCGATGTATGTCATGCGCTGGGTGTCACACCAAAAGGCCGGTTGCAAAACGTAGCCTAAGGGTACAGCTTCGGGCGAAACAACGCCCGAGGCCCTATGACCACCACGCCATATACCCTGCCTGATCGTGACAGAATGCTGTCAATGTCAGGATTAGAATATCTGCAAACAACGCTTCAAGAGCCCGCGTTGAGCGCTCCTATAAGCAAAATCATGAACTACTGGCTTGACACGGTTGAGCTTGGCAAAGTCTCTTTTCGTGGCAAACCGCAGTTTGAACACACCAACCCAATGGGCGGCATTCATGGCGGCTGGTATGGAACGCTGCTGGATAGCTGCATGGCCTGCGCGGTCATGACCACAGTACCCAAAGGGGCGATCTACACGACCCTTGAGTACAAAATTAACCTGACCCGCGCGATCCCAATCGGGACCGAAATTATCGCGACTGGTTTCCTTGATCATGGGGGCCGTACAACTGGCGTGTCCCATGGTGAAATTCGCGGCGCTGATGATGGTAAGCTGTATGCGACCGGCTCAACCACTTGCCTGATTATGCAAATCCACCGCGATTGACGGCTCTAGGATGTCGGCTGCGATCGTCTCATGCATGCGTTCTGACGGATCGTTGCCGACCACCCTCGCCTTGCGCGCAAGGAAAATTTTAGCCCAGCCGCGCCAACTGCCAATAGACGGTGCATTAACGTCTTGAGGGAACCTGTCGTACCAGCCGGTCGGCAAAGGGACTTCGCAGTCGGCCAACCGCTCTAGCATCCAAACAAGCGGGATATTGGCAAGTGGCCGTGCTTGTGGGTGCTCCCAGACCTGCCCACCGATATCCGCGTGATTTCCCCGGAACCAAACCTGCTCCATATGGCCTGTCCAGTCTGGCCGGCAATGCCACATCACGGGTTCATATGCGCGACGCCGCTCATCAATCGCCAGCGCGTGAAAGCCATTCAGTACATGCGGGCCGAGCGCGTGGTTGTGAAAATCGTGCTGCGCAGGCGCCCAGCGCCACAAGACCGGCAAGCGTAACCCCAATGCCTTGACGGTATCCCAGACAGCAACGGCTTCGATCTTGACGTCATCGTGGCAATAGATCTCACTAAATCGCTTTGCTGCCGGGTTCACACCACCATTTCGATAATGCCGATAGGCCTGCCGCACTGCACGTACCGTTGCGTGGTCAGCCTGAACAAGACCAATCGTGTCAATCACCCCGGCAAGCGATCGTACGGCATAGGCACCGCGCGAATAGCCAACCAAGATAATCTTATCGCCCGGCCGATAGCGCGATCCGACAACACCATACGCACGTTCAATCTGCCTGTTGATACCCTTTCCGGTCATCACATCCCAAGTACCAGACCAGTCGCGCCATTGAATGCCAGCTTCGTAATGGACAGTCAGGTTGCTGGTGCGGCTCACCTCGTTCAAGAGCTTGAACGTCAGTCCGGCGTTTGTTTCACGCCCGGGTTTAAGCGATGACATCGTGCCATCAAGAATAACCACATGGGTCGCTGGTCCACGACCGCGTACCCCGCCTTCTTCGGTGCGCGCGCGGCGCCCAAATAAACCAAAGAGCCAATCACGCAGCTTCACTGTTATTCTTAGCCGCCTCTATCGTTTGCCAAATTCGGTGTGGCGTGAATGGCATTTCGACATGCCGCACGCCCAAGCCCCATAATGCGTCAATAACCGCATTCGAGATCGCGGCAAGCGCGCCGACAGTGCCTGCCTCCCCACAGCCCTTCATCCCCATGGGGTTGTTCAGCGATGGGGTTGGTTCGGTCGAAAATGCGATCATGGGCATATTGTCCGCACGCGGCATCCCGTAATCCATAAAGGTCGCAGTCAGCAGTTGACCATCTTCGTCAAAGACCACCTGTTCGGTCAACGCCTGCCCAATCCCTTGGGCGACACCACCGTGAACCTGCCCCTCGGCCAACATTGGGTTCATGAGGTTACCAAAGTCGTCAACCACCGTATATCGATCCACCGTGACAACGCCCGTTGCCGGGTCGATCTCGACCTCTGCCACATGCGCACCATTCGGAAAGCTGCGGTTTTCCAGATCAATCGTCGCCGTATGCGCCAGTAGGTCGTCACGCCCTGCATCACGGGCCAGATCAACGACCTCTAGCATGGTGGGCGTTAGGTTTGATCCGGCAATCCGGAAACGTTCGTCGTCAAAGCTAACCGCGCTGGCATCAACGCCCTGATTATCGGCAAGGAAGACACTGAATGCGTTGATCATCACATCAACGGTTGCCAGTGTCGCGGTGTTTTGCACGGTGACCGACCGCGATCCACCGGTTCCGCCGCCCTTGGCGATCTGGTCGCTATCACCTTGCACCACAGTAATCTGATCCGCAGGGATACCCGTTTGGTCTGCGAGGAATTGCGCATAGACCGTTTCGTGGCCCTGCCCGTTCGACTGGGTACCGACATAGATCAACGCACCGCCATCAACGAATTCAACCTTCGTGGTTTCTTCGGTGTCACCCAAAATGCTCTCGATGTAATAGCACAGACCTTGGCCACGCAGTTTGCCGTTGGCCTCTGTCGCGGCTTTGCGGGCGGCAAAGCCATCGCGATCTGCCTCTTGTGCAGCGCGGTTCAGCACTTTGGCGAATTCACCAACGTCATAGGTCACACCCGTCACCGAAGTATAAGGGAACTGATCCGGGGCGATGAAATTCTTTTCACGCAGCGCCCATGGATCGACACCCAACTGACGGGATGCTTCGTCCATCATCCGTTCTAGAACAAATATCGCCTCTGGACGGCCAGCGCCACGGTATGCATCGACGGGTGTTGTATTCGTAAACACCCCCACGCAGCGCATATAGGCTGTCTGCACATCGTAAGTACCCATCATGACCTTCGCGAACAGCTCTGTCTGGATGGGTTGCGCAAAGGCCGAGTTATACGCGCCCATATTGGCGACTGTATCCAAATGATAGGCGACGATTTTGTGGTTTTCGTCAAACGCCAACCTTGCGGTCGTGGTCAGATCACGCCCCGCGTTGTCCGATAACATCGCCTCTGTCCGGTCAGACATCCAACGCACAGGGCGGCCCAAAACGCGTGCAGCATGGGCTACCACGAAATATTCAGGGTAACGCATACCCTTCATTCCGAAACCACCGCCAACGTCGGGGTTGGTTACGCGGATTTTGGATTTATCCAAGCCAAAGTGTTTCGCCAGATCATCCTTAAGGCCCCAAACGCCCTGCCCACCAAACGCAAGATGCAAACGACCGTCCGTGACTTCGGCAAAACAACCGCGTGGTTCCATTGAGTTCACGATAATCCGGTTGTCAAAGACTTCGGCCATCACAACATGTGCCGCGCTATCAATTGCGGCTTTCACGGCATCCTCATCGCCAAGGCCAAAATCGAAGGCGCGGTTTTCTGGGGCCTCTGGATGAATTGCGTCGCCACCAACAGCCAAATCAATATGCACAGGCAGATCGTCGATCTCGAGCCCGATCACTTCGGCTGCATCCTTGGCCGCGATCAACGTATCAGCGACAATCATCGCAATCGCCTCGCCGACATGACGAACACGGCCGCGCGCAAGAATAGGGCGCTCGGGCTTTGCCCCCCGCGATCCATCACGGTTTTTCACCACGGTCGTACCAAGCCCGATCTTAACGCCAGCGGCGATCAAATCATCAACGGTAACAATTAAATGCACACCCGGCATTTCGCGCGCGTCGTCCAAATCCAACGCAACAATTTCACCATGGGCAACTGGTGAACGCAAAAAGTATGCGTGCAATGCGTCTTTCGGAGCAATGTCATCAACGTAACGCCCATGCCCTGTGACAAGTCGCATATCCTCGACACGTTTGACAGATTGGCTTTTGCCGAACTTTTCCATGTGCTGTTCCTTCGTTGCCCTCTTCATGCCACCCTAATCCTAGCGTCTGTGTTGTCTAGTGACGGCATCGTGAGAAAAATTCGTTTTACCGGGATTAAAATGCCTCGGTCGGGCGTTATTGTCATAGCCGTTCAGCAAAATTGGCGGCGAATATTTTTAAAACGGAGCCATTTTATGAAAACCACTATTCTAACGCTTATGATGATCGAAGGACTTATCGCATCAGGGGCTTACGCCGCTGGGCCAGAAACGCCGCCTGCAACCGTTTCTGGTGGACTTCTAACAGACGCAAACGGCATGAGCCTTTACACATTCACACCAGACACCGCCACATCATCCGAATGCAACGGTAGTTGTAGCAATAGCTGGCCACCACTCACGGCAGACGCGGATTCAAGTGAAACCGGCGCGTTCACAATCATCACGCGTGATGATGGACAAATGCAGTGGCTCCACGCTGGGCGGCCGCTGTATCGGTGGGTAAACGACAAAGTGCCAGGGGATACCACAGGCGACGGCATAGGCGGGAATTGGCACCTTGCGCGCCCTTAGAGCCAATCCCATTTACGCGCCAGAGCCTGACCGCTAGCGTTAATCACAATTCCATGGCATGGGGGTGGCAGTTCAACATGGGTGATTTTCACCGTCGGATTGAAATATGCCTCCCCGACTTATGGCGATATGCATATGCATTGACGCGCGATCCTGATGCGGCAGACGACTTGCTGCAAGACGGTGTAGAGCGCGCGTGGCGTAAACGCGACCTCTGGCGCCCCACAGGGACATTCAAATCTTGGGCTATGAAAGTGGTGCTAAACACCTACCGCACGCAGCTAAGGTCGCCAGCACATCAAAACATCACCGCCCCGATAAACGACATTACGCTTAATATTGCAGCAACAGATACGCTGGCAGACCAACTTACGTTGATCGAAACGGCCCGCGCAATCGAAAGCCTTTCGCCGGAACAGCGCGAGGCGCTATTAACAGTTGTAGTTTCTGGGCTTAGCTACAAAGAAGCTGCAGAAACGCTCAATATTCCAATAGGCACGCTTATGTCGCGACTGGCGCGCGCAAGATCTGCACTGAAGGCAACCATGACGATGGAAAAGAATTCAACTCCATGACATTGCTAGACGAACGCCCGATCACAGACGCCATGCTGCATGCATTTGTAGATGGACAACTGGACGATGCGCTTATGACCAAGGTCGAAGCGTATTTAGACAAACATCCCGAACGCATAGCTGATCTTCAGACTTGGACACAGCAAAACACAGCCATTCAAAAGCTGTACACCTATCGGGATGTCCCACCCCGAATCGCAAAGCTGCCAGAGTAACGCGCGAAGGTAGATCGCATATGGCTTTCGCAAGCGACGATAAGCCCCTTTCCCTTGGCCAGCCCATTCGGTATTCGAATCCCAAACCAGATTGGGGACGTGACAATGGCCATGGACAAGACATTCGACGCAAAAACCGCCGAAGCACGCATCTATGAGATGTGGGAAAACGCGGGCGCATTCAAAGCAGGCGCAAATGCTAGCCGCGATGAAACATTCTGCATTCAGCTGCCGCCGCCCAACGTCACAGGTCACCTGCACGTCGGTCACGCGTTTAACCACACGCTGATGGACATCCTGACGCGCTGGAAACGGATGCAGGGTTACGACACCCTTTGGCAGCCAGGATTGGACCATGCAGGTATCGCAACACAGCTGATGGTCGAAAAAGAGCTTGCCGAAACGCAGCAGCCTAAGCGTACTGAAATGGGTCGCGAAAAGTTCCTTGAGAAAGTCTGGGAATGGAAAGCCGCCAAAGGCGGGATGATCGAACAACAGGCGCGTCGTTTGGGCGACAGCATGGATTGGTCACGCTCTGCATTCACTATGTCTGGTGCAGAAAGCGCCCCCGCGACTGAAAAAGACGGCAACTTCCACGATGCTGTGCTTAAGGTCTTTGTGCAGATGTACAACGACGGGCTGATCTATCGCGGCAAGCGGCTGGTCAACTGGGACCCGCATTTTGAAACCGCGATTTCGGACCTTGAGGTCGAAAACATCGAAGTCGATGGCCACATGTGGCATTTCAAATACCCGCTGGCAGGTGGTGAAACCTACGAATACGTCGAGAAAGACGAAGACGGCAATGTCACCCTGCGTGAAACCCGCGATTACATTTCTATCGCCACGACCCGCCCCGAAACCATGTTGGGTGATGGTGCAGTTGCGGTGCACAAAGACGATGAACGCTATGCGCCAATCGTCGGCAAGCTGTGTGAAATTCCTGTCGGCCCCAAAGAACAGCGCCGCCTGATTCCGATTATCACTGATCCGTACCCTGACATGAACTTCGGCTCGGGTGCCGTGAAAATCACTGGCGCACATGACTTTAACGACTACGAAGTCGCCAAGCGCGGCGGCATCCCTATGTATTCACTGATGGATACCAAAGGTGCGATGCGCGCCGATGGCGCGCCCTATCTTGAGGAAGCAGAAGTCGCACAGCGTATCGCCAACGGTGAAGAAACCTTTGATGAGGCGATGATCGCCGCGATGAACCTTGTCCCCGAGGAATACCGCGGGTTGGATCGGTTCGAGGCGCGCAAAAAGGTCGTCGAAGACATCACTGCCGAAGGCAACGCGGTCATGCATGACGTGACCCGCACTGAAAAAGACGAAGATGGCAACAAGGTCGAAGTGACCGAAACTGTACCTTACGTCGAAAACAAAAAGATCATGCAGCCCTTTGGCGACCGCTCAAAAGTCGTGATCGAACCTGCGCTGACCGACCAATGGTTTGTCGATACGTCCAAGATCGTTGGCCCTGCGCTGGAAGCGGTGAAAACTGGCCGTACCAAAATCATGCCTGAATCAGGTGAAAAAGTATTCTACCACTGGCTCGAAAACATCGAACCATGGTGCATCTCGCGCCAGCTTTGGTGGGGCCATCAGATCCCCGTGTGGTACGGGCTCGACCTTGGTGTTGAAGATGAACACAACCCGTCTGGTGATCTGGACGAAGTCGAAATTCTTGGTCTGCTTCTTGAGGGCATCGTTCACCGTGGCAATGTCATGCATTGTGCGCCCGACTTCGAAAGCGTCAAATCTGCCTTCGTCTTTGACAATGCGGATACCCCTAGCCCAATTAGCCATGCGAAAGTCGTCGAAGTCGCGGATAAAGCGGAAGCAATCGAACGTTTCTCTGCTGGCCTTGCCGCCTACAACGTCACACAGGACCCGACCAAGCTGGAATTCCCAGTCTGGCGCGACCCTGACGTGCTTGATACGTGGTTCTCGTCTGGCCTTTGGCCATTCGGCACGCTCGGCTGGCCCGAAGACACGCCTGAGCTGGCAAAATACTTCCCCGGCGACGTGTTGATCACCGGACAAGACATCCTGTTCTTCTGGGTTGCCCGGATGATGATGATGTCCCAAGCCGTGCTTAAGGATGACCCGTTCCACACGGTCTATCTGCACCAGTTGGTACGCGACGCAAAGGGCGAGAAAATGTCCAAAACGCGCGGCAACGTCATCGACCCATTGGACATGATCGACGAATATGGCGCCGACGCGCTGCGTTTCTCAAACGCGCAAATGGCGGCACTTGGTGGTGTTCTGAAAATCTCAGAGGATCGGATCAAAGGATACCGGAACTTTGGCACAAAACTGTGGAACGCGTTTGGGTTGGCCGTGCACCCGGATTACCAAGTTCCCTACCCCGGTGACGCCACCTTACCGAAACCAAATACCACGCTGAACAAATGGATCATCGGCGAAACCGCAAAGGTGCGTGAGGAAGTTGACGCAGCCCTAACGGCTTACCGGTTCAACGACGCTGCCAACGCACTTTATGCGTTCACTTGGGGCAAGGTCTGCGATTGGTATCTCGAATTCTCAAAACCACTCCTTAAGGGTGACGACGAAGCGGTTAAGCTAGAAACACAGCAAACCCTGCGCTGGGTATTGGACCAATGCCTGATCCTGCTGCATCCCATCATGCCTTTCATCACCGAAGAGCTTTGGGGCCTTGCAGACAACCGCGCCAAAATGTTGGTCCACGCTGATTGGCCGGCCTACACAGCGGCCGAATTGATCGACGCAGACGCGGATCGCGAAATGAACTGGGTGATCGACCTGATCGACAACACACGTTCCGCCCGCGCGCAAAGCCACGTTCCCGCTGGTGCAAAAGTGCCGCTGGTTGTCATGGGACTGGACGACAAAGGCCAATCCGCGTGGGATAACAACCATGTGCTGATCCAACGCCTTGCCCGGATCGAAAGCCTGACTGCGGTCGACGCCTTCCCCAAAGGCTGCGTCACGATCCCAATGGACGGCGGCACATTCGGCCTGCCGCTTGCCGACCTCATAGACGTCCCAGAGGAAATCGCGCGGCTTGAAAAGACACTACAAAAGCTGGCTAAGGAACTGGGCGGTCTACGCGGACGCCTGAACAACCCCAAATTCGTGGCCTCCGCCCCTGATGAGGTTGTCGCTGAGGCCAAAGAAAACCTCGCGCTACGTGAAGGCGAGGAAGCGCAGATCAAAGCCGCCATCGCGCGCTTGAAAGAGATTGGGTAATAGTATTGGGCTGCCTGTAGCGGGCAGCCCCTTAACTCTCTTAGCTAACAAAATAACTAAGTTGAAATGTCAGTTGCGCGATACTTTTCTGCACTCGCTACGCTCATGCGAAGGCCCAGAACTATTTTTTCGCCTGCGCGCACAGGGGCAAATGAAAATCTCGACCTTCGGTATCAGCTACATTCCTGCAGAGTGGTTGACATGATTTTTTCGTAATCCGATTGGAAAGAGGCGCTTTGCGGGTTCAATTGGAAAACTTGGGCACTGGCACGTGCAAACCCCATGCATTCATACTCATCGAACGCATCAAAAAATCTAGCGCGAATTCTATCTTCAGGCCTTGACGGACTATGCGCGTGATATGCCGCAACGACAAGGTCTCTCTCAGCCTGTGTCATGGTTAGGCATGTTGATAAATTGTACTTAGCTTTGGCCCCATCGAAATACGATGACACGTGTACATTCGGGTCCGAAATTCCAATCAGCGATGCGACATGTGCTTCGCGTGCCATGATCCAAAGAAAGTACTTATTAATTGCGTTGGTTGTGCCCTGATCTAAAGATGGATCGATGCCTATCGGGTTGGTGTCCTCCCAAAGGTCAGTCTCTAACGCGGTAAGAGCTGCCCATTCAACCGGACAATTGGCTGCCGCAATATCGGGACGGCTAATTGTTTCCAAGTCCTCTCCGTTCGAAGCAGTACTTGTTAGAATGAATGCCGATAGTAATGCCAAACAAGCGGATGTGTTTTTCATTTTTTAATATCCATGGTTACGACTTACCTATGGTGCTGCGTTCAAATTGAACGCCTTGTCGCATGCGTCAAACTGACGATAATGCGTCCTAGATGCGCCAGTTGTTGCTCTAGCAACTAGTGACGAGATGGGCTCAAAGTGGTCTCACCCCACTGAGCTAACATACGTCCTACGGCACCACCCGCTCAACCGCCCGCATCATGCCCAGCGCTTTGTCATAGACCAGCGTCAGCACACGGCGTCCGCCAGCCTTGGTGGCAGCCTGTGGAACGGCGCGTACTGCGACGGCTGCGCCAGTGCTTGCGAGGAACCCGCGGCGTGATAACTTCATTCGAAACCCTCCTGTTGCGAATGATTCTCACATAATCACGATTGCATTGGTTTCAAGGCCGGGCTTATCTAGCCGCCATGACAAAACCCGTGCTTACCCCCCTCGCCCAATCGCTGCCCGCTTCGGTTCCTTTCGTCGGCCCAGAGGCCGCAGAGCGCGCCAGCGGCAAACCGTTCATCGCCCGTCTCGGTGCAAATGAGAACACATTCGGCCCCTCGCCCCGCGCGATTTCCGCCATGCAAAAGGCGGCGTCAGAGGTCTGGATGTACGGCGACCCCGAAAGCTTTGAATTGCGCAACGCATTGGCCGCACACCACGGCATCGCGCCGGAAAACATCATGGTCGGCGAAGGGATCGATACGCTCTTGGGTGTCCTTGTTCGGCTTTATGTGGGGCAAGGAGACGCTGTAGTGACCTCAGACGGGGCCTACCCAACATTCAACTACCACGTCGCGGGCTTTGGCGGGGAACTGCACAAGGTGCCCTATGTTGATGACCATGAAGACCCGGCATCCCTGATCGTAAAGGCCCGCGAGGTTGAAGCCAAGCTGATCTACATCGCCAACCCCGACAATCCGATGGGGACTTGGCATTCGGCGGATGTCATCAACCAGATGATTGCCGATATCCCGGATGGGTCGCTATTGGTGCTGGACGAGGCCTATATCGAAATGGCCCCCGAAGGGACCGCGCCTGAAATGCAGGTCGACAACCCGAACTTGATCCGCATGCGGACATTTTCAAAGGCGTATGGGATGGCCGGAGCCCGTGTCGGTTACGCGATTGGCGCGGCTGAGGTGATCGATGCGTTCAACAAAGTCCGCAATCACTTTGGCATGTGCAGAATATCGCAAGCAGGTGCGCTTGCCGCGCTAAAGAACAGCGACTGGCTCGCGCATGTGCAGTCCGAGATCATCACCGCGCGTGAAACCATCAAACAGATCGCAGCTGACAATGGGCTGACGACCATACCTTCAGCCACCAACTTTGTCGCAATTGACTGCGGGCAAGACGGAGCTTTTGCACGGCGTGTTTTGGCAGCGCTGCTCGAAGACGGCATATTCGCCCGCATGCCTTTCGTCGCCCCCCAAGACCGCTGCATCCGCGTAAGCTGCGGCACGCCTGAGCAAATGGACGCGTTTAAAAAAGCATTACCGGTCGCGTTACAAAAACGCGGAGCGACGGCGTGGTAGCTCATCGATAAATTTGAGGGAGAAAAATGGTACAGGCGTTCCGAAGCGCACCGGCTGCAGTTTAGGACAAATCACCACTGAATAGACATCGTTGTCTGACGTCAGCGCTTATGGGTTCAAATAGTGCAATTTGCTAAGAGAGTGTTTGTTGCTCATCGTAGCCACCGAGGAGTGGAAGATGAGAAAG